>JAZOCT010000010.1:0-61366 GCA_045596685.1 Tidjanibacter sp. | reverse complement strand
GGTTCGTCCTGAGCGCAAGATTTCGATTTCGATGAAAAATATGGTCCTTTATTCTCGTAAGCGCGCAGGTAAATCTATGGCAGAGAAACTCTGCGGTGAGATTATGGCTGCCTACAACAACGAGGGTGCTGCCTTCAAACGCAAAGAGGAGATGCACCGTATGGCAGAGGCAAATAAAGCATTCGCACACTTCAGGTTCTAATAGATTCGATGGGAAGAGATTTAACATATACTCGTAATATCGGCATCATGGCACACATCGATGCTGGTAAGACCACTACTTCCGAGCGAATCTTGTTCTACACCGGTAAGACCCACAAGATTGGTGAGACTCACGACGGTTCGGCTACTATGGACTGGATGGTTCAGGAGCAGGAGCGTGGTATCACCATTACTTCGGCTGCTACTACCGCTTTCTGGAATTACAAAGGCAAACAGTATGACAGTAACCTTATCGACACTCCCGGACACGTCGATTTCACCGTAGAGGTGGAGCGCTCGTTGCGTGTTTTGGACGGTGCTGTGGCAACTTTCTGTGCTGTTGGTGGCGTTGAGCCCCAGAGTGAGACCGTATGGCGTCAGGCAGATAAGTACAACGTACCCCGCATTGGTTACGTTAATAAGATGGACCGTACCGGCGCCGACTTTATGAATGTATGCTCCCAGGTTAAGGAGCGTTTGGGTGCCAACGCAGTTCCTGTGGTTTTGCCCATTGGTAGCGAGCAGTCGTTCAGGGGTGTGGTAGACCTTATATATAATAGGGCTATCATCTATGACGATGCAAAGAAAGACCAACTCGTGAACTACACCTATGAGGAGGTTCCCGAGGAGATGAAAGCAGAGGTTGAGGAGGCAAGGGCACACCTCGTAGAGGAGGTTGCAAGTGTCGATATGGCTCTGATGGAGAAATTCTTTGACGATCCCGATTCGATTACTCCCGACGAGCTCATCGCTGCAATCCGCAAGGCGACCATTGGTATGCAGATTATCCCTATGTTGTGTGGTTCGTCGTTCAAGAACAAAGGCGTTCAGTTGTTGCTGGACTCGATTATGATGTTCTTGCCTTCGCCCCTCGACATTGAGGCTATCGACGGTGTTGATCCCCGCAATGAGAGCAGCGTGAAACGCTACCCCACCGAGGAGGACCCCTTCTGCGCATTGGCATTCAAGATTGCTACCGACCCCTATGTAGGTCGCTTGGCATTCATCCGTATCTATTCGGGTAAACTCGATGCTGGTACCTATGTATTCAACACCCGCTCGGGCAAGAAGGAGCGTATCAGCCGTATCTACCAGATGCACGCCAACAAGCAGAATCCTATGGATACCATCGGTGCAGGTGATATCTGCGCAGTGGTTGGTTTCAAGGATGTTCGCACCGGCGACACTCTCTGTGTGGAGGACAAACAGATTACTTTGGAGTCTATGACCTTCCCCGAGCCCGTTATCGGTATCGCTGTTGAGCCCAAGACCCAGAAGGATTTGGATAAACTCGGCATTGCGCTCGGTAAGTTGGCAGAGGAGGACCCCACCTTCACCGTTAAGACCGACCAGGATAGCGGTCAGACCATCATCAGCGGTATGGGTGAGTTGCACTTGGATATTATTATTGACCGTCTCCGCAGGGAGTTTGGTATCGAGATTAATGTTGGTGCACCCCAGGTATCGTACAAAGAGGCACTTCTTGGCACCTACCAGATGCGTGAGGTATTCAAGAAACAGTCCGGTGGTCGCGGTAAGTTTGCGGATATCATCTTTGAGATTGGTCCCGCAGATGAGGGCGTTCAGGGCTTGCAGTTCATCGACGAGGTTAAGGGCGGTAACGTTCCCAAAGAGTTCATCCCCGCCGTACAGAAAGGCTTTGAGTCGGCTATGGCCAACGGTCCTTTGGCAGGCTTCGGCATTGACTCGATGAAGGTGACCTTGAAGGATGGTTCTTTCCACCCCGTAGACTCGGATGCACTCTCGTTTGAGATTTGCGCCCGCAATGGTTTCCGCGAGGCTACACCCAAGTGCCGTCCCGTATTGAAGGAGCCCATTATGAAGGTGGAAGTAGTAACCCCCGAGGAGTATATGGGCGATATCATTGGCGACTTGAACAAACGTCGCGGCCAAATCGAAGGCACCGAGAGCAAAGGTGTTGCTACGGCTATCAAAGCCAAAGTGCCCCTGTCGGGTATGTTCGGCTACGTTACCGTACTTCGTACCCTCTCTTCGGGTCGCGCGACTTCGACAATGGAGTTCTCGCACTTCGATGAGGTTCCCCAGAATGTAGCCAAAGACGTTATCGAGAAATGCGGTGGCAAAAAACAAGAATTGGAATAAAAGAATAAATAACAATGAGCCAGAAAATTAGAATCAAACTCGAATCTTACGACCACAACTTGGTAGACAAATCTGCCGAGAAAATCGTAAAAACTGTGAAAAGCACAGGCGCAGTAGTAAGCGGTCCTATTCCACTTCCTACCCAGAAAAAGATTTTCACTGTGAACCGCTCGACCTTCGTTAATAAGAAAGCACGCGAGCAGTTCCAACTCTGCACCTTCAAGAGGATTCTTGATATTTACAGTTCAACCCCCAAGACTATCGACGCTCTGATGAAATTGGAGTTGCCCTCGGGTGTTGAGGTAAACATCAAAGTCTGATAGAGAGGAGAGGAAGACGTGGGGCGCTCCTTGCCCGATACCTATAAATAAATACGCACGCGCGAGGAGCACACCTCTATTCCTCACAACAGAGAAGAGAAGTCGAAACGAAACAGACTTTACACAAACACACTTTTTTATTAATAACAACAAGTAATTAAAGACAGGTTAAAATGTCAGGACTTATTGGAAAAAAAATCGGAATGACTTCCGTTTTCAGTGCCGAGGGTAAAAATATACCATGCACTGTTATTGAGGCTGGTCCCTGTGTAGTTACGCAAATCAAGAACGAGGAGAAGGATGGCTACTCCGCAGTTCAGATTGCCTATGGCGAGAAGAGTGAAAAGCACACCAGCAAAAGCTTGTTAGGTCACTTTGGCAAATCGGGTGTTACCCCCAAAGCCAAATTGGTGGAGTTCAAAGAGTTCACCGAGGTGACCCTGGGTCAGGTACTCACCGTTGCCGACACCTTCGAAGAGGGTGACTGGGTAGACGTAGTGGGTGTATCGAAAGGTAAAGGCTATCAGGGCGTTGTGAAACGTCACGGCTTTGCCGGTGTAGGTGGCCAGACTCACGGTCAGCACAACCGTCAGCGTAAGCCCGGTTCGCTTGGTGCATCTTCCTATCCTTCGCGCGTCTTCAAGGGCAAACGCTTGCCCGGTCAGACCGGCGGTGAGAGGGTTAAGGTTCAGAACCTTAAAGTCCTCAAAGTTATTGCCGAGAACAACCTTCTCTTGGTGAAGGGTTCGGTTCCCGGTGCAAAAGGTACTTATGTAATCATTGAAAAGTAGTAGAGAGGAGATGGAACTTACAATTTACACCACCACAGGAACCCAGACCTCGAAGAAAGCAGTTCTTTCGCAGGAGGTCTTCGGCATCGAGCCCAATACTCACGCTATCTACTTGGCTGTTAAGCAGTACTTGGCTGACCAGCGTCAGGGTACCCACAAAGCAAAACAGCGTAACGAGGTAGCAGGCTCGACCCGCAAACTCAAACGTCAGAAAGGCACAGGCGGTGCTCGTGCAGGTAGCATCCTTTCGCCTTTGTTCCCCGGCGGCGGCCGTATTTTCGGTCCCGTGCCCCGCGATTACAGTTTCAAGTTGAACAAGAAACTCAAATCGCTTGCACGCCGCAGCGCACTCTCACTCAAAGCCCAGGCAGAGGCTATCACCGTTGTTGAGGATTTCGTTATGGAGACTCCCAAAACCAAATCGTTTGTTGCAATGGCAGAGGCTTTGAACTTGGCTGGCAAGAAGGTATTGCTCGTAGTAGCAGAGACCGACCACAACATTAGCCTTTCGGTACGCAACCTTCCCAAAGTGAAGGTAATGCAGGTAGCAAACCTGAACACCTACGACGTGATGAACGCTGGTGTTATGTTGTTCACCGAGAGCGCATTGGCAAGGGTAAACGAGAATTTCTAATCACTAAAAAACCGAACAGACAATGAATGTAATTATCAAACCCATCTTGACCGAGAAAATGGCAGGTCAGGGCGAGAAACTCGGTCAGTATGGTTTTATCGTTGACCGCAGGGCTAACAAATTGGAGATTCGCGCAGCCGTAGAGCAGATGTACAACGTAGTTGTTGAGAGCGTAAATACCATCAACACCAAAGGTAAGCTCAAAGCACGCTACACCAAATCTGGCTACTTGGTAGGTCGCACCAATGCAGTGAAAAAAGCAATCGTAACCTTGAAAGAGGGCGATACTATTGATTTCTACAGTAATATCTAATTGAGAGATGGCAGTAAAAAAGTTTAATCCTGTAACACCAGGAACAAGACATAAAGTCGCAGGTACCTTCACGGATATTACCTGCTCGGTGCCTGAGAAATCGTTGCTCGAACCCAAGAAGAGCAGCGGTGGTCGTAACCACGCTGGTAAGATGACTGTTCGTTACATCGGTGGTGGTCACAAACAGATGTACCGTGTAATTGACTTCAAACGTGCAAAAGATGGTATGGCTGCAACTGTTGCAACCATCGAGTACGACCCCAACCGTTCGGCTCGTATTGCTCTGATTGTATACGCAGACGGCTCGAAGAGCTACATTTTGGCTCCCAACGGCTTGAAAGTAGGTCAGACCGTAATGAGCGGTGAGAGTGTTGCACCCGAGGTTGGTAACACCTTGCTTCTTGCAAACATTCCCCTGGGTACCATTGTACACGCAATCGAACTCTACCCCGGTCAGGGCGCAGTATTGGCTCGCTCGGCTGGTACCTACGCACAGCTTTTGGCTCGCGAGGGTAAATATGCTATTATTAAACTTCCTTCGGGAGAGACCCGTATGGTTCTCTGCGCTTGCCGCGCGACTGTTGGTGCTGTATCGAACCCCGACCACAGCCTCGAACAGCACGGTAAGGCCGGTAGGAAGCGTTGGTTGGGTCGCAGGCCTCACAACCGAGGTGTGACTATGAACCCTGTTGATCACCCCATGGGTGGTGGTGAAGGTCGTTCAAGCGGTGGTCACCCCCGTTCGCGCAAAGGTCTGTTGGCAAAAGGTTACAAGACTCGTAACCCCAAAAAGACTACCAGCAAATTCATTATCTCCAAGAAAACAAAATAAAAAAATAGTAGCATAATGAGTCGTTCACTTAAAAAAGGACCGTTCATTGAGCCCAGGCTCGAACAGCGAGTAATCGCCCAGAACGAGAGCAATCAGAAGACCGTAATCAAAACCTGGTCGAGGGCAAGTATGATTTCGCCCGACTTCGTAGGTCAGACAAATGCTGTACACAACGGTAACAAGTTTATACCCGTTTATGTAACTGAAAATATGGTAGGCCACAAACTCGGAGAGTTCGCACCCACACGCACCTTCCGCGGTCACGCCGGTAACAGAAAAAAATAAAGTAGGATATGGGAGCAAGAAAATATCAAATGGCCGAGAAAATGAAGGCCGCAAAGAAGCAGGTGGCTATTGCCTCGCTGCGTGATTGCCCTACCTCGCCCCGCAAGATGCGTATCGTTGCCGACACTGTTCGCGGCGTAGAGGTAAATAAAGCGTTGGCACTTCTTCGCTACTCGAAGAAAGAGGCTTCGGTGAAGTTGGAGAAACTTCTCCGCTCGGCTATCGCCAACTGGGAGGCAAAGAACCCCAATGAGCGCTTGGAGGATACCAAACTCTGCGTAAAAGAGATTAAGGTAGATGGTGGCCGTATGCTCAAACGCATTCAGCCCGCACCCCAGGGTCGTGCTCACCGCATTCGTAAGCGTTCCAACCACGTTACGATTATTGTAGACAAAATGGTAGTAGAAACTAAATCAGCTGAGTAAGAAGATGGGACAGAAAGTTAATCCAATTGCAAACCGCCTGGGTATCATTCGTGGTTGGGATTCCAACTGGTATGGCGGCAAAGATTTTTCAACCCGCTTGGTTGAGGATTCGAAAATTCGTACCTACCTCAATGCCCGTCTTGCAAAGGCCAGCATTTCGAAAATCATCATTGAGCGTACTCTCAAATTGGTGACCGTAACCATCAGCACCGCTCGTCCCGGTTTGATTATCGGTAAAGGTGGTCAGGAGGTTGACAAACTCAAAGAGGAGCTCAAAAAACTCACCGGCAAAGAGGTGCAGATTAACATCTTTGAGGTTAAACGCCCCGAGATTGACGCTGTAATCGTTGCTAATCAGTTGGCTCGCCAGTTGGAGGGTCGTGTATCGTACCGTCGCGCAATTAAGACCACTATCGCATCGACAATGCGTATGGGTGCCGAGGGTATCAAGATTCAGATTAGTGGCCGTATTGGTGGCGCGGAGATGGCTCGTAGCGAGACCTACAAAGAGGGTCGTATTCCTCTGCACACCTTCCGTGCCGATGTAGATTACTGCCTTGCCGAGGCACTTACCAAAGTTGGTATCCTCGGTGTAAAGGTATGGATTTGCGTAGGTGAGGTTTATGGCAAACGCGACCTCTTCGAGATTGCCGGTGCTTCGTCGGTAGCAGGTCCTGCACAGAGCGAGCAGCGTGGTGGCAAACCTCGTGGCGACCGCAAGCGCAGGAGAAACAATAACAACAAATAAGGAACACTTCTAAATAAGATAAGACAATGTTACAACCAAAAAGGACAAAATTTAGAAGAATGCAGAAAGGACGCATGAAAGGTCTTGCCCAGAGGGGTAACCAGCTTGCGTTTGGTTCTTTCGGCTTGAAAGCGATGGATTCGATTTGGATCACTGGCCGTCAGATTGAGGCTGCTCGTCAGGCAATCGTACGTTATATGAAACGTGAGGGTCAGATTTGGATTCGCATCTTCCCCGATAAGCCCATCACCAAGAAACCCGCCGAGGTTCGTATGGGTAAAGGTAAAGGTGCACCCGAGGGTTTTGTAGCCCCCGTTACTCCTGGTCGCCTTATGTTTGAGATTGAGGGCGTACCCTTCGAGGTGGCAAAAGAGGCTTTGCGTCTTGGTGCCCAGAAGTTGCCCATCGAGACCAAACTCGTTGTACGCAGAGATTACGTTGAATAATAACCTTTAAAAGCAGACAAGAAAGTTATGAAAACAGCAGAATTGAAAGAGATGGCAGTAGCCGATTTGGTAGAGCGCATCGAGGCTGAGCAGGCAAAACTTGCCACTTTGAAGGTGAATCACGCTGTATCTCCTGTGGAGGATACCTCCGTTATTAAGAAAGCTCGCAGAGACATCGCTCGTATGAAGACTGTACTGCACCAGAAAAACACTAAATGTTAATTGAGGCTATGGAAAGAAATCTTAGAAAAGAGAGAATCGGTGTGGTAGTCAGCAATAAGATGGAGAAATCCATTGTAGTTGCAGTTCACCGTAAGGTTAAACACCCTATCTATGGTAAGTTCGTGAACAAGACCACTCGCTTTGTGGCAGAGGACGAGCAGAACCAGTGCAACGAGGGCGACACCGTAAAGATTATGGAGACTCGTCCTTTGAGCAAGACGAAGCGTTGGAGATTAGTAGAAATTATTGAAAGAGCTAAATAGTCATGATACAACAGGAAAGCAGATTGGTAGTAGCCGACAACAGTGGTGCAAAAGAGGTACTTTGCATTCGCGTTTTGGGCGGTACCAAGAAGAAGTACGCCACTATTGGCGACAAAATCGTTGTGACCGTTAAGAGCGCAACCCCTTCTGGCGACATCAAGAAGGGTACCGTATCGAAAGCGGTTGTAGTTAGAACAAAGAAGGAGATTCGTCGTGCTAACGGTTCGTACATTCGTTTCGACGACAACGCCGTAGTATTGTTGAACCCCCAGGGTGAGATGCGTGGTACTCGTATCTTTGGTCCCGTTGCCCGCGAGTTGCGCGACCAGTATATGAAAATCATCTCGCTTGCACCCGAAGTATTGTAATCTTAAATACCGTTGAGAAGTATGAAATTACATATCAAAAAAGGTGATACCGTTTACGTTATTTCGGGCGGTAGCAAAAGCAAAGAGAAAACAGGTCGTGTTTTGGAGGTAGATACCAAGAATCAGCGCGCAATCGTTGAGGGTTTCAACATCATCAAGAAACACACCAAACCCAGCGCCAAGAACACCCAGGGTGGAATCGTTGAGCAGGAGGCCCCTATTCACGTTTCGAACCTTATGCTTGCCGACCCCAAGACCGGCAAACCTACCCGCGTAGGTCGCAAAGAGGGTGAGAATGGTAAACTTGTACGTTACGCTAAAAAATCAGGAGAGGAGATTAAATAATGGCTTACATTCCTACACTCAAAACGACTTATAAGGAGCAGATAGTTCCTGCCCTTATGAAAGAATTTGGCTACAAGAGCATTATGCAGGTACCCAAATTGCAGAAAATCGTCCTCAACGAGGGTGTTGGTGAGGCTGTTGCTGACAAGAAACTCATCGAGATTGCCCAGGAGGAGCTCTCGATTATTGCTGGTCAGAAAGCAGTTCAGACTCGCTCGCGTAAGGATATTTCGAACTTCAAACTCCGTAAAGGTATGCCCGTTGGTGTTCGCGTAACCCTTCGTGGTGACCGTATGTACGAGTTCTTGGAGAGGCTTATCGCAGTTGCGCTTCCCCGTATCCGCGACTTCAAAGGCATCAACGAGAAATTCGACGGCCAGGGTAACTACACCCTCGGTATCAAGGAGCAGATTATCTTCCCCGAGATCGACATCGATAAGATTACCAAGATTCTCGGTATGGAGATTTGCTTCGTGACCACCGCAAACACCGACGAGGAGGGTTATGCTCTTCTCCGTGAGTTTGGTCTTCCTTTTAAGAACGCTAAAAAAGCATAAGGTATGGCAAAAGAATCAATGAAAGCACGCGAGGTTAAACGTGTTAAACTCGCACAGCGCTATGCTGCAAAGCGTGAGGCTATCGCTGCCGCTGTTAAGGCAGGTGAGATGAACGAGATGGAGGCTTGGCAGGCACTTTCGAAGTTGCCCCGCAACTCCAACCCCATCCGCCAGCACAACCGCTGCCAGATTACCGGTCGTCCCAAAGGCTACATTCGCCAGTTTGGTTTGAGCCGTATTCAGTTCCGCGAGATGGCTTCGCACGGCCTTATCCCCGGTGTGAAGAAGGCTTCGTGGTAGTGGCAGTCAGAGGGTAGGAGCGTAGCGAAATTGCCCCGTCGGAGAGCGGTAGAGCGCCTGTGAGTTGGGCCACCGTTGGGTGGTCTGCGAAAGGCAAGAGTAGATGTTTTCGAGTTAAGAAATCGTAAAATATTGAAATTCTGCTCCGAAGTTTGCAATTTATCCGCAAAAAGTTCCTATCTTTGGCGGCTTAAAAAGCGAAAAAAAGAAAAAACACCAAAGTTGCCGACCTCCCTCTACGGGGTGGTCGGCAATTGAGGTGCTAAATAATTAACTACATTTTTAACTTTTAATCCATTACAACTATGACAGATCCTATTGCGGATTTCCTCACGAGGATTAGAAACGCGGCGAAAGCCAACCACAAAACGGTTGAAGCTCCCGGTTCAAAAATGAAGGAAGAGATGACCAAGATTCTCTACGAACAGGGTTACATCCTCGCCTACAAGTTTGACAAGAACGAGAAGGGCTTTTCGACCATCAAGATTGCGTTGAAGTATCACCCCGAGACCAAGCAGTGCGCTATCAAGGGTTTGGAGCGCGTGTCGCGTCCCGGTCTTCGTCGCTATTCGTCGGCTGCCGATATGCCCAAAGTGCAGAACGGTTTGGGTATCGCAATCGTTTCGACCCCCAAAGGCATTATGACCGACAAGAAAGCACGTCAGGAAAACGTAGGTGGCGAGGTTCTCTGCTACATCTACTAGTATTAACTTTACAAAAACAAACAAAACAATGTCAAGAATTGGTAAATTACCTGTAAACTTGCCCGCAGGCGTAACCGTAGAGGTTGCTGCTAACAACGTGGTAAGCGTGAAAGGACCTCTTGGTGCGTTGAGCCAGAAAGTAGACTCTGACATCACCGTAACCGTAGAGGGTAACGTATTGACAGTTACTCGTCCTACGAACCAGCCACGCCACCGCTCGATGCACGGTTTGTACCGCGCACTCATCAACAATATGGTAGTGGGCGTTTCGAAAGGCTACGAGATTAAACAGGAACTCGTAGGTGTTGGTTTCAAAGCAGAGGTTGAAGGTCAACTTTTGAAACTCTCTTTGGGTTATTCGCACGATATTTTCCTGATGTTGCCCGCCGAGGTTAAGGCCGAGGTACAGCAGGAGAAGAAGGGTAACCCCATTCTCACTCTCAAGAGCATCGATAAACAACTTGTTGGTCAGGTTGCTGCAAAGATTCGCTCGTTCCGTAAACCCGAGCCCTACAAAGGTAAAGGTATTAAATTTATTGGTGAAACCTTGCGTCGTAAGGCTGGTAAGTCTGCTAACGCTAAATAGTAAAATCGCGTAAATATGGCATTGAATAAAATCGAAAGAAGAGAGAGGATTAAAATGCGTATCCGCAAGGTAGTTGAGGGTACCGCAGCAAGACCTCGTATGACTGTATTCCGCAGCAATAAGCAGATTTATGTACAGTTGATTGACGATAACAAGGGTGTGACTCTGGCAGCGGCTTCGTCGTTGGACAAAGAGATTGCCGAGGCAGCACAGAAGGTAAATGGTATTGAGCAGGCTAAAATGGTTGGCAAACGTATCGCCGAGATTGCTCTTGCAAAAGGCATCGAGTGCGTGTCGTATGACCGTAACGGCTACCTCTATCACGGAAGAGTAAAAATGTTGGCAGATGCCGCTCGTGAAGGCGGACTTAAATTCTAATGAGCAACTATGGCAAACAGTAATATCAAAGTTAGAACAAGCGACCTCGAGTTGAAAGACAGGCTCGTAGCAATCCAGAGGGTATCGAAAACTACCAAAGGTGGTCGCACAATGAGTTTCTCTGCAATCGTAGTTGTTGGTAACGAGGCTGGTGTTGTAGGCTACGGTCTTGGCAAAGCCAGTGAGGTTCAGTCGGCAATTGCGAAAGGTGTAGAGGATGCAAAGAAAAACCTCGTGAAGATTCCCGTAATCAACGGCACAATTCCCCACTCGCAGGAGTTCCGTTTTGGTGGTTCGCAGGTGCTTATGCGCCCCGCAGCCCCTGGTACCGGTGTTAAGGCAGGTGGTGCGATGCGTGTAGTATTCGAGAGCGTGGGTATCCACAACGTACTCGCAAAGAGCAAAGGTTCGTCGAACCCCCACAACTTGGTGAAAGCAACCGTTGGCGCACTTATGGAGTTGCGTGACGCTGCAAGCGTAGCCCAGTTGCGCGGTATCTCTATGAATCAAGTATTTAACGGCTAATCGAGAAAGGAAGAAATTATGGCAAGATTGAAAATCACTCAGGTAAAGAGCCGCATTGGTCAGACCAAAAACCAGTGCAGCAACCTCGACGCACTTGGTCTGCACAAAGTAAATCAGACCGTTGAGCACGAGGATTCGGCCATCATCCTCGGTATGATTAACAAGGTTAAACATCTGGTTAAGGTTGAGACCGTTAAAGAGTAAAGTTCACAGAAGTAAAAAAGTAAAAAAAGAAGATAACGATGAATTTAAGCAATCTTAAACCCGCAGCGGGTTCGACTCACCACGAGAAACGAATTGGTCGCGGTCAGGGTTCGGGTCACGGTGGTACCTCTACTCGTGGTCACAAAGGTGCACAGTCGCGCTCTGGTTACAGCCACAAGTTGGGCTTTGAGGGCGGTCAGATGCCTTTGCAGCGTCGTATGCCCAAGTTTGGTTTCACCAACATCAAACGTGTTGAGTACAAACCCATCAACTTGGATACCCTCGAACAGTTGGCTGCCAACAAGAACATCACCGACATCAACATTGAGACTCTCATCGAGGCTGGTTTCATTTCGAAGAACCACAAGGTGAAAATCCTCGGTAAAGGTGAGGTTACCAAAGCACTCAACGTAACCGCTCACGCTTTCAGCCAGACAGCAGTTGCTGCCATTGAGGCAAAAGGCGGTAAAATCGAGAAACTCTAATTTTTTACAACCAGACTAACAAAGTTAAGCGATGAAACTTGTCGAAACCATTAAGAATATATTTAAGATAGAGGAGTTGCGTACAAAGATTCTTTATACGCTGGGTCTTCTTCTTATATATAGGTTCGGAAGTTTTGTGGTGATTCCCGGTATCAACCCCAACGCTCTCTCCGCGATGAGTGCGCAGACCGCCGATGGTCTTATGGGTCTGTTGGATATTTTTTCGGGTGGTGCATTCTCCAATGCGTCGATTTTCGCACTCGGTGTAATGCCCTATATCTCGGCTTCGATTATCGTACAACTTCTGGGTATTGTAGTTCCCTACTTCCAGAGGTTGCAGAAAGAGGGCGAGAGTGGTCACCGCAAGATGAACCAAATTACAAGATATTTGACCATTGTGGTGCTCTGCCTGCAAGGTCCCGCTTATCTTGCTAACCTGCACGCCCAGGCTCCTGGCGCTTTCGTTATGGAGTACAACGCCTTCTTCATCTTCACCGCACTCGTAGTGCTTATTGCCGGCACTATGTTCGTGATGTGGTTGGGTGAGAAGATTACCGACAAAGGCATTGGTAACGGTATTTCGCTCATCATTATGGTGGGTATCGTTGCTCGCTTGCCTCACGCTCTGCTGGCAGAGTTGGATGCAAGGACCAATGCTGCAACCGGTGGTTGGGTGATGTTGGTTGTAGAGTTTGTGCTTCTGTACTTCATCTTTATGGCTGCTATTGCCCTCGTGCAGGCAACCCGCAAGATTCCCGTACAGTATGCAAAACGCATTGTTGGCAACAAGCAGTACGGTGGTGTACGCCAGTACATCCCCTTGAAGGTGAATGCTGCGAATGTGATGCCTATCATCTTCGCACAGGCCTTGATGTTCATCCCTATGCTCTTCGGCAGGTGGGAGTCCACTCGTGGCTTCGCTGCTGCGTTCAACAACTACACCGGATTCTGGTATAACTTCACCTTTGCAATCTTGGTGTTCGCGTTTACCTACTTCTACACAGCAATTATTGTGAATCCCCAAATGATGGCTGACGATTTGAAACGTAATGGAGGCTTCATTCCTGGTGTTAAACCCGGCAAGGAGACCAAAACTTACATCGACACCATCATGACGAGAATCACCCTTCCTGGTTCGATTTTCTTGGCTATTGTGGCTATTTTGCCTGCATTTGCCGAGATGATTGGTATCAACCGTCAGTTTGCGCTCTTCTTCGGAGGTACTTCGCTGCTGATTTTGGTGGGTGTAGTTCTCGACACTCTCAAACAGGTTGAAAGTTACTTGCTTCTCCGTCACTACGATGGTCTGATGAAGACCGGTAGGATTAGGGGTCGCCACTAATCTTTCGACTCGGGCTTACTTGTAGTAAGAGTTCTTAAAGAAAAGGAGAGAATCTGTAATGATATATCTCAAAACAGAGGAAGAGGTCGAACTGCTGCGCGAGAATAACCTTCTGGTGAGTGCTACACTTGCGGAGGTGGGCAGGCATATCAAACCCGGAGTCACGACTTTGGAGTTGGATAGGATTGCGGAGGAGTTTATCCGTTCTCACGGAGCAGTTCCGGGCTTCCTCGGCTACGGAGGATTTCCCAACACCTTGTGTGTGTCGGTGAATGAGAACGTGGTACACGGTATTCCTTCGAACTACGCCCTCAAAGAGGGAGATGTTGTTTCGGTGGATTGCGGCACCATAATGAAGGGCTTTTATGGTGACTCGGCCTATACTTTTGGTGTGGGCGAGATTGCTCCCGAGGTGGAGCAGTTGTTGAGGGTCACCAAAGAGTCACTCATCAAGGGTGTTGAGCAGGCAGTGGCGGGTAATCGCGTGGGCGATATTTCGGCAGCCGTTCAGGCACACGCCGAGAGATATGGCTACGGGGTTGTCCGCGAACTTGTGGGGCACGGCTTGGGCAGGAAGATGCACGAGTCCCCCGAAGTTCCCAACTACGGCAGACGAGGCACAGGTCCTCTGTTGAAACAGGGAATGGTCATCTGCATCGAGCCAATGATAAATATGGGTTCGAAGAATGTGGTTTTTGAGCGCGACGGATGGACGGTGCGCACGAAAGACAGGAAACCCTCGGCTCACTTCGAATTTGCGGTGGCAATACGCAATGGAGAGGCGGATGTTTTGACCGACTTTGGTGTCATTGAAGAGGCCCTCGGCAAAGCGTAACTGGTTGAAAATTTGGTAATCCAAAGAAATTTGTTATCTTTGCGCGCTAAACAAAAAGGAATTTCGTAATACAGAACAAAAATTTAAGAACATCTTATGGCAAAGCAAGCTGCTATTGAAAAGGACGGAACCATCGTGGAGGCCCTCTCAAACGCAATGTTTCGCGTGGAGTTGGACAACGGACACGTTATTACCGCCCACATTTCGGGTAAGATGAGGATGCACTACATCAAGATTCTTCCCGGTGACAAAGTAAAGGTAGAGATGTCCCCCTATGATTTGACCAAAGGTCGCATCTCCTTCCGTTACAAATAACCTCCCCGCCGACAACAAAGGGGCTAGGAGTACAGAGTGTCGCAAAGGGCATACCACAGAGCATAAGATGCGCTGGGTTTGCCAAAAATAGAGTAGCACCGTAGAGGGCGCAGGGCGCCAAGAGGGTGCAGAGGTGAAAGCAGAGCCGTGTGGAAATGTGGCTTTGGTTTCAGGCAAAAGAAGAACAGAGAATGTGACAGTCGCTACTTTTGGTTAAACCTTTCGGCGAAGAGATTATGCCACAAAAACAAACTAAATTAAACACTTTTCAAAGATGAAAGTTAGAGCATCAATTAAGAAAAGAAGCGAGGATTGCAAAATTGTAAAGCGTGGTAACCACCTTTATGTTATTTGCAAAAAGAATCCTAAATTCAAAATGCGCCAAAAGTAATTAACTAAAAAGAGAAGAAAAGATTTATGGCACGTATAGTAGGTGTAGATTTACCCAAAAATAAGCGCGGCGAAATCGGCTTGACCTATATTTATGGCATTGGTCGCAGCACCGCACGAATGATTCTTGATATGGCTGGTATCGACTACAACACCAAAGTAGACGACTGGACCGATGAGCAGGTAGGTGCAATCCGTAACGCTATTGCCGAGAGTGGCATCAAAGTTGAGGGTGAGTGCCGTTCGCTCGTACAACTCAACATCAAACGATTGATGGATATCGGTTGCTACCGAGGCATCCGTCACCGTGTAGGTCTTCCTGTGTGCGGTCAGAGCACCAAGAACAACGCTCGTACTCGCAAGGGTAAGAAGAAGACTGTAGCTAACAAGAAAAAAGCAACTAAATAAAAGTAGAGAGTTATGGCAAAGAAACCAGTATCAGTTAAGAAGCGCGTAGTTAAAGTAGACGCAGTCGGTATGGCTTTCGTACACTCGACTTTCAACAACGTAATCATCACCATCACCAACGGTGCAGGTGAGGTTATCAGTTGGAGTTCGGCAGGTAAGATGGGCTTCCGAGGTTCGAAGAAGAACACTCCCTACGCAGCACAGACCGCTGCCGCAGACTGTGCAAAGGTTGCATACGACTTGGGCTTGCGTAAAGTGAAAGTTTATGTGAAAGGTCCCGGTCAGGTTCGTGAGTCGGCAATCCGTACTATCGACGGTGCAGGTATCACCGTGATGGAGATTATCGACGTTACTCCACTGCCCCACAACGGTTGCCGTGCTCCTAACCGCCGTCGCGTATAATCCTTGACGAGCAATAGGAGAGAGTAAACATTTAGTTTCAACACAAGTAAAACAAGAAGAACAATGGCTAGATATACAGGTCCAAAAAGTAAAATTGCTCGTAAGTTTGGCGAGCCTATTTTTGGTGCAGACAAGGTTCTCGATAAGAAGAACTATCCTGCCGGTCAGCACGGTCTGAACCGCAAACGCAAAAAAGTTTCGGAGTACGGCACCCAGCTGAACGAGAAACAGAAAGCAAAATATACCTACGGTTTGTTGGAGCGTCAGTTCCACAACGCATTTGAGAAGGCTGCCGCTATGGGCGGTATCACCGGTGAGAACCTGCTGAAACTTCTCGAAAGCCGTTTGGACAACGTAGTATACCGTCTTGGTATCGCACCCACCCGTGCTGCTGCACGTCAGTTGGTGTCGCACCGCCACATTACCGTTAATGGTTCGGTGGTTAATATTCCTTCGTACAGCCTCCGCGCAGGTGATGTAGTTGCAGTTCGTGAGAAATCGAAGACTCTCGAAACCATCACCGAGAGCCTCGCAGGTCGTCGCGCTAACCAGTACGCTTGGTTGGAGTGGAACCCCGAGACTTTGAGTGGTAAATTCTTGCAGCGTCCCGAGCGCGAGGATATCCCCGAGAACATCAAGGAGCAGTTGATCGTCGAGTTGTACTCGAAATAGTACTTAACAAAATAATTGATTACACAATTATGGCAATTTTAGCATTCCAGAAACCCGAGAAGGTGATTATGCTCGAATCCACCTCCACATTCGGAAAATTCGAATTCCGTCCTTTGGAGCCTGGCTTCGGTATGACCATAGGTAATGCTTTGCGTAGGGTGTTGCTCTCCTCGTTGGAGGGTTATGCAATCACCACCGTAAAGATTGCCGGGGTCGATCACGAGTTTGCCGCCATCCCCGGAGTTATGGAAGGAATGATTGATATTGTCCTCAATCTCAAACAGGTACGTTTCATTCGCACCATTGAGACTGCCGAGTCGGAGAAGGTTACTATCAACGTGGCCGGTCAGACCGAACTCACCGCAGGCTATATCTCGAATTTCCTTTCGAACTTCAAAGTGTTGAATCCCGAGTTGGTTATCTGCCACCTCACTCCCGATACCAAATTGACCATCGACTTGACCATCGGTAAGGGTCGCGGTTATGTTCCCGCCGAGGAGAACCGCCCCGCAGATGCGGAGTTTGGTCTGTTGCCTATCGACTCGATTCACACCCCTATTATCAATGTTAAGTACTCGGTAGAGCCCTACCGTGTTGAGCAGAAGACTGACTATGACAAACTCAACATTGAGGTTACTACTGACGGTTCGATTCATCCCAAAGAGGCCTTGAAAGAGGCTGCCAAGATTCTCATCCACCACTTGATGCTCTTCTCTGACGAGAAGATTACCATCAATATGGAGGAGACTTCGCCCACCGAGGAGTTCGACGAGAGCGTATTGCATATGCGTCAGCTCTTGAAGACCAAACTCTCCGATCAGGATTTGTCTGTTCGCGCCCTCAACTGCTTGAAGGCTGCGGAGGTAGACACCATTGGCGACTTGGTACGTTACAACCGCAACGATTTGTTGAAGTTCCGTAACTTTGGTAAGAAGTCGCTGACCGAGTTGGATGACCTTTTGGCATCGTTGAACCTCCACTTTGGTATGGACGTTTCGCCCTACAAGTTGGATAAGGAATAACCCACAAAAAAGAAACATTAATCTATGAGACACAATAAAAAAGTAAACCACCTCGGTCGTCAGGCTTCGCACCGTAAAGCCCTGATGTCGAATATGGCAGCCAGCCTTATTCTCCACAAGCGCATCGAGACCACTGTGGCAAAAGCAAAGGCTCTGAAAAAATTCGTTGAGCCCATCATTACCAAATCGAAAGAGGACACCACCCACCAGCGTCGTGTTGTTTTCAGTTACCTGAAAGACAAATTTGCAACCGCAGAGTTGTTCCGCACCGTTGCTCCCAAGATTGCTGACCGCCCCGGTGGTTACACTCGTATTCTCCACACCGGTTTCCGTGTAGGTGACGCAGCAGAGATGTGTATCATCGAGCTCGTAGACTTCAACGAGACCTACGTTGAGGGCGTAGCCCCCAAAGCAGCGGCACCCAAAACCCGTCGTAGCCGTGCTAAAAAGGCACAGGATGCAGAGGTGGTAGCCGAGGGTGAGGCAGTAGCCGAGAAGAAACCCGCAACCAAGAAACCTGTTGCTCCCAAATCGACTGCAAAGACTTCGGGTGCGAAGGTGAAGGCTGTTAAGACCGGCGCTTCCAAAAAAGCATAACACGAGCGATTGCTTCGTTATACTGCGATAAGCGGACTCCTCATTTGCGATAAGCAAACTGCGGAGTCCGCTTTCTTTGTATACTTATCACTCCTCTTGTGTTATGCTTTTTTGTCTAACGTCCAACGTCGCGGGCTCGGCAGTTTCCGAACCCGAAAGGGGCAAGAGTCACAGGAAAAACAAGAATTATAAGAGTTACAGGAAACACAAGAATTTCTTGTCCTTCTTGTTTTTTAGGGCTTATAGGGCTTGTAAGCCCTATAATTCAATTTTCAACTTTCAATTTCTTCTCGGGTATCTTTTTTAATACCCAAGAGGTTGGGGGCTCCCGTTTTTTTTGATGGTTCACCTCCTTGTTCTCGGGTATCTTTTTTAATACCTGCGCCCGTTGGGGCGCACCATAGACCCGCACTTTACATCGTCGGCGGAGAAGCGACCTCCTTGTGAGGTCGTGGCGAGGGCGGAGGGCAAAGGCGTTAAGAAACAAAAACGGCAAATGCTTTGCCCGCATAGCGTTTGTTTTAGACTTTGCGCTCCGCCCTCCCGCCAGAGATGTCGTGCGTGGCTTTTGCGCCACTTTTGCCACCAAAAGTGGCAAAGAAAAGCGGGCAACCGAGTTGCCCGCAATAAAGCGCGGTAGATGCCAACCGACTCATCTGCAATGAGTCGTGGCAAGACGGATTTAACAGACCTCACCCGCCTTCGGCACTGCTCGGTGGGGACACCGAGGGCAATTACGACCACCCCTCCAAACCTCCCCTATCGTAGGGGAGGCTTAACAGACCTCACCCGCCCTTCGGGCACCCTCTCCTAACTTATGAGAGGGTTTTTCCCTACAAAATTAGAGGTCCCACCCCTTTGTTCGCGGGTATCTTTTTTAATACCCGCTCCCAAAGAGGCGTGTCACAATTCTCCATTCTTCATTTCGAACTTTCAACTTTAATATTTATATTTGTACATTAGATGTGCGCGCGTGGAGTGCACGCTTTTTAACCCCTAAATACTAAATCTATGAAACGCTTGATTCTATTGTTTTGTATCGCATTGTGCTTTGTGGCGTGCGGCCCCGACACCCCAAAGGATTACTACGAGATTGAGGGCCGAGTGACCAATGTGGAGGATGGCGCAGTATTCTATCTATTTAGGATTGACGGTCAGGTAGGTATGGCCATAGCCCACGATACACTCCGAAGTGGCAAATTCCACTTCCGCATTACTCCCGAGGCGGCGAAAGAGCACCTGACACTACTCTGTTGGAGGGATGATTTTCCGAGTATGGCCGCCCACATTTGGGCAGAGGCTGGCGACAAGGTTGTCATCACGGGTAAGGATAAGTTGGTTTACACTTGGAAGGTGGATGGTCCTGCCCCCGAAAACCGCTCACAGCAGGGCTATATTCGTTGTGCAAAAGAGATATACAAAGATTTACAAAGGGCTCTAATAGAAGACAATATGCTTTGGGCTGCTATGGACGAGCCCAATGCAGACATGGCATTGCTAGAAGCCAAATATGACAGTTTGGGTAATGAACAACTGCGACTTCAATCAGAAATTCACAAGCACCTACTCAAACGTATGAGAAGATGCAAAATGGACGAAGTCGGCATGATGCACCTTTGCGAAATGTCGAGTATGTTTAAGTCTTACCCTGAGTTCTCACACCGCAAAGAGGTTGAGGATATTTTCAACTCACTTGGCGAAGAATGGCATAATCACCCCTCTTACGAGAAGATAAAAACCCGAGTTTACCCTACCAAGGAGGCGACCATTGGCGAACCTATGATTGATGGTGAGTTCTACGACCTGGAGGGCGGTCGCCACACCCTCTCGGAGTTGAACGGTTATTATATTCTGCTCGACTTGTGGAGCAGCGGCTGTGGCCCTTGCATAATGGCGCTACCCGAGATGGGTGAGATTGCCGAGAAGTACAAAGACCGCCTGCAAGTGGTGAGCATCACAACTGATACCGACAAGGTATGGCGCGAAGCCTCTGTGCGACACACAATGTCGTGGCACAATTGGAGCGATGGTAAGCAGGAGACCGGCATCTATGCCCACTATGACCAGGGCGGCATCCCTAACTACACGCTCATCTCACCCGAAGGTATGATTATAGACCGCTGGATGGGCTATGGTCAAGGCTCTCTCCGCCAAAAGATAGCCGAGCATCTGAAATAGGTGGGAACAGACCTAAAACAAATGGGAAGGATTTTCCCTCACTTGCCTCGCGGGTAATGTTTTCATTACCCGCGAGGAGTGTTTATAGGCCCATAGGTTATCTGCAAACAATTTGGTGTGAGGGGTGATTGCCCTCGGCTTGGTATCGGTTGCCTCAATTTTCAATTCTTCACGGGTATCAAAAAAGATACCCGTGAACAAAGTGAAGAGTATAGTTGATGTGGAGCAAAAAAGGTTACGGGTGTTAAAAAAGATACCCGTGAACAAAGTGGGTGGTCGTTGGGGGGGGCTTTAAGGAAATTTTCAATCTTCCGCTTTCAATTTTCAACTAAAATGTACTAACTTTGTGAAGATATACGTTTGAATTTGTAGGGTGCTTGGGCATCATATTGGAAAGACAAAATCGAAAAACTATATATTATGAGCGAAGTGGTTAATATTAAGGAACTTAACGAGCGAATCGAGAAGGAAAGCCTTTTTGTGGATTCGCTTTCGATGGAGATGGGACACATCATTGTGGGTCAGCGCCATTTGGTGGACACCCTTATGATAGGTCTTTTAACGGGCGGTCACATCTTGTTGGAGGGTGTGCCCGGCTTGGCTAAAACTCTGGCTATCACCACACTTTCGAAGGCGGTGGATGCAAAGTTCAGCCGTGTGCAGTTCACCCCCGACCTGCTGCCTGCGGATTTGGTGGGTACTCTTATTTACTCCCAGAAGAACGAAGAGTTCACCGTAAAGAAAGGTCCCATTTTTGCCAACTTTGTCTTGGCAGATGAGATTAACCGCTCGCCTGCGAAGGTGCAGAGTGCGCTTTTGGAGGCTATGCAGGAGCGTCAGGTGACCATCGGTGAGGAGACTTTCGCCTTGCCCGAGCCCTTCCTTGTGATGGCTACCCAGAACCCCATTGAGCAGGAGGGTACCTATCCTCTGCCCGAGGCGCAGGTCGATAGGTTTATGCTCAAAGCGAAGATTTCCTACCCCAAACGCCAGGAGGAGAGGGATATTGTGAGGTTGAACCTTGCAGGCGAGGGCTTGCCCGAGGTGCATAAGGTTGTCACCCCCGAGGATATTGTCAGGGCGCGCAAGGTGGTGAGCGATGTCTATATGGACGAGAAGATTGAGAAATACATTGTCGATATTATCTTCGCCACGAGGGAGCCTGCCGAGTATGGTCTTTCGAAACTCTCCGATATGATTTCCTACGGAGCGTCGCCTCGTGCGAGTATCGCTTTGGCGAAGGCCTCGAAGGCATACGCTTTCATCAAACATAGGGGCTATGTTATTCCCGAGGATGTGAGGGCTATGTGTCACGATGTTTTGCGCCATCGCATAGGCTTGTCCTACGAGGCCGAGGCGGAGAATGTCACCACCGAGGATATTATAACGGAAATTCTTAACGCCGTAGAGGTACCTTAATGGCGAGCACATCTCGTGGGCATCTGCTGCGTTATGCTCGGGCTCGGATTGCTCATTTACGTTCAGTAAACTGCGCATCCTCGCCCATCGCAAGCCTTGCATCTGCCTCACGATATGCACTCGCCGGGTAAGGGGGTTGGCACAAAAACCCCTCCACACAACCCACTCGCAGGGTAGGGGGGTGCCACGAAGTGGCGGGGGCGTGTGTTGCGGGCGATGAATCGCCCGAGGAAGTATAAGTGAATTTAGTGAAGTTAGGGAATTTAGAGAAGAGAGCCCTAAACCCCTTAAACTCCCTAACCTCCCTAACCTCCCTAACCTCCCTAATGGGGTAGGGAATAGGTTGCACTAAAAGTTTTTTGCGTCGCTTTTTTACAAAAAAGCGACAGGAAGAGCGACTTTTTATAAAAGTCGCAAAAGGAAAGGAAATAAAAAGAAAAGTGCGCGATACAGCTGACATACTCAAACAGGTCCGAAAGATTGAGATAAAGACTCGTGGCCTCTCCAACGATATTTTCGCTGGCCACTACCATAGTGCTTTTCGTGGTCGTGGTGTGGCATTTAGTGAGGTCAGGGAGTACCGCTTGGGCGACGACGTGAGGGATATTGATTGGAATGTCACCGCGCGCACCCGCAAACCCCACATCAAAATCTACGAGGAGGAGAGGGAACTAACGATGATGCTTCTTGTGGATGTGAGTGGCTCGGGAGAGTTTGGCTCGGGAGAGAGAGATAAGAGAGCGGTGATGACCGAGATTGCAGCGGTTTTGGGCTTCTCGGCAGCGCAGAACAACGACAAGGTTGGGTGCTTGATTTTCAGTGACAGGGTGGAGAAGTTTATCCCTCCGAAGAAGGGGCGCTCACACATCCTTATGATAATCCGCACCTTGTTGGAGTTTGAGCCCGAGAGCAAGGGCACGTCGCTCATTGCGCCTATGGAGTACCTGACGGGTGTGTTGAAAAAGAAGAGCACCACGTTTATTATCAGCGACTTCGACACCCCCCGAGAGGAGGATGAAAGGGTCTCGAAGGTGCTGGGTATCGCCTCGCGCAAACACGACATTGTGGCCATTAAGGTCTACGACCCGAGGGATGCAGAGTTGCCCGATGTGGGATTGGTAGAGATGGTGGATGCCGAGAGTGGCAAGAGGGTGTGTGTGGACACCTCTTCGCGTGAGGTAAGGGAGCACTACTCGCGCGAGTGGCAGGAGCGCCACGAGAGTGCCGATAGGATTCTCTCTCGTGCACGCATCGACCACGCCGATGTAACCACCGAGGAGGACTATGTGAAAGAACTCATTAAACTCTTCAAAAGACGATAGATGAAGATTGCAAGGAGATATATCACCACACTTCTGTGGGCGTTGTTGGTGGGTGCTGCGACGGCATCTGCCGAGGAGCCTGTGAGGGTTGTGGAGGCGAGGTTTGAACCCGACAGTGTGTTGCTGGGCGACCATTTCGACCTCGTGTTGGAGGTGGAGGTGGCCGATGGTCACCTTGTGGCCTTTCCGACCATCACTCCCGAATTTGCCGAGGGACGCATAGAACTCTTGGAGGAGAGAGGGGTGGATACGTTGGGAGCCTCGGAGGGGCGCTACCACCTGCGCAAGAGTTACCGTATGATTTCGTTTGAGCCCGCACAGTATAGGATTGATTCGTTGGGTGTGCTGGCGAGCGATGGCAAGGGTGTGGATACACTCTTTGCACAGGGGGCGTTGGCGCTGGATGTGGCGATGATACCCGTCGATACGGCCCAGAAGACCATCTACGACATAAAACAACCACTGCCAATGCCTGTGACATTGGAGGAGGTTGTGGCTATTGCGGGCTACACCTTTGCGATTCTTGCCGTTGTGGTTGCATTGGTGGCACTTGTAGTCTTCCTTGTGAGGAGGGCGCGAGGTGAGAAGGTTGCCAACAAGAGGGTTGAACCCGCACACGTTGTTGCCATCCGCTCTCTCGAACTCCTCGCCAACCAGAAGTTGTGGCAGAACGGCAAGGTCAAAGAGTACTATTCGCGCCTCACGGAGATATTCCGCACCTACCTTGCGGGACGCTATGGCGTTGGCGCTTTGGAGATGACCACAGAGGAGATTGTGGAGGCTATGAAGGACCTCGCATTCACCCCCAAGCATACCCAAGAACTCACATCGTTGCTCACCGAGAGTGACCTTGTGAAGTTCGCCAAATATATCCCCGAGGCGGAGAGTTGTGAGGCCGCCTACTACACCATCTACTACTTTGTGGAGGAGAGCAAGGAGGTTGTTGAGGAGGTTGTGAACCTCGAAGAACAAGAGCCCGAGGGCGTGACTCAAAATGAGGAGGAGGCGAAGAATGAATAGTAATGTTAGATATATCCTCTTGGCGTTGACGCTCTGCGTGGCAAGTGTGGCTTGGGGCCAGGTATACCCCGAGCGTCACCACGTCCGCAAAGGCAATAGGCTCTACGAAGAGCAACGTATGGAGGAGGCACAAAGGGAGTATCGTGAGGCCTTGCAGGTGGATTCACTCTCCGGTGTTGCGCGCTTCAACCTCGGAGATTCGCAGTATGCAATGGGCGACTTCGAAACCGCCGAAAACACCTTCAAAAATCTCGTGGAGAGGGGCAAAAACCTCACCCCCGAGCAAAAAGCAAAGGCACTCTATAACCTCGGCAATGCGCAATTCCAACAGCAGAAGTTGGAAGAGGCGTTGGAATCCTACAAGTCGTCGCTGAAACTCAACCCCAATGATTTGGAGGCGAAGTTCAACTACGCCTACACCAAAGCGATGCTGGAAAACCAGCAGAACCAAGACCAACAACAAAATCAGAATCAGAATCAGAACCAAAACCAGAATCAGGGCCAACAAGAGGAACAAGACCAACAAAATAACGATAATAAAGAGAACCAACAGCAACAACAAGACGAACAACCCGAGGGAGAGAAACCCGAGGAACCCGAAGAGGAGAAGCCCAAGCCAAGTGAGGAGTCCGAAGATGAATCCCGCGAGGTCCCCGAGCCCACAATGGAGAGTGAGCAGATGTTGGATGCTGTGCAGGCTGCCGAGGATAAGACCCGCGAGAAGGTCGATGCCGAGCGGGCTGTGGGAGTTGGACGTTCTGGTAAGAATTGGTAGCGAGCGTGCCTTGTGGGTGCTTTTTGCACCAACCTTCGACTCGCAAGTTCCTTATTTACGCTCGGCCTTGTGTGATGGGACGCATAGCGTCTTTTGTGATGGTGGTTCTAAAATAAGGCGTAGTAAAGGCTACACTAAAAGTTTTTGGTAGCACCTTTTTACAAAAAGGTGCGAAAAATAAAAAAGCGACAAGAGGAGCGACTTTTTATAAAAAGTCGCAAAAAGGAGAAAAAGAAGAAAAAATAGGGAAATGAAATTAGCGAATCCGAACATATTGTGGTTGTTGCTATTGGTGATACCTTTGGTGGTGCACTATGTGTGGTTGCAGCGTGTGGGTGGTGCGTCGGTGAAGGTGTCGAGCACTCGTGCGTTGGTTTCTGCGCCTGGCACGTTGCGTTATAGGTGTCGTCACTTGCCTTTTGTATTGCGTCTTGTGGCTGTGGTGCTGATGGTTGTTGCTTTGGCGCGTCCGCAGACCTCGGAGAGTTTGAGCAAGACGACGGTTGAGGGTATAGATATAGTCTTGGCGTTGGATGTGTCGGGTACGATGTTGGCGGCGGATTTTGAGCCTGACAGGCTTACGGCTGCGAAGGATGTGGCTGCGAAGTTCATTGCTGACCGCCCGAATGACAGGATGGGTTTGGTGGTTTTTGCGGGTGAGAGTTATACGCAGAGTCCTCTGACAACAGATAAGGCGGCATTACAGACTCTGCTTGCGCAGGTGAAGTTTGGCGTGGTGGATGACGGTACGGCTATTGGTATGGGTTTGGCTACGGCTGTCAATAGGTTGAGGGAGTCCGATGCCAAGAGTAAGGTTGTGATATTGCTCACCGATGGTGTGAACAATGCCGGCCAGGTTGCGCCGATGACTGCTGCGGAGATTGCTGCCGAGTATGGCATAAAGGTCTACACGATTGGTGTGGGCAAGAGGGGCTATGCGCCCTATCCTTACTATGATGCGTGGGGCAAGTTGCGCTACCAGCAGCAGAAGGTGGAGATTGACGAACAGACGCTCACCGATATTGCTGCCAAGACGGGTGGTGAGTACTTCCGCGCGACGGATAAGAGGGCTCTGGCGGATGTGTATGAGCGCATCAACGCCCTCGAAAAGACGCGAATAGAGACCGACAACTACACGCGCCAAGTGGAGCACTTTGGTGTGTGGCTCTTGTGGGCTTTGGCGGTGTTGGCTTTGGAGGAGGTTGTGCGTAGATTGTGGATTAATAGACAACCCTAATAACTAACGGGAGAAGAAGAGATGTTTCGATTTGCAAATATAGACCTTTTGTACCTATTGCTTGCCATCCCTGTGATGGTGGTGCTTTTCGAGTGGATGCTTGCGCGTCGCAGGGCACAACTTGCGCGTTTTGCCACATCGAAGGCGCTTGCACGCTTGGCTCCCGAGATGTCGAGGGGGCGTTTGAGGCTCAAATTTTGGCTTTTTGAGTTGGCGTTTGCCTTGCTGGTGCTCTCGGCTGCCCGCCCACAGATGGGCTCCAAATTGAAGGAGGTGGAGCGAGAGGGTGTGGAGATAATGCTTGCGGTGGATGTGTCGAACTCGATGTTGGCGAGCGACTTCTCGCCCAACAGGTTGGAGCGCACCAAGTATGCTATTGGCAGGGTTATCGAGGGTCTGTCGGAGGAGCGGATTGGCGTTATTATCTTTGCGGGTGATGCCTATGTGCAGTTACCCATCACGTCGGATTACCGCACAGCGCGCACCTTTGTGGAGCGCATATCGCCCACGCAGGTCACTAAACAGGGTACGGCCATAGGTGCCGCCATTGACCTTGCATCGAGTGCTTTTTCGAGTGCTACGGATGGCAGTAGGGTGGTGATACTTGTGACCGATGGTGAGAACCACGAGGATGACGCTTTGGTTGCCGCCGAGAGGGCTGCCGCAAAGGGTATCAAGATATATACTATTGGTATTGGTACTCCCGAAGGTGCACCCATCTCCATTGACGGGGAGTTCATTCGTGATGACAAGGGGGAGATTGTGGTGTCGAAACTCGACGAGGCGACGCTCCAAAAGATTGCCGCAACCACCGAGGGTGCCTACATTAGGGCTACGGGTGCGAGTGTCGGTGTGCAGGAGATTGTCGATATGGTAAACCGCACCGAGAAGGCAAAATTCAAGGCGGAGATTTTCGAGGAGTACAATGAGAAATACCAAATTCCTCTCGTTGCGGCACTTGTGTTGTTGCTGTTGGAGGCTATTATTCTTCCGCGTCGCAATAGGGTGCTGTCGCGTTTCAACCTTTTTGGCGATAAGTAGGGGTGAAGGGTTGCACCTTAAATCAAAAAACACTAACTTTACATCTCGGACTTAAATAAACAAACATCTCTATGGCATATTTTGAGGTCTATGGCGGCAGGTCGCTGTGTGGAGAGATAACCCCACAAGGAGCCAAAAACGAGGCTCTGCAAATAATCTGTGCAACACTCCTGACGGAGGAGAAGGTGACGCTCTACAATGTCCCCGAGATTGTGGATGTTCTTGGCCTCATAGAACTCCTGCGCAACCTCGGAGTGGAGATTGAGCGTCTGGCAGAGGGAACATACTCTTTCCGTGCGAAGAATATCGACTTGGGTTATCTGCGCACCGAGGACTACCGCAAGCGTGGTTCGAAGTTGCGTGGCTCGGTGATGGTTATTGGTCCGCTTTTGGCGCGCTTTGGTGTGGCCTACATTCCCAAACCGGGAGGCGATAAGATTGGTCGCCGCAGGTTGGATACCCACTTTATAGGCTTCCAGAAATTGGGGGCGCACATCAATTTCGACACCTCGGGCGACTTCTTCGAGGTCGATGCTTCGCGCCTGAAAGGTACCTATATGCTTCTCGATGAAGCCTCGGTTACGGGTACGGCCAATATCGTTATGGCTGCGGTGCTTGCCGAGGGCACAACCACCATCTACAATGCCGCTTGCGAGCCCTATCTGCAACAACTCTGCAAGATGCTCTGCCGTATGGGTGCGAAGATTGAGGGCATAGCCTCCAACCTCCTGACCATTCACGGTGTGGGCTCCCTGAAAGGTACCGAGCACACAATGTTGCCCGATATGATAGAGGTGGGAAGTTTCATAGGTCTGGCGGCAATGACGCAGTCGGAACTGACCATCAAAAATGTCTCCTACGACAACCTCGGCATCATCCCCGCACAATTTGCCCGTATGGGTATCCACTTCGAGCAGAGGGGTGACGATATATTCATCCCCAAACAGGAGCACTACGAGATAGAGAGTTTTATGGATGGCTCCATTATGACCATTGCGGATGCGCCCTGGCCGGGCCTCACTCCCGACTTGTTGAGCGTCTTTTTGGTTGTTGCCACCCAAGCGAAGGGCTCGGTGCTCATCCACCAAAAGATGTTCGAGAGCCGCTTGTTCTTTGTGGATAAACTCATAGATATGGGTGCCCAGATTATTCTCTGCGACCCACATAGAGCAACGGTTATCGGCCACGACCACAACCGCCGCCTACGCCCCACGACGATGGCTTCGCCCGACATCCGCGCAGGTGTGGCACTGCTGATTGCGGCGCTCAATGCCGATGGTAAGAGCATAATTCAGAACGTGGAGCAGATAGATAGGGGCTATCAGAATATCGAGGGCCGCCTCAATGCCCTCGGTGCGAAGATTGTGCGCCACGAGTAGTTTTTTTGAAACCTCTAAATTTATTAATATTAACCCAAATAAAAACATTTAAGACAATGGGATTCATTCTTTACATCGTAGGTCTTGTATGCGCAGTATGGTGCGTGTTGGACGTTTTCAAGAAAAACATCGACCTTCCCTGGAAACTTCTTGTTGCAGTTGTGATTCTTGCCACAAGTTGGTTGGGCTTGGCTCTTTACTATTTCTGGGCGCGCCAGAATCTTGAAGGTTGGTTTGCCAAAAAATAGGGCGAGCGCATTTCGTGGCGAGTGTGCCTTATGGGTGCTTTTTGCACCAAAATTCAGAGAGCGAGTTCCTCACTTACGTTAAGTAAGCTGCGGACTCGCTCCTTCTTTTGTCACAAAAATCCCCCCACAAAACCCACTCGCAGGGAGTGAAGGTCTAACGTCCAACGTCTAACGCGTCTAACGACGCGAGCGACAAGTCGCCCGAGAGAGTATTAAGGACTTTAATGTCCCTAACCTCCCTAAATTCCCTAACCTCTCTAATTAGGGCAGAGCAAAGTCAATAGAGATACGAAGTATCGCCTAAAAATTTTTGGGCGACTTTTTATAAAAAGGTGCCGTAACGGCACTCTTGTGCTGGGAATCCGCAGCAAGGTTGTGGAGAGAATCAAGACGATAGGTTACACTAAAAGCCTAAAAGAGAGAGGGCTCGGATTTTTCCGAGCCCTCTCTTGTTGGAAACCTATGCGTGGTTATTATTTAACGCGGTAGATTTTCTTGTAGCCATAAACAGCCTCATCGCCCAACTCTTCCTCGATGCGAAGGAGCTGGTTGTATTTAGCCATACGGTCACTACGGCTCATCGAACCGGTCTTAATCTGACCCGAGTTGGTAGCAACAGCGATGTCGGCGATGGTTGCGTCCTCGGTCTCACCCGAGCGGTGCGAAGTTACCGAAGTGTAGCCTGCACGGTGAGCCATCTCAATAGCGTCGAGAGTCTCGGTGAGCGAGCCAATCTGGTTAACCTTGATGAGGATGGAGTTACCACAACCCATCTCGATACCCTTCTTCAAGAACTCTACGTTGGTTACGAAGAGGTCGTCACCTACGAGCTGGCACTTGTCGCCAATAGCGTCGGTGAGCATCTTCCAACCCTCCCAATCGTTCTCTGCCATACCGTCCTCAATCGAATCTACGGGGTATTTCTCAACGAGGCCTTTCAGGTACTCTACCTGCTCTGCGGAGGTGCGTTTTGCGCCCTTCTCACCCTCAAATTTGGTGTAGTCGTAGATGGCATCTTTGTAGAACTCGCTCGATGCGCAGTCCATACCAATCATGACATCCTTGCCGGGAACATAGCCTGCGGCCTCGATAGCCTTCAAGATGCTCTCGATAGCGTCTTCGGTACCCTCCAATGCGGGAGCGAAACCACCCTCATCGCCTACTGCGGTGCTCAAACCGCGAGCGTGGAGAACTTTTTTGAGGTTGTGGAATACCTCGGCACCCATACGGATAGCCTCACGGAAGGTGGGAGCACCTACGGTGCGAATCATAAACTCCTGGAATGCGATGGGAGCGTCGGAGTGCGAACCACCGTTGATGATGTTCATCATAGGTACGGGGAGGCTCTTGGCGTTTGCACCACCAATGTAACGATAGAGGGGCATACCGAGTTCGGCAGCAGCAGCGTGAGCAGTTGCGAGCGATACACCGAGGATGGCGTTTGCACCGAGGTTGCTCTTGGTAGCAGTGCCGTCCAACTCAATCATAGCCTTATCTACACCCACCTGGTCGAATACGTTCATACCGATAACAGCGGGAGCAATCTTCTCATTTACATTAGCAACGGCCTTCAAAACGCCTTTGCCGAGGTAGCGACCTTTGTCGCCGTCACGAAGTTCGAGAGCCTCGTTCTCGCCAGTCGAAGCACCGCTGGGAACAGCAGCACGACCAACATAACCATTCACGGTAGTTACCTCTACCTCAACAGTGGGGTTGCCCCTCGAATCAAGAATCTCTCTTGCGTGTACGCCTAAAATTTCTGACATTGTCTTTCGTTTTTTTAATTAGTAATTAACCTAACTTGTTTGTTCTTAATAATGTTGTTGCCGGAGGAGGGTGCGGAAGGACCCTCCCCGACAACTATCTTTTCTTTTGCTTAACTGCGGAATTTGGCTTTCAAATACTCGCGGTTCAGACGTGCAATGTGGTTGATGGTGATACCTTTGGGGCACTCTGCCTGGCAAGCACCGGTGTTGGTACAGTTACCGAAACCGAGTTCGTCCATCTTTGCAACCATTGCTTTTGCCCTGCGTGCGCCCTCAACCTGACCCTGGGGAAGTTTGGCAAGCGACGATACACGAGCAGCCACAAACAACATAGCCGAACCGTTCTTGCAAGTTGCGGCGCAAGCACCACAACCGATACAAGCCGCTGCATCCATACTCTCCTCTGCGTCGTCTTTGACGATAGGAATAGCGTTAGCATCGGGGACACCACCGGTGTTTACCGACACGAAGCCACCTGCTTGGAGGATGGTCTCGTAGGCGGTGCGATCAACAACGAGGTCTTTGATAACGGGGAATGCGCGGCTCCTCCAAGGCTCGATAACGATTTTGTCGCCATCTTTGAAGTTACGCATATGCAATTGGCAGGTGGTAACTTCGCTCTCGGGGCCGTGTGCGTGGCCGTTGATGCGCAACGAGCAAGCACCGCAGATACCCTCGCGGCAGTCGTGGTCGAATGCTACGGGCTCTTTGCCCTCGTGGATGAGTTGATTGTTGAGGATGTCGAGCATCTCCAAGAAAGAACTTTCGGTCGAGACATCTTTCACAACATAGGTCTCGAATTTTCCTTCTGCTTTGGCGTTAGGCTGTCGCCAGATTTCAAGTGTTAAATTCATATCTGTGTTCTGTTTTTTTACCCAAATTAATGTAAAGTGTGTACTCTTTGTGACCGAAATTAGTCTTTGTAGTTACGCTGCTGCAAGTGGATGGTCTCAAAGGTGAGAGGCTCTTTGTAGAGAACGGGCTCTTTGTCCTCACCCTGGTACTCCCAAACTGCAACATATGCGTAGTTCTCGTCGTCACGCAAAGCCTCGCCCTCGGGGGTCTGGAACTCCTCGCGGAAGTGACCACCGCAACTCTCGTTACGATTCAGAGCATCGCGAGCCATCAGTTCGCCCAATTCGAGGAAGTCTGCCAAGCGGAGAGCCTTCTCCAACTCCTGGTTGAACTCATCGGGTTTGCCGGTGAGTTTCAGGTCGCTCCAAAACTCTTTCCTCAAAGCCTGAATCTCAACGATAGCCTGCTCCAAAGACTCTTTGGTACGAGCCATACCTACCTTCTCCCACATAATGCCACAACCGAGTTTCTTGTGCAACTCATCGGGAGTCTGGGTACCCTTGATTGCATAGAGTTTCTCGATTTTTGCGCGGATAGCGTTCTCTGCCTCCTCAAATGCGGGGTCGTTGGTGTCCACTTTGGGCGACTGAATCTCTTTCGAGAGGTAGTCACCGATGGTGTAGGGCAATACGAAGTAGCCGTCTGCCAAACCCTGCATCAGAGCCGAAGCACCGAGGCGGTTTGCACCGTGATCCGAGAAGTTAGCCTCGCCAATCGAGTACAAACCGGGGATGGTAGTCATAAGGTTGTAGTCTACCCAGGTGCCACCCATAGTGTAGTGAACGGCGGGGTAAATCTGCATAGGCTGCTCGTAGGGGTTCACTGCGGTAATCTTCTCATACATCTGGAAGAGGTTGCCGTAGCGCTCACGAATCTTGTCCATACCGAGGCGGTTGATGGCGGTCTTGAAGTCGAGATATACAGCCAAGCCGGTCTCGTTCACACCGTAGCCTGCATCGCAACGCTCTTTGGCAGCACGCGAAGCCACGTCACGAGGCACGAGGTTGCCGAATGCGGGGTAGCGACGCTCCAAGTAGTAGTCCCTATCCTCCTCGGCAATATCCGAAGGCTGTTTGATACCTGCGCGGAGAGCCTTCACATCGGTGAGGTTCTTGGGAACCCAGATACGACCATCGTTACGGAGCGACTCACTCATAAGGGTAAGTTTGCTCTGCTGTGTGCCGTGTACGGGGATACAGGTGGGGTGAATCTGTGTGAAGCAGGGGTTAGCAAATGCCGCACCCTTCTTGTATGCCTGCCAAGCCACCGAACCGTTGGAGTTCATTGCGTTGGTCGAGAGGAAGAATACGTTACCGTAGCCACCGGTTGCCATAACCACTGCGTGTGCACCGTGACGCTCCAACTCACCGGTTACAAGGTTACGGGCAATCACACCCCTTGCCTTGCCATCAATCAGAACGATGTCCAAAATCTCGTGGCGGGGATAACTCTTCACGGTCTTGGCAGCAATCTGACGGTTGAGGGCTGCATAAGCGCCGAGCAACAACTGCTGACCGGTCTGGCCACGAGCATAGAAGGTACGCGATACCTGTGCGCCACCAAACGAGCGGTTGGCCAAAAGACCACCATACTCACGAGCGAAAGGTACGCCCTGTGCTACGCACTGGTCGATAATGAGGTTCGACACCTCTGCAAGACGGTAGACGTTTGCCTCCCTTGCGCGGTAGTCACCACCTTTGATAGTATCGTAGAAGAGGCGGTAAACCGAGTCGTTATCATTTTGATAGTTCTTTGCGGCGTTGATACCACCCTGTGCTGCAATCGAGTGAGCCCTACGGGGCGAGTCGCTGATGCAGAATACTTTTACGTTGTAGCCCAACTCGCCGAGCGAAGCAGCAGCAGCGCCACCACCAAGACCGGTACCGATAACGATAATGTCCAATTTGCGTTTGTTAGCGGGGCTAACGACTTTGATATCACCTTTATGTTTCGTCCACTTGCCTTCGATAGGGCCAGCGGGAATTTTGGAATCAAGTTTAATCATATCGCGTATAGTATTTTTGGTTTCAAATTAGAAAAGGGGGTTGGGAAGGATGCCGTTACCCTGCAAGAAGAGAACGATGGTGCACAATGCGAAGCCACCGCAGATGAGGGTTGCAACAATCCACGAAATGCATTTCATACGTTTGAACCAAATCTGGTTGTTCAAACCGATGGAGTGCATCATACTCCACACACCGTGAGTGAGGTGCATCCAGATACCTGCAAACCATACGAGGTAGAGGAGTGCGTAGGGCCACTGCGAGAAGTAGTAGCGTACGATAGTGGCACCGTCGGTGGGGGCAACCATAGTAGCGCCAAGAGCAACCTCGTGAGCACCCATAAGTTCGGTGAACATCATCTTGTACCAGAAGTGTGCAAGGTGCAGACCAAGACCGATGATTACGACAAAGCCCAGAACGAGCATATTTTTCGAGGTCCACTCAACGCCATTTTCGCGTGCGGTTACGCGGTAGCGGATGGAGCCACGAGCCTTGCGGTTCTGGATGGTCAGTACGATTGCGAGAGCAAAGTGAAGAATAATCACTGCTGCCAGCAATACGGTTGCAGCAACTGCATACCAATTTGCACCGAGGAATCCGCAGATAGCGTTGTAGGCGCTATCGGAGAAAACCAAAGCCAAGTTCATACACATATGGAATGTGAGGAACAAGATGAGGATGCAGCCCGAGATGCTCATAAACATCTTCTTGCCGATTGAAGAGGTAAAAATACTTCCACTCATAATTTTTATTAGGTTAAATAAGTTAAAATTGTGTAATTGTTGTCGTGTTTGTGTGGGTAGACTATCCGTAGGATAGACCTTTAATTCCGCAAAGTTATCATTGTTTTTTGAATAACACAATTATTTGGGTAACTTTGTCACCACAACAAGCCACTTTTGTCTATGAAAAGGTCTATTTTTTCACTACTTCTCACCCTTGTGGTTGCTTTGGGGGGCATCAGGGCGCAATCGCAAACCGCCTTCCCCTATGTTGAGCCTCCCCGCTACATTGCCACCGACGAGGTGGCTGCCGAGTGGCTTGCGCTTCATTGGTGGGATGCCTACGACTTCTCTGCCACCGAAGTGAAGTATCACGAAGGGGCCAACAAACGGGGCTTTTTGGAATTTATCAGAGTTCTCTATTTGACTTCTCCCGAGCACTCGGCAAAGGCGGTTGCGGAGATGATGCGGAGGGCAGCGGTGAGCGAGGATGGATATTGGTATTTTTTGGAGATGGCCGAGGTGGTGCTCTACGACCCCTCGTCGCCTATGCGCAACGACCTCTTGTGGGAGATGTTTGTTCGCCACGCGGTGGGTGAGGGGAGTCCTTTGGATGGCAACTCACAGGCGCGCTATCGTTCTATGCTCCACCTCGTTAGTCGCAATCAGCAGGGCACCGTAGCCACCGATTTCACCTACACCCTTGCCGATGGTACCGAAGGTAGGCTCCACGACATCAAGGCCCCCTATACGCTCATCTGGTTCTACAATCCCGGGTGCAGTGAGTGTGCGCGAACAAAGGCGCAAATCGACTCCTCGGGGGTTCTTGAAAACCTCCGCGCAAGGGGTATGATTAAGGTGTTGGCGCTCCATCCCGATGGTGACCTTACGGAGTGGCGCAAAAGGCTTCCCGAGAATCCTTCGTGGTGGATTTCGGCATACGACAAAGGAGAGAAAATCCACAAGGGCGACCTCTACGACCTGAAAGCCATCCCCACAATCTACCTCCTTGATAGTCAGAAACGTGTGATGATGAAAGACCCAACGGTTGAGGACCTGATTGGGGTGTTGTATTCGCTGTAATTCTACGCCAGGGCAAAGGATAATTCGCCCCTGCAACAGAGCCTGCCTTCGACCAAAAGGGAGGCCTCACAAAAGAAGAGCATTCCGCGCCTATTGGTAAGGCGTGCGGTCACTTCGCACACCTCACCCGGGTGTACAATCTGTTTGAAGCGCATCTTATCTATGCCACTAAAAAGGGTGGTTTTGCCCTTTAATAAATCCTTTGCGAGGAACGAACAACTCTGCGCCATAATCTCACAAAGAATAACACCTGGAACAATTGGGTTGCCAGGGAAGTGCCCCTGCACAAAGAAGGCATCTTCGGGCACTCGGTAGCGAGCCCTCACCGAGCCATCATCCAAAATATCCACCTCGTCGAGCAACAGCATAGGCTCTCTATGTGGCATATACTCTTTGAGTTCCTCTCTGTTCATAGTCAGTCTGTTAGTCGGTTGTTTATGGTTTGGCGCATAACCCACTCTGCCCCCTCCACAAGGTCAAGGACAATATCTTTGACCCTCTCTCTTTTCTTGACCATACCTGCACACTCGCCGGCCATATAACTTCCCATTTCGTTACCTTCCTGCACCGCTTTGCGCAAGGAACCACTACCGTATGCCAACATCTCTTCGGGGGTTATCGCAGGGTCGCTCTCCATCTTGGCAAAGGTTCTCGAAAACGGGGTTTTGAGCGAGCGCACAGGGTGCCCGAGGCTCTTGCCCGTGACGATGGTGGAGATGTCGGTTGCGCGTAGCACTTTCTCCTTGTACTCCTCGTGCACGTTGCACTCCTCGGCAACCAGAAAACGGGTGCCCAACTGCACACCCTCTGCACCGAGCATCAACGCTGCGGCCACACCTCGTCCGTCGCAGATGCCACCCGCTGCCACCACAGGGATGGTCACAGCATCCACCACTTGCGGAATGAGGGGCATAGTGTTCAACTCTCCAACGTGGCCACCCGACTCGGCACCCTCTGCAACCACCGCATCGGCACCGGCATTCTGCATCTTCACAGCCATCGCCACCGACCCCACAACGGGTATCACCTTGATGCCGGCCCCCTTCCACATCTCCATATAGCGAGCAGGGGAGCCCGCGCCGGTGGTGAGTATCCCGACACCCTCCTCTACGACCATCTCGGCCACCTCCGCAGCATTGGGGGCTTGGAGCATAATATTTACACCGAAGGGCTTATCGGTCAGGGTTTTACATTTGCGGATTTCGCCCCTTACCGCCTCGGTGTCGGTGTTGATGGAGGAGATGAGTCCCAGGCCTCCTGCATTGGAAACAGCCGCCGCCAGAGATGCGTCGGCCACCCACGCCATACCTCCCTGAAATATGGGGTATTCAATGCCCAAAAGGTCGCAAATTCTGCTCTTTATCATAATTTTTTTCGGTAGTTGTTTTTTCGCCTCTTTGCAAAGACTAAAACTGCGCCCCCTCGGGGACGCAGTTTGTTGATTTTTCGGTACCTATTTGATACTCTCTTGCTCAATATCCTTGAAGTATTTGTAGGTATTGACTTTGAGTTCGCCCGCAGCACCCTCATCTGCAACAAGTATGCCGTGACGGTGGGTTTGCAGGCCGGTGATGGTCCATTGATGGCTGTATGCACCCTCCACACCCTCGCGTACGGCGCGTGCCTTCTTGGGGCCAAAGGCGAGGATAATCACCTCGTGGGCCGAGAGGATGGTCGCCACACCAACGGTGAGTGCGAGTTTGGGCACCTGATTTACATCGCCGTCGAAGAAGCGGGAATTGACAATGATGGTATCCTCGGTGAGGGTCTTAACGCGGGTGCGCGACGACATCGACGAGAAGGGCTCATTGAAAGCAATGTGGCCATCCTCACCTACACCTCCCAGGAAGAGGTCAATACCACCCGCACTCTCGATGCGTTTCTCGTAGTCCTCACACTCCTTTGCCAAGTCGGGAGCGTTGCCGTTGAGAATGTTTACATTGGAGGGGTTGATGTCGATGTGCTGGAAGAAGTTCTCCTTCATAAAGGTGTGGTAACTCTGGGGGTGATCCTCGGGAAGTCCCACATATTCGTCCATATTGAAGGTTACAACATTGGCGAAACTAACATAGCCCTCGCGATTGAGGCGGATGAGTTCGCGGTAGGTGCCCAGAGGAGTCGAGCCGGTGGGCAGGCCCAATACGAAGGGAGCGCTGGTGATGGCTGCCTTACGATTGATGGCGTCGGCGATGTAGCGTGCTACCCAAGCCGAGCCTTTTTCCTGATTTTCGTGAATAAGAAGTCGCATAGCGATATGGTTTTTAAGTTGTTAGTTTAGAACGAAATGAGTGAATAAACGGGAGCGATTTTTTCGAGGAGTTCTTTGCCGTTGAGGAAACTCAAATCGGCAAGGAAGATGAACTCCTTGACCTTGATGGGGTACTCTGCGCCATCTTTGGTGACGGTCAGTGCCTCCAAGTGCTCTGCCATTTTCAGCGCGGTGCCGCCCGTTGCGAGGATGTCGTCGAGGATGGAGATTTCCACCACACCGTTGGTTACTTGTGCATTTTGGAGGTCGCTCTTGCGGAAGAAGAGGCTGTCCTCGCCATACTCTTTGACGATGGAGACCTTCTGCAAGTCGCCCTCATTGGCGGGCAACTTACCGTTTTTGCGGAATGTGATGAGGTTTTGAGCCTTCGAGTCGGTCACCAGCAGGGGCGCGGCAAAGAGGAATCCTCGTGCCTCGGGTGCTGCCACATTGGGGGTGGTGACGTGCTTGCCCAAATCCTCAATTATGACGCTGAAAGTTGCAGCGTCGCTCAATAGGGGTAACAAATCTACGAAATTTACCCCCTCTTTGGGCCAGTCGGGATAGAACTGGATGAGTTTTTTCGCCTCTTCGAGCGAAACTTTGTTGTTTTTCATCGTGCTATTGTGTGATAAATTATTTGTCAAAAAACCATTTCCAAAGGTAATACATTTTGCCGAAATAACAAAATTTTGTACCTTTACACCTCATAAAACAACAAACCCTATGACTTTGAAGAAAATTTTCTGTGTGATTCTGCTGTGTGGAGCCTCGATGGTGGGTGCCTACGCGCAGGAAAAACGAGTGCTAACAATGGAAGAGACAATACTTTCGCGCGAACTACTGCCCGAGTATATCGCCACCCGATGGGGTGAGGATGGCAAGGGTAAGACCATCTACGCCACCGCCCGAACTCGTGACGATATTGAGTGGTTCTACCCCTCCAATGGTAAACCCGCAACTCCCGCCGAGCACCAAGAGGTGGCAAAACCCCGCTACTTTACCGAGGAGAACAACCTCTTTGCCGAGGTGGAGGGCGAGAAGATTGCCATCACCGCCAATGAGGACAAAAATATTGTCAGTGGTTCCCACGTCAGTCGCAACGAGTTTGGCATTATGGGGGGCATCTTCCCCTCGCCCGATGGTTTGTCGGTGGCCTTCTATCAGAAAGACGAGAGCAAGGTCGCGACCTTCCCTCTGCTCGACATCACCACCCGCACCGGCTCACTTGTGGAGATTAAGTACCCAATGGCGGGTATGCCCTCCGAGAGGGTGAGTGTTGGTGTGTGGGATAGTCGCTCGCAGCAGACCGTGTGGCTCAAAGTCACCGATTTCGATGAGGAGCGCTACCTCACCAATATCACTTGGAGCCCCGACGGGAAACTCATCTACATTCAGGTGCTCAATCGCCAGCAGAACGAGATGCACCTCAATAGTTACTGCACCGCAACGGGCGAACTCGTAGAAAAACTCTTCACCGAGAGCGATAGTCGCTATGTTGAGCCCCTCTACCCCTTGCAGTGGGTGGGCGACAAGGGCGATAGGTTTATCTACTCGACCAATGTGCGTGACGGCTATTGGAACCTCTACCTCTACCAGCGTGGCAAGGATGGGGTGTGGAACTCCCGCAGGCTCACAGAGGTGGATGCCGATGTGACCTACCTTGACCGTAGGGGCGAATGGGTCTATTTCTACACCGCCCAATACTCCACAGCCGAACAGCACCTCGCAAAGGTGAGTATCAAGAGTGGTAAGGTCGTAAGGCTCACACACGAGGCCGGTTGGCACTCGTGCTCCATCAGTCCCGATGGCAAATACTTCTTCGACGACTACTCCGCCCTCACCATTCCGAGGATTGTCAATCTCGCCTCCACGAAGGATGGTAGGGTGGTGCGCAACCTGCTGACCTCTGCCGACCCCACCGAAGGGTACAACTACACCCCCATCGAACTCGGCACCATCCCCACAGCCGATGGCAAATGGGAGAATTGGTATCGCCTCATATACCCCCTCGATTTCGACCCTGCGAAGAAATATCCCGCCATTGTCTATGTCTATGGCGGCCCTCACAGTCAGATGGTCAATAACTCCTACCTCGCAAATCTGCGCCGCTGGGAGATGTATATGGCCCAGCGTGGCTATGTGGTCTTTGTGATGGACAACCGAGGAACGCTCTGGCACGGTGCCGAATATGAGAAGGCCATCCATCGTCAGTGTGGTAAGTGCGAAATGGAGGACCAGATGAAGGGCGTTGAGTGGCTCACCTCCCACGAGTGGGTGGATGCCGAGCGCATTGGTGTGCACGGTTGGAGTTATGGCGGATTTATGACCATCTCGCTCATCATCAACCACCCCGATGTGTTCAAAGTTGCAGTGGCGGGCGGTCCCGTCATTGATTGGAAGTGGTATGAGGTGATGTATGGCGAGAGATATATGGACACCCCCGAGGAGAACCCCGAGGGCTACGAGGCAACCTCGCTCATTAATCAGGCCAAGAACCTCAAAGGCAAACTCCTTATCTGTCAGGGCGGTATAGACCCTGTGGTGGTGTGGCAACACAGCCTCAATTTTGTGCGCGAGTGCGTGGTGAACAACATTCAGGTGGACTACTTCCCCTACCCCTGCCACGAACACAACGTAAGAGGCAAAGACCGAGTACACCTTATGGACAAGGTGTCGATGTACTTCGATGACTATCTCAAATAGGAACAATAGAGAACAATTATGAATACAATCAGACGACTGACACTCTTGGCGTTGGGAATGATGACCATCCTCACCGCCTGCAAAGACCCCGAGGTTACAGAAGAACGCTACCTCGCCTCGGCAACTACTACCACAACCCTCTACACCCTCGATGCCGAGAGCCAAATACTCTCCTCCTCGGGTGAGTTTCTGCGAGGTACGGCTGTGGTTGCCTACCCCAATTGTACAAAGAGGGTTGAAGAGGTGCGCTATTGGAAGGTGATGCTCGATGGTGAGGAGTTCTACGCCCCCGAGGAGGTTCTCGTTCTCACCCCCCACGAGGTGGTGAGGGAGCAGAGAGTGTGGGTGCGTACTCCCGCGACCATCATAGGCGACCCCGAGAGGTCCACCATTGCAGGCTTTGCCGACAAGTGTGCGGCGCTGACCGTGCTGGGCTACGACTCCCTGCGTGCCGATGGCTCGGTGGCTACCTACCGCGTGCGACTTGGCGAGGTGGAGGGCTATGTGTATGGTAAATACACAGTCTTTTCGCCCGAAGAGGCGGCCTTGCGTTACAACGCCGACCACTACGACCCCATCCATAAGAAGGTGAAAAACTCCTTTGGTGGTGGCGAGGCCATAGGGTGCGATTTCTACCCTGTGGAGAAACCCTCCTTCGAGGACAACAAGATGCCTCACGCTTGCTACTCGCTCTACCTCAATTCGGGCACCAATGTGCTCAAAAACATCGAGGCCTATATTGCCCTCGCCAAAGAGAGCCAAATCAACACCTTCGTGATTGATATAAAGGACAACGAGAGCCCGGGCTATAAGGCCGAGGCGATGAAGACCTACTCGCCTACAAACTATAAGAGAGCGGGCGATAAGGAGGCGCTCTATCGTAAGGTCGTTGGTCGCCTCCACGAAGAGGGCTTCTACGTTGTGGGTCGTATCACCTGCTTCAAGGACTCCTATTTTGTGAAGGACAACCCCCAGAGTGCCATCACCGAGAGGGCTACGGGTGAACCCTTCAAACACAATAAGGCTTTTTGGCCCAGCGGTTTCGATAGGAGAGTGTGGGAGTTCAATGTGGCTCTTGCGAAGGAGGCTGTGGAGAAATTCGGATTCAATGAGATAAACTTCGACTATGTGCGCTTCCCAGACCGTATGACCAAAGTGGAGAGTATTGTGGACTACCACAACCGCTACGGCGAGAGCAAGGTGCAGGCCATCCAGAGGTTTGTGCAGTATGCGTGTGATGAGATACACAAGGTGGGTGCCTATGTGTCGATAGATGTCTTTGGCGAGAGTGCCAACCCCGGCTACACCACAGCCTATGGTCAGTATTGGCCCGCCATCAGTAATGTGGCAGACGTTATTAGTGGTATGCCCTATCCCGACCACTTCTCCAATGGCTACTACGGCATACAGAAGCCCTGGAACCACCCCTACGAAATTCTCTACCAATGGGGTCAGAGGGTGCAGGGCCGTCAGGAGGTGACTCCCACTCCTGCTGTTGTTCGCACTTGGGTGCAGGCCTATAATGTTATGCGCCACGTCGATAGGAATGGTATTGCCTACGATGCGGAGAATGTGGCAAAGGAGATCCGTGGCCTCTATGCTGCGGGTCTTACGGGGGGCTATATAACGTGGCTTGCCTCGTCGAATATCGAGAAATATCGCCAGCAACTCGACGCTTTCAAGGTTGATTATTACACCGAGTGGCTCCAAAAATAGGCCGAGCGCATCTCGTGGGTGAATTTTTCACCAAATTTCAAAAGCGACATCCTCATTTACGTTAAGTAAACTGCGGTGTCGCTTTTTCATTTCGCAAAAAATTCCCTCCACGATATGCACTCGGAGAGTTGCGGACTCGCTCCCTCTTTTGGCACAAAAATCCCTCCGCAAAACCCGCTCGGATGAGTGCGGTGTCGCTTTTTCATTTCGCAAAACTCACGTTAATTTAACTTTCAACTTTCAAATAAAGAAATTAGGTAGCCCAACGGGCTACCTAATCTCTATCTGTCGTTTTTCGTGCCTTTGTTCTGCCTCGGGCTTTTTGGGTAGGTGGATGCATAGGATGCCTTTATCGACGTGGGCCTCGATTTTTGCGCGGTCCACATCGTCGGGCAGGAGCATTGTCTGCTGGAATTTCGAGTAGGAGAATTCGCGGCGCAGGTAGTGGCTCTCTTTGTCCTCTTCTTTGTTTTCGCTGTGGTGTTCGAGGCACACTACGAGGTCGTTTTGGTCGTTGAGGTGCACCGAGAAATCCTCTTTGGTCATACCTGGTGCTGCCACCTCCACTTTGTACTCCTTTTTTGTCTCTTTGACGTTGATTGCGGGAGTCACCCCTGCACCTTTGTCGAGCCATTCGGCAGGTAGGAGGTCGCCGAAGAGCGAGGGCATCCATCCTTGATTGCGTCTTACGATTGCTGCCATAAGTTGTTGGTTTTGTGTGAATAATAAGTTGATAGATTAATGAAACGGTGTGCTGTGAGGCACGATGCGGATGGGTGCAAACTTTGTGCCAAGAAATGGTCTAACGTCTGACGGTGCGGGCACTATGTGCCCGAAAATGAATAAGGTCTTTAATATCTCAATTCTCAAATTTATTCGTATCTTTGACAAAATTTTTGTAACTACCTACCCAAGCAATGAGTTTCAGGAGGATTATAATAGCAGTGGCGCTGTTGTTTGCCACCTCTGTGTCGGCTGTGGCACAGCAACTTACGATGAGTATTAAGGATGAAGTGGTCGAGTGTGCCGATGATTTGGACGCGCGCGTCTATTTCCCAAAGATGGATATGAACGATGAGGTGTGCGCTCTGCTCAAAGTCACCCCCACCAACCCGTTGAAGGAGAAATTGATACTCGAAGTGGGCGGTTTGGGTGTAGTCGCCCGCGTGGAGCAGGAGAATGGCGAGATATGGTTCTACCTACCCGCGAAGGTGAAGAATCTTCGATTCAGTTGCGCGGGATATTCGACACCTCCTACCATTCCCGTAAATTTTAAGTCTGCCACCGTATATCGTCTTACGATTCACACAGATGCGGTCTTCCAGACGGTACAGAATGCGGTGTTGAATGCTACGTTCTTGAAGATTATAGTGGGTGTAGATGGGGCTGTTGTGTCGTTGGGGCGCACTGCGGAGTATGAGATGGTGAGCAAGAACCTCGACGGTAAGATTTTCACCCAGAGGCTCAATTTCGACACCTATCACTATAAAGTCGAACACCCCCTCTACGAAACCGCAACGGGCATTGTTGAGGTCAAGGCGGGGCTCAAAGACCTCCATATCGACCTCAAACCCGCCTATGGCTACCTCAATATTACCTCTTCGCCTTCGGGTGCTTCTCTCTATGTCGATGGCAGGAAGGTTGGCACAACCCCTTGGAGTGGAGAGGAGCGCTTCGGCAGGGGACGTGTGGAGGTGAAGATTCAGACGGATAATTATTACCCTCTGCGTCAGGAGATAGCGATTGTGGGTAGGGGTGAGGCCGAAAAGTTCCATTTCGATCTTCGCCCCCAATTTGGCACCGTTGAGTGTGTGTGCGATGATGCCGAGGCGGAGTTGTGGATTGACGAGGAGTATAAGGGCAAAGGGCGTTGGACAGGCCCCATTGGCTCACTTTCGCAACATATCTTGGAGGCGCGCCGTGCGGGACACCAATCCCAAAGTGTTGCCATTGCGGTGAAGGAGGGCGAGAGTGCCACCTATCGCGTGGGCGCACCTGTGGCCCTCTATGGTATGTTGGAGTTGCAGACCACCCCCGAGTTGTGCGAAATAAAGGTCGATGGCAAGGCTATGGGTACCACACCCACAATACTCTCGCTCCTCGTGGGCAAACATAAGGTCGAACTCTCCGCTGATGGCTATCAGACCGATGCTTTTGATGTGGAGATTGCTCACAACCAAACCTCCGCATTCTCGCGTGAACTCAAAGAGGCCAAAGCGATTGCAAAGACCTACAAGGTGGGCGACCTCTACGACGATGGCATAAAGAAAGGTGTTGTTTTTGAGGTGTCGGCTGATGGCAAGAGCGGCAAGATTGTGAGCCTTGAAGAGTCGCAACAACAATGGGCGACGGATGATGTGTGGGAAAACGCAACGGATGCCACCTCGGAAACGGATGGCGCTATGAATATGCGGAAGATACAGAGTATCAGAGGCTGGCAGGAGAAATATCCCGCTTTTGCTTGGTGCGCCTCTTTGGGAGAGGGGTGGTATCTGCCGGCAAAGAACGAATTGCCGGCTATTTACAAGGCGAAAACCAAGATCAATGCAACACTTAAAAAACAAGGATTAGAAATCACCAACAACTGGTATTGGTCCTCTACTGAAGATAGCGCGAAAGAGTTTTGCGCGTGGGTTGTCGGTATGGGCAATGGCGGCACCGACTACGGCGGTAAGTTCAACTACTACTATGTGCGCGCCGTCTCCGCTTTTTAGTTTTCAGGCTTTTGGGGCAGAGTAGGGGCTTTATCTCTTTGGTTGTCAGCAACAAACTATCTTGCCGCGACAAAGAGCGGTAGATGCCAACCGCCTCATCTGCGATGAGTCGTGGCAAGACGTGTTTATGACGGACCTCACCCGCCTTCGGCACCCTCTCCTAACTTATGAGAGGGTTTTTCCTTTTAATATGAGAGGGTTTTCCCCTATGTTCTCGGGTATTGAAAAAGATACCCGTGAACAAGGGAGGGGATTACTGATAACTGATAACTGATAACTGACTGCTGATCGCTGATTGCTGTCTACTGCTTGGCGAACTTGTAGAGTTGGGCGATTTCCTCCTTCCAGAGGCTCTCGTCGATGGTTTCGAGCACCAAAGGCATATTGTCGAAGCGGCTGTCGCGGGCAATATAGGCGAAACAATCCCAGCCAATCTCGCCCTTGCCAAGTCTCTCGTGGCGGTCTATGCGACTGCCGAGTGGGCGCATAGCATCGTTGAGGTGCATACCCTTCAAATAGCGGTCAAGTGGAATAATTTGGTCTATCGCACGAAACGTCCTCTCGCAAGCCTCCGCACTCGACAGGTCGTAGCCCGCAGCAAAAGCGTGGCAGGTGTCGATGCAGAACCCTACCCTCGATTTGTCCTCCACAAGGTCGATGATATAGGCAATCTCCTCGAAGCGGTGTCCGAGGTTGGTGCCCTGACCTGCTGTGTTCTCAATGACAGCAGTCACTCCTTGTGTCTTCGAGAGCGCAATGTTGATACTCTCGGCAACCCTGCGAAGACTCTCCTCCAAATCTACACGTCCGAGGTGGCTGCCCGGGTGGAAGTTGAGCCTGTCAAGGCCGAGAAGTTCGCAACGATGCATCTCCTCCACAAACGAGGCACGCGACTTTTCGAGCCCCTCTACATCGGGGTGACCGAGGTTGATGAGGTAGGAGTCGTGGGGAAGAATCTGGTGGGGGGCAAAGCCGAGGCGGGCGCACTCTGCCTTGAAAGCCTCGATGTCTTTGGCCGAAAGGGTGGGGGCAAACCATTGGCGTTGGTTCTTGGTGAAGAGGGCAAAGGCTCCTGCTCCTATTTCGTGGGCGTTGCGGGGAGCGTTCTGAACGCCGCCCGAAGCCGAAACGTGTGCTCCAAAGTATTTCATTGTCTTAATGATTGTATTGTATTATCCTTTGTGCAAAAATACAAAATTCCGATTTAATTCGTTATATTTGCACAATTATATCTTTTTATATCAATATAGGTATAAACTATATGGCGACGAAGGTGAGATTTTTGGTGCTCTTTTTGTGGGTCGTAGTGTCGGGAAGCATCGACGCTATGGCGCAGTACACCATACGTCGTGCGCAACCACAACGCCAAGAAAGTATGGAACCAGCACTGCGAGGACTGACCAACGACAAAGTGTCGGACGACCTGCCAAATGACTACTACGACCACGCAGCGTGGGTGGCAGAGAGAAACAGAATACGCAAGGAACGCAACCTCTTCGAAATCGAAGGCTCGTTCCAAACATCGGCATTGCAGTTCGAAAATTGGACTGCCGGTGGCGACAATACCTTCTCGGGGCTCGCAACGCTCTTCGTACACCATCGCTACAAGCAGAGTAAGTTCGCTCACGACTTGACCGTCAATGCGCGGTATGGCATAAACTACATCGACAAAATGGCTTTCAAAAATGTCGATGAGTTGAAAATCTCCGAGGTGATGTCGTGGGATATTCAGGGCAGTTGGTCCTACTCGGCAACGCTCAACTTCCGTACCCAATTTGGCGACGGCTACGAGTCGCGCACAGACCAAACGCTCATCTCGGCAGTGCTCTCCCCTGGCTATATGGATGTCTCGGTGGGTTTTACCTATGCACCCAGCGGAGCATCATACAAAATCACACTCTCGCCAATCGCGGGTAATATGATTACAATGCTCGATGATAGGCTCTACGAACAGGGGCTCAATGGTGTGCCTGCGGGCGATAGGGTGTATAGTTCGATAGGCCCCTCCATCAACGCCTCCTTCGACAAAAAGTTTTGGGGAGAGAAGCTGAGGTATCGTTCCACCTTCTACGCCTTCACAAACATCACCTCACCCCCAACGGTAAGGTGGGATAATTGGCTCGACTTCAACCTCTCGAAGTATCTCTCGGTGAAACTCTACGGAGTGATTTATTACCTCGAATCGGCAAGCCCGAAGGCGCAATACCAATACTCGGCAACCCTCGGTCTTACCTACAAATTCCGCAACAAGTAGTCCCCAACAATAAACTTTCAGAATGAAAAGAGATAGACTCACCCTCTGGTTGCCAATGGCGGCAACTGCCATCCTTGCACTCGGAGTGTGGATGGGTTACACCATATCCTCGGCACGACCACAAAATAAGAACGCAACTGCAACCACCACAAAGACCCCCACACCACAAGTCAGAGGCTCCAAGTTGGACTACTCGTTGGCACTCATAGACAACCTCTATCTGGACCCTGTGGATACGGACACCATTGTGGAAAACCTGATGCACGAGATGATGGCCTCGCTCGACCCCCACTCGGTCTATATCCCTGTGGAGGAGTTGCAGGCTGTCAATGAGCCACTCGAAGGCGAGTTCGATGGCATCGGTGTGGTATTCAATATGACAACCGACACCATTGTGGTGCTCAACACTACTGCGGGCGGCCCGAGTTACAAGGCGGGTGTGCTCCCGGGGGACAGGATTGTGACTATTGATGGCGATACGGTGGCGGGACGTAAGATTGCACAAGACAAAATTGTGGAGCGTCTGCGCGGTAAGCGTGGCACAAAGGTGCGCCTCGGGCTCAAAAGAGGTAATGTGGATGGGCTCGTGAGGGTCGATATTGTGAGGGACAAAATACCTCTCCACAGCATCGACGCAGCATTTATGATTAGACCCGAGCTGGGATACATAAGGCTCACAAGTTTTGCACGCACCACACACAAGGAGTTCCTCGAAGCCGTTGCAAAACTCCAAAAGGAGGGTATGAAAAAACTCATTTTCGACCTGCGTAGCAACTCGGGAGGATACCTCGACCAAGCAATTCTGATGACTAACGAGTTCCTGCCCGAAGGAAAACTTATGGTCTACACCGAAGATAAGTTGGGAAATCAGCAAAAAGAGTACAGCACAGGTGGCGGCAGGCTTACCGATATACCACTCGTGGTTCTGATTGACGATTACAGCGCCTCGTCGAGTGAAATCCTCGCAGGTGCGCTTCAAGACAACGACAGGGGTGTGATTGTGGGACGACGCTCGTTTGGTAAGGGGTTGGTACAAAGTCAAATACCCCTCTCGGATGGCTCGGCATTGAGGATGACGGTGGCGAGGTACTACACCCCCACAGGGCGATGCATACAAAAACCCTACGATGGGGGAGAGGAGGACTACCTTCACGATATTGTGCGTCGCTACGAGAAGGGTGAGATGTTCTCGGCAGACAGCATCCATTTTGCCGACTCGCTACGAAAAGTCACCCCCAAAGGTAAGGTCGTCTATGGTGGCGGTGGTATTATGCCCGACATCTTTGTGCCCATCGACACCCTCAATATGACCCCCTACTACTATGCTACAACGGGGCTCAACATCCTCTATCGCTACACTCTGGACTACGCAGACCGTCACCGCAAGGAGATAAATGGCATCCACACCCTTGCTGAACTCGAAGCCTTCCTCGATGGTGACAAGAATCTCTTGGAGGACTTTGTGCAGTATGCAAAGGGAAAGGGCATAGAGCCCAATCGTGAGGAGATTGCCACTTCGCAACAACTCCTCACCTCGATGCTCCGCGCCTACATTGCCCGCAACACCGAGTTGCAGGATATGGGCTACACCTCACAGATAGCACCCATTGACGAGGCGCTCCAAAAGGCCTTTGAGGTGCTCGAAGTGGAGCAGAACTGACAAAATGGCAGTCGAAATGTCTGGCACAAAGGTTGCTCTAAAAGGGGATACAAAATAAGCACAATAGGCAAATTAGTAACAAAATAAAAACAACACGAGATTATGGCAATTAAACCACTTTCGGATAGGGTGCTCGTTCTGCCCCATCCCGCAGAGGAGAAGACCGCAGGCGGTCTGTTTATCCCCGACACAGCAAAAGAGAAACCACTTCTGGGTAAGGTTGTGGCCGTTGGCCCCGGTACCTCGGAGGTCAAGATGGAGGTTGCAGTAGGCGACGTTGTGATGTATGGCAAGTACGCCGGCACCGAAATCCACCACGATGGTGAGGACTACCTCATTATGAAGCAGTCCGATATTATGGCAGTTTTGAAATAGAAGTCTAACGTCTAACGGTGTGGGCACTTTTGTGCTGGGATTCCGAAGCAGGGCGGTAGATAGAATTGTAGCGGTTGTCTACACTAAAAGTTTTTGGTTCCGCTTTTTACAAAAAGCGGAGAAAAAAGCGTAAAACAAAGAAAAAATACAAAAAATGGCAAAGGAAATTAAATATAATGTAGAGGCAAGGGAACTCCTCAAAGAGGGTGTAGATGCTCTTGCAAACGCTGTGAAGGTGACACTTGGTCCCAAAGGTCGTAACGTGATTATCGACAAAAAATTTGGTGCTCCCCACATCACCAAAGATGGTGTGAGTGTGGCAAAAGAGGTGGAGTTGGAGGATAACTTCGCAAATATGGGCGCACAGATTGTCAAAGAGGTGGCAAGCAAAACCAATGACGATGCCGGTGACGGCACAACTACCGCAACGGTCTTGGCGCAGGCCATCATTGGCGTGGGAATAAAGAATGTGACCGCAGGTGCCAACCCTATGGATTTGAAGAGGGGTATCGACAAGGCTGTGAGCGCTGTGGTGGAGAACATCAAGGCGCAGAGTCAGAAGGTAGGCGACGATTTGGATAAGGTGCAGCAGGTGGCTACCATCTCTGCCAATAACGACAACAGCATCGGTGGGCTCATTGCCGAGGCTGTGGGTAAGGTTAAGAAGGAGGGTGTTATCACCGTTGAGGAGGCAAAGGGTACCGAAACACACGTTGAGGTTGTGGAGGGTATGCAGTTCGACAGGGGCTACATCTCCGCCTACTTCGTGACCGACACCGAGAAGATGGAGGCTACTTTGGAGCGCCCCTACATCCTCCTTACGGACAAGAAAATCTCCACAATGAAGGAGATTATGGGCGTTTTGGAACCCGTAGCACAGAATGGTCGCTCGATGCTCATCGTGGCAGAAGATGTCGATGGCGAGGCTTTGAGCGCACTCGTGGTGAACAAACTGCGTGGCACCATCAAGATTGCAGCCGTTAAAGCCCCCGGCTTCGGCGACAGACGAAAAGATCTCTTGGAGGATATCGCAACCCTCACAGGTGGTACCGTTATCTCCGAGGACAAAGGCCTGCGCTTGGATGCAGCAACCATCGATATGCTCGGTACTGCCGACAAGGTGACCATCTCCAAAGATAACACCACCATCGTTGATGGCGCAGGCGATGCCGAGGCTATCGCTGCCCGAGTGGCACAAATCCGCCACCAGATGGAGAACTCCACCAGCGACTACGACAAAGAAAAACTCCAAGAGAGGCTCGCAAAACTCGCAGGTGGCGTGGCAGTGCTCTATGTTGGTGCCGCTACCGAGGTGGAGATGAAGGAGAAAAAAGACCGCGTGCAGGACGCTCTCGCAGCAACCCGCGCAGCCATCGAGGAGGGTATCATCCCCGGTGGCGGTGTGGCCTACATCCGCGCAGCCGAGGCTATCGCTAATCTCAAAGGCGACAACGACGACGAAACAACAGGTATCGCTATCGTGCGTAGGGCCATTGAAGAGCCCCTGCGCCAGATTGTTGCTAATGCCGGTGGCGAGGGTTCGGTGGTCGTAAATAAAGTTAAGGAGGGCAAGGGTGCCTTTGGCTACAACGCCCGTGCAGACCGCTATGAAGATATGTTCGAGGCGGGTATTATCGACCCCACCAAAGTGTCGCGCGTGGCACTCGAAAATGCCGCATCCATCGCTTCTATGTTCCTCACCACCGAGTGTGTGCTGGCCGAGAAGAAAGAGGAAAATCCTGCACCCGCAGCAATGCCGGCAGGTGGTATGGGCTATTAAAACTTCTTTTGGCGAGCGAATCTCGCGGGCAAATCCCGAGCGCACCTTGCGGACGATTACTTCGTTACGCTTAAAAATTACCCCCTCATTTACGGTTAGTAAACTGCGGGGGTAATTTTTTCGCAAGCCTTGTACTCGCCTCGCAATCTGCACTCGGAAGGGGCTTTGGAGAACCACCCTCACAAAAGTGCCGTTACGGCACCCACCAGCACAAAAGTGCCGTTACGGCACCTGCGGAAGCCGTTTTCTTGTGCGCCTACTATTCACCCGATTCTATGCGTTTTTAAGTTCTGTCGAAACTCTCGGGAAGAACAGCCCTCACAAACCTCCCCCTACACCAATATCTTTATTCCAAAAAGTTTAGAAAAGTTCAAAAATTTTACCAACCCCTATCTTATTGTAAAGGTGGGGGTTGGCTCGTTATACGCCCACCGCAAAGGAGAAATCGTACATCAAAAGGGAAAATTGATATTGACAAACAGGGGGTATTGAACTACTTTTGTTCAGAAATTGAACCAAACAAAAGAGAAAACACCTATGAATTACCAATCCCTAATGGATGCCGTAGAGGGTGTGGCGACCTCCCTCGGCTATCATCCTACACTTCCCGAAAATCTCCACACGACACTACGCCACGAGGGCTTCCCAATAGCCATACTCACGCCTCCGCACCTGCTCTCTTTGGAGGGTGAAAAAGAGGTTAATAGAGTCTATGCGCTCGATGTTAAATTGCTGATGAATAGGGAGATGTCGCCTGCTGAAAGAAGCCAATTGCTTGCAACTCTTGCCTCCGATGCAGAGCGTTTTGTGGCGGCTCTCGCCTCCCACTCGCAGGTGCGTGAGGTGGAACTTCAAGAGGTGGCACCCATTGAGCAGATGCTCACCATTGCGGGTGAGGTGTCGCTCCTTGTACGAGCAAAGGTGAGGTGTTTTGAGTGTGATAACGAATGTTAAAATAATGAACTTATGCAACTAATCTCTTATCCTGCCGACTACTCCTCGGCACACGACGACAACTATTTCCACTTCGTGGGGGCGGATGTGGATACCCCAACGGAGATTTGTTTCTACGACAACGGCGGAAGGCTGTTGGGGGCAAGGCGCTATGTGGCACGCGAGAGTATTCTCACCTCGCCCCGCGCATTTGTGGAGCGTCTGCTCTCGCCCTCACCGCTCCTCTCCGACACCCTCGCCTGCAAGGTCCCTGTGGGGCGTGAGGCAGCCCTATTGGTGGGCTACAATGGCGACACGGAGCGCTCACCACTCCTCCATTTCACCGCCTCTCATAGTGCGTTGCCACTCAACAGTGTGATGGGCGAGGTGGAGCAGAGGCGTACAATTTCGCGTGGAGAGTGCGACGAGGTGGCTTTTAGGGCCTCGAAGGGCGACAGATTGGTGGTGACGGGAAATATCAACGGCAAGTTGGGAGGACACATTCTCCATAATGAAACCGTCCCTGCCAATGGTATAAACCTCTTGGTGGTCAATATCGACAGTGTTATAGCCAAGATACAGCCCCGCGAGGAGGTCGCCACCATCAACCTTACTATAACCCTTGCAGGTGAGAGGTTGGTGACTATCGACTACACACTCCTTCCCACAGTGGAGGGCTCCACAAGGCTGGCGTGGCTCAATCGCGATGGATACATCTCCTACCACACATTCCACACCACCGACAAGGAGAGTGTTGTGACCTCTCGCTCGGAGTGCGAAACCCCCGCAGGAACCCTCACTCTCGGTGGCGAGGGATGGAGGGAGCGAAGGCTCCATAGTGGCTACCTTCCAGCCGTCGAGGCGGAGGTGTTGGCGGGGGTAGTGACCTCACCTCGCGTGTGGATGATAACCCCCGAGGGGGCGGAGCCACAAACCATCATCTCCCATTCGGTGACAACCCTCGGGGAGGGGGCACACTCTCTCACGCTCACCATTCGCCCAAGTCGTAAGATGCGGTTTTAGCGGTCAGCAGACACCCCTCCCCACATATATAGTAGCCCCCTCAATTATTGAAAAATAGGCTTTAAGGACATTGAAATAAACACTCAACTCTCAACTCAAATGATAAAACTCTATATTGATAACTATCAGGCCGACATAGACCCCTTTACATCGCTCTCGGTTTCGCTCTCTATGGCCTCCATTACCTCCACTTCGTGGGGCAGGGCAAACTACTCCAAGAGCATCACCATCCCTGCGACACCCCTCAATCGTCGTCTGATGGGGGATTGTGAGCAGCCTCTCACCGCACAGATGTTCAACCATCGTCGCCACACTGCGCGTGTGGAGGTTTTGGGGTGTGTGATTATTGAGGGTACGATGTTCCTCACGGCCTCGCGATTGGGCAGTGAAGGTTACTACCGTTTCAACATTGTGGGCAATGCTCGTGAGTGGGTTATGGGTGCGGGTGTGGCGCTCTCCAAACTCTTCCCGGAGTGGGAAACAACACTCTCCGCAGAGAGTATTGCCGAAAGCCTCACCGCAGAGAGGGCGACAGTGCGATTCCTGCCCGTAGCGCGAGGGGAAAACAAAGACGAGGAGGGCTTCTGCGGCAGAGTGCTCCCCGAAAACTACCACCCATTTCTCCATTTGGCCACTCTCATAGAGGCGATTTTTGCCCAGACAGGCTATGTTGTAGAGTCTGAATTTATCGACTCCGATTTTTTCCGCTCGCTCTATATGAGTGGCCGATGGAGAACAAATGAGCACGCAGAGTGGGGAGAGGAGATGGACTCCCTGGCAGAGCGCACCGCTGAATCCCTCTATGCCGAGGCCAACTACTTCGGCAGAGTCTATGCCGACCCTCTGGCTAACTACAATACGGTGGGCAACCTCGTGGAGCCCACCACCGAGGGGGGAGGGTGTTTTGCCATCGACGACACAGGGCGCATAGTCTTTACGCCTCCGAGGGAGGTGGCTGTGGCCTTTGACTACCACCTCTGTTGGGAGAGCAACTACCGCATCAAAAATCGCCACGAGTTGCAGGCCCTCACCGTGTTGCGGCCCACCTATGGTGATGAGTACAAAATTGAGGTCAAAAACACCTTCACAGACCGACGCAATATGGGATTGGTGCCCAACTATCAGTACACCTTCATCATCTTTGAGTTGGTGGAGGGGGCAACCTACAAGTTGGTGGCAGAGGAGGTGGATAGCACCACCGGAGAGGTCACTTCACACACCTTGCTAACAACAACCTCCCGTTGCGCAAAGTTCAGTCACAAGTTATCCAATGTGCTCATCAACCCACGAGTGGAGATATATCACGACGGGTTCATAGGCTCTCCGGCATCCGATTGGGCAATCTATGACGGCTATGTGAGTGAGGTGGGTGTGAAGCGGTTTGAGGCAGCCTTCCGAAGTATGCCCGAGAGGTGCTCGCCCGAGCAGCCCAAATGTTTCGACCTTTTCTACTTTGGCGGAGGCGTTGAGGGACAGAAAATGCGTCTGCTGCCGGGGTGTTCGGTACGCCCGATTATCTACCCCCATCCAATGGTGGGCGACAACGTGAAGTGGAGCGATGTGGCGGATATCTCCACCTCGGGGCTCGAACTCCTCACCGCCCTCAAAGAACTCTTCGACCTGCAAATCTACACCGACCCACTCTCGCGCAAGGTCTGCATCGAACCGCGCAAGGAGTATTGCGACCCGAAGGTGGTTGTGGACCTCTCGGAGCGTATCGACACCCTGCAACCCATCGTGGTGGAGGAATTCGGAGGCGACCACCCCAAGCGCCTCACACTACGTTACCGCTCGGGAGATAGGCTTGTGGAGGAGTTGAAACAGAGTACGGGTGAGCCCTATGGCGAGTGGAGCGCTACCATCGACAACGTCTTTGCCTCGGAGGGTACAAGGCTCGTCGAAAACAGCATCTTCACACCCTCCATCTCAATCAAGGGAAGCGTCGCAAAGGCCCCATCGGTGGAACTCATCAGGGTGGATGGTGCCACCCCAGAGGAGGCTCGCTGCATCTCCAATCTCAACTTCCTGCCGAAGATTGTCTCCTATCGCGGAATGCACCCACTACCCAAAGGCGAGGTGTGGGACTACCCACAAGAGGGAGCAACCCTCTACCCTCTGGTGACATTCCACGATGACGGCTCGCTCTTTGAGAATCCACTATCGTTGCTCTTTGAGGACCGAGATGGGGTGGTGGGGCTGCACAAGTGGTGGGACGATAGGGTGGATAATCTCAACCACTCCCGCAAAATCACGCTCAATGTGGTTCTCAACCCCGAGGAGGTGGAACAAATTGTGGTGCCCAATAGTACCAAGCGCGACTTCCGAGCACACTACCTCCTGACCATTGAGGGCGAAAGGGTGCTCTGCCGTATGGAGGAGATTGTGGACTACAATCCCATAGCCCCCTCTACCAAAGTGGTCTTTACCACCATATAATGGCCAGAGCATATGTTTTACGCCTACTTAAAGCCCTAAAAATACAATTCTCAATTGACCACGCTTCGCGTGCTCTAAAATGCTCCTGCTCGGCATAGTCTGCAAGCAGCCTCTGCCCTCGCTTACTCGCATTTGCCTCAATTCTTAACTCTCAATTCTCTATGACTTTCGATTCTCAAACAGGGCTTGTGAGCCTGACAATAGCCGAACTCGCCTCGGCAATAGCCTCGGCACTCAAAGAGGTGAAAATCTATGTGCTGGAAAGTGAAATCTCTGCCGCACAAAATGCCGTCAAGGCAATTGTGGAGCAGGCTGACATTCGTGAGTGATGGTGCCTCGTGACAGATTCCTCAAAGAGGTCGAAGAGAGCCTCATCAAAGAGTGCCGGGGGCTCTCGTCGGCAGCCACCATAAAGCACCTGGTGGAGTGTGGACTCATATCTCACCCCCAATCCAAAGCCTACCTCGCACGCAAAAAAATAGAGGACAAAATTAGGCAGGGATTGCGCAAAATGGAGGCTATGGAGGCCGTAGCCGACGAAATGAACTGCTCCTATGCAACCATCAGAAACTACACCTACAACAACTACAAGTAACACAACAAACTATGACAGAATCCAAGAAAAACATCACCTCCTCACTGCGTGTGGCAACCATCGATATTGATGGTATTCTCGGTACATCCGAGCAGGAACAGTTTGGCACACTCGATGGTCGCGTAGCAACCTATGAGCGATTCGAAGAGGCGCTGGCCGAAATAAGAGAGAGCGGAGGCGTAGACCGACTTGTGCTCAATATACGCTCAACGGGCGGTTGTCTGGCCGATGCTCTCCTCATCTACGATGCCGCAAGAGCACTCGGAGTGGAGGTAGTGACCCGTTGCTACGGCTACGTCGCCTCGGCAGCAACCATCATCGCACAAGCAGCCTCCAAAGGATGCAGAGAGATTTCGGCAAATGCTCTCTACCTGATTCACTGCTGTGAGAGTGCAGTAGAGGGCAACAGCCACTCCCTCTCGGCCACCAAACAACTACTCGATAAGAGCGATGAACGTCTGGCAGAAATCTACGCTCTCGCCTCGGGACGTGCCGCAAAAGAGTTCCGAGCACTGATGAATCGCAATAGTGGTAAGGGCGAATGGCTCTCACCAGAGGAGTGTGTTAAGGCAGGGCTCGCCGACAGTATCATAGCCTCCTCGCCCATCACCGACTCGGCACGAGGGCAAATTGCCACACTCGGACTCACTCCTCTGCCACCTAAAAGTGTGGCCCAAAGGCTCGCAGAGGCGTGGAACAAGGTCCTGACACACATAGGACTCGGAGGCGAAACCACCACACCCACCAATGCGGTTGTGGCAGAGGAACCACAGCAGGCAGTGGCCCCCTCCAAAGCCGACAGCGAGAAGGTGGGCGCTCCCCCTGTGCCCCCTTCGAGGCTCCACACTGCCGAGCCTACACGCACGAAAGAGTGCGAGGACCCCTCCTTCTGCGGTGAGCCCTCACTCTCCCCCAACCAAGCAGCCTACGAGGGGGACCTCGCAGAACTCAAAAGAGCAATGATGGGTAAGTAGTAAATGGTAATTTTTATAGCGCCCATAAGACCTATAAGGCCTATGGGTAAAAACAACTTTCAACTTTCAACTTCAAAAAAACTATGGGTAAAATCGAAAACATCAAGACCTACAACGGTCAAGTACTCGACAACATCTTCTTCCGTCCTATGCTCACCGGCAAGAGCGCAGAGGAACTCGGCATTAAGGTTATGTACAATGTGCCCACACCCACTACGCTCCATTTTTGGAGGCGCTCGGGTGAGGTGTTGCATAAGTACACATCCAACGGCTGGAAAGGGGGCACTCCCGCCAACAAGTTCCAGAAAACCATCCCCCTCGAAAAGGTGAAAGCCGAGATGGCATACTCCGCCGAGGACTACTTCTCAACCGTCTATGAACTCATCACCGCGCGTCCCGATGTGAACCTCGACGACCTCTCGGGTACCGAACTCGAAGAGGCTGAAACCTCGCTTTTTAGAGCCTCTATCGCCGAGAGCATCCGCGCAACAATGTGGTATGGCGACACCGCGCGCAAGGACAAACTCAACACCTTCGACGGATTCTTGAAGCGCATCTGTGATGACGCTTTTACCGAGGAGAATGACTCCATCACCACAATGGCCTATATGACTCACGAGAAAACCTCGGAGTGGGCAGAGGCTCTGCTGAAAAAGATGTGGGAGAACTCCTCCGAGCAACTCCGCGCACTCCGCGCAGAGGGGAACCTCGTATTCTTCGTGACCAGCGATGTCTACAACGCCTATGAGGATGCTCTCGACAATGTGGCCCTCGAAGCAGCCTATATGGCCAAACAGAACGGACGCGACGGACTCTACTATCGCGGTATCCCTGTGGTGGATGTGCAGATGAGCGGCTACAACAACATCAGGAGCAACTATCCCACCTCGTTTGCAATCCTCACAGACCGTCGTAACCTCGCTCTGGCGGTCAATACCAACGACTTCCCCGGCACCGAGGTGCGTATGTGGTACAACCCCGACCTGATGGAGAACCGTCAGAGGGCTATCTTTATGGCGGGCTGTGACTACCTCGTGCCCGAGTTGGTGACCATCGCAGTGGGCGCACCCTTCACGAGTGTATCCATTACCCACAGTGACGGACTTATGCAGATTGAGTGCGGTTTGGATGAAACCTGCTGGGTGGAGACCGTAGCCATCAATGCTGTGGATAAGGATGGTGAGTACATCCTGCACAACGAGTTGCTCTATCTCGACGAGTACGAAAGGGTATATAGCGAGTACGAGATGGAGGAGTGGAATGGAGGTTGGTTGGAACTCTATTCCTCCGCAGGTTTCTCCGTTAAAATCGACATCTAATGGCACTCTCACAAGCGCTCTGTGGTAAGCATCCGGGAGGCCTCGTGAGCATACGACTCTACGAAGCAACGAAGATTCTCTCCGCACCCTTCAACCACACCCTCGGGGGCTACTCCTCGCTCCACTTGGAGGAGGACTACGACCCCATAGAGGTGGCAATGGCGGAGGGAAGTGGGCTATGGAGCGAGAAAGAGGTTGGAAAGGATGGTGTGGAACACCGCGTGGAGTTCGCCCTGCGGGGCTGTCGCAGCGAGGCTCTCTCAACCCTGCACACGCTCTCCCAAAGCGGCCTTGTCGCAGAGGTTGTGTTGGCCGAAGGTGGGCGATACCTTGTGGGCTACTCGCCACGAGCCAATGCCGACTACCCGCTACGACTCGCACAAGGGAGTCTGAACACCCAAAACCGACCCTCCGAGATGCCTACAACCACCCTGGTGCTAATCTCCACCGATGGTTGGTTCTCCCACCCGCTACTCCAAGAGTAGCAACACAAACAAAAGAGAGGTGGGGTTGATTTGCAACTCCGCCTCTCTCTCCTTACCACCAAACATCAAAAACCACCAACTCAACTATATGGAAAACAACAAATCTTACACCCCAAAAATATTCACCCCCAAAGCCTCCTCTTCCACGTTGGTAGGATTGCCTTTTGGTGAGAGTGGCAGGGGAGTGAGCAGTGGCGACTTTTGGCGCTGGGGCAGCGACAACCTCTTCCCCAATGCGCTCTCGCTCTTGGCGCGTCGCTCGACAACCCATCGTCGAATCATCAACGACAAGGCCGATTATATCTCGGGCAAGGGGTTTAGTGTGGCAGAAGAGGCCGTTAGGACAAAGGCCCTCGTAGGGCAGGCCAACTCGTTGGGCGAAACCCTCCGAGAGGTGCTCAATCGCCTTGCCTTCGACAAGGTGCTCTTTGGCAACGCCTTTGTGGAGGTGGTTACCGACACCTCACACTCCTTCCTCGCACTCTTCCACCAAGATGCCTCACGAGTGCGTCTGGCAAAGGATGGTAAGCACGCTCTGCTCCACCACGATTGGGCACACTTCAAACCCTCCGAAGCACTCTCCCTGCCACTCTACCCACTCTTTGAGGAGGGAGCCGATGGTAATCTCCACACGATGATTCACTACAAGGACTACGAGCCTATGTTCTCTCACTACGGAACTCCTCCCTACATCGCAGGCCTGAATGTATCGACCATAGCCTACAAGACCGACAATTGGAACATCTCGCGCATCGACAACTCCTTCCAACTCTCAGGTGTGATGCTCCTCGATGGCGGTGTGGAGAGCGAAAAAGAGGCAGAGGAACTCGTGAAGAGTGCACAACGTAAGTTTGCCGGCAATCCCGGGCAGGTGCTCTTTATGGTGAAGGACTGTGAGGATGGCGACTCGTCGCGATTCATCCCCATCACCTCCTCCAATGAGGGCGATTGGCGCGAGTTGCACGACCAAGCAACCACCGACATCGTCATTGCCCACTCGTGGTTCCGCTCGTTGAGCGGTCTGGACTACGCGGGAGGATTCTCCTCGGAGCGCATACTCCACGAATGGGAGGTGGCCCTCAATACTGTAATCATCGGCGAACAAGAGGAACTCCTCGATCCACTGCGCAACCTTATCGCCACCATTCTCGGTGAGGATGCCTCCTCGCTCGCAATCATCAATCGCCCACCCTCGCGCTCCAAACCCCTCTATATGCGTGTCTGGGAGGCGCGCAAAGCGGACGGATTGGACTATGACCCCACCGACCCCAATGAGCAAATGTATGTAGCGCAGGTGACCAAGTATGGACTCAAAAACATCGACTAACAATGAAAACCATCCTAACCCCACAGGAGGTGCCGACACTTGTCTTTGGCACCTCCACCACTCTCCGACCCGAGGATGTCTCCTCCTACACCATCCTCGCTGCCGAGCGTAAGTATCTGCGACCCGTGTTGGGCGAGGCTCTCCACGATGAACTTGTGGCCACAAAGCCCGCCTCACACCTCGTGACCTTCGCAGAGAACTATCTGAAACTTCCGTTGGCACTCTATGTGGTGTCAATCCTACTGCCGACCATAGCCGCCCAAGTGGGTGCTGCGGGGGTGGTGAGAATCTCGGGTGAGAGTTTCAAGTCTGTGGATGAAGGCACAATCTCGCGCCTTGTGCGTCGCTTGCGCTCCGATGCCGACGCACTGCTCGATAGCGCCACCGACTACCTCGCATCCAACCCCGAACTCTTCCCCTCTTACAACCCGAGTGAGAACATCCGCGAGCGACTCTCGTTCAAGGGTGGGGTGGTGTTGTAGAAGTTTTCTTATAGGGCTAATAGGTTGGCCTTAACCCACTAACTTCGGTGAGGAAAATGAAATTTTCAACTCTCAACTCTCAACTTTCAACTCTCAACTCAAAATGAAATATCTTTCCGGAATCATCGCCGGGGTAATCTCCTTCTTCGCCCCGGTAGAGCCATTGCTCATCATAGCGATGGCTTTTGTGGCGGTGGACTTCCTGACAGGAGTCCTCGCAGACCGCCACAAAGTGCGCGCCTCGGGTGACGTGTGGCACTTCGAAAGCCACAAGGCTTGGCGCACAATCACCAAACTCTCTTTCGTAATGGCGGGTATAATGCTCGCCTGGATGATGGACTCGCTCCTGATGCCCATTGTCAATCTGCGACTTGCCAACATCTTTACGGGATTTGTCTGCGGCGTGGAATTTTGGAGTTATCTCGAAAACGCCACCGCCATCACAGGAGAGGCGCGTTTCGTGGAGGCTATCGAAACCCTCAAAGCCCGAGTGGGCTCGCTCTTCGGTGGGGGTAAATAGCACCAAATACCAATATTTATATAGGAAAAGTTTGTAGTTTCGATAGATTGTTGTATATTTGCACCAACGAAACGCTATTCGGGGACCAGATGAGTCCCCGAATTTCGTAGTATAATGACATCTAAACGATTGATAATGATTGATGTAGTAAAAGTACGCGAGGTAGCCGAGGTGGCTCTGGAAGGTACAGACCGCTTTGTGGTGGATGTGAAGTGCTCCCCGGCAAACGAAATAGAGGTGGTGATTGATGCCGACAGCAGTGTCGATTTGGACGCTTGTGTGGAGTTGAGTCGCGCAATAGAGGAGGCTTTCGACAGAGAGGTGGAGGATTTCGAACTCTCGGTCTTCTCGGCAGGTGTGGGGCAGCCCCTGAAACTCTTGCGCCAGTACCAGAAACACATAGGTGATACCGTTGAGGTGTTGCTCACAAGTGGTGTGAAGGTGCTTGCAACCCTCAAAGAGGCATCGCACGAGGGCATCACCATCGCCTACACCGAGCGTCGCCTTGTGGAGGGCAAAAAACGCAAAGTGGAGGTCGAGGTTGAGGAGTGCTACACCTTCGACCAGATTAAGAGCGTTAAAGAGTATCTCGACTTCAAGTAGCGAGCACATCTCGTGGGCGATTTGTGTGTTATGCTTGCGCTCGAAAAAATATTAGTGAATTTAGTGAATTTAGTGAATTTAGTGAATTTAGTGAATTTAGTGAATTTAGGGAAGAAGGCCCTAACCTCC
>JAZOCT010000009.1:0-141179 GCA_045596685.1 Tidjanibacter sp. | reverse complement strand
GCCCGTAGTGGGGCAGAAATAGTACGAATAGGTTGAACCACTACCGCCCCTGCTGGGGGCACCTGTAATTGCCCTACCGCAATGAGGGCATACGAGGAATTTGCGCAGATAGTATTCTGGTTTGATGGGTTTGGTTAGTTTGGGTTGCTTCTTGCGCTTGCCGTCCATAATCTCCTGCACCCTATCAAAAACTTCCTCCGTTACCAAAGGTTCGTGCAACCCCGCAACAATCACCTCTGGTTCGGTTTTGGTCGCAGGGACACGGATTTTACCCTTGTAAAATATGTTACGGAGAATATCGAGAAATGTGCTTTCTGGTATTTCTGGGGCAATCCTTCGGCAGATAGCACAAGGTGCCTCAACACCCTTTGCCACCTGCAAACCCGTCATAAAATCATTCTCTACCCTCTGCGAGATTACCGCTGCACGATACATATCTCTGTTTGTCATTGCTACTATCGCTGTCATATATGTAAGAAATTTTATTACACCTTATACTTTTCTACTAATACCAATATGTGGGTTTCTTCCAACCCTCCAAGTCGTACCACATCTCCAACGCTGCAATGCGGTTCCTGCCAAAACTTGCCACCTTGTTGCCTGTTGCGACTTCCCAAATGCCCCAACCACAAGCACTCCTGTCAACTTGATATCTTCTTTTGTTTGCCATATCCTTAACTCGTTTTGTTGATACAACTTTATGGAATATATTTAATATATCCAAACTTGCACCAATAAATTTATGGATTATTTTGATTATTTTCCATTTTTATCTACCTTTATGGGTAAATTACAGAAAAACTATGGCAACAGAAAAGCAGGAGCGCTCGGTCGTTCATCTTGAATTGGGTGCCGAACACTACTACTTTGGTTCGGTTAAGGCACTATGTGATAACTTTGGCAAGGAGCAGATAGGCATTGGTTATAAGAGTCTTGCCAACTATGGGGTTGCTCCCGACAAACCTTACCGCAATAAGTATTGTACCATTCGTAAAGGCATATTGATTACAGCACCCAAAGCAGAGTAAGACTATGATTACAGGTGAGATTAAAAATCGTATAGATTCTATATGGGATACCTTTTGGACAGGAGGTATCACCAATTCCATAACCATCTTGGAGCAGATGACCTATTTGTTCTTTATGAAGATGTTGGATGATACTCAGCGCACCAAGGAGGCAAATGCCAATGCTTGGGGTACTGCAATCAAAGACCCCACTTTCAAGGATGGTATGTGGCACAACCCTGAGACAGACAAAGATGTTCCTTACGAGCAACTCCGTTGGAGTGTGTTCCGCAATTTGGAAGCAGAAGCAATGTATCGCACCATCAGCAAGGATGCGTTTGTCTTTATCAAGACTCTTGGTGAGGGCAAAGAGAGTGCATATAGTCGCTTTATGGCAAATGCCACCTTTCTTATTCAGTCACCTCGCACCCTGACCAAGATTGTGGAGGGCATCAACGCCCTTGATATGAACAATAGGGACACTATGGGTGATGTCTATGAGTATGTGCTGGGCAAGATGGCAGCGAGTGGCAACAATGGTCAGTTCCGCACCCCAAGGCACATTATCCGTATGATGGTTGAACTGATGAAACCCACATTGAAGGACACCATCTGTGACCCTGCTATGGGTAGCGCAGGATTTATCGTAGAGAGCGCAAAGTATATCCAACAGAACTACAAGAGTGAACTGCTCAAAAAGGAGTACTCGGAACACTACAAGAGTGGTATGTTGCACGGTTTTGATACCGATGCCACTATGTTGCGTATCGGTGCAATGAACTTGATGCTGCACGGTGTGGATAACCCTGATATTGCCTATCGTGATAGTCTTTCAACCGACAACACCGATGAGAACAAATACACCCTCTGCCTTGCCAACCCACCATTTACAGGTAGTTTGGACAATGAGGCGGTGAGCAAATCCCTGCTTGCCATCACCAAGACAAAGAAAACCGAGTTGTTGTTCCTTGCCCTGTTTGTAAGAATGTTGCAGACGGGTGGTAGATGTGCGAGTATTGTTCCCGATGGTGTGTTGTTTGGTAATAGTACGGGACACAAATCTATCCGCAAGGAACTGATTGACAACCACCGTTTGGAGGCAGTTATCTCAATGCCTTCGGGTGTGTTCAAACCTTATGCGGGAGTGAGCACTGCAATCCTTATCTTCACCAAAACCAATGCGGGTGGTACTGATAAGGTGTGGTTCTACGATATGAAGGCAGATGGATTCTCTCTTGATGACAAGCGAAATCCTACTGCCGATAATGACATTCCCGATGTTGTTGCCCGCTTCCATAACCTTGTAGCAGAGGAGCAGCGCACCCGTAAGGAGCAATCGTTCCTTGTGCCCGTAGAGGAGATTAGGGAGAAGGGTTATGACCTCTCAATCAACAAGTATAAGGAGGTGGAGCGTGAGGTTGTAACTTATGATGCCCCAGATGTAATTATGGAACGCATTGAGAAGCTGGAAAAAGAAATAGTATTGGCAATGGATGAATTAAAAACAAGGCTATCATAAAAACGAAAGAAATATGAATAAATATGAAGATTTTTGAAAAACTTTCATATTTTTGCATTATAAAAACAAAATAATATGATAGAAAAAGCGCCAACAATTAGCGGAAAAATCTTTAACAAGGCGATGGAACTATATGTCAAACATCCCGAGTTGAAGGCTTTTGTGGAAGAGATAAACGACTCTTACCAATATTGGAGTGATATTAAGTATAAAAAGTACCCCCAACTAAACATTACTCCTCAGGAGTTGTGGGCTTGTGTTAAGCTTGATAGGCTGTTGAAGCGCAAAATTGTGTGGAGCAAATACAATATATCATTTGCTATTACCAACAAGATGCAGCGAATGTGCCACTATTTCGACATGAATTTTGGCGGTTCTTGGGGTAATAACTCTATCATTCCCGATACCAACAAGGAGCGTTATTTGATATCTTCGTTGATGGAGGAGGCTATCTCTTCAAGTCAAATGGAAGGTGCTGCCACCACTCGTAAGATTGCCAAAGATATGCTGCGCAAGAATAATTCTCCACGCAGTCGCTCAGAACAGATGATTTTTAACAACTATCAAACAATTCGTTTCATTGTAGAGCACAAGTCTGAACCTCTAACCCCTGAACTATTGTTGAGAGTTCACTCCCTTATGACAAATAAGACACTTGACAATAGTGAAGACGAGGGGCGCTTCCGTACAAACGATGATATAGTTGTTGCAAATGGACTCACAAATGAGGTAGTGCACACACCACCATCGTTTGCAGATATTCCATCATTTGCAAATGATTTGTGCACCTTCTTCAATTCGGACACCAAAGATGACTTTATACACCCAATCATCAAGGCGATTATCATTCACTTTGTTGTTGCTTATGTTCATCCATTTACCGATGGCAATGGACGCACTGCTCGTGCATTGTTCTATTGGTATATGCTTAAAAATGGTTATTGGCTAATGGAGTATATGTCCATTTCCCGAATCATATATAAATCCAAACCGAGTTATGAGAAGTCCTTCCTATTTTCCGAGCAAGATAGCAACGATATGGGCTACTTTATCTCTTACAACATTCGTGTTTTGGAACTTGCATTTGGGGAGTTGCAACGATACATCAGACGCAAAACATCCCAACGCCACCTTGCATCCAGCTTCCTTATTGAAGAGGGTATAAACGAACGACAGGCTGATATATTGGCGCTTATTAAGGAGAATCCGCAGGAGGTGCTTACTGTTAAAGAGTTGCAAACTCGCTATGGAGTTAGCAACCCAACTGCACGATTGGATATCGAGGGGTTGTTGCAAAAGGGGTATTTGCATCGTGTGCGAGTAAATAAGAAGAAGAGTACTTTTATCAAAGGTGAGAAATTTGATGATTTGCTGATTCAAGATAAGTTTCAATAATGAAAAAATATGAAAGTTTTTCAAAAATCTTCATATTTTTACATTTAATTTATGGCTACCGAGACCCAAATACTGCAAGAACTTGTTGAGGCGGTGAACCGTCCCGATTGGTGGAGTGTGATTGCGACTTTTGTTGCGGCGGCGGTTGCAGCTGTGATTACCTATGTCTTGGGCAAAAGGCAAAACGAATTGCAGAAACAGCAACTCAAAATCCAAGAGCGTCAAAACGAGTTGCAGGAAGAGCAGACAAGACTCCAAAAACAACAAAACGAACTCCAAGGGCAGCAAAACCAACAACAAGAGTATCAAACCAAACTCCAAGAGCAGCAAGTCCGTCAGCAGGAGTATGCCATTTATAGCCAACTCTATAAGTTGGTACAGAAAGCAGATGTAGAGATTGATTACTATTTGGATGAGATAACAAGTTCACTCGGTGTTGTTCCGTGGAAGAGAGCAGAGGATGGATTCCTGCAACGCAAACTCGACTACCTCTTGGAACTTCGCAAAGATTTGGAACAGAGCGCCATCGACTTTGAGATTAAGTTCTCCAAAGACTTCTTCGACTTGGAGGGGTATAGGCATATTCTCAGTAGTATGACACTCAACCTCAGGAATCTTGTCAAGATGGTTGAGGAAAAGAAGATGATTTTTGATGGTGCGGGTTCCCAAACAATCAATGGCGTGAATGGCGACATAGAGAAGGGGATGGCATACTATATTGCCCAACATATCAAAGACAAACAGTATGAGGTTGCTATTGTCTCCAACTTCCTGCATTTTATTGAGGATAGAAAGAAACTGCGAGCCAATGGCAATGATATTTTGGCAAAAATCCGTGAACGCTGTAAAGTGGAATAGACGACTATGAAACAAGGTTGGGGAAAAATACCATTTGAAGATAGTATTGTCAAGGTAAAATATACTACTAAGATACCAAGTAACGACTACCTTGAACAAGGCTTATATCCTATTGTATCGCAAGAGGAGGGGTTAATTAGTGGATATTGGGATAATGCCAATGATGTTTTTAAGGTATCCACTCCCGTTGTTATATTTGGCGACCATACCCGCATATTAAAATATGTGGACTTCGATTTTGTATTAGGGGCTGACGGTGTGAAGATTCTACAACCAATTAAAAGCATAGATGCAAAATTCTTTAAGTTGTATTTGGAGTCTTGCAAAATTCCGAGTTTGGGATATTCAAGACACTATAAATTATTGAAAGAACTACATGTGCCTATTCCACCTCGTGAGGAGCAGGAGAAGATAGTGGCGGAGTTGGATTGTTTGAGTGGTGTGATTGAGAAGAAGCGTGAGCAGTTGAAAGAGCTTGATGCGTTGGCACAATCCATCTTTTACGAAATGTTTGGCGACCCCATCACCAACGAAAAACGCTGGGAAGTCAAGAAATTGGGAGAAGTGTGTGCTTTTCAACAAGGAGTTCAAGTGCCAATAGAAGAGCAACTTGAAGAGCAACAAGAAGGAATGAATCGTTTTTTAAGAATTGTTGATTTTACACAAGGGAATGAAAAGCCAAGGTATGTCCATATAAACTGTGAAAAACATATTCTAAAAGAAGGTGAAATAGCAATAGTTAGATATGGTTCTCCAGGCTTTGTGTGCTATGGGAAATATGGAGTAATAGCAAACAATTTATTCAAAATAATTCCTTTGCGCAATAGTCTTTCTTATGTGTATTTTATACATTGGTTAAAATCAGATGCATTTCAATCAGTTGTATCAGCAAATCAATATGGTGCGGCACTTCAGGCGATAAAATTTAGCACCATAAAAGATATTGTAACTATATTACCACCTCTTGTCCTTCAACAGCGATTTGCAGAGAAGATTGAGGCGATAGAAAAACAAAAAGAACTAATAAAAGAGTCCATAAAGGAAACCGAAACACTCTTCAACGCCCGTATGGATTACTACTTTAACTAAAACACTAAACCCATGAAGAAAGTCGGTATAGATGGCAATGAGATTAACGAAAGTTTTGAGAATATATTGGAGGAGTATGCCACAGACTTATCCTCTCTAATGTATGCTTTGCGTAGCACATTAACACCTATTGCCGTTAATGGTTCTGCTGGTATGAATAAGCTCGCAGAAGATGTTTCTATTAGTCATATCAAAGCCCTACTAACCCAAGGTGTTCTCCCGCACAATAGCGAAAACGAAAAAAGCTTATTTGAAATATATGATGCGCTAACATTGGTATATCGTACATATAAGGCTTTCGAATTGTCAATGCAAAGTTGTGTTGTTTCATGTATGTGTGTCTTTGAGGCATACATCGCAAAGTTAGTACGCTTATTGTACGCCCACAACCCCCATTATCTGAACAAAAAGAAAAATCTGTTCTCATATAGCGATATAGAGAAGTACACTAAGGAAGAACTCTCTGATAAGTTTCTTGATTATAGTGTGTCGGTATTTATGAATGAATCGAAAAAAGAGCAATTCAAAAAGTTGGGTAAAATCTTGGGCGAAAAAATATATGGAGATTTGTATGAACCTGAGTTTGCTGAAATTTGTGAGCGCAGACATTTATTTGTACATTCAGGCGGAGTTATTACCGCAAACTATCTGAAAAATTGCAAAGATTGTAATGTGGATGGTATATCCTCATTAAGAGAAGGGGAAAAGATACAAACAGATGTACATTATATTCAAAAATGCTTCCAAACACTTTATGTTAATGGAATTATTATTGGACAATTAATTTGGAGGAAATGTGTGCCCATGGGGAACCAAGAAGCAGATGATTTCATTATTCATTCATGCCTTGAACTCATAAAAGAACATTACTATACAGGAGCCTACAAACTGCTTCATCATGCAAATAACAAACTTAAAGAAAGTGTTAGCAAAGAAAACATCCCTTTGTTTCAGATAAACACCGCCTTGGTTTATTATCTACTTGGCAACAAAGAATTGTGTAACAAGCGCTTGAATGAGTTAGATTGGACACAATATGATGTCAAATATCAATTAGGAGAAAAGGTGCTTCGAGATGATTTTGAAGCAGCTGCTGCACTTATGAGTAAATCAGATTTCTCCGAAGTTGATTACTTTGAAATGCCTATATTTCAGGAGTTTATTAAAAGCGACGCCTTTGAGATAGAGTTTGTTAAGTTGTTTTGCAAAAACCCCAAAGATTGTATTCCTAAACTTATACAGCCATTTGAGAACCTAAATTCAATGCTTGGGATTAAACAAACAAAGGAAGAGTTGATAAAAATACAAGAGATATTGTCTCAGTTTACAAATAGTAATATTAGTCTTGACACTACCGAACAATGAGAAACTTCGACTACATAAAGGATTTGGGGATTGAGAGCCTGTATAGATTCTGTGCGGCGGCGGAGGAGAATCAGGTGAGCAGTCCTGACATTTGTGCCATAAACGCCCGCAGAGCGTTGGAGTACATTGCAAGAGCACTGTATGAGATGAAGGGCATTGAGGTTGGTGAGCGCACATCACTCTTTGAGTTGTTGGAGGGCGAACCCTTCCGCACATTCATAGGCGATGAGAAGGTGATGATGGCAGTTCACTACATCCGCAAGGTGGGCAACATTGGTGCCCACAATGGCAAAGTGACCAAAAAGGAGGCGTTCTTCTCGCTCCTGAACATCTACAATGTGGTGGGAGCGGTGCTCCTGAAACTGCGTGTAGTCGATGAGGTGAAACCTTTTGACAAGACCCTAATCCCCAACTATGTTCAGAAAACCGTGATGGTGCCCACAAAGGTGGATACAATACCCACCGACAAGGCACTGAAAGAGGTGGACAAAGAGGTTCTGAAAGCGACAGAACCCGTAGTGGAGATTGCGTGCGACATATCGGAGGCAGAAACCCGCAAGATGTACATCGACCTGATGTTGCGTGAGGCAGGGTGGGACATCAATCCAACAAAGGGTGCAGTGGAACCCCTGAAAGCGTGCATCGAGGTGGAGGTGAAGGGTATGCCCAACGCTCACGAGGTTGGGTATGTGGATTATGTGCTCTTTGGTGGTAACGGCAAACCTTTGGCAGTAGTTGAAGCAAAGCGCACATCCGTTTCGCCTATCAAGGGCAAGCATCAGGCAGAACTCTACGCCGATTGTTTGGAGGCGCAGTATGGAGTGCGCCCCGTAATATACTACACCAACGGATTTGCGACCTACATCATAGATGGTTTGGGTTATCCTCCTCGCAGATTGTATGGATTCCACTCTGCAAACGATTTGGAGTGGATGATTCAGCAGAGAAGTCGCAAAAATATAACCGATTTCGCCGTCAAAGAGAGCATCACAGACCGAGCATATCAGAAGATGGCAATCAAGTCTGTGTGTGAGCACCTGAACAAGAAGCACAGGAAAGCACTGCTTGTGATGGCAACGGGTACGGGCAAAACGCGAGTATCCATTTCGTTGGTGGATGTGCTGATGAGGAATGGATGGGTAAAGAATGTGCTGTTCCTTGCTGACCGCACCTCACTTGTGGGTCAGGCGCACAAGAATTTTGTGAAGTTGTTGCCCTCGACCCCAACCTGCGTATTGAGCGACAAGGATGGCGAAAAAGATTTAACTGCACGCATAATCTTCTCCACCTATCAGACAATGATTAACGCCATCGATACTGACGAAAAACTCTTCTCGGTGGGTAGGTTTGACTTGATAATCGTTGACGAGGCACACCGTTCAATCTTTGGCAAGTACGGTGCAATCTTCAACTACTTCGATGCTATGCTTGTGGGTTTGACCGCCACCCCAAGAAACGAGGTAGAGAAGAGTACATACGACATCTTTGAGATGGAGCAGGGAGTGCCAAACTATGCCTATGAGTTGGAAGATGCAGTTGGCGAGGGATATTTGGTGAACTATCGTGGATTTAAGCGTGGGTCAATGATTCTCAAAGAGGGTATCAAATATTCCAATCTGACCGACGAGGAGAAGCAGCAGATGGAGGCAGTGTGGGAGTATGAGAGTGCTATAAAAGGTATGGAGAAGGCGATTGATGGGCACTCTTCCGCTCGTGATATTGCCAACAATGAGATATTTAGTTACATCTTCAACATTGAAACCATCGACAAGGTATTGCAAGACCTGATGGAGAATGGATTGAAGGTGCAGTATGGGGAGCGCATTGGCAAAACCATAATTTTTGCATACAACCATAGGCACGCAGAGTTGATTGTGGAGAGATTCCATAAACTCTACCCTGAATATGGGTCTGATTTCTGCGCCCTGATTGACAACTATGTTACATATTCGCAGGACTTGATTGACAAGTTTGAAGTTAGGGATAATAATCCTCAGATTGCTGTGTCGGTGGATATGCTCGACACAGGTATTGATGTGCCCGATGTGCTGAATTTGGTATTCTTCAAGGTGGTGAAGAGTAAAATCAAATTTATGCAGATGATTGGTCGTGGCACACGATTGTCGGAGGATATTTTTGGTAATGGCAAGCACAAAGAGTGTTTCTACATCTTCGATTGGTGCAGAAACTTTGAGTATTTTGAGAAGAATCCCGATGGCACAGCAGCACCATCGAACATATCTCTCACGGAGCGTCTTTTTGGATTGAGAGCAGAGATTGCACGCCACTTACAGCATCAGAAATTCCAAGACGATAACTATTGTCGTGGATTGCACAATGAGCTCAAAGACATCTTAAAGGAGCAAGTTGTGACACTCTCGGATAGTCATATCACGGTGCGTTCAAAATGGGAGGAGGTAAGTCACTTCAAGAAGGAGGACAGTTGGTTGTCTTTGTCCGAAGTGGATGTGCATACCTTGAAAAATGACATCGCTCCACTGTTGCCGAAAAACACATTGGAACCTACCGCCAAAATGTTCGATGCCCTGATACTCTTCATTGAGTTGAGTTATGTGGGTGGCGAGGTGAGTGCCGACAAGAAGATTGCACAGGTGCAGAAGGTGGCAGGACTGCTTGTTGAGAAGAAAGCAACATTGCCACAAGTACAGGCAAAGATGGCAACATTGAAAGAGGTGTTGTCGGTTGCTACGTGGGAGAATGTATCTTTGCAATGGTTGGAGAAGGTGCGTAAAGACCTCAGAGAGTTGATGCAGTTCCTCAAAGGCGATAAGGGAAGGTGGTTTGTGGTTGATATTGAGGATGTGATTTCCGATGACGGCGAGGCAGAGGGTGTGAAAATGAGAGTATCCTACAAGCAGCGCATCATTGATTTCCTTGCAGCAAATCGCAATCTGCCCGTGTTGAAGAAGATTAAAAACATAGAGCAACTGTCCGTGGATGATGTGAATGAGTTGGAACGCATCCTATGGGAGGAACTTGGTAGTAGAGAGGAGTATGACAATCACACAAAAGGAATGTTGTGTGGTGCTAATGTGGCAATCTTTATCCGTTCTTTGATAGGTGTAGATAGGCGAGAAGCATTGAATAGGTTTAGTGAATTCTTGTCTGATAATGCCCTTAACTCGGAACAGGAGGAGTTCTTGAATACCATCGTACAGTATGTGTGCGAGAATGGCGACATCACGAAAGAGATTGTAGTGAATGAATCACCCTTTGATGAGAGATTGGTGCTGTTCACTTCATATATGGTTCCTCTTGGCAAGTACATTGACAATATCCACAATGTGATTATTCCACAGGGCACCTCAACGGGTATATACGCATCGTAAATGAAGCAAATAATTCTTTTTATTTTTAAACCACGCCGACACCCTCGGCGCAGTTAGGTATATTGCCTACCATATAATAATATAGTGGCAATACATAGTAAATACTTTTTTCCCATTATTTGTCGATTTTTTCAATCCACGGCATATTGTTGGGGTCGGGAACAATCTCCCTCAACTCCCAAATGCGCCCCAAATCCCGCAGGTACTTGTTCGAGAATAGAATATCATAGGGTACTGGAAAGAGGAGAGGATTTTGATTCCTTTCCTCTTTTTTGTTCCACTGCACACCGTATGGGGGTGGCAGGTTTTTGTTCTTACGGCTTTTTTTTATATCTTTACGCCAATAGAAAACAACAAAACCAAAAACCATAACCATTATGTTCGCAAAACAGACCTACATCGCACGTCGTAACGAGTTGCGTCGTCGTATGCCCAAAGGGGGTATCGTGGTGCTCCCAGGCAACAGCGAGGCCCCTCGTAACTATTTCGACAACGCATACTCTTTCCGTCAGGACAGCACTTTCCTCTATTTCTTCGGTTTGCAAAATGCCGACCTCGTGGGCATCATCGACCTCGACGAAGAGCAAGACTACATCTTCGGCAACGACTACACCGTCAATGATATAATCTGGATGGGTCCCCAGCCCTCCGTCAAAGAGTTGGGAGCATCGGTGGGTGTGGCAAACACCGCACCTTTTGCCGCCGCACGCGAAAAGGTGCAGGAAGCCATCCGCGCAGGTCGCAAGGTTCACTACCTTGTCCCCTATCGTGGCGATGGCACGCTCCTCGTGAGCAACCTCACAGGCATCAACCCCTCCGAGCACTACGCACACTGCTCGGCTGACCTCATCATCAATGTGGCAGCAATGCGTGAGGAGAAGAGCCCCGAGGAGATTGAGGAACTCGAAAGAGCCTTCCAGATCGGCTACGCTATGCACACCACCGCAATGAGGCTCACCAAAGAGGGGGTATCGGAGCGCGTAATTGCAGGTGCAATGGAGGGCGTTACTCACCAATATGGCGATGGGGTATCGTTCCACTCTATCGTCTCGCAACACGGCGAAACCCTCCACAACCACTCCCACGATGGCATTTGCACCAATGGTCGCTTACTATTGGTGGATGCGGGTGGCGAGAGCGTGAACAACTACTGCTCCGACCACACGCGCACCTTCCCCGTAAGTGGCAAGTTTACCCCGGAGCAGAGGGATATTTACAACATCGTACTACGCGCCCACGACGAGGTGCTCAAAGTTGCACGTCCGGGTATGTATTGGGACCTCCACACTGTGGCTCTCAAAACCCTTGCCGAGGGCTTGATTGACTTGGGCTTGATGAAGGGCAATGCCGACGATGCGGTGGCTGCGGGTGCTGTGGGTATGTTTATGCCTCACGGCTTGGGTCACGGACTCGGTATGGATGTTCACGACTGCGAGGCTATGGGCGAGAGGGGTATGAGAGATTACTCGAAGATTCTCGCGCGTGCCGATGAGGTGGACACCTGCATTATGCGTAGTAGGTGGCGCTTACGCCCGGGTACGGTTCTGACCGACGAGCCCGGTATCTACTTCATCCCCGCACTGATTGAGCAGTGGAAGGGTGAGGGCAAGTGTCGCGACTTCATCAACTATGACCGCTTGGGGGCCTTCTACGAGTTTGGTGGCATCCGCCTCGAAGACGACCTCTTGATTACGGAGAATGGCAACGTGATGCTCGGTGGCGACAAGCACATCCCCATCACTGTGGAGGAGATTGAGGCCTATATGGCAAACAACTAACAACCACCATACGAAAAAAACGAAGAAGGCGAGTAGATAGATTTACTCGCCTTCTTCGTTTTACAATCACCTTGCCAAGCGTAATGAAAAATGGATGAAGTTTTAGGCACGCGGAACACGAAAAACCGCAGTTTACAAGGCGTAAATGAGGATTTTGAGTGTGAGCGTAACGCCAAAATTCGCCATTTTACTCGCCTTCTTCGTTTTTAGGCTCTTCGAGCACCACCTTGTCGAGTGAAAATTCGAGGTTGTAGGTGTAGTACTTGCCCGGCTCCCACGCCACCGACATATTGGGGGTGATGTACTCTTTGTAGGTAATGAAGCCCGCGAAGAGCACCTCGGCGTAGATTTTCAGACGCACATTGGCTCTCTGTGGCACCACCAAACCTTCGGCTCCCTCAATGTAGAGATTGCTGTGCGAGGTGACATTCCACCCGTTTTCGTTGTCGTAGAGCACCACGTTGCTCTTCTCTCCGAGGGCGCTCCATTCGGGCGTGGGGAGAGTGGTGAGTGTGCCTTTGGTGGCGACATCAAGCACCTCTATCTTGGTGACGGTGAGGGTGTAGTCATCGGGGAGTATGGTATGCGCCTTCACGTCTATTTTGGCAAGTGCGTGATGGAATGGCATTGCCACTCCATCCATATTTTTCTCTGCGTGGCAATTGGTGAGCATATCGGCATAGAGCAGATCCACCCCGGCCCACTCCTTTGTGTCGAAGTCGGCAATCACCACACCTTGCCTTTGGTCATATTTTGCCGGCACCTCATAGGGCGAATAGGCAAAGAGTGTGAGTGCATCGGCATAGAGCCAATTGTGCGTTTGTGGCGGATACCACAATTGTGTTGTGAGGTCGTAGAGGAATTGCTCGTCGGAGGCGAAGGTCTCGGCATCGGGGTTGAACACCTCCCACTCTTTATCTCTGGGCAGCGAGAAGGCCCAAAGTCCGAGGTCGGCATTGGTAGGGAAAGTTGTGGAGAAGCCGTGCAGATGCTCCTCTTCGGCATCGGGGCGGCTGCTCTGGCTCATAACGGCACGCAGGCGCAACTCCACAGGCTCGTCGGTTGTTATATCGTGCCCGAACACACACCCTGTGAGCGCCATTGCGCTCGCCACTGCGAGTAGTATCTCCACAAGTCGTTTCATACCTATATTTATATATGTACGCGCATAGTTATCGCGCCTCCATCATAGTGCTTGGGGGAGGGAATCATCCTCCCCCAAACTAAACGGTTTTCAAACCTTTGTTGGGAGATTAGATAGTAGCACCTGCCTCAACGGGAGTCCAAACAGTAACCTCGGGGGCGAACAAGATCTCATCCAAACCGATGGTAATGTGGTAAGTGTAGATTTTGTTCCTCTCCCAACCTTCGGTGGGGGTGATAACATAATCGGTAGTCACCTTATTGGTGCCATCATAGTCGATGGTGTAATTTACGGTGATGGGGCCATAGTTCTGGGGGATAATCAAAGCCTCCTCGCCCAAATCCTCTACGGTCTCATCCATAGGAACAACCTCTGCAGAACCATCGAGAACATCGTAAACAACTGCATTCTTGTGGTTATCCCAGTAACCGCCAGCGATGGTACCATCCGCAATATAGTTAGCAGTCGACCAAGCAGTGAAGGTTACGCTGTTAATCTTGAACTCTGCAACTTTGTCGTCAGCAGTGTAGGTCTTGTCGGTCTGGATGTCAAACTTAATCTGCGAGAGAAGGTGGTGGAAGGGAACAGCAACGGGACCACTGGTAAGGGCTGCCGAAACCTCCGAAACCATAAGGTCAATCTGCTCCTTAACAGCGTTTTTGGTCTTGAAGCCGGTGAACATTACACCATTAGCAGCAGTAGCGGTTACATCACCTGTACCGAACACAAAGGGCGAGTAGCAAGCAAACTTCAAATCTGCATCTTTGGGCCAGTAGTAGCTCTCGGTTGCGTGTTTCCAATTGGTGCCATTCTTCTCAACCTCTACCCCGTTCATATAGGTGTTGGCATAGCTGTTTGCCGAGTGGAAAGCGTAAACACCAAAGTGCTCTGTGGTAGGATAGGTTGCATTGGTGATAGGACCAGTAACCACTGCCTTGGTGTTCTTGTAGTTTACTGCCTTGAAGTTAATCTCCTCGTCGGGAGTGATAACCTCGTTCTTCACACAGCTGGTGAGCGCTACGGCTACTACGGCTGCAATTGCAAAAAACTTTTTCATAGTTGTAATTGTTTGATTGGTTAAAAAATTTGTTGTTTATATTGTTTTGTTATTTCCAACACATTATTCGATGGTGATTGCAGCAACAGTTACATCAACCCAACCGGTATCAACAACCTCGGGATCGAAGGTAATCTCTTCGAGTTTGAAGTCGAGAGTGTAGATATTCCTCTTACCTGCAACCCAATCATCGGCTGTGGCGATAGAGGGAGAAACGGTGCCCTCAATAGTCTTACCATTCTGGGTAAGAGTATAAGCGATGGAGATTTTAGCATTGGCATTCATCTCTTGGGGAATGGTAAGAATACCAGCACCGTAATTTGCGGCAGAAGAGGTCACAGTCACAGGCTCCGACAAGGTAGCATAGTACTCCTCGGTAGCGGTATAATCGGTGTTACCGGTCCAAGTGATGCTGGGGTTAGCCAGCTGGTCTGCAGTCGAGAGTTCCTTGTAGTTGCAAGTAGCCTCTACATCAACATTGGTGAACGATACACTCTTCACTTTAATCACTGCGTTTGCATAGTTCTCGTTGGTCTGAACCTTTACAAGAACCTGCGAGAGTGCGTGATAGAAGGTCATACCCACAGAAGGAGTAGATGGAAGTGTCTTCTGACCCCAATTGTATGCAAACATCACATCGGTATCCTTTGCGCCGTCAACATTATAGTCGGTCAGAGTAAGGCCTGTATCCCAACCAACAGCGGGGGTTATGGTCGAAGGTGCAACTGCATAGAAGCCAACCTTACCACTCATAGGCCAATAGTAGGAGGTGGTGGAGTTTTTGTAAACCTCGCCCACTTTGGTACACTCTACATTATACATACCAAACTGCTGGGTACTGGTGAAATCATTCTCCGAGAAGAAACCGAAGACCTTAAAGTTACCCGAGAACGTTGTGCCTTCAACAATAGCCTTGTTGGGCACCTTGTTCACTGCCTGCATAACAATCTCTGCGGGCTCTGCATCCTCGAACATCTCATTGTTCACGCAACCGGTCAGCATCAATGCTGCCACAGCTGCCATTGCAAAAAACTTTTTCATAACTGTTTGTTTTGAGTGTTTATTAATTTGTTGTTTATTTTGTTTCCTTGTTTTGCGACTAATTGGCATTAGGCGTTAGACCAAAGGTTATATTATCACATCCTGTTCCACATTCTCCCACTCATCAACCGAGGGTTGGAAACCACCACCACCTGTGCTTGGGGGTGGATCGGGGAGCACAATCGGGTCTTCCTCAATAAATATCCACTTCTCGGGGTTGTCCTTGAACTCGTCGGTGATGTCCCACTGGCGGTACTCCACGTCGCCCTGATTGTTGGTCACAACAACCGTCAGCCACAAATGCGAAATCTCCTCGGGAAGTTTGCCAAATGTATTGAAGGTCGTTTCGAGCACCTCCGCACCAGAATCATCCACACCGGCGCTCATATCGAAATAGAGTATCACACTCTCTTGGCTCACGCCACCCTCAAAACCAAAGTTGTTGCCCGCAGCCTGACCCGAAAGCAGCGCCTGCGCACTCGCCAAGTTCCTACCGCCCTCCAATTTCACGCCCAAATAGTAGGTCTCAATAATCGTCGAGGCCGAAGCGTGGATGGTCTGCGTGCCTGTGCGGTGGAAAATCTCCACATCCTCCCTCGCAACAAAAAGATGGTCGGGCTCGTAGACAATCTTCTCCAATGGCGAAGGTGCCACGAAATCAACCCTACTTGCCGCGTTGAGTTTCGTCAGCAGGTTGGTGCGTGTGCTCGTAGGTATCTCGTTGGTGTAGGCCTCCAAACTCGGGGCAGCACTCTCACCACGAATGATTGTTGACTCCGTGTCGAAGTTATAGACCACCATCTTATACTTGCCCGGCTGGGCACTGATGTAGCCACCATCGGGACCAACGTAGTCGTCCGACACAAACTCATAGGTCTCGGGGTCATAGAAAAGCACCCTCATAAGTTCGGGTTTCGCAATGGGCTTATCGTGGTTCTGAACCTCCAAATTGAGGTTGAGTTTGAGGTAGAGGCCGTCGTTCATATCCTCCAAAGGACGACGCGAACAAGCCACCGACAGCACCAATGCCATCAGCAGCGCAAAGCCACCCTTTATGTTACCTCTCAAACTCATTCCTTTTTGTCTCTATCTCTTTTTACCTCCCCACTCGATGGGCACCACGAGCGACACCTTCGCCTTCGTCGGTCCCCAATAGCCAAACCTTCCGCTCACCTTATCGCGGATGAGGGTCTCGTTACCCTCGGGGTCGGTGATGTGGAAGTAGTGGCGGTAGTTGCTCTGCAAGTAGCCCAAGCCTATCTCGAACTCCAACCTGCAACGGCTCTTGGCAAACTCCATAGCGTAGCCATAACTCAAACCCGCAGCAATGAAGAACTCTCCCTGGTAGCCATCCGAAGCCCTCCATTGGAAGTCATACAAACCTCCACCTGCATACAAGCCCACAAAGTGGCCCGTCAGACGGTTAGCCATTGTGCGCTCACCCAGCCAATAGCGTCCCTCTACATCGCCCCACAGCAATTGGTAGCACCAATCCCAACTCTTGGGCAGGTACCAGGGGAAGGTCCACGATGCATCGAGCGAGTAGCGCGCGCCAAAAGGTATCTCAAAGCCCACATTCACCGCCGCAATGGCATCGAAAAGGAGGTTAGTTTTTAGAGCCACGAGGTTTCTCACCACAGCCTGTTCATCGGGGGTCTGTTCCACAACATCTTCGCTGGGGGTTTGCACCACAGCGCCCTCCTCCACCTGCTCCTCGATGTGAACACTCGCATAGGGGGTGGGGGTAAATTCGGCAATGGAGAGCGAAAGCAACATACTGCCTCCTCCGATGCTCTCCAAGCGCAGAGGCTCCTCTGCAACCTCCGCAATGGTTGCCTGTGCAGCAAGAGCCTCGGGGTTGTAGTAGATTATGCAGGTTGTTGCTGTACGCAACCAGGGAAGGATATTCCTACGGATGTAGGCATAGGGGTGGCCTCCGCGCAGTGCATAGAGGCGTTTCATACGACTATCGACGTGGAGTTTCGTATTGTTCAGGATTCGGAGCACCTCCTTACGGTGGGGCACCTTTTTGTCGGCCTCAACCATCCTCACCAAGCCCTCAAAGTCCTCACCTTTGGCATAGGTTGTCAGGTTCGAGAAGTCCACTTCGGGATACTTCACCCTCAAGAAACGTTTCATACTCTCGGCACGCTTGCCAGAGAGCCATTGGTTGTAGGCTTGTCGTCCCTCGGGTGAGGCGTATGCCACAATGCTGATGGAGTCGATAGCCTCGGCGTGGTGAGAGAAGAGTGAGTCGAGGGTTGCGAATGCCTCGGGGTTGGTCAAGTAGCGATGGTCGATGGAGTGTTTGTCGTGACGATAGAAGACAACAACCTCACTCTTCTCCGCCATAGGTTGGGCGAAGAGGGTGGTTGCGGAGAGCAACAGTGTCAGTATGGTCATCAAAACTCTCATCTTCTCTCTTTTGGGGGCATTAAAAAACGGGGGTGTGCAGCAAAGCGACTTCGCCGACAAACTCCCTTCACGCGCGCGCGTCTAAAACGCGCCAAAAATCATCGCAATCTCTCTTTTCATCAAAAAACAATTCGTAGTCCACTCAAAATCCCCTGCCGTCAAAACGACACCGCGTTTTCAAGAGGGCATAATTTCAGTTTTGTAAAGATACTATTTTATTTCCAATAAAATACACAAATCCCCTCCACTTAACTTTTTTGATGATATTTTTTTAGGTGGCACCCCCCCCCGCTCGGAAATATTGCACATCAAAACACCCTAATTGCACATCAAAGGGCGCTTTGGGGCTATTGTTGATTTGTTTGAGAGGATACTGTCACTTTTGTAGATTTTTCTCGCGCCACTCTTGTGGAGTAACCCCCGTATAGCGCTTGAAGTAGCGACAGAAAAACGAGGGGGTGGCGAAATTGAGCCTCTCGGATATCTCCGACGAGGAGAGCGGGGTGGTGGCCAGCAGATTCTTGGCACACTGAATCACCGCGCGCTCAATCATCTCCGAGGGATTATGCCCCACAACTCGCCTTATCTTCGTGGCAAATTGTTTGGGAGAGAGATTGAAGTATTGGGCGTACCACTCCACATCGCGGTGCTCGGCTGCTTTGGTGGTGAGCAAAATATTGAACCTCACAGCCATCTGTTCCTCGGCGGAGGGCGCTTTGGTGTAGTTGATATAGCGCGCAATGATGCTCGAAAGTTCCATCCTCAAAAGCGAAGCCAAGACATACTCCATATCGGAACTATACATCGCATTAGGATGGGCGATGGTTGAGTGAATGTAGTCCCAAAGCGGAAGCAAGGTGGAGCGCTCGCGCTCTTCGAGGGTAAACACAGCTTGGCGCGAAAGGTGGTGGTAGGCCTCGGCGAAGGTCACATCGCCCGACTCGGTGCTGGCACGCACAAAAAGAACTCGTGTTTTCAGGTTGGATGTAGGGGTGTGAAATTGGCTATACACCCCGGGCAATAAGACACACAAATCGCCCGATGAAACGCTCTGACTCACACCGTTAATCACCGACATCACACTCCCCTCATAGCAAAAAACCATTGCCATTGCGTTGGTCAGAGAGATCGAGCGCTCGATGGCACCATCGACCATCTCGGCATCCACAAAATCCAACACCACAAAACGCGACGCGGGGTCCCTCCCCATCATCTGGGCAAGAGAGTCCCACTGCAATGTCCATTGTTTAATTTTCGGTATCATAATAACCTCCTTTCTCCCGCTCCTCAACACACGTCGGGCGGGACTAACCCTACCTATTCTGACCACCAACAATATCGAGCAACTCGGTAGTAATTGCCTGTTGGCGTTGTTTGTTATACTCCACAGAGAGTTCCTTTATCAGTTCGTCTGCGTTATCCGTTGCCACCTGCATAGCCATCATTCTCGCCGCGTGTTCCGAGGCCACAGCCGAGAGCGCTGCGGTGAACAATTTGAGCACCACTTGGCGGGGCACAATACTCTCTATCAGTTCCCGCTTGGAGGGCTCCAAAATATATGGTATGCCCTGGTGGTCGTCACCCCCATCGGGCATCTCTATGGGCAACAGTCGCTCGCTCACAAGTTGCTGATTACCAGCCGAGATAAACTTGTAGTAGACCAACTCCACACAATCGCTCTTGCCCATCAAAAACTCCTCCATAAGCCCCTCTGCCATCTGTCGATATTGGGCATAATCGGGGTGTTCGGCAAGGTGGTTATCGCCCTCTTGGTGGGTCGTTTTTTCGCGGGCAAGTTCCACCGAAAGGCGGTGTCCCATCGTGGTCACAGCGACCTCCTCTGCACCCTCGTTTTTGTGCTCCTTGATGGCCCCCAAAACCCTCTTCGCCACGTTGGCATTATAGGCTCCACAGAGTGTCGAATTGGAGGCAAAACCCACAATCCGCACCCTCCTCGGCTCTCTCTCCTCGGCAAGCGGTATCACCCCCACGCCCTCACCCATAGCCAAGTGAGCCACAATGGTTTGCAACTCCTCCGAATAGGGCACAAGGGAGCCTATATCTCTCTGCGCACGGTGCAACTTGGCAGCCGCCACCATCTTCATAGCGGAGGTTGTTTTGCGCGTAGAGCGGACGCTCTGGATTCGTTCCTTTATCTCTTTGAGTGAAGCCACCTTACTGTACTATTATGTTGCCTTACTTGAATGTTTCGACGACCTCGGCAGCCACCTTTTTGAGCCCCTGCATAACGCTCTCTTCAAGCCTTCCTTCGGCAAGAGGGGTCAATATATCCTCTCTATGGTTGGCCCTCAACACATCCAAAAGTCTTTGTTCGAAGGTGCGTGCATCGCCCACCTTCAACTCCTTCAACAAGCCGTTCACACCGCAGTAGAGCACCGCAATCTGCTCCTCAACGGGCATAGGACTGTATTGGGGTTGGATGAGGAGTTGGGTGTTTTTGTGTCCCTTGTCGATGACGTAGGCCGTAACGGGGTCCAAGTCGCCGCCAAACTTACTAAACGCCTCCAACTCACGGTATTGCGCTTGGTCTATTTTGAGCGTACCTGCCACCCTCTTCATCGCCTTAATCTGGGCATTACCACCCACCCTCGACACCGATATGCCGACATTAATGGCGGGGCGGATGCCCTGATTGAAGAGGTCACTTGCAAGGAATATCTGACCATCGGTAATCGAAATCACATTCGTGGGAATATAGGCCGACACATCACCCGCCTGGGTCTCAATAATCGGCAGTGCTGTAAGCGAACCTCCGCCCTTAACCCTTCCTCGCAGCGATTCGGGCAGGTCGTTCATCTGCGCTGCCACCTCGGTGCGAGAGATAATCTTTGCAGCCCTCTCCAAAAGGCGCGAGTGGAGGTAGAAAATATCGCCCGGGTAGGCCTCCCTACCCGACGGACGGCGCAGGATGAGCGACACCTCGCGGTATGCCACAGCCTGCTTCGAGAGATCGTCATAGACCACCAATGCGTGCCTTCCTGTGTCGCGAAAATACTCGCCAATGGCAGCGCCCGCAAAGGGGGCATAATATTGCAATGCTGCGGTATCCGAGGCAGTTGCCGCAACCACAATCGTGTACTCCATTGCGCCCTTCTCGCGCAAGGTATTCACAATGGTCGCCACCGTCGAACCCTTTTGACCCACAGCCACATAGATACAATAGACGGGGTCTCCGCGCAGGTAGCCCTCGCGCTGATTGAGGATGGTGTCGATGGCGATAGCCGTCTTACCCGTCTGCCTATCGCCAATGATTAGTTCCCTCTGGCCCCTACCAATCGGTATCATCGCATCGACAGCCTTCAAACCCGTCTGCAAAGGTTCCGACACGGGTTGGCGGAAGACCACGCCAGGGGCTTTACGTTCCAGAGGCATCTCAAACTTCTCGCCCCCGATTTCACCCCTACCATCAATGGGCTCTCCGAGCGGGTTGATAACCCTACCAACCATCTCCTCGCTCACCCTCACAGAGGCAATACGGTGGGTGCGTCTAACACTATCACCCTCCTTCACCAACTCGGTGGAGCCGAGCAACACCGCGCCCACATTGTCCTCTTCGAGGTTCATAACCACGCCACTCACACCCTCCTCGAACTCCAACAATTCGCCAGCCTCGGCCCCTTCGAGTCCATAGATGCGAGCCACACCATCGCTCACTTGGAGCACTGTGCCGACCTCTTCAAATTTGAGCGAGGTATCCACCCCCGCGAGTTGGTCGCGTAGCACGCGCGACACTTCACTCGGTTTTATCTCTGCCATAGTCCAAAAAACTTCTCTCTATACGACATTTCTATTGCGGGTGATGAATTGTTGGCGGATGCGCTCAATCGCCCCCCTCGCGGAGGCATCGAGTTCCCTGCCCTCAACTCGGAGCACAAAGCCCCCTATCACCCCTTCGTCAATCTCCACATCCAACTCCACCACTCCACCAAAGTGTTGGCTAATAATCTCTTTGACCCTCTGCGTGGTCGCCTCATCCGGAGGAGTGACCACCACTATGCGGGCATAGACAATACCCCTATGGCGACGATAGAGTCCCACATAGGCCCTTGCCATCTCGCCCAACAATCTCTCGCGGTTGTGGCGGAACACCAAATCGACAAAACGCACAAGGCTCCCAGGGGGCTCCTCTCCCGCCAGCGCCACCACAAACGCCTCACGCACCCCCTCCGAAAGGGTAGGGTTATCCACCACACCCCTCGCCTTGTAGTCGCAACGCAACGTGCGCCCCAAACTGCGAAGAATGGGGTACAAAGCCTCCGCCTCACCCACCTCAATGGCATAGGCGAGCAGAGCCTTCGCATAGCGTCCTGCAAGCAAACCTTCGTTCATAGTGTTGCGTTGTTAGTTGTGGATCGTCTGGTCGGCATTAGGCCTCGTGGGTGGTCTCGGCACCCCTCTGTGCCTCGTCGATGAGGCGCTCAACAAACTCCTCACTCTCGCGGCCACCGTCGAGTTTTGCACGCAAAACCTTCTCGGCAACCTCCACAGAGAGAAGCGCTACCGTTGTACGCATCTCACCCAAAGCCTTCTGCTTCTCGATTTCGATTTGGTTCTTTGCCGCCTCCATACGCGCCACCGCATCCGTTTCGGCCCTCTCACGGGCAGACTCCACAATGCGATGGCTATCGGCCACCGCCGCCGAGAGCATCTCGCTCGAACGGCGTGTGGCCTCATCCATTATCCTCTGGGCCTCCTGCTCCACCCCTTCCAATCGCTTGCGAGCCTCATCGGCATCGGCCAGCGACTCCTCAATGTGGGTGCGACGCTTATCGACCATCCCCGTAATCACAGGAAAGCCAAACTTGGCCAGAGCACCAAACACGATGAGGAACGAAAGGAGCATCCAAAACAGAAGCCCCAAGTCGGGAGTAAGTAGCGACATTTCTCTTGATGTATTAGGTTTCTACTCCTTTGTCTGTTAGATTGCCATCAGGCACACCACAATGGCAAAAAGGGTTGCACCCTCAATGAGCGCTGCCGACACAATCATTGCCGTCTGCAACGAACCTGCCGCCTCGGGCTGACGTGCCATTGCCTCCAAAGCGTTGGAGCCGATTTTACCAATACCCCAAGCGGCACCCAATACCGCCAAAGCTGCAGCCAATGGTGCAACTGCTGCGCCGAGGTTCAAAGCCTGCAAAAGTGTTACTACTGCTAACATAATGTTTTGTTTGTTAAAAGGTTAATATTTCTATTGTCTATCTCTATTTCGAAGGTTTCTTTGCTGCGTGGTGCTCCTTGCGCGAGAGGCCTATGAACACCGACGAAAGCATCGTAAAGACATAGGCCTGAATGTAGGCCACGAGTATCTCCAAAACCAGCATAAAGACCGTCAGAAGAACCGAAAAAATAGTCATGACAACATTCATCGTTGTGCCCATACTCACCGAGATGAAAACCAAGCACGTCAGGGCCAAAATCACCGTGTGGCCCGCCAAAATATTGGCAAACAGACGCACCGTCAGCGCAAAGGGTTTCGAGATAACGCCAAAGAGTTCTATGACGGGCATCAGGGGGATGGGGAATTTCATCCACACAGGCACATCGGGCCACAATATCTCCTTCCAATACTCCTTGTTGCCAAAGACATTCACCGCAAACATCGTTGCCAGCGCCATAATGAGCGTCACCGCAATATTGCCTGTTGTGTTGGCACCTCCCGGGAAGGCTGGCAGCAGGCCCATAAGGTTATTGACAAAGATGAAGAAAAAGGCCGTCAGCAGGTAGGGTGAGTATCGTTTGTAGTCCTTTCCCACCGAGGGGCGGATAATGTCGTCTTCGAGGCTCATTACGAGCATCTCCACAGCCCCCACAAAGCCTTTGGGCACAGCGTAGATGCTGTAATCGCGCCTACGGTACCACCTTGCGCACCCCAAGATTATCACCACCAACAACAAAGCGTTAATCATCAATCCCGCAGCGTTCTTTGTGAATGACAGGTCGATGGGGCGATAGACCTCTCCGTCGGCACCCACAGCCACGAGTTTGCCCTCCCATTTTTCGCCCTCGGGGGCGATGTAGAAGCCCTCATAGGTGTGGTGGTGGGCCACCTTCGCGGAGGAAAAGGCGTGCCATTTGCCCTCCTCACTACGCACAATACACAGCAGCGGTATCTCGATGTGGTGTCCCTTGTAGGTGGCGATGTGCCACGAGTAACTATCGTTGATGTGGTCGAAAATAAGCCCCACAACATCCAACTTCTCCTCCTCGGCAGCAACCTCCGCCACCTCTTGTGGTTCTTGTGTACCACCCGCCTCGCTTGCCCACAAAGAGCCCCACTGCACTCCCGCAAGGAGCACCGTACAAAGCAACATTATGTGGCGCAAGTATCTCATTGTGTGCTATTTCTCTTTCTGTTTATTATAGGCCGTCACCACCCATCCCTCAAAGAGTGAGGTGAGCAGGTAGAAGCCCAGCGTGTAGAGCAAAAATGGGTTTTTGGCAGGCAGGGCACACGCCACCCACACAAGCATCATAACTGCTACCCCCAGAAACTTCACACCCCTCATTATCAGCGAGGTGGTCACAACCCCCTGTGCGCTCATCTTCTCATACCTCCCCAAGAGCCAGCCGAAGACTATCTCATAGAGGAAGAAGAATGCGGGGGTTATCCAACCGAGGGGTAAAATGTCGGGAGCCCACAAACGAGCAACTACCACAATAGCAACACCATACAACAGTGTCACCCCCTCCAATATGTTTTTCAATGTTTTATACCTCATCCCTTTTGTTTTTATTCGGTACAGACTACGACACAATTATCCTTCACCTCCACAAAGCCCCCCGAAACAGCAATCCTTCCCTCCTCGCCCGAGGGTGTGAGGTAGGCAATATCCCCCTCGGTGAGTGAGGAGATGAGCGGCGCGTGCCCACGCAAGACCACAAAGGGTGCTTTGGTGCCCGGAAGCAGCACCTTTTCGACTTCGCCCTCGAAGAGTTTTTGGGTGGGAGAGATAATTCGCAGACGCATATCAAATTCGTGGGTTCTATTCTACAACTTGGCGACGTATCTCCTCGCCTTTGGCAATGGCCTCCTCAATAGTGCCAACATTGAGGAATGCCGCCTCTGGCAAGTAGTCGACCTCGCCATCGAGAATCATTCTAAATCCCTTGATTGTATCCTCAATCGACACCATCACACCCTTCACGCCCGTAAACTGCTCCGCAACCGAGAAGGGCTGGGAGAGGAAGCGCTGAATCCTGCGTGCACGATTGACGGTGAGTTTGTCCTCATCCGAGAGTTCCTCCATACCGAGGATGGAGATGATGTCCTGCAACTCCTTGTTTCGTTGGAGAATCTGCTTAACCCTCTGGGCCGTATTGTAGTGTTCCTCGCCCACCACATTGGGGTCGAGGATGCGCGAAGTCGATTCGAGGGGGTCCACCGCAGGATAGATACCCATCTCGGCAATCTTACGACTCAATACTGTCGTAGCATCGAGGTGGGTGAAGGTTGTTGCGGGGGCGGGGTCTGTGAGGTCATCGGCAGGCACATAGACCGCCTGTATGGAGGTGATGGAGCCACTCTTGGTGGAGGTAATACGCTCCTGCATAGCGCCCATCTCGGTAGCGAGGGTCGGTTGGTAGCCCACAGCCGAAGGCATACGCCCCAGCAGCGCCGACACCTCCGAGCCCGCTTGGGTGAAACGGAAAATATTGTCAATAAAGAAGAGTATATCGCGGTTGGCACCACCGTCGCGGAACGACTCGGCAACCGTAAGGCCCGAAAGCGCCACCGAAGCACGCGCACCCGGAGGCTCGTTCATCTGACCAAAGACAAGGGTGGCTTGTGATTTGGCAACCTCCTCGTGGTCTACCACCGAGAGGTCCCAATCGCCACGCTTCATACCCTCCTCAAACTCTTCACCATAGCGGATAACGCCCGACTCTATCATCTCCCTCAAAAGGTCGTTACCCTCCCTTGTGCGCTCACCCACACCTGCAAAGACCGAGTAACCACCCAATCTTTTTGCTACATTGCGGATAAGTTCCATAATGAGCACCGTCTTGCCCACACCGGCACCACCAAACAAGCCAACCTTACCACCCTTAACATAGGGTTCCAAAAGATCTATGACTTTTATACCTGTATAGAGCACCTCTTGGGAGGTGGTCAAGTCGTCGAACTTGGGGGCATCGCGGTGGATGGGCAGAGAGCCCTCTCTATTCAGTTCGCCAATGCCGTCGATAGCCTCACCCACAACATTCAGCAAACGCCCCTTGATTTGTTCGCCAACGGGCATAGAGATGGGGGCATAATAGGATGTAGCCTCCACACCTCGGCACAAGCCATCGGTGGAGTCCATAGCCACAGTGCGAACAGCGCTCTCGCCTATGTGTTGTTGGATTTCGGCAAGGAGTTTTTTGCCATCGGGACGCACAATCTCCACAGCATCGTGGATTGCGGGCAACTCCACGCGCTCCCCATCGGCAGCCTCAAAACTGACATCAATAACAGGACCAATAACTTGTACCACCCTGCCACGAATCGACTTTGGATTACTCTCTGTCATATATTAGGTTTTAGAGTTTTAAGTTTCGGGGCACCTCTCCCCACTTTTACGCATTACAAATGTACCATATTTCTCTCAAAATTCAAATTTTGAGCCAACAAAAAAGAGGGTTTTATGTGCAAAACCCTCTTTTTGATGTTCTTTTTTTCTTCTACCCTATTTCACAAAGACCTCCAACAACTTGCCCTTGCCCGAAATTACCACATCGGTGGCCTCGGCAGGAATGAGAATTGTTTGGAGCGCCGCGAGCCTCTCTCGCTCGCCCAAAGCCTTAATCTCCACCTCGCCCTCAACACACATATAGGCAACAAAACTATCCAAAGGCGCGTAGTCCAACTCCACCGCACCATCCACCTCTATCAGATTGGTGGTGAAATTCTCGCAAGAGAGTAACTCCACCGCACCATTGCGGGTGGAGGGTTTTGTGATGTTGAGGTTTTCGGTAGGGGTGAGCCTTACAACCTCTGCCGCAAGTGCGGTGTGCAGTTCGCGGGGGTGGCCACTCCTATCGAGCCTATTCCAATCGTAGATGCGGTAGGTGATATTCGAGGGCTCCTGAATCTCCGCCAGCAGGACACCTGCACCAATGGAGTGAATCGTACCCGGGGGCACCAAGAAGGCCTCGCCCTTGTGCACGAGGCGCTTTTTCAGATGGTCGCCGATAGTCCCACCCTCTACTGCGGCATCATACTCATCCTCGGTCAAGGGGTGGGCAAAGTCGAGATAAATCGCCCCCTCGGGGTCGGCATCAATGATGTACCACATCTCCATCTTACCCCTCGCAGAGTGCATTTCGGCTGCAAATTCATCGGTGGGGTGCACCTGTATGGAGAGCATCTCGCGGGTGTCGATAATTTTCATAAGCACGGGAAATTCCAACCCATACTTCTCATAGACAGCATCGCCCACCAATTCGCCCATATAGACTTCGGTGAGTTCGGAGAGCGTATTGTCGGCGAGTTCGCCCGAGGCAACAACCGACTCGCCCTCTTCAAGACCCGACAATTCCCAACTCTCGCCAATGTGCTCGGGGCTCAATCCCCTGGGTACCCGCTTGTTAGCCTTTGCGAGGCGGCTACCACCCCACATTGTCTCGTGCAAAACGGGTTCAAATTTTAGCGGATGCAACATATTCTCTTTTTTTGCTTTTTTCTCTTTTCGGTCGTCAAAATTAGTCAAAAATCCCAAAATTGATACCACGAAAGGAATTAATTAGTATATTTGTAGAGTTTATAAACACATTTCAATAGTATGAAAGAGTTAATCAAAGTCGAAAATGTAACCAAGAATTTCGCTGGTCACACCGCGCTCGACAACATCTCACTCACCATCCCACAAGGTGCAGTCTACGGATTGTTGGGACCCAACGGTGCGGGCAAGACCACACTCATAAGAATCATCAACCGCATCACCGCGCCCGATAGTGGTCAGGTGTGGTTCGACGGACACCTTTTGGCACCAGAGGATGTAGCCCACATTGGTTACTTACCCGAAGAGCGCGGTCTGTACAAAACCATGAAGGTGGGCGAACAGGCCCTCTACTTCGCACGCCTCAAAGGGCTCTCACGCGCCGAGGCCACAAGGAGGCTCAAAGCGTGGTTTGTGAAGTTCGGCATCGAGAGTTGGTGGAACAAAAAGGTGAGCGAACTCTCCAAAGGTATGGCACAGAAGGTGCAATTTATCGTCACCGTACTCCACGAACCCAAACTCCTCATCTTTGATGAGCCTTTCAGCGGTTTCGACCCCATCAATGCCAACCTCCTCAAAGAGGAGATTCTCGCCCTGCGCGACAAAGGTGCCACCGTCATCTTCTCCACCCACAATATGTCCTCGGTGGAGGAGGTCTGTGACCACATAACCCTCATAAACAAATCCAAGAACATTCTCTCGGGTTCTCTCGATGAGATTCGTCGCAGTCACGGAGGCAACATCTTTGAGGTCGATTTCAAAGGCTCGCGCGATGCTCTCGTAGGTGCCCTGTCGGGAGCCCCCTGTACTCTCCTCGACACTACCGCCAACGACGACGAGGCAACCGCTGCCAACTCCTCGGCACTGAAAATCCACATCCCTAACGACGAGGACATCAAAGATGTTGTGACCATTATCAACAATAGTGCCTCACTTCGCTCCTTCCGCGAAGTAATACCGTCAATGAATGATATTTTCATTAGGGCCGTTGCGGGAACACTTTAACCTTCAAGCAGAGAAACAACTATGGGAAAAATCGGAATCATAGCAGGACGCGAGTTCAATGAGCGCGTGCGCAAAAAAAGTTTTATTATCACCACAATCCTTATGCCCCTCGCCTTTGTGGCGATAATGTTCATACCCGCACTGATGATGAATATCCAGAGCGACGAGGTGAACGAGATTGTGGTTGTGGATCAGAGCGGAGCGATTGCTTCGAGGCTCCAAGACACCTCCACCATAGATTTCACACCCACCGAAGAGTCGGTGGAGCAAATCAGACAAAGAGAGGTCAATCCCTTTGGTATTCTCATCATCGGTGGGGATATTTTCACCAACCCCTCGAATGTGCAACTCCTCACCTACGAGTCCTCGACCATCAACATCGAGAGCGCCATCGCAGAGCAGATTAGCACCATCATCGAGAACGAGAAACTCAAAGCCTACAATATTGAGAACATCGACTCTATCCTCGAAGCCATCAAAACCCCCGTTTCGCTCAAAGTGAAACAACTTGACGCAACAAGTGGCGACACAAAAGAGAGTTCCTCCATCCTCAACATCGCGTTGGCCTACATCTTTGGCTTCCTCATCTATATGTTCGTATTCCTCTATGGCAATATGGTAATGCAGGGCGTTATCGAGGAGAAGAGCAACAAGGTGATGGAGGTGATGGTGTCGAGTGTGCGCCCCTTTGAGTTGATGATGGGTAAGATTCTCGGTATCGCTTCGGTGGCTGTCACCCAATTCGTAATCTGGGTGGTATTCATCCTTGTGGTGGGCAGTGCAGCAATGAGTCTCTTCGGGGTGAACGAGATGATGGCGGCAGCCTCCGCCTCGGCAATGGACCCCTCCGCAATGATGGGTGCCGAAATGCCATCGCTCGACAGCGAAACCCTCGCCATCATCAGCACCATAACCGACCCCGCCTACCTCCTGCGCATCCTGGGTGGCTTCCTTATCTACTTCATTGGTGGCTACCTCCTCTATGCGGCTATGTTTGCGGCGGTGGGTAGCGCTGTGGACAACGAGAAGGATACCAACAACCTCCAAATGCCCATCACTATTCCCCTCATCCTCGCTCTCTTTGTGATGATGAGCGCTATGCAGGACCCTCACGGACCTCTTGCCTTTTGGTTTAGTATGATACCCTTCACCTCGCCCATTGTGATGATGGTGCGCCTGCCCTATGGCGTTCCTGGTTGGGAGTTGGCACTTTCGATTGGCCTGCTGGTTGTCACCTTCATAGGCATTGTCTATCTTGCGGGCAAAATCTACCGCGTGGGTGTCTTTATGTATGGCAAAAAACCCACCTTTGCGGAACTCTTCAAATGGATGAGATATAAATATTAATGGATACTCTTTTAGGCAAAAATATAGAAGAACTCAAAGAGGTGGCGCTGGCAGTGGGGTTGCCCAAATTTGCCGGCGCACAACTCGCCGAGTGGATATACAAAAAGGGGGCGACCTCCTTCGAGCAGATGACCAACATCTCCCTGGCAGGGCGCAAGACCCTTGCCGAGCACTACACACTCGGGTTGAGTTCCCCTGTGAGTGTATCGGAGAGCACCGATGGCACCAAGAAGTATATCTTTGTGGTGGGAGGCGGTGAGCGCATAGAGAGCGCCTTCATCCCCGACGGGGAGAGGGCAACGCTCTGCATCTCCTCACAGGCGGGTTGTAAGATGGGGTGCAAGTTCTGCTTTACGGGCCGAGGTGGCTATCACGGTGATCTCACAGTGGCGGAGATTCTCAACCAAATATGCTCCCTACCCGAGCGCGAAAGAATCACAAACGTGGTGCTGATGGGTATGGGCGAACCGCTCGACAACCCCGACAATGTGATGCGTGCGTTGGATGTGATGACCTCCGCGTGGGGCTTCGGATGGAGCCCAACAAGGGTGACGCTCTCGACGGTGGGAGTGATTCCCAACCTACGTCGATTCCTCAACGAGTCACAAGTGCATCTCGCGGTGTCGCTCCACAACCCCTTTGGCGACCAACGTGTGGAGATTATGCCCGTAGAGAGGGCCTTCCCCATACGCGAAGTGGTAAGCCTGCTCAAAGAGTACGACTTCTCGCACCAGCGCAGGGTTAGTTTCGAGTATATCGTCTTGAAGGGGATGAATGATAGCCCCGAACACATCAAAGAGTTGTGCCGACTGCTCGATGGCTTGAAGTGCCGCATCAACCTCATACGTTTCCACGCCATTCCCGACTCACCCTACGTCAGCCCCGACAATCAAAAGATGACTCTCTTCCGCGACACACTCACCAAAAAGGGCATAATGACCACCATCCGCGCCTCGCGAGGTGAGGATATAAAGGCCGCTTGCGGCCTCCTGTCAGGCGAGGCAGGTCGCAAATAATCAGACACTTACAACAATGGCAGCAAACCTATCGAAACTTGCAGGACAAGTGGCAATCTATGGTATCAGCAGCGTCGTGGCGCGACTGCTGAACTACCTATTGGTGCCCTACTACACCCGCATAATGTCGCCTGCCGAGTATGGAATCCTGACCGACATCTACGCCTTGATACCCTTTGCGCTTGTGGTGCTCACGATGGGTATGGAGAGTGGCTACTTCCGCTTTGCGGCAAAGGCGCAGGATGCCGAGGAGCGCAAGAGGGTATATGCAACCACTTGGGGTGCGGTGCTCACGGCGGCTACCCTATTCTTGGGTTTAGTGCTGATGTTCAACGACGGTATCTCCTCCGCCCTGGGCTACAAAGGGGAGCCTTATGTGTGGATTACGGGGGCAATTATCTTCTTCGATGTGGCCGGAGCCATTCCCTTCGCACGCTTGCGACAAGAGGGTAAGGCGCTCCGATATGTAACCATAAGGTTAATATCTGTAATCATAAATATTGGCCTGTGCCTATGGTTCTATAATGCTCAACCAGAGGGATTAAGACTCTTTGCAACCGCCACAAACCCAGGATACGCCTTTGTCAGCAACCTCATTTCGAGCGCAATTAGTTTCATTTTGTTACTCCTCTCCTGCCGAGGAACCTTTCCGCGCATTGAGGGCAAGAGGCTCAAAACCATATTCATCTACTCCCTGCCTCTGCTTGTGAGTGGCATTGCCGGCACCGCAAACGAGTTCATTGACCGCCAGATGATTAAGTTTTTGATGCCCGCCGAGGAGAGCCTCGCGGCACTCGGAATCTATGGCGCTGTGGTCAAGATTGGCGTGGTTATGCTGCTCTTCACACAGATGTATCGTATGGCTGCCGAGCCCTTCTTCTTGGCGGAGTTCAAGAGGGATGAGTTCAAAAACTCCAACGCCGAAGTGATGAAGTATTTTGTAATAGTGAGCCTCGCTATATTCCTCTTTATCACTCTTTTTAGTGACATTTTTGCGCTCATCGTAGGCCCCGATTTCAGGGAGGGTATGTACATTCTCCCCGTCGTGCTGATAAGCAATGCGATGAGTGGTGTGGTGCTCAACCTTTCGTTCTGGTACAAGCAGACGGGCGCAACAAAATACGCCATCTGGATTACGGGTACGGGGCTACTTTTCACCCTCGTTTTCAACATCCTGCTTGTCCCCACTTTGGGCTATATGGGAGCCGCACTTGCGCGTCTGCTGTGCGAGATGGCAATGGTTGTGGTCAGTTACCGCCTCGGACAGCGCCACTACCCCACTCCTTACAATTTGAAACGTATCTTTTCTTACGTTCTCATCGCCGCTGTTATGTGGGGTCTATCACTCCTAACCGCGCAACTAACCCTTACGCTCAAATACTTGATTAATACTGCAATGATTGCGCTATTTGTAGTCATTGCCATCCGTCGCGAAGGCATCAACATTGGGGGGCTTATTCGCTCCGTTTTACACCGCAAATAACCTAAAAAAACAGAATACACTATGAAAGTGAAAGTTATAAACCGTTCACGCCACGATTTACCCCGCTACGAAACCCCGCTTTCGGCGGGTATGGATGTTAGGGCAAACCTCGACGAGCCCGTAGTTCTAAAACCCCTCGCTCGCGCCCTAATCCCTACGGGACTCTATGTGGAGTTGCCCGCAGGCTATGAGATGCAGGTGCGCCCTCGTAGCGGTTTGGCCGCCAAGTATGGTCTTTCGGTCCTCAACGCACCTGGCACCATTGATGCCGATTATAGGGGTGAGGTGAAGGTTATTTTGGCCAACCTCTCCGACCAAGAGTTCACGGTTCAGGATGGCGAGCGCATTGCCCAACTCGTTGTGGCTCAACACGCACAGGTGGAGTGGGAGCCCACTGACACCCTCTCCGACACCTCGCGTGGTGCGGGTGGCTTTGGTAGCACCGGAAAATAGAAGTAAGGGAGAGGTTTCGTTACATCTCACGTTAATCACGGGCGGGCCAATGTTGGCTCGCCCGAGCATTTTGGGGGCTACGCCAAAAAATAAATCGACAATCACGCGAATTGTCGATTTATTTTTTACCTTTGTAGTTTGCATACCTATTTAAGATAAGGCGAAAAATGAAATTTAGCGACATTGTAGGACACAAGGAACTCATTGGGCAGTTGCGGGCAAACATTGATGCCGGCAGGGTGAGCCACGCTCAACTCATTGCAGGTGAGTGCGGTTGGGGCACATTACAGGTGGCCCTCGCCTACGTTCAGTACCTACATTGCCCCCATCGTGAGGGAGGCGAAGCGTGTGGCAAATGCCCCTCGTGTGTGCAGATTGAGGCCCTCGCCCACCCCGACGTTCACTTCGTTTTCCCAATCGTAAACCCCTCGAAAACGCCCACCAGCGACTCGTTTATTGGCCAATGGAGAGAGTTTGTGATAGAAAACGACGCTATTTTCGACGAACACGCCTGGTATGAGAAGATCGACGCACAGAACGCACAGGGTATCATCCCCCAAAAGGAGGCAGACAGCATCATCCGCAAACTCTCCTTCAAGGCATTTGAAGGTGAGCGCAAGAGTGTAATCATCTGGTTGCCAGAGAGGATGAAGCGCGAGGCGGCAAACTCGCTGCTGAAAATCCTCGAAGAGCCCTGGGATGGCACGCTATTCCTGCTTGTGAGCGAGCACCCCGAAGCACTCCTCTCGACCATCACCTCGCGCACCCAGACCATCAATGTGGGACGTATTGCGCCCGAAGAGTTGGCGGAGTATGCCACCCGCAAGTTGGGGGCCACACCCGAGGGAGCAGCCCAAGCCGCAAGGGTGGCCGACGGCTCCGTACTCACCCTACGCAAAGTGCTGGGGGAAGACGAAGGAGCGAGTGTCGATAATTTCGAACTCTTCACGCGCCTGATGCGCCTATCGTTCAGCAACCGCCACCTCGAACTCTTCGAGTGGGCCGAGCAGTTGGCCACAATGCGCAGAGAGAGCCAAAAAAACTTCCTGGAATATGCCCTCGGGCTCATCCGCGAGAGTTATATGCTCACGGCGGGTGTGGAGTGTGTAAGCCACCTCTGGGGTGCCGAAAGGGATTTTTGCCTCAAATTTGCACCCTATGTTGCCAACCACAACGTCGAAGCATTGGTGGCAGAGATGGAGAGAGCCCTGCGCGACATTGGACAGAATGGCAACCCGCGTATGGTCTTTACCCATTTCGCTCTCGCGGTGAGCAAACTAATCGCGCAGAGAGGTTGAGAGAAAATGTAACCTATAACTACTATAAACACAACAAAAACTATGGCAAAAGCGATAATAATAACAGGTGGAAACGTGGGTGACGTAAAGGATACGCTACGTCGCGCACAACAAGAAATCAACCGTCAGTTGGGCATCATTCTGCGCTGCTCACACAGTTATGAGAGCAAGGCGTGGGGCTTCACCTCCTCGGAGAACTTCTACAACCAAGCCATCATCCTCGACACCGACCTCTCGCCCGAGGAGTTGCTGGACAAGGTGCTGGATATTGAGAAGCAACTCGGACGTGACCGTCAGGAGGAGGCTCGCATCAAGGAGCAGACCGGTGAGAGATTTGCACCCCGCAAAATCGACATCGACATCCTCTTCTACGACGATGTGATAATGGACACCCCGAGGCTCACAATCCCTCACCCATTGATTCAAGACAGGGATTTTGTGTTGCGCCCACTGAACGAAATTATGCCCGACAAGATTCACCCCATCTTGCGCAAAACCATCCACACCCTCTTTGAGGAGATGGAGGCAAAGGAGGCATAGGCAATTTCAAAATTCAAAATTCAAAATTCAAAATTCAAAATTTGGGGTTAGGATAGCGGATTGGATATGCAGAAGAGAACTTTTGTACGAGTGTTACAGGTAGCAATGATTGGGTTGTTTGGTAGCAGCCTATTGTGGCGTTGTGCCAATATTACCGCACCACAGGGTGGTCCCAAAGACTCACTCCCACCCATCATCGTGAGCGCCAATCCGGGATTCAACACCACAAACTTCTCGGGCAAGGAGATATACATCGGCTTCGATGAGTATGTGCAGATTAAAGACCAACAAAAGGAGTTCTACACCTCGCCAATGATGAAGAAAACCCCAACCATCACCACAAGTGGCAGGGGTATACGCATCACCATCCTCGACACCCTCGAAGAGAACCAAACCTATGCTCTCAACTTCGGAAATGCCATCGTGGACAACAACGAGGGCAATCGTTTGAGCGACTTCCGCTATGTCTTCTCCACCGGCGACAAGATTGACTCGATGGTGATGAGCGGTTACACCGTTAGCGCCAGCAAGGGTGACAGCGTGAGCAATTCGCTCATCTTCTTCTACCCTGCCGAGGTGGATTCGATTCCCGAATACGACTCCATCCTGCTCAAACACAAACCCGCAGCGGTGGCAAAAGCAGCCTCCAACGGTATCTTCATCGCACAAAACCTCAAACCCATAGATTACAAAATCTACGCTATTGAGGACAAAAACAACAACTTTACCTACGACCCCGAAACCGATATGGTGGGCTTCTTGGACACCACACACAACCCACTGACAAGCCCCGACTTCAAAGTGTGGTATGACACCACGCGCCACTACCTGACCGGTGAGCCACAACTCTACTTCAAGATGTTCACCGATGGTAGGTTTAAGCGCCAGAGTCTCTCGGAGTCGAAGAGGGATATGCAACACAAAGTGACGCTCTATTTCAACGCCCCCAACCCCGAGATTCTCGCCTTCTACATTGCGGGTGTCGAACCCGACGAGGTAGTAACCGAGTATGTAACACGCGGCAAAGACACCATCAACTATTGGCTCAATGTTCCCTCGGAGCGCCTGGGCGACACCCTCAAAGGTCACGTCATCTATCTCAAACACGACTCCATAAACAACCTCGTGCCCGACACCGCCAGACTCTCGCTCTTCTGGAAATATTTTGAGAGTAAAGAGGAGAAAAAACAGCGCGAAGAGGAGGAGAAGAAGATGGAGCAGGCCCTCAAAGACAGTGTTGAATATGTGCCCCCCGTGAAAAAGAACCCCTTTGCGGTGGATATGTTCAAGGGCGAACTGAACCCCGAAAAGACCATAACCTTCAAGTTTACAATGCCACTTGTGGCGGTGGATACCACAGCCATCGACCTCCGAGTGGCGGGCGATGCCCTCTCCCCCGAAGAGGAGAAGAAGATTGCCGAAGAGAAGAAAAAAGAGGCTCAAAAGCGTGGCGTAGAGCAGATTGTGGAGGATGTGTCGGAACTCCCCACAATGGACTACGAGTTCTTCCGCGACAGTCTCGATATGAAGATTTGGCACCTGCGCGCAGATTGGGACCAGAAGAAAAAGTACAAACTTATGATTCCTGCGGGCACGTTCAAAAATGTGGCGGGCGAAGCAAACGACACCCTGCGCTCCGACTATACAACCATTGATGGCGAGAAGTTCGGCACGGTGATTATCAATGTCGTGGGCAAAACCCCAACAAGCAAATATGTCCTCTATCTGAATGACGAAAAGGGTAAGATGATTGCCGAAATCAAAGGTGCCTCCTCGGGTAAACACCGCTTCAACTTTGTCAAACCGGGCAATGTGAGGGTGAGCGTTCTCGAAGATGCCAATGGTAATGGCAAGTGGGACACCGGCAACCTCATAGAGCGTCGCCAACCCGAGCGTACCGAACCCTATGTTGATGAGAGAGGCGAAGAGGTTATGGAAGTGAAGGCTAATTGGGAGGTGGAAATCACCGCCAATATGAACGATGTTTTCAAACCTATCACCTTCGAGAGCGTCAATGAACAGTTGCGCAAAACCGAGGCCGTAAGGCTCAAAAAAATCCTCGAAGAGAGAGAGAAGAAACGCCAAGAGCGACTCAAACAAGAACAACAGCAACAAGGCGGAGGCCTGGGTGGCTTCTCCTCGGGTATGGGCTCAATGAAGGGCGCAATGAACTCGATGGGGGGCGGCGGAGGTATGTACCGCTAAAAAAAAGAGAACGACAACTCATTATGAAACAGATAGTAAAGATAGCCATAGGAGCGCTCTTGCTGCTACTCGTTGGTGCAGATGGAGTGCGAGCACAACGCCAATACTTCGGCCTCAAAGGAGGTTGGGGCGAGGGCGACATCAGGCTCTATCCCCACTGGACCTCACCCCCCGTTTGGGGCAAACTCAATGGCGGATTCTATTGGGTCTACTACGGAGGTGGTAAGGATAGCGCCTACCTCGCCGACAACTACACGGGAGGTATCTGTGTGGAGGTGGAGTTGTTGCAAAGAGGATTCCAATATGCCGCTCTCGACAGGAATACCAAACGCTACACCTACGGACGCGAGATAAACTCCATAATGGTGCCCATTATGTGGCAACCCCACGCGCTGCTGCTCGATGAACGCCTGCGCATCTTCCTCAATGCAGGAACAACCCTCTCCTATAACCTTGATTGGGGCTCCAAAGAGTTCTACATCGAAAACGAGACGGGCGAAGTGGTGGATGAGTACGACTATGAGTGGCAAACCGTAAGGGATAACCGCTGGGCCTATGGTCTTGTTGTGGGACTCGGTGCGGGATGGCGCTCGGGCCGAGTGGAGGTTATGTTCGAAGGTAGGTACTACTTCGGCTACTCCGACATTGTGAAACGTAAGACCATCTATCTCGGCACCCAATTTTTGCGCTCACCGCTCGACAACATCAATTTCAGCCTCGGTGTGGCCTACTGCTGGGAGCACTCGGGTAGTTGGTCTTTCAGCCCCGCAAAACGCAAGGCTGTGCGTAGCGCACAACAAGAGATTCTCCCAAGTGGGGTAGTAACCACCGAGGGAGGCTCAACACTTTTAATCAACCAATAGAGTAGAATCAAAAAAAATAACACAACGCAAAATGGAGAATACATTTGGAGAATCCACAAGGCAGCAAAAGGTTGCTCGCCAGATTCAGAAAGACATAAGCGAACTCTTCTTGAAGGAGTGTGCCGAGTTGGTGAAGGGTGTAATTGTTTCGGTCACAGCCGTAAGGGTTAGCCCCGACTTGGAGTACGCGCGCATCTATTTGAGCATCTTCCCCTTTGGTCGCCACGAGGAGATTATGGCCAAGATTGAGGCGGAGAGTTGGAGGATTCGCAAACTCCTCGGTGCGAGGATGCGCAACCAACTGCGCGTGGTGCCCGAAATCACCTTTTTCCTCGACGACTCTTTGGAGTATATTGAGAATATCGACAACCTCTTGAAGAAGTAGTCCTCGCGGTCCAACTTGGAGTGATGCAATGGTAGCACTCGATGGCAAGTTGGACGCAAGAGACAAGAACAAAAAGACCTCGACACACAATGAAAAGGCTCCCACTGCTCTTTGCGAGTCGCTATCTGCGCTCGGCGAAGTCGCTCTCGGTCATCAATACGACTGCGATGGTGAGTTCTATTGCCATTGGTGTGGCGGTGGCGGCAATGGTTATCCTGATGTCGGTCTATAATGGATTCGACAGCCTGCTCCGAGGAATCTACAACACCACCGAAGCCGACCTTGTGATTATCCCCGCGAAGGGTAAGACTTTTCCAATGGGGGAGTTTGCCCGCCAGGAGGTGATGGCAATCGAAGGGGTGGAAGGACTCTCGCTCTACATCGAGGAGAGTGTTGTGGCGGAGTATCGTGGTCGACAGACCTTTGCCACACTCCGAGGCGTGGATGAGAACTACAACAAAGTTGTGGGGGTGGCCGACCCGGGTATGATGTGGTATGGCGAGTGGCGACTCATACACGGCGACTACCGACGAGCGGTGGTGGGACGGGATATTGACAACCTCTTTGGCGATGGTTACTCGGCAAAGAACCCCACACTCCACGACCCACTCACGCTCTACACCCCGCGCAAGGAGAATATCTCGTCGCTCCTGCCGATGGCGGCCTTGCAGAGTGGGAGAATCCGCCACGCGGGAACCCTCTCCGAGAGTGCCACAACGCTTGCGGGGCACATTTTCACCTCGCTGGATTGGGCCCAAGAGTTGCTTTCGAGCCCCGAGAGGGCCTCGCACGCAGCGGTAAGAATTACCCCCGATGCCAACCTCAACCACACAAAAAGGGCGTTGAAGGAGGCTTTGGGCGAAGAGTGGAGCGTCAAGACGCGCTACGAACTCAACGAGACCGTCTACAAGGCCACACAGTTGGAGAAGTGGGGCGTGTTTTTCATACTTTTGTTGGTGACCATCATCGCAGCCGCCACCATCATTGGCTCACTTGTGATGCTCATCACCGAGAAACAAAACGACATCGCCACCCTCTATTCGATGGGTGCGCGCAGGGGATTTGTCACCCGCGTATTCACCCTCTCGGGTTTGCTCATTGGAGGCCGAGGAGTGGCAGGTGGCGTGCTATTGGGGGTGGTGATATGCGCTGTGCAGATTGTCTTTGGGGTGATAAAGATGCCCGGCACAACATTCTTGATGGAGAACTACCCTGTGAGGATGAATGTTGTGGATATTGTAGGAATTGTTGTGGCAGTAATGGCTGTCACCTGGATTATAACAAACTTTACTATCGCTCGGATGTTGCCGAGAGTTACCAAACCCGATGAAGTACGCAATTAGAAATATAACCTTTGTGGTCCTCGGGGCACTCCTATTGGTGGGCTGTTCCAAAAAGACCATCATCCCCGATAGCGACCTGGAACGCATCACTCGCGAGATGTTCCTCGTGAATGCCTATGCCAGCGCACAGAAGATGAGCACCGATTCGCTCGACATCTATACCCCAATCTTGGAGCGTTATGGCTACACCCAAGACGACTTCTTCAACACCCTCGCAAACTTCTCCAAGCGCAAGAGTGCGCGTCTGGGTGACATCATCGAGGCGACAATCGCCAACCTCGAAGGACTCGCCGAGGGCTATACGCGCCGCCTGAAAGAACTCGCCTACATCGACTCTCTCGCAAAGGCCGAATGTAGCAAAGAGGTCTTTGCAAGGGAGCAAATCAGGGTGAGAAGGCTCAAAGATACCACACGCTTGCAACTCGTTCTCCCCATCCGCGACGAGGGTGAGTATATTGTGAGTTTCGGCTACCTGCTGGATACTTTGGACAAAAACCTGCGCCTGCAAACCAACCACGCACTCTACAACAAAGAGGGGGTGCGCACATACATAAACCGCACCAACCTCACACGCGGTGAACACAAACACTTCACCACCACAATCCGACCCAAACGTGGAGATGTGGAGTACCACCTGACACTTGCCGACTATGCACATCGCGAGGACGAACCACACATCTCTTTCGACTCCGTGCGCATCACATATCTGCCCCCCAGCCACGAGGCCCTCGCACATATGGACTCCACATTGCGATTCCGCCCCTTGCTCCTCTTCAATGACTCCATCAGGGTGTACGGATTTCTCGATGCACGCATCCCGAGGTTGCCACACGACACCCTCTGGATTGGTATAGACTCCCTCGACTTGGCACAAATGGAGCGCCTGCGACAAGGTGCCGATTCACTCACACAAGAGAGCGAAAGGCTCACAAAGGAGGCTGAAAAACTCATCGAAAGAGGAGATAAACTGCTCACCGCTGCGGCCAAAAAGTGGTACCGTAATGACTCACTGCGACAAGTGGCACACCTCAAAAATGTGGCACAAGCCGACTCACTCCGCCTCCTTGCCGACAGCCTCACAAAACACAGCAAAACATTACTCGGTGAGGTGGCGATAAAAGAGTCCGTTGCCGACTCCATAGAGATGGTACTTTGGGGCGAGGTGGCAGAAAAACAAGAGAAAAAAACCACAAACTAATAACCAAACACGATGTACAAACGCGAAGAGATTTACACCCCCGAGGTGACTGCCGAACTTATGGAACACTACGATGCCATCCTCCGCCTGCTGGGCGAGGATCCCGCACGCGAGGGGCTCATCAAAACCCCCGAGAGGGTTGCCAAGTGTATGCAGTTCCTCACCAAAGGCTACACCGAAGAACCCGCAGAGATTCTGCGTAGCGCCATCTTCAAGGAGGACTACCGACAAATGGTGCTCGTGAAAGACATCGAACTCTACTCGCTCTGCGAACACCATATGCTCCCCTTCTATGGCAAGGCACACGTTGCCTATATTCCTAATGGACAGATTGTTGGGCTTTCGAAGATACCACGTTGTGTGGAGAGTTTTGCCCGTCGATTGCAGGTTCAAGAGAGGCTCACGATGGAGATTCGCGACTGCATACAAGAGACCCTCAACCCGCTCGGTGTGGCTGTGGTCATCGAGGCCGCACATATGTGTATGCAGATGAGGGGCGTGCAGAAACAAAACTCCATAACCACCACCTCGGCATTCAGTGGTGCCTTCCTCAACCATCACGAGACACGTCAGGAGTTCCTCGAACTCATCGGAGCAAAACTACATTAGTCGATAGTTGTCAGTTATCAGCAGTCAGTAAACAGTTATCAGCCCCCCCCTTTTTGTTCACGGGTATCTTTTTTAATACCCGTGAACAAAGGGAGGGAAGGGAGAGTTGTTTTTTAGGGACATTAATGGCTTTAAGGATATTAAAGCCATTAATGTTTTCGGGCAGTCCAGTGCCGTAACGGTGCCGTAACGGTACTTTTGTGAGGGTATTTCTCCCCAACCAAAAAAATCGAATATAACGGAGGGATTTTTGTGCCAAAAGAAGGAGCGAGTCCGCAGGTGCCGTAACGGCACTTTTGTGGGGGTATTTCTCCCCAACCAAAAAAAAATCGAATATAATTGAGCGAATTTTAGGCGTGCGAAAAAGCGGGCTCCGCAGTTTACAAAACGTAAATGAGGAAGCCCGCTTATTGAAGCACAACGACAAATTCGCTCAATTAGATTCGATTTTTTACGATTTCGGAGATTTCATTCATAATACCTCGTGCAAGACGCTCGGCAGAATCCTCATCGCGACTCTCGGAATAGATGCGAATAATGGGCTCGGTGTTGCTCTTGCGCAAGTGTACCCACTCGGTGGGGAAGTCAATCTTCACTCCATCAATGTCGGTAACATTGTAGTCGGAATAGCGGTTGAGCATTATCGCCAAAACTTTGTCTACATCAATATCCGGGGTGAGTTGAATCTTGTTTTTGGAGATGTGATATTGGGGATAGGTGGCTTTGAGTTCGCTCACGCGGCAACCCTTGTGTGCCAAAAGCGAGAGGAAGAGCGCCACGCCAACAAGTGCATCACGACCACTATGGAGTTCGGGGAAGATAACGCCACCGTTGCCCTCACCACCAATCACAGCACCCACCTCTTTCATCTTGGTCACAACATTGACCTCACCAACAGCCGAGGCCGCATAGGTACCACCATAGCGCTCGGTAACCTCGCGCAATGCACGAGTCGAAGAGAGGTTCGAAACGGTATTGCCACCGCCACGACGCGAAAGAATATAGTCGGCACAAGCCACAAGGGTGTACTCCTCGCCAAACATCTCACCATCCTCGCACACGAGTGCCAAGCGGTCCACATCGGGGTCTACAACAACACCCAAGTCGGCCTTCTCGCGAGCCACAACACTGCAAATCTCTGTGAGGTTCTCGGGAATGGGCTCGGGGTTGTGTGCGAAGTTGCCCGTAGGCTCGCAGTTGAGTTTCACAACCTCCACACCGAGGCGCTCCAAAAGCGCAGGAATAACAGTTCCACCCACCGAATTGACAGCGTCGACAACCACTTTGAAGTGGCGAGCCTTGATTGCCTCAACATCCACATCGGGAAGAGCCAAAACACTCTCGATGTGCTCCTCGTCGAAAGAAGAACGCTCCACAACGTGACCAATATGGTCCACTTCGGGGTAGTTCCAAGAGGTGTCCTCTGCCCACGCGAGTACCTGCTTACCCTCGGCATCATTGAGGAATTCGCCCGAGGAGTTGAGCAGTTTCAGCGCATTCCACTGTTTGGGGTTGTGTGAGGCGGTGAGGATGATACCTCCGTCGGCACCTCGTGAGGTGACTGCCATCTCCGTACCCGGGGTGGTGCAAAGACCTATCGATACCACATCAACACCACATCCGAGCAGCGTGCCGATGACGATATTTTCGACCATCTCGCCCGAAAGTCGCGCGTCCCTACCCACTACAACTTTGAGTTTTTTATCGGGGTTTTGGGTTCCCAAGAAACGCACATAGGCGGTTACGAATTTTACAATATCAAGAGGGGTGAGGTTGTCACCAACGGGCCCGCCGATGGTACCTCTGATGCCGGAAATGGATTTGATTAGTGTCATATATTGTTACAATTAGAGGTGTTTAGACAAAAAAACATACTTTTACTCCCCACAAATATACGACTTTTTTAGGAACACTCACAACACCCATCCTCTCTATTTTATGGCTACGGGGAAAATAACCCTTTCAAAATTGTGGTTTTCTGTATAAAATTCGTTACTTTTGTAAACATAACAACCAAAAAAGCAGACCTAATTATGAATACTTCGCAAGTAATCCAGAAATTCGCAGAACTATACGAAGGACAACCCTCGCTCTACACATCCCCGGGACGCATAAACCTCATCGGAGAACACACCGACTACAATGGCGGATTCGTCTTCCCCGGAGCCGTCGATAAGGCTATGGTGGCGGCCATCAGGCTCAATGGCACACAACAGGTGAGAGTATGGGCCTTGAATATGAACGAGGAGTGTTGTTTCTCCCTGCGCGAGGAGGACAAACCCTCCAAAGCGTGGGCGTGCTATATCTTTGGTGTTTGCAGAGAGATTATCAAACGTGGCCACAAGGTGGAGGGTTTCGATGCCGTATTCTGTGGCGACGTACCTCTTGGTGCGGGTATGAGTTCCTCGGCAGCGTTGGAGAGCGTTTTTGCCTACGCCATCAACGACCTATTGGGGCTCAATATTGACCGTTTTGAGTTGGCGCTCATCGGGCAGGCAACCGAGCACAACTACTGTGGTGTGATGTGTGGTATTATGGACCAATTTGCCTCCATCTTTGGTAAGGCAGGGCACCTCGTAAGGCTCGATTGCAAGACCTTGGAGTATGCATACTTCCCCTTCGATGCCGAAAGGTTCGGCTACCGATTGGTGCTCATCAACTCCAAAGTGAAACACGAACTCGTCGGTTCGCCCTACAATGAGCGTCGCACCTCGTGCGAGAGGGTGGCCAAACTCCTCGGGCGCGACTACCTACGAGGTGTTACAATGGAGGAACTCGAAGCCCACAAGGAGCAAATCACCCCCGAGGACTACAAGAGGGCTTGCTATGTCGTGGGCGAAGAGTGGCGAGTGATGGAGGTCTGCGCAGCACTCGAAGAGGGCGATTTGGAAAAGGTGGGCGAGATGATGTATGGCACCCACAAGGGACTCTCGGAGGAGTATGAGGTGAGTTGCGAGGAACTCGATATGCTTGTGGAGGTTGCACGCGAATGTGGCGTGAGCGGTTCGAGGATTATGGGTGGTGGCTTTGGCGGCTGCACCATCAACCTCGTGAGGGAGAGCCTCTACGACAACTTCATTGCCACTGCCACCAAACGCTTCACCGACAAGTATGGTCACTCACCCGAGGTCATCCCCGTAGTTATCTCCGATGGGGCTCGACGCTTGGAGTAGAGTGTTGTGATGGATAAAAAAACAAAAAGAGGCGGTGCGATTTTAAAGTCGCACCGCCTCTTTTTGTTGTTCCGAGCCCGCTATTTCACCCTCTCAAACCAGGGGAGCCTTTCGAGGGGCACATCAATGGTTATTGTCTTACCACCCCTATGGATTTTACCCATATCATCGCGCCACTTGCCTTTGGGCAACTTCACACTACGGCTATCCTCCTCACCCGCAATGGGGGCCACAAGGTACCTGTCACCCAACATATATTGGTCGATGCAGTGTTCGAAGTCCTCATTGGGGAACTCATAGGCCATATGGCGCACAATGGGTTCGCCGGTTTGCGAGGCCTCGCGCGCGAGGGTAATAATATAGTCACCAAGCGATGCGTGCCACTCGGCATACCTCTGGCAGATGGCGTTATTCTCGGGGGTGAGTATTCGCCAGGGGGCCACCGAGAACTGCATCATCGGCATCATCGAGTGAATCTGGCAGGAGCGAACCACAAGTCGTTGGTCTATATTCTCGGCATTGACACCGATGAAGGATGCCCACTGTCCGCCACCAATCATATCGGGGCAGGTGTAGAGGTGTCCCATAAGTCCCGCAGCCACCATCGAGGGAACCAATTTTGCCACATCGCCCCACGAGTAGTCCTTGTCGCCCAAACGCTGCACGAGAGCCTCACCACCCATCTTCCAGCAAGCGCGGAACTCGTTGTAGGGGAATTCGAGGCCCAATTTTGCCCACAATTCCGTCTGGTCGCAATCGTAGGAGTGGCCATCATAGGGGGCAACGCGGCCCTCCAAGTAGCGCTCGGGGTCACCTGCGTCAAACTTGAAGCCATCCACGCCATACTCCTCCTGCATACCTTTGAGAAGACCCCTCAAATGGGCCACCGCATCGGGGTTGCTCAAATCATAGACTGCACTGTGGCCATTCCACCACTCCACAATGGCGGGAGCATCGCGGTGGGCATCTTTCACCAAGTACCCCTTATCCCTCAATTCGCGGAACTCCGCACTGTCGGGCGACACAAAGGGGCACACCCACAACATAACCTTGAACCCCATTTCGTGGAGTCTGTCAATCATCCCTTTGGGGTCGGGAAAACGGTCCGGGCGAAACTCAAAGTTGCCGTAGTATTTCTGCCAATTGTCGTCAATCATCAGCACACCCGTAGGGTAGCCATTGGCAACAATGCCCTCGGCATAGGTCATCACATCCTTCTGATTCTGGTTGTAGGTGAGTTCTATCCAAGTGTTATATTGTGGCTGGGTGAAGAACTCCTCGGGAGGAATTGTGCCCGAAGGGGGGAAGAAGAGTCGGCACGCCTCTTGGTAGGCACCTTTGAGGCTCTTTTGGGGTGCCACACCCTCCACAATCTCGCCACGAGAGGAGATGGAGATAACCCCGTCCTCAATTGAGCAGACCATAGGCCCACTACTCCACACATAACGCCCCGTATTGGAGAGGAGCAAGGGGGTGGTTTGGTTGTTCAGGTTCTGTGTACGATGGTCGATGGCCACCCTGCTCTGATTGTCGAAAGGCATCAAACGGCCCAAATCGGTTGCCAAACCCCACCAGCACTCCTCGGGGGTGCTGAACTCTATTTTGGTCTGATTTTGTGCAAGGTTGGGGAGCCACACGCTGGCCACCAACAGCATAAGAAAGAGTTTTTTTCGCATATCCATAGGTTCCTTTTAAGGTTCGTTATTGCTGGTTTGGTTTTATTCGGAACACCCCCGTATTGTACTCCTCAAAGCCCACCGAGGTGTAGAGTTGTCGGGCGGTGGTGCGTGAGGGGTTGGAGGTGAGAATAATGGTTGCCGAGGGGTGGTTTTGCCGAGCCAACTCCACAGCCGCCTCCACCATCGCACGGCCAACACCCAGGCCTCGGGCCGAGGGGTCCACCACCACATCCTCAATCCACACCTTCTCGCTCACGGGTGTTAGGTAGTGGGTAAGGGTCAGCGCACCCACAATCACACCCTCGCACTCCGCCACAAGCAATCTCGTGTGGGGGCTCTCCACAATCGCGGCCAATCGTGCGGTGTCAATCTCGGGGCGTGGGGCTGTGGTGAGGTGATTCATCAACTCCTGCAACCGACGCGCATCTTCGTCTTTTGGTTCTCGCAGTTCTCTTATGAGGATTTTACGGGGTTCCATCTCTCCTTTGTCTGGGTTGTTCTCCACAAAGTTACTCTTTTTTAACAGAACGCCAACAGCAATAACACCCAACAAGAACAATTAACTCATAATTGTGGCGAAAATGTTAAATTAAATTGTGTGGGAGGTGGAATTTCTGCTTTAATTTTAGTATCTTTGTAGGTAGAACGTTCTACTCTTAAAAAGAATTTTATTATGAAAAGATGGTTTTTGGGCGCTTGTTTGGCGATGACGGTTTTTATTGTGGCTTGTGGCAACACCTCTTGCACCCCGAGTGGCGAGAGTGGCGAAGATAAATATGTAGTAATCCTCTCTATGGATGCCTTCCGCCACGACCTGGCAGACCTCTATGACACCCCAACACTCGACTCAATTGCCAACGTGGGTGTCTTCTCGAAGGTCAAACCCTGCTTCCCAAGCAACACCTTCCCCAACCACTACTCGATGGCAACGGGTCTGCACCCCGACCATCACGGCATCGTAAACAATAGTTTCTACGACAAGTCGCTGGGGCTGTCCTATGCCATCAACAATGACGAGGCGCGTGTAAACCCCGATTTCTACAAGGGCGAACCCATCTGGAACACCGTCGAGCGTCAGGGGCAGATTGCCCACGTCTACACTTGGGTGGGCGTGGAAGCCCCCTACGATGGCGGGTTCCCCACCAAACACCTCATCTACGATGCAAATCGCACACGCAAAGAGTTGGCAGACAATGTTCTGGCAGCACTGTGCAATCCCAATGTGGAGGAGATTCCCAACCTTACGATGTGGTATTTCGACGAGCCCGACGCTGTGGAGCACCGTTACAGCCCCACCTCCGAGGAGACCAAAAAAGTTGTGGAAGATATCGACGAGGTGCTCGCGTACTTTATGCGCGAGGTGCGCAAGTCGCCCGTCTATGACAAAATCAACTTCATCTTCACCGCCGATCACGGTATGACCGAACTCTCGCCCGAAAGGTACTACAACATCTACCCCCTGATTCCTGGTGAAGCGAACTACTGCTACAACTCCAACCCTCTGACACTCGAACCCGACGAGGAGCGCATTGAGTATGTCTACCAAAGGCTCAAAGCTCACGAAGAGGAGGGCCACTACCGCGTATGGTTGCGCGAAGAGATGCCCGAAGAGTTCCACTACGGCACCTACACAGACCGCATACAACCCATTGTTCTGCTGGCAGAAACAGGCTGGAAAGTGGTCTATAACAAAAACGAAGAGTGGGGCAAACCCAAGCCCAAAGCATCCTCGCACGGCTTCGACCCCAACCATCCCGATATGCAGATGGCATTCTTCGCGTGCGGTCCGGCCTTCAAGAGTGGATACACCCACGATGTGACATTCCAGAACCTTAACAACCACCTCATCATTGCACACATACTCGGCATTGACCCCGCCGAAAACAACGACTGTGTATGGGAGGACATTGAGGGCCTATTCAAATAGCCTCACCCATTGCGGGCAAATACCCCCAATGCACGAAACAAAACCCCTACCTAACCACCACAAAACTCAACACCTATGGCTGCTATCGTTTCACTCGTTCTGGCAACATACAACGGAGCAAAAAAATTGCCCCTGGCACTCAACTCGCTCACAACCCAAACCCTCGACAAATCAATTTGGGAGGCTATAATTGTGAATAACAACTCCTCGGACAACACCGCAGAGGTTGTCCGAGAGTTCCAAAAGGCACACCCAGAACTAAACATCAAACTCGTAGATGAGCCCCAACAAGGACTCTCGTTTGCGCGCAATAGGGGTATCGATGAGGCCGAAGGGGATTACATTGTGATTATGGATGATGATGAAATCGCCTCGCCCGACCTGCTCGCCGAGTACTACGAATTCCTCGACACCCAACCCCACGCTGTGGCAGCAGGTGGCAAAATCACCCCACACTACCCCAACAAACGACCCGTGTGGCTCTCGCGCATCACAGAGCGCCCCATTTCGGGCGTGCTCAACCTCGGTGAGAAAATCTGCTTCTTCCCCGAAGGCAAGTATTTTGGTGGCGGGAATATGGCATTAAGGCGCTCGGCCATAGACTATTACGGCAAATTCAACACCAACCTCGGACGACGTGGCAGCAAACTGCTCGGTGGAGAGGAGAAGGAACTCTATATGCGCTACTACACCTCGGGCGAGGATATTTATTATCTTCCCAAAGCGGAGATTTTCCACGTTATTGATGAGAGTAGGCTCACCAAAGCCTATTTCAAGGCCGTCTGCTATCGCATCGGACAAAGCGAGCGTATCCGCACCCTCGGAGAGAGCCAACAAGCCTTCTGTAAACGAATCCGAGGTGAGGTTTTCAAATGGGGCGCAACCCTTCTCATTGCACTTTTCCACTGCCTCACACTACAATTCTCCAAAGCACAATATTTGGTTATTATGCGCTACCAAATTTCGCGTGGTTTGGGCGATGCCAACATAGATAAAGAGTTGTAAATTATATGATTACACCCACAAGTAAAACATATTTCGTTCCTCTTTCGGACTCTACCCGTGACCTCATTGAACGCTACGCCGACTTCAACGAGGAGGGCTATATTGCCGTATTCCAAATCATCAATAAAGAGGTGATTGAGGCTCTTCATTGTGCCAAAGAGTGGCTGACGGAGGGGTTTCTGGCAAACGAGTCGCTATCGGAAGTGTGGCAGAGGGAAAACCCCTGCTCGGTGTGTGACCAAAAGAGTGGATGCAACATAACTTGTCGCCAAAAACACGCTTTCGACAAGGAAGTTTATGGCGGATTGTTGTGTGGAACCACACCCGCAGCACAACAGAACGTTTGGGGGTCGGAAGAGGTAAAAAATATGGTACGTTTTAAGGTACGTTTGGGCTCAAATTCCGACGCAGAACAGGGTTTGTTTTTCGAGCGTGATTTGGGCTACTCCACAGGAGGAGTTTCGGTGTGGAAAAATGGCAAAATCTTCATCAATGGAAGCGAAATCTCACTACGCCCTTGGAGCGCGGCCCTCTATACCATCTTCACACTCAACCCCGAAGGTTTCCCACTCGCAATGATTGCATCAGAAAGGAAAAAAGAGTTTGTTAATATTTACCGAAACATCACAAAATCAACCATTAAGGTAAATAACTTAAAGGCGCAACTCGCCAACATTGATGGCACCACAAAACTCCTAAACAACAAACTCTCGGAACTCAACACACAACTCAAAGAGGCGGGAGTGCCTCAAATATTTTGGGTTACGACAACCAGCCACAAGGCAAACAACAAACCCTACTATATTCCCTATCTTCGAGAGGAAAAATAAGGTACGTTTAGACGCAAAAAATGCTCGCAAAGTTTGCGAGCATTTTTCTTTCCAGATTTTCACTCCTAATAGCGACGGCGAAGCCCCTTCCTAAACTCCCTTTTCGAGGTTTTGTCCTCCTCTGCAAGGTGAGTGTTTAGGGCCCAAAACTCACCCTTTGCATCATAGGAACCCACCATCTCAAAATCGAGTTGTTTGAGGCGCAAATCGGCACCCTTGACCCTGATGCGTACCCTATCACCCAACACAAATCGTCTGCCCGAGCGGGTTCCGACTGCTGCATACTCCTCCTCATCGAATAGGTAGAACTCATCCGAAAGGTCACGCATTGCAACCATTCCCTCAATGTGGGTATCCTCCAACTCGACATAAAGCCCCCACTCGGTAACACCACTGATGGAGCCCACAAACTCCTCGCCTATGCGCTCCTTCATAAACTCCACCATCTTGTATTTCACCGATGCACGCTCCGCCTCGGCAGCCCTCGCCTCCATATCACTCGAATGTTCGCACAACTCCTCAACCACCTCATTATCAACAGAGTTACCACCCTCCAAGTAGTGTGCCAGCAGGCGGTGGAGCATCATATCGGGATAGCGACGGATGGGCGAGGTGAAGTGGGAATAATAGGGAAACGCCAGGCCGTAGTGTCCAATATTTTGGGTGGAGTAATACGCCTTCTGCATTGTTCGTACCGCAAGAATCGAGACCACATTCTCTTCGCTCTTGCCCTTAATCTCGCTCATCAGCGAGTTCATCTGTTGCGCCACAGCCCTACCCTTGCGAGCGTCGAAGTAGTAACCGAAGCGAAGGATGAAGTTTGCGAACCGTGCAAGTTTCTCTGCATCAGGCTTTTCGTGAACACGATAGACAAATGTTTTTGCCTTGCCATCCCTACCCTTCTTACCACCAACAAACTCCGAAACCGAGCGGTTGGCCAGCAACATAAACTCCTCTATTAGTTGGTTTGCCTCTTTCTGTACCTTGAAATAGACCCCCAGAGGCTTACCCTCCTCATCGAGTTGGAATTTAGCCTCCTCGCGTTCAAAAGCGATGGAGCCCTCGGCAAACCTACGGCTACGCATCTTTTGCGCCAACTCATTGAGTTTGAGTATCTCTTCGCTAAAATCACCATCCTCGCCTTCGATTATTTTCTGCGCCTCTTCATAGGTATAGCGACGATTGGAGAGTATCACACTGCGTCCAAACCAACTCCTAACAACCCTCGCCTCGTCATCCATCTCGAAGATTGCCGAAAAGCACAACTTCTCCTCGTTGGGTCGCAAGGAACACAAATTATTAGAGAGCCTTTCGGGCAGCATTGGGATTGTTCGGTCTACCAGATAGACGCTCGTTGCTCTCTCGCGCGCCTCTTGCTCCACAAGCGAACCCTCTCTTACATAATGTGTTACATCAGCAATGTGCACACCAACCTCCACGTTGCCATTTTCGAGTCTGCGGAACGAAAGCGCATCGTCGAAGTCCTTTGCATCGGCAGGGTCTATGGTGAAAGTTGCCACCTCGCGCATATCGCGACGCGAAGCATACTCTTTGGCGGAAATTTTGTCGGGAATACGCTCGGCCTCCTCCTCGACCTCGCGAGGGAAGTCATAGGGCAGGTTGAATTCGGCAAGTATGGCGTGCATTTCGGCAGTGTTATCTCCCTCTTTACCAAGCACATCCACCACCCTACCAATTGGGCACTTACTCTCGGGCTCCCAATCAACAATGCGCACAACAACCTTGTCGCCATCGGAGAGTTTATCGACCCCCTTGTCGAGAAAAATATCCACAGGCATATTCTTCTGCACCACCCTCACAAAGGCGTGTGAGCGTGTTTTTTCGACAACACCCACATAGTTGCGCTCGGCCCTTTCGACCACATCAACAACCTGACCTTCGGGATCGCCCGAGGAGCGACGACGGGTAATAGCAACCCTTACACGGTCACCATCGAGAGCGCGTGCAGTGTTGCGTCGGTCTATGAAAATATCTTTGTCCAGCCCATCTACGGTGACATACATACTGCCCGTAGAGAGCATCTGTGCCACCCCCTCAACGGTGGGTAGAGCGCGCGCGGCAAGTCGGAATGTAGATGCGGCTGTTGCCTCCACCACACCCTCCTCAACCATCTGATAGACAATTGCTTTTGTTCGATATCGACCCTCTCTATCTGCGCCTCCGCTCTGTGCGGCGAGGGTTTTGAGCGCGAATTTGCGCGAAGGGAAAGAGCGGAAAAGTTGCATAATTACGGCTGCGCGGTCACCTCTTTGCGAGCCTTTGGCAGCACCCCTTGTGCTGCGCTTCTTGTCTTTCTTTGACATATCTTACCAATTATAATACGCTACAAAGGTACAAAAAACTGTGTGTTAGCCTATGGGCGACGGGGCATTAGGGTGAAATTTAACGATTTGGTAAATGAAATTGGGGTGTTGTTGGGGATAAAAAGCGCATATTTTTCAAAAAAAAGATGCCCGAAAATTTTGTTTTAAGAAATAATTGCTATCTTTGCAGTCCGAAAGCGGACGATTAATTCCCCTGTGACGCTTTCGGGATAGTTCGGGGTGTAGCTCAGCCCGGTTAGAGTACACGTCTGGGGGGCGTGGTGTCGCTAGTTCGAATCTAGTCACCCCGACAAAGTTTAGCACAAAAGCCTGCAAGAAATTGCGGGCTTTTGTTTTTGTTCTCACCCAAGCGAAGATTGCTTGCAAGCAGAGCGGTGGTGGGGCAAAAACAAAAGGGAGCGGCTCTGCCGCTTTGGGATAAACTTTGTGCAACCCATAAAGGGGAAACGTGAAAGGCGTAATCCAATCTGCCCCAAAATAGAAACAACAAAGTTCTGTTTCAATCTTGTTTTTGTGGAAAGTTTGGGGGAGATTTGCACACGTTACTTTCGACACAATACCCCAAAAGAGTGTTGCATTTTGCGAAACAATCACTAACTTTGTGGTGTCGGGGTGGTTATTGTCCTCCGACAAACATAAATAATTAGTGAAAGTGTTTCGCTAATCCTTGTTTCGAAATCTGGTAAATTTCAAAATGCATCAAGGATAACGATAACGCTCATCACTTGTTTCGGTATGTCATTGTCGGCACATTCTGTGCTTACCCCATACTGGACAAGTGTGGGGTATTGTTTATTTGATGCATGGGTTTACCAGAACCTCGAAACAGATAAACGAACAACTCCACACTTTCTTGTTTTTACAATAACCGCACATTCGGGGTTGATGGGCAAAGTTAATTTATCATGAAAACACTTTCTTATTGGAAAACCAACTCAGGTTGTAGAGAAGGCTCTGATGTTTACGCAAAATATGAGGGCTTTGACGGGTGTGTAATTCAGAAAACGGAGTCAAGTGTGCAAATTTTCAACAATCAAAAGATGATCTTGGATTTAACTCTTTCGCTGATAGAAAGCGACGCACTCTCTATCACGTATGCTGCCCAAGATAAAAATGGCAATAGAGTGCGCATATGCTGTATGAATCCTCGTATGGCTGCAATGTTTGGCGATACCACTACATTTGCCAGCCAACATAAAGACGGATTTGCTGTTCACTATGAAATCAGATAATAAAAAAGTATAAGTTATGAAAACTACTGCAACCGGAAAGACCTACCTAGAACAATTTGTAGGAGAATTCAAAAAATGGGCAAACACACACGATATTCCGTATATGGATTTGGGAAGTGCTGATATGCAAGATGTTGTATTGTTAAAAAATGTTTGGTACGGTCCTCAGCCTGTTTTTGTAGAAGCAACCGGCACTCATACATATTTATTGCATAACCATAGGTTGGGATATGGAACATTTAAACTTGTTACAAGAAACAATGGGCGAGATTTGCTGGCTGTTAGCGCTTCGGAAGTTACCCCAACATTATTAAAAATGATCAATATGTTGGGAATGTACAATGGTGTTAGAGTTCGCTCTATTGTACAGGCAAAAGGAGTATCTAATCAATTCTTATTTGTTTTTGACTATTAATAAGTAATAACACCCAAGTAATTTCTTGGGTGTTTTACAACAATATAAAGAGTTATTGTTTACATGAAACACTCGCTAAAACTCTTTCTGATTGCCCTTGCAATGGCGCTGGGTGGTTATGGCGTGACGCAAGTAAATGCACAGGCAACAAAAGCAAAGCCCGTGTCGCCAACATTCAAAACCGTAACGGCAGAGGTGGGCGATACGACAGTGTGCTATGCGAGGTGCAAGCATCTGATTATCTCCGATGGCAAAAGCAACGAGGTCTTGGGAAAGATAAACCGTCATAACTACGAACTCGTTTTTGAGCAATACGCCGACAGCGAGAAGATAGACATTGTTGGCGCCTTGGGGCGTATGTTCCGTGGCAACTTCGAGAACGAGCTTCAAATCGCTCCCGAAGACCTCATTGGTAAGCCCCTTTTTATGTGGATAGAGCAGAGCGCAAAGATGGTCTATGGTGACAAGATTCTCCGCATTGTTACGGGAAACACACTATATTTAGGTGGCTCGCACGAATTCTTCCACAACGAGATACACCAATACAACCTCACAACGGGCGAACTCATAGACCTCTCCTATCTCCATAAAGGCGAGTGGGTGAATAGGTTGGACAAGGCGATTTACGACCATCTGCCCGACTTTACACGCCCACACAAAGACACTCCCGACAACCTCACCGAGTATGCAGAGATAATGATTACCGATAGCGGTTTGCTGTTCCAATACAAGCCCTATGAGGTTGCAAGTTTTGCTGATGGTTTTGTGGAAGTGGAACTCACAAATAAAGAACTCTCTTCGCTCGGTGTGCCACTTATTTGGATTGAATAAATTAGTTGAATTATGTCATTTTTCTCAAACCCTGCGCTGGATAATTTCGGCGAGTATTGCATACAGGTATTGGTTGATATGTCAAAGGATATTGGCATTACATACCTTTCGCTCAATGTGTGGCTTTTCTGCATCATTGAGCCGCTATTTATCATCGGAACATTGGCGTTCCTGCTCACAAGCCTCAAAGATATGAAACGCCCAAAACGCATCGCCATTTGGGTATTCATCGGCTTAATTGTTTTGTGCGGACTGATTTTGGGCTACTATATGTGGCTAACCTACAAGAACGGAACATATTTGTAGGCTTCTCGCATTACAAAGACCACCCCACCAACCACTCGATTGGTGGGGTTTTCTTTGATGCGATAGAGTAGTGGGAAGGATGCTCTTTCTGGCTATCGACAACACCCAGATTTGTGTTGATTCTCAACTTTCGCAAATGCGAGTCGGGCGATAGTAGAGGGCACTTGTGTGCTATGCCGAGCGGAGGCTTTTTAGACAAAAAAGTGTCTTTTTGTTGTCAATTCTCAATTCAAAATTGTATCTTTGTGGTTAGTGGGCGCAGAAAGACTCCCCAAAATCAACCGAAATTCTAAAATTTCAAAATTATAACTCTATGGATTACAGCACACTACACAAAGCACATCCCTGGCACGGCATAGACCCGGGAACGCCAGAGGAAATTCGCGCATTTATCGAAATTGTGCCCACCGATACCGTCAAGTACGAAGTGGACAAGGTGAGTGGCTACCTCTCGCTCGACAGACCACAGAAGTTCTCCAATATCGTACCCTCTCTCTACGGCTTCATCCCGCGCACACACTGCTCAACAAGAATGGCCGAACTCACCAACAAGGCTCTTGCAAGATTCGACGTAGAGGGCGATGGCGACCCATTGGATATTTGTGTGCTGACAGAGAAGGATGTGACACACGGTGACATCTTGGTTTCGGCGCGCCCCATCGGTGGCTTGCGACTCCTGGACCACAATCAGGCCGACGACAAAATTATCGCTGTGCTCAAAAACGATGCCATCTATGGCGAAATGACCGACATCGAGCAGTTGCCCACCCGCATCGTGAGGCGACTAATCCACTATTTCACAACCTACAAAGACATCCCCGGTGAGAGCCACCAGAGGATGAAATTTGTGAGCATCTATGGTGCCGACGTTGCCCGCGAGGTGATTGTTCGCTCAATGGAGGACTACAACACACTCGTCGAAAACCAAAAGGAGGAATAAAGACAAGTGGTTGATTATAAGCGACAAGGGGGCAAGCGTTTGCCCCCTTGTCGCTTATCTTGCATTGTTCCTATTTCAACCAAACAACCTTCCCGCTGTTGTCCTGTGCAGGTCGGGGCTTGGGCTCCTCATAGGGCGAATACCCCATAGCAATCACGCACTCCACGCCACACTCCTCGGGAATAGGAAGGAAGGTGCGAAGATAACTCTCCGCGTCACCCATCTCGGGGTGTCCTTTGGCGTGTTCCCTACCCGCAACGTGTACCCAGCAACTACCCAGGCCCGCTGCTTCGGCTGCAAGTTGCACAAAAGTTGCCGAGATGGCCGCATTGTCGAGCCACAAATCCGTAGCCCTCTTATCGCCCATAACCAACACAGCCACAGGAGCCTCCGCCATAAATGCCGAACCATAATCGCGCATATAGGACATATGGCGAATCAAGTCCCTATCCTCCACCACCAAATATCTGGTGCTGTGACTATTGCGTGACGAGGGGGCTGTGAGTGCGGCCTCCAAAATCTTCTCTATCGTGTGACTCTCAACCCTCCTATCGGAGAACTTGCGAAGTGAGCGACGTTTGTGTACGAGTTCAAAAAAATCCATAATTCTACGTTTGTTTGGTCACAAATTTATGTAATTTTGAGCAATTATCGTACCTTTGGCAAGACAAAACTGTGAAAACCTATGGAGAAAAAACTAAAAGCAGCACTCATCTACGACTTTGACGGCACCCTCGCCCCCGGAAATATGCAAGAATATGGCTTTATTGCCTCGGTGGGTAAAAGCAACGAGGAGTTTTGGCAAGAGAGCAACGTGCTGGCCGACAACTACGATGCCGACCCCATATTGAGTTATATGCTCAAAATGCTCGAACACGCAGGCAAAACAAAGGTGCCCATCAAACGCGAAGCGTTCCAAGAAACGGGGCGTAACATCCAACTATACAAGGGAGTACGCGAATGGTTCGGACGCATCAACCGCTATGGAGAGGAGCGCGGAATAGAGATTCTCCACTACATCAACTCCTCTGGTTTGAAGGAGATTATCGAGGGTACACCCATCGCGCACGAGTTCAAAAAAATCTACGCTTGCGAGTTCCTCTACAACGAAGATGGCGACGCTTATTGGCCTGCGGTGGCGATAAACTACACCAACAAAACACAGTTTATGTATAAGATAAACAAGGGTGTGGACAGCGTAAGTGACTCCCATCTTGTGAACGCCTATGTTCCTGACGCAGAACGTCCTGTGCCCTTTGAGCATATGATTTATGTAGGTGATGGAACAACCGACATCCCTTGTATGAGGCTCGTTAGTGACCGTCACGGTCACTCCATCGGTGTCTACGATCCTGCATCGCAGAGCGGATACCAAAAAACCAAATTGCTCTTGGAGCAAAACCGCTGTTCGATGATTTCGCCTGCCGACTACTCCGAGGGCGGTAGGATGGATACCATTGTGCGTACAATTCTCGATAAAATCGCCACCGATGCACGCATTGCAGAACTCTCCAAAGAGGTATAAATCAAATTGTTAAGCCGTATGAAAAAACTCATATTTGCCACTAATAACGCCCATAAACTCGAAGAGGTAAGCGCCATTATTGGCGACGCTTTCGAACTCGTAACCCTACGCGAGGCGGGCATAACAGAGGAGATACCCGAAAATGAGCCCACAATTGAGGGTAACGCCCTTGCCAAAGCGCGTTATGTGTGGGAGAAAACGGGGTGTGACTGCTTTGCCGACGACACAGGGTTGGAGGTCGATGCTTTGGGGGGTGCGCCCGGGGTTCATTCGGCACGCTACGCCACCGATGGGCACGACTTTGGGGCCAATCGTGCGAAGTTGCTCCGCGAAATGGAGGGCAAAAGCGAGCGCACAGCACGCTTCCGCACCGTTGTTGCCCTCATAGAGGGGGGTAAGGAGAGTTGTTTCGAAGGTATCGTAGAGGGCACCATCACCACCCGAGAGATTGGAGAGGGTGGGTTCGGCTACGACTGCCTCTTCCTTCCCGAGGGCTACAACCGCACATTTGCGGAACTCGCCCCCGAGGAGAAAAACGCCATAAGTCACCGAGGCAGGGCTGTTGCAAAACTCGCCAAGTGGTTGGTTCAGTAGTAGTTGGACACATTTGCCAACACCTCGTCACGAGAGATGTTGTCGCTCCCGAGCACAACCAATCTCTCGACCATATTGTGCACCTCGCGCACATTGCCCTTCCACTCCATATTGGTGAGTTCCTTCATCGCCTCGGAGCCAATCTTCTTGGTCGGCACGCGGTATTCTTCGCATAGAACTTTCAGGAAATGGTTGACTAACAGTGGAATATCCTCTCTGCGCTCCGAGAGAGGGGGAACGCCCACCACAATCACACTCAATCGGTGAAAAAGGTCCTCGCGGAAGTTTCCTCGTGCAATTTCCGCCACGAGGTCTTTGTTTGTAGCAGCCACAACCCTCACATCAACATCGACATCCTTATCGCTACCCACGCGGGTGATTTTGCGCTCTTGGAGCGCTCGCAACACCTTCGCTTGCGCAGCCATACTCATATCGCCAATCTCGTCCAAGAAGAGTGTGCCACCGATGGCTTGTTCGAACTTACCCTTGCGTTGTTTTATTGCCGAAGTGAAGGCACCCTTTTCGTGCCCAAAGAGTTCGCTCTCAATCAATTCCGAGGGTATTGCCGCACAATTAACCTCCACAAAAGGGCCCTCGGAACGACGACTTTGGAGATGTATCTGTCGGGCAACCAACTCTTTGCCCGTACCATTTGCCCCCATAATCAAAACCCTCGCATCGGTGGGTGCCACCAACGAAATGACGTGGCGCAAATTGCAGGTTTTGGGCGACTCGCCAACAATCTGGTAGTTCTGGCACGGTTTTTTCCTTGATGTGTGAGGCGTGTGGGTCGGGTGGCTCTCCGAGAGCGAAAGCACGCCACGCACCGAGCGCAAGAGGTCGGCAACCACCACCGGCTTGGCAACAAAATCGGAGGCTCCAGCACGGAAGGCCTCGGCTACATCCTCCCACGTCCTCACCAATGAGAGCGCAATCCAGGGTACGGGAATAGAGTCGCTGGCAACCCCCTTCGGCATTCCACAAATCACCAGCGAAGAGTTTTGAATCTCCCTTGTTGCCACTTCGTCGTCGAGACTTTCGGAGGTCGTCACGGCGTAGCCTTCGTGTTCGAGCAACTCTTTGAGCGTGTTGCGCACACTTTTTTGTGGGTCCACCACAAGAATTTTTGTCATACTGAAAAGATATTTGGTTTATGATTCCTGATTCTTCCTCTTTTGCCAACCAGCCACACAATACAAATATGTTACCAAAATGGATGGTCGGAGTAATAAATTTCGAAAAAATGGGTTATCTTTGTATCAAAGATAGATTAAGTTTTTCTCTGTCGGAAATTTTGCACCGAGGGACACCCCTCAAAAAGTGCCAATTTTAGACCTTTTTGACTATCGTTTTGGCTTTTTTGACTATCCGACCCCAAAACAAACCTCACCACACAAGGTGAAAAAGAAGAGAAATTTTCTCACAAAATCAACATATCGAAAAGATGAAAACAAACTACAATATTGAGCGTGAAAAACTCCATCTGCCCGAATATGGCCGACATATCCAAGATATGGTCGTGGAACTCACCGCAATCGAAGACCGCGAAGAGAGAAACTTGCGAGCAAAGGCATTGGTGGCTATTATGGCAAACATCCAGCACGACTCCTCGGAGATGCCCGACTTCGAGCGCAAACTCTGGGACCACCTCTTCATTATGTCTGATTTTCAGTTAGATGTAGACTCGCCATACCCCAAACCAACCGCCGCAACCATTATGCCCCCTCCCCACAAAATGGAGTATCCGATGGGGGGCATCACAATGAAACACTACGGCAAAAACGTCAAAAATATCATCCGCTCACTCTCGCGTCTGAAAGACCAAGAGACCTGCGATGCGGTGCTCTACAACCTGGCAAGATATATGCGAACCAAGAGTTTCGAGTACAACCAAGAGCACCCCGACAACGCCGTAATCATCAAAGATATTAAGCGTATGGCAGGGTTCGATATTGCCGTAGACGAGGAGGCAATAACAATGATCCGAAGTGAGTATCGATTGAACCATTTTGGCTATCAAAAAAAGTCGGCTCACGCAAAAAAGGGGACCAAGATGACAAAAAATGGGCGCAAAACCACCCACACAAAATAACCGCAAGGCTTGGACAATAGAACAATCTACCCTACCTTTGTAAAAACAGAAACCATAGACAACAAGAACACAATAATGAAAAAAAGTTTAGCCGCGCTTCTTGCGCTCGTGGCTCTCGTGGGCTGCAACAACAACAAAGTAACCATTCAGGGTGAGTTTGCCGCCTGCCCCAATGAGGTTGTGGTTTTGGAAACCCTCTCAACAAGTGGCTCCATCGTTACCGACTCGGTGAGGACCAACAACAACGGCACCTTCAAACTCAAAGTGGCACTCCCCGAGGGAGAGGCAACCTTCTATAATCTGCGCTGTGCAGAACGCTCTGTGCCCCTGATTTTGGCAAAGGGCGACAATGCCGTTGTCAATTCTGTGCCCGGACTCATTGATAGTTATACCATTACGGGCTCGCGAGAGTCGGAATTGGTGAGGGAGGTAAAGAATATTATGGGCTTTGGCATCGCAAGACTCGACTCGCTGACGGCTGTCTACAACCAAACCTCTGTCAAAAATATCCAACAGCGCATCAACAAAGAATTCGCAAAAGAGTATCTCAATATCAAGCGTAACCAGATTGGGTTCATCGTGAAAAATGCAGGCTCTCTGGCAGCCATATACGCTCTGAATCAAAGACTTCCCAACGACAAGGTGCTCTTTGGTGGCGACAACGACATCGTCTATTTCCGTCTCGTAGCAGAGGAGGTTGCCAAAAACTATCCCACCTCACCCTACCTCGCAGGCCTGCAATCGGCCATCGAGAACTACGACAAACAGGTTGAATTGGCGGATAAAATCAACCAGGCCCTCGCAGCCGAGCCCGCCAATTTCCCCGAAATCACACTCCCCGATATGTATGGTAAGAAACAGAGTCTCACCGCAATACAAGAGGGTAAAGTGTTGCTGCTGGACTTTTGGAGCATCGGCGACCAGAACGCCATATTCCGCAATGCCGAGTTCAAGGAACTCTACGAGAAATACCACGACAAGGGTTTCGAAATCTACCAAGTGTCGGTTGATACCTCCAAGCCTGCGTGGGTGGAGGTGTTGCAGAGGCAGAAGTTGCCCTGGGTGTCGGTGTGTGATTTCAAGGGTGGCGAATCTATCGCTGTGCAACTCTTTGGCGTTGTGAGTGTTCCCCACAACTTCCTACTCGACAGAGAGGGTAACATTGTGGCCATCAACGCCTATGGTGACAACCTCAAAAAGGAACTCGCACGACTTATGAAATAGCCGAAATCCACAACCCAAACACCCCTACACCTAAACGCCTATGTACTATTTTGCCTCGGATATGCACCTCGGAAGTGGTGCCCACCGCAATCCTCGCGAGAGGGAGGGCGCTGTCGTGGAGTGGCTCGACAAGGTCGCCCCAACAGCAAAAGCCATCTACCTTGTGGGCGACGTTTTCGACTTCTGGTTCGAATACAAACGGGTTGTTCCACAAGGATTTACACGCCTTTTGGGAAAACTCTCCACTCTCACCGACCAGGGCGTGGAGATACATCTCTTTGTTGGCAACCACGATATGTGGCAAGGGGGGTATTTGGAACGAGAGTGCGGTGTGAAGTTGCACTACAACCGAGAAGTGGTGGAACTCTACGGCAAAAAGATTTCGATTTGTCACGGTGACGACATCTACGCCCGCTATTTGGGTGGCTGGACACGACTTATGAACTCCATATTCCGCTCTCACACAGCACGTTGGCTCTTTTCACACCTAATCCATCCCGACTTTGCACTTCGCTTCGGCCTGGCGTGGTCAAAGGGCAGTCGCAAGTCCAAAGAGGTGGCTATGCCTTTCCTCGGCAAGGAGGATCCAATGGTGATGGAGGCAGAAAAGATTGCCGTAGCGGAAGAGGTCGATTATTTCGTTTTTGGACACAACCACTGCGCCGAATCGTGCAAGTTGGAGAGTGGTGGTGAGGTCTTTTTTCTCGGCCATTGGTTTGAGGGCGAGGCCTATGCTTCACTCGACGAGAAGGGGGTGATGAGATTACACAAATAGGCACAAAACGTACCATAAAACGTACCTTATTTTTGAATTAAGAATAAGCACTAAATAACTATGAAACAATATCTTGACCTACTACGCACCATTCGAGATGAGGGAGTAGTGAAAGGTGACCGCACAGGCACGGGTACCAAGAGTATTTTTGGCTACCAAATGCGCTTCAACCTTGCCGAAGGCTTCCCCTTGCTGACCACCAAAAAAGTCTTCACAAAGGGTATCATCCACGAGTTGCTGTGGTTCCTGCGTGGCGAGACCAACATTGGTTACCTTGTTGAAAACGGGGTGCACATCTGGGACAACGATGCGTATAGGTTCTATGGAGAGAGGTGTGCGGCTGCGGGTGTTGAACCCATCGGGCGCGAGGAGTTTTTGGAGAGGGCAAAGATGGCGGAGGAGTCCCCGATTGAGGGGTATCGCTATGGCGATTTGGGCTCCGTTTATGGTGCGCAGTGGCGCAGCTGGGGCACGCCTGACGGTAGGGTGATTGACCAAATCGAGGAGGTTATCCGCACGATTAAGACCAACCCCAATTCGAGACGTATGTTGGTTTCGGCGTGGAATGTTTCGGACGTAGAGGGTATGGCTTTACCCCCCTGCCACGTTCTTTTTCAGTTCTATGTGGCAGACGGAAGGCTCTCTTGCCAACTCTATCAGCGTAGTGCCGACACATTTTTGGGTGTTCCATTCAACATAGCCTCCTATGCGCTCCTAACGCATATTATTGCCCAAATATGCGATTTGGGTGTCGGAGAATTTATCCACACTTTGGGCGACACACACCTCTACTTGAACCATTTTGAGCAGGTCGAGGAGCAACTCTCGCGCGAACCCCGCCCTCTGCCCCGCCTGAAACTCAACCCTGCGGTGAAGAGCATCGCTGACTTACGTTTTGAGGATATCGAAATCGTGGACTACAACCCCCACCCGACCATCAAAGCCCCAATGTCGTTCTGATTGGCGAGCGATGCAACACCTACAAACCACTCCAATAACCCTAAAAAACACTAACGCTATGAAACACTTTTTCAGAACCCTATTGCTTGCAGCCATTGTGGTGATGTGTGGCTGCCGAGCCGATATGATCGTCGACGACGATATGGTTGTCGACTGGTACCCTGTGGACATTATGATTTATGTTAAGGACGCCGACGGCAACGACCTGCTCAACTCCGACAACGAGAACTTTCTGGGCACAAAAGTCGAAGCAGAATGGCTGGACAAACTCTACACCTACACCCACCCACAGACAAAGATGTATATGCCTATGTGGAACGGGCTCACGTTGCGGAGAAACAACAAAGGACGCTACTATCTCGTGCTGGGCGAGTTGGCTGGCAATGAGGAGTACGATGACGATCTGACCCTTCGCTGGCCCGACGGCTCACAGGATGTCATCCACTACAAAAACAGGGTAAACCATATCACCATCGATGCCACAAGGACCTTCCTGCTCAATGGTGAAAAATGCGACAACCCTGTTGTAATAGTCAAATAAACAACAGCTTACGCACAAAGTATGAAGACCAAAATTTCGCTCATCGTGGCCGTTGCACAGAACGGCATAATAGGCACCGGAGGCACTATGCCCTGGCACATAACCGAGGATTTCGCGCACTTCAAAGCGGTGACACTCGGACACTCGGTGGTGATGGGCCGCAAGACCTATGAGAGCATTGGTCGCCCGCTGCCACGTCGTCGCAACATCGTTATCTCTCGCAACAGCGACCTACGCATCGAGGGGTGCGAAATGGCAACCTCTTTGGAGGGAGCGCTGGCGATGTGCGAAGGCGAAGAGGAGGTTTTCGTTATCGGCGGGGGCGAAATCTACCGTCAAGCAATGCCCTTATCCAACAAACTCTACATCACTCACGTTGGTGTGAGTGTGGAGGGCGACACCCGTTTCCCCACGATTGACCCCACAATTTGGCGAGAGGTTAGGCGCGAGGAGTTCGCGCGTGGCCGGGAGTTCGAACACCCATTCTCCTTTGTGGACTACGAGCGTAGGTGAAAATTTGCACAAAAGCGAGTAAAAAAGCACGCGCGAAACATTTTGCACCCATTGTGCGTATATATAATAAATAGGAACCCCTAACGAGAAAAAATAATGAGGAAATTATTGCTAATTGTTGCTGTGCTTCTGGGAAGCATTGCAACCCTCTCTGCGCAACATCCCGCACAGAGTCAAATGCTCGAAGATGTCATCTATCTCAACGACGGTGGTGTTTTGCGAGGCATCATCGTGGAGCAGGTGCCTGCTGTCACCTACGTCATTGCCACTGCCGAGGGCAAGCAGGTCGTTGATACTCTCTCAATCAAGAAAATCACCAAAGAGCCCGCCAAACACGTCGTAATAAACGAGGTGCACACCTACCACTACAACCCCTATATGCCCCATCAGTACGACGAGGACGGCAACCTTATCACCCCATTGAGCCCAAGTGGAGCATTCTTCTCCTCGCTCGTAATCCCCGGCCTGGGACAGATGAACAACGGCCAAAGCCTGAAAGGTTCGCTTCTCTTTGCGGGTACCGTCATTGGCATTTTGGGTATGACTGTTGGTACAAATATGGCCCCCTCACGCCACGTCGACCTTGTGGGCTACACGAGTGCTGCTTTGGCGGCAGGTTGCTACCTCTATTCACTCTTTGATGCCCCCATCTATGCCCATAGGTGGAATAAAAAATACGGGTTCAAGGGTGGAGCCTACAACCAAATGAGTGTCAGTCCCGCAATTGGTGTGTCGAGCAGACATAGACCGGCAGTGGGTTTGAATGTGGCCGTTGGTTTCTAAACACCCCCGCCCCCGAGGATTCCGAGGAGAAGGAAAACTTTTTTACGACCCGAAATGAGGTGATTGTTAGGCCTCTACGCCCACAAACAGCCGACAGCGAGCGCCAAAAACGCAAAAAATTTTGCAAAATCGGAAAAACGCATTACCTTTGCACTCGCAAACGTATCGCGGGGTAGAGCAGTTGGTAGCTCGTCGGGCTCATAACCCGGAGGTCGGAGGTTCAAGTCCTTCCCCCGCTACTCAAAAAGGAGAAACTTTCGGGTTTCTCCTTTTTTCGTATCGGGGGCATCCCCCGACCACATTTACATTCCTCCCTAAATCCCTCCTTTGACAAAGGAGGGACTTGGTCAAAAAGAGACTCTTTTGAAATGTGGTTTTTGACTCTCTTATAAAAGGAGAAACTTTCGGGTTTCACCCGTTATCGTATCGGGGGCATCCCCCGACCAACCAGCCCAACCAGCCCAACCGGCCCAACAAAACATTAACCACACCTATTTTATATACGCGCGCGAGAAGGTAAAGCACCCAACAAGCAAGGGCTATGTGGCATATTCGGGCGCATCGAAACAGAAAACCGTGCGTAAAGAGGGTGAAAATTTTTGACGTATGGCAGAAAAAACATAACTTTGTATGACCTTATGGGGGATGCTTGTGACGACAACCCCACATAGGGGTGTGTTTAAGGGAGAAAATCTTACAAATAAATTAATTTTAACATTCAACCTTTATGAAAAAAATCTTTTCGATTGTGGCGATTGCTGCGGCAATGCTTATCGCGTGCAACGAGCCCGTACCCCCCACCCCGGACAATGATGACGAGAACAACAAAACAGAAGAACCTGTCGACCTAAAAGCGTTCAAACTCTCCGTACCCGTAACCGACAATTGGGTGTTCGAAAAGCGACCCAATATCGTTGTGAATGTGGAAAACCCCAACAGCGTGGCCGTAACCGCAACCGTCAAGGTGCAGATTAACACGGACCAGAACGAGAAACTCCACACCATAACAGAGGATGTAGAGTTCCCCGCCAACAAGACTACCGAGGTACCCATCACCACCCCCGAGGACCTCGCCCCCGGCATCTACAAGGCTACCTGCTCGGTGAAAGGCAAGGTTGCACGCGCATTCTTCTTTGCCGTTTCGCCCGAAGAGATTATCTCGGCCCCCGATATGCAGCCCGACTTCAACGAATATTGGGAGAATGCAAAGGCAACTCTTCCCAACCTCGAAGAGCACACCCCCGTTCTCACCGAAATCACCTCCAAGAGTTCGGCGGCAGAGAAGGTCTACCTTGTGGAGTTGAAATCGACCCCCGACAGCCCCGATGGCGAGCCCGTAGTTGTTCGTGGCTACTATGTTGAGCCCCAGGATGGCGAAAAACACCCCGTTATTTTCCACTTCTATGGCTACGACGACCAGAACCCCACCTCGAAGGCCTCTTGCCCCTCGGGAGGTTCCACCGCCGACTATGCAGAGTTCTACTTCTCGATTCGCGGTCAGATGCTCAACAACCGAAAAGCAAGCCTGCGCGTGCCCGATGGTTTGGGTGACTTTGTGAATATCTATGGCGACTGGTTCGCATACCAATTTGGCGACTTGGATGGCTACTACTACCGAGGCGCATTCTTGGATTGTGTTCAGGCTGTGCGCTTTATGGCAAGCCGCCCCACCAGCGATATGGCCAACCTCTTCGCAGAGGGCTCCTCGCAGGGTGGTGCACTATGCTATGCCACTGCTGCTTTGAGCGACTATCCATTTACCGCCATTGCCCCCAATGTGGCCTTCCTCGGCGACTTCCCCGACTACTTCAACATCGTATCGTGGCCCGGCAACACCGCCAAAGCAAATCAGGGTTCAATGAGCGACGAGGAGATGTATAGATTCCTCTCCTACTTCGACACCAAGAACCTTGCAACCCTCATCAGTGAGAACACCGCAGTGTGGGCAACAAGTGGTCTGCAAGATGGCACCTGCCCACCCCACACCAACCTTGCGCCCTTCAACAACCTGACAGGTAGCGACAAGAAGATGAACATCTACCCCGAGATGAAGCACGAGTACCCCAAGAGTTGGTCGAGCGACATCAACAAATTCTTCCGCGAGAGAATCAAATAGCCTCGCCTCCAAAGATAACGCTACAACCACCGCCCCTTCAAGGCGGTGGTTTTTTGCTTCATTACAAAAAAATTTATACCTTTGTGGTACACTATGTGCAAACTCAATGAATATGAGTTTATTTTGCAAAACTACCAAATCTAAACTTACACTATCATGAAACGATTTCGCGCGTTATTATTCGTTGCGTTATTGGCAACGTTTGTGGGTTGCGAGAATCCCGAAGAACCCATTTTACAAGAAACATCCTCACTGACAATTTGTTATGACCTTGCGTCAGTAAATCAAGGTGAAAGTATGACAAAAGTAGGTAGTAACATGGATATCTTTAATGAATTCTATGTTGCAATGAAAGATGGCAGGCTTATGGCCCCATCCTACGACCTTACTTTTACCGAAGTAAATACTGGCGAAACATTCCAACTCAAAGGATATTGGAACAAGAGGGAGTCCCTCAAAATAAAAATGGGTAACTACTCGGTTCGCGGAACTTCTACTGCCGAAGGCAAATATATTCAGGAAAAGTGTTCTATTATTATAAACGACCCCGAAGTTGTCATTGATCGCGATGATACAATCATCAATTTACAAGCCTCCTACGATTGTGCTTTGGTGATTTTTGCCGACAGCAGCATCTCTTCGGTGGAAAACCAAACGGGGGATGAGTCGTCGGAGTTCTTCAAGTTTGGCGAACACTATCTCTATGCCTTTGTAAATGATAGCATTTGGGATGGTATATCTGATTCTTGTCTGTTCTGCACTCGAAATAATGGTTCGGAATTTTCTATTCCCACCAATTATCAACCCTTTGAAAAGGGGAAATTCTATATATACAACACAGATAAAACCAGTTTTTTTGAAATAGGCTTAACTCTACCTGAAATGGAAGAGGGGGATATACTATACACACAAAGTGCTAACGAAATTTGGTACACATCCACAGATGGCAACATTGTTACTCCTATTAGCCACCAAAAGGACGCAGAACTTTTTGGTGCAAACATCATTTCCAACACCTACCATAACGGCTTGGGCATCATTAAATTCGATGGCGCTGTCACCAAAATAGCCGACAGCGCATTTTGGTTTGAGCGTACACTCAAAAGTATTTGCATTCCAGAAGAAGTCGTGTTTATTGATGATAATTCGTTTGGTGGCTGTGAGAATCTCGCACAATTTAGTGGCAAGTTCGCTTCGGAGGATGGCCATAGTCTGATTGTTGACAACGAGTTGATTGCCACCGCCACCGCCGGCTTGATAGAATACGCTGTTCCCACTGGCGTAACCACCATCAAGGATTGTGCTTTTTGGAATAGAAACACATTGGAGAAAGTTACCATCCCAGATAGTGTTATTGATATTGAAGAAGGCGCTTTTGATTCTTGTTCAAAACTAAAAGAGTTTGAAGGTAAATTCGCTTCTGCTGATGCTCGTTGTCTAATAGTTGACGATGTTCTAATCTCTTTTGCGCCTCTTGGACTTACAGAATATACTATCCCTGATGGGGTTTGTAGAATTGGCGACTGGGCGTTTGAAGAGTGCACCAACCTTACAAGTTTAACAATTCCCGATGGAGTGGCATCCATTGGATGGTATGCATTTGGTTCCTGTTCGGGTCTTACAAGTATAACCATCCCCGATAGCGTCACAAAGATTGAGGGCAACGCCTTTTATGGTTGTTCAAGCCTTGAAAGTATCACTATTCCTAATGGTATAATTTCGATTAGTGACGCTTTTATTTATTGTTCAAGTCTTAAAGAGTTTAAGAGTGAATTTGCATCAAGCGATGGTAGGTGTTTAATTTTTAATGGCGAACTTATTTACTTTGCTCCTGCGGGGTTAACAGAATACACAATCCCCGACAATGTCACCAAGATTGGATCGTATGCTTTCCACGAATGTTTGCTCACAAGCGTTTCTATTCCAAATAGTGTTACCAACATCGGGTGGTGCGCTTTCTCTAATTGTGATAACCTTGTAAGTGTGACCATTCCCGAGAGTGTTACCCATATCAACTATGGGGCTTTCAATGGCTGCGACAACCTTGTTGATGTGTATTGTAAGCCCACAACCCCTCCAACAGCAGGTTTTGCAAACAAGGAATGGAGTGGCTTTAGTGGTAATGCCTCTATGGGCAAAATCTATGTGCCCGATGAAAGTGTGGAGGCATACCGGGGTGCCGAGGGTTGGAACGAATACGCTAACGACATTGTAGGCTACGACTTTGAGTAACCCACAATCTCTTTGTTATACAATTCTTTTTTGGTCGCGGGTATCATTTTTGATACCCGCGAGTTTTTTATTCAATTTTCTCTATGGTGTGTCGAATGGGGGAAAATGTGCAATTAGGGGAAAAGGCAAAGAGTGAGAAATTCCTTTCCACCAAGAGGTGCCCCCCCAAAAAAAGCCTTCCAACAACAGCGGGACTGCCTTAAAGAGCAGCCCCGCTGTTATTAAACATTCGTGCACTAATAACAATTACTCCACAAATGCGTGCTGGTAGCCCTGAATATCGTTCCAGTGACCGCGAGTGAAGTCGGGAATCTCCACAGGAGCGTTACCGTTCTCAATCGAAAGGCGGGTAAGCTCTGCCAAGCAGCACCACTCTGCCAAGTCATAAACATCCATATCGAGGGGCAGACCATTCTGCAAGCAGTAGATAAGCCTCCAATCCATAATGAAGTCCATACCACCGTGACCACCTACCTCTTTTGCTCTCTTTTCGAGTTCGCGGTGGATGGGGTGTTTGTACTGCTCAATGAGGGCGTTGTGAACCTTCTCGGGCACTGCACCGTGAGCGTCGAGGTCCTCGTGGTCGATAACCTTATTCTCCTCTACCTGGGTGGGACGCAAGCAAATCTGCTCGATGGGATACTTGCAAGCGTAGCCGTCGGTACCGGTGAGCGAATAGAGGCGGTTGTAGGGACGAGGAGTCATCACGTTGTGCTGGATGTGGATGGTCTTACCCTTCTCGGTCTGAATGAGGGTGAGGGTGTGGTCGCCATTCTGGAACTCGATATCCTTATTGGTCACGCCCACCTTCTCGGCAACCTTCTTACCATTGAAAGGCTTGGTATCCATCGACACGAGGGTGGTCATCCTATCGCCTCGGTGGATGTTGAGTGCCTGGGTAACGGGGCCGATACCGTGAGTGGGATACACATCACCGCGATGCTCGTTGTTGTAGTCGAGTCGCCAGTTGTTGTAGTACTCACCCCAATACTCCTCCAAGTTGTGGATGTAGGCACCCTCAACGTGGATAATCTCACCGAACAAACCCTGCTGTGCCATATTGAGAGCGGTCATCTCAAAGAAGTCATAGACACAGTTTTCGAGTTGCATACAGTGTTTGCGAGTGCGCTCGGAGGTGTTGATGAGCGCCCAAATCTCATCGAGGGTCATCGCTGCGGGCACCTCAATGGCAACGTGTTTGCCGTGCTCCATAGCGTAGACACCCATCTCTGCGTGGGTCTGCCAATTGGTCACAACATAAACGAGGTCGATGTCGTCGCGGTCACAAAGTTGCTTCCAAGCATCCTTATCGGTGTGGTAAGCGGCGGCTTCGGGCAGACCTGCCTTGCGCAGAATCTCCTGACCCTCCTCTACCCTTTCGGGTTCGAGGTCGCAAAGTGCAACTACCTCAACACCAGGGATGTTAATCATACGCCTCACAGCGTCATCGCCACGCATACCAAGACCGATGAAGCCGATGCGTACAACATCGAGTTTGGGTGCGGTAAGACCCACAACGTGCTCCTGTCCTGCGGGGCGCTCGGGCACCTCTACGCGGATAGGCTCATAGTTTTTCGTGCCACAGCCCACAACGAGCAACATTGCGAGTGCGGTCAAAATGGTAGAAAATTTTTTCATAGTAATTTATTGTTATTTGTGTTAGGATTTTCAAATCGACACTATCCGAAACAAAGGTATGAATTTTCTTTCAAGAAACCAAACATCCCACCCCTTTGGGGTGGATATTGGGAGAGGGTGAAAAATCGTCGTGCCTATTATACCAAACAACCCCGAGAAAATTCGGGGTTGTTTGGTTATTTGTTCGACTTGCGTCTATTGCAAAAACGGCATAGCATTTGGCAATTTTCGGTGGTTGTTTTTCCACCTTCGCACCACGGAGTTATGTGGTCGGCCTCCATATTTTCCAACTCAAACCACTCTCCACACTTGGGGCAAACTCCCTTTTGGCGAGTGTAAACCTCCAATTTTTGTGCTTCAGAGAAGGCTCTGATTGAGAGGTTTCGCTCATCTCGTGTGAGTATGTAGGGATAGATGCCGCCCTTCTTGGTTACATCATCATCAAGCAACAACTTTTTCACCTCGGCCTCAATGGCGATGGGGTCTAATGGGGTGTTTTTGTACTTGTTGTAGAGGGCACCCCACGGCACGGAGTTGATGATTTTCTTGTGCTTGTTGGAGAACTTGGCTTGCGCCCAAGCGATAATGCTTTGGTAGTATATCCACAGGTCGCTTGCATCGCCATCGTGTTGGTGTTTGGCCATATAGTCCTCGATTTCGCCACCGCTTATCCAATCAATGACCGTTTCGAGATAGTCTTGACGTATGGGAGAGCCGGACATAAAGTCCTTGCCAACCATATAGGCGGGGCAGGAGTTTTTGCTGAAATAACGCTTTGCATCGCTCACCCACGAACCGGAGTAGACTGCATTGCGCAGTTCCTGCTCGGTGAGTTTTTCGCCGGCGATGTTGATGGTTCTGAACCACTCAAGTTTTTCGCTGTCGGTACCCGTACAAATGTAGACCATCAACTTGTAGTTGAGAATCTCCTGCTTTTCGTCGGTGGTGAGATTGTTGAAATAACGAAACTCGTAGGCAAAATCTCCTGCAACATACTGACAAATGCTGATGGTACGTTGCTGACCATCAATCACTTCATAGGTACCATCGCCACAATCGGCCCAATACATCACATTGAGCGGAAAGTGTCGCTTCACGGTTGTGATTACCGCATCTCGCTGTTTCTCTTTGTAGATAAATTCTCGCTGATAGGGAGGCCTGATGTTGAGTTTCCCGCCAAAGCCAACCACCCCCTCGGCTCCACTATCCTTGTACCCCTCGGCAAGTTCCCTTACCGTGATTTCTTTCAATGCAATCTTCATAATTTTTTATTTTTTCCGTATAGTTATTCGCGCATACTTACTTTTGCCACCCACGAGCGTATCTTTGGGATTATTCATTAATCCTAATATTGTGGATGAGGATTCTAAAATACATCTCTTTCCCTTGGATTCTAGCTCTATGGTAATATCCGTATCCTGGGACTCGTAGGTTTGACAAAGATTCGCTTGTACTGTTTTGCCCCCCCCACAAGTGGTTGAGTTACAATGCTTTGACTGTCAAAAACCCCATTTGACAATCCCCTTCCCTCACTTTCGGTACATCCAACGATTTCAAACTGATCTGGATTGTATTTATGAAGAAACGTTATGGGTACCCCCATAACCCCATCATAGTCGCAGGGGATGTCAGCAACTTTATCCACATTGATTGCATTGTAATTATCGTATTTTGGATACTCTTGTGGCGAATATTTTTTGTAAAGGATTAACCTTTCGTGACGATTTTTGTGATCTAGATTAGTAAACCAATATGTATTACCCATACTGCGATATTTCACCCCGTTTTCCTCCCAATAGCGAGTAGCCCTTGGTTCGTATGTGTTGGGTACCGTGAAAACCATTTTACCACCAGTGCAACCAAGCCACAATTTATTATTCTTTATTAGTGGAAAAATTTCTTTATATGTAATTGCATTCTGATTACCCACTATCACAAATTTTTTATCATACTTGATCAGTTGGGCAACATACTCACGGAAGAGCGAGAATGGTGGGTTGGTAACAACAATATCGGCCTGTTTGAGCAGCTCAATGCACTCGGCGCTGCGGAAGTCGCCATCCCCTTTGAGAGGTCGCACCTCTATTTCGCTCGCATCGGGCATATTGTTGCCATCTTTGTCGCCATCGTAGATTTGATAGACCGCTTGCTCGCTGGCGTTCATCGAGAACAAATCAACATCTTGGCTCTTGTAGCAGGTGGCGATTACTCGTTTGAGTCCGAGGTCATTGAACTTCAACGTGAAGTACTTGAAGAAGTTGCTCACTCGTGGGTCATCGCAGTTGCAGAGTACTGTTTTGCCACGAAAATGCTCTTTGTAGTGGACCAATTCTCGCTCAATGTCGGCGAGTTGAGTGTAGAACTCATCCTTCTTGGCGGCCTTGGCGGCCGTCAGGGTTGTGTTTGCCATAGGGTTTGGGTGTTGTGCGCCTGCAATCCACTCAATCCTACGACCAAACAAAAAAGGTGGACATATCTCGTCCACCCCTGCGGTCGTAGGAAACCGGTATAAACAGACAAGAATGCCCACACAATGAGGGCATTCGCAACATCTGTTCCGATTTATACTTTGAAATTTCCTACGTTTCAGAGGTCAAGAACAAATAGCAAACGCTAATTAGTAAATATGTAAGTAGTTAGTTTTGTTTTCTCTTTTTGCTCAAATGTTTTAGTGTTTCCACAAAAATACAAATAAAATTTGAATGTTGAAAGTTGAAATAATGTGAGTTTCACAAAACCCACATTAAAACTTATCACACCTATTTACTTTGGTTGTTTCCGGGGCTCCTCAAAAAAACGCAGATAAGCAGGCGGATTTTAGGCGCACAAGAAAACCACCTCCGCAGTTTACTTTGGCGTAAATGAGGAGGTGGTTTATCGCAGTTGGGCGACAAAGACGCCGCCTATATGCGTTTCTACTCGTCTTTGTCCTCTTCCTGGTATGCTTTCAGAAGTTTATCCTGAACATCGGCGGGAACCTGCTCATACGAAGCAAACTCCATAGTGTAGGTTGCGCGACCCAGGGTCAAAGCACTCAATGTGGTCGAGTAGCGATACAACTCTGCCAGAGGCACGCGAGCGCTCAAACGGCTATACGAACCCTCGGCATTCATACCCATAATCTGGGCACGACGACCATTCAGGTCACTCATAATATCACCCATATTCTCGCTGGGAACAAGAATCTCTACATTGTAGATGGGCTCCAAAATCTTGGGACCAGCATTGCGGAAGGCCTCTTTGAAGGCATTACGAGCAGCCAACACGAATGAAATCTCATTCGAATCTACGGGGTGCATCTTACCATCGTAGATAACCACGCGGATGTCGCGTGCATACGAACCGGTCAGAGGACCCTCGTTGAGTTTATCCTTGATACCTTTCAGAATTGCAGGCATAAAGCGTGCGTCGATAGCACCACCAACAATGGCGTTATAGTAGATGAGTTTGCCACCCCATTCGAGGTCGAACTCCTCTTTGCCTTTGATGTTCACCAACAACTCGCGGCCATCAACTTTGTACTGTTTGGGCTCGGGCATACCATCATAGTAGGGCTCAACAACCATATGAACCTCACCGAACTGACCCGAACCACCCGACTGTTTGCGGTGGCGGTAGTTAGCAGCAGCCACTTTGGTAATGGTCTCACGGTAGGGAATCCTGGGGGCCAAGAACTCTACCTCAATCTTATTGTTCTGGATGATGGTCTTCAAGAGGTTGATGTGCATCTCACCCTGGCACTGAACGATGGTCTGTTTGAGCTCTTTCGAGTACTCAACCTTGTAGGTGAGGTCCTCCTGTTTGATGCGGTTGAGCATCTCACCGAGTTTCTCCTCGTTATTCTGGTCGAGAGCACGGATTGCTGCACGGTAGCGGGGTGCGGGGAAGTCGATGGGCGAAATCTCGGCAACATCACCAACACCGAGGGTGTCGTTTGCTTTGGTGCCTTTGAGTTTCACGGTGCAACCAATCTCACCAGCAACGAGTTCGGCAACTTTCTCGCGTTTCTTACCTGCCACTGCAAAGATTTGCGAAATTTTCTCCTTGTTGCCATTGCGAGGATTAACCAACTCCATACCCTCGGTGAGTTTACCGGTAACTACGCGGAAGTAGCTAACCTCACCAACGTGCTGCTCAACAGCATTGCGGAATACGAAGATAGAGGTGGGTGCCGAAGCGTCAGCCTTAACCTCATTGCCCTCAACGTCAAGCATCGCATTAGCAGCCGAGGGGTCGGGAAGTACATTGATGATGAACTCCATCACACGTTTCAGACCAAAACTCTTCTTTGCCGAGCAGCAGAAGATGGGCATAAAGTCGCGGTTAGCAACGCCATCCCTCAAACCCTGACGAATCTCGTCAGCCGAGAGGTCATTGGTCTCAAAGAATTTCTCCATCAAAGCCTCGTCGTTGATAGCGGCAGCCTCCAAGAGTTCGTTGTGGTACTCCTCTGCGCGGTCCATCTCCGAAGCGGGAATCTCCAACTCCTCCTGATTGCCGTTCTCATCTTTTGCTTTGTACATCTTCATTGTCAAAACGTCGATGATGGCGTCGAAGCCCAAGCCAGGGTTAACGGGGTACTGAACAACTACGGGGTTGATGGGCGAACCGTTCTTGATGGAGTCGATAGCCTTGTCCCAAGTTGCGTTCTCTTTGTCGAGCTGGTTTACAATACCCACAACAGGCATTTTAGCCTGTGCTGCATAACGGCTGTGGATTTCGCTACCAACATCAAAGCCCTGGTTGCCATTAATCACGAGAGCGGCGAGGTCGCAAACCTTGTAAGCCGAGAATACGCCACCGCACAAGTCATCCACACCGGGGGTGTCGATGAAGTTGAATTTGTGACCTGCGAACTCGGAGTAAATCACTGCGGGATAGAGACTCCTACCCTGTGCCTGCTCCAACTCGGTGTTGTCGGAGAGGGTGTTGCCAGCCTCTACGGTACCTTTACGATCAATGAGTTTGCTTTCGAATGCGAATGCTTCGGCAAGAGTGGTCTTGCCGCTACCCGTGCCGCCAACGATAGCCACGTTGCGGAGGTTTTGAGTTTGGTAAGTTTTCATTTTTTTGTATTGTTAGTTATGTTAGTTTCCTATTTGCCCCAATTTGAGCCCTTAAAGGTAGATATTTTTTTTCAATAACCTACACCATTTTGTCGATTTCCAAATGTTTTTGCTATCTTTGTTACCGAGATGAGTGAATTTTTTGAAAAAATCGAGAACCTGAAAGGTTATTTGGGTGGCGACAAACGCGCCATCGCTATTGTTACACACACAAATCCCGATGGTGATGCCATTGGTTCGTCGCTTGCTTGGGCAGAAACCTTGCGCTCTTTGGGGCACGAGGCGAGGGTGCTTGTTCCCAATCGCTATCCCGCGTTTTTGGATTGGATGAATGGGGTGGAGGAGGTCATCATTGCCAAAGAACAACCCGAGGTGGCCGAACAAACCATCGCCTCGGCGGAGTTAATCTTTGTGATGGACCTCAACAAGATTGACCGCCTCGACTCTATGAGCGAACCCCTTCTGGCGAGTTCGGCTCCCCGCATCCTCATTGACCACCACTTGATGCCACCCGACGACTACTCCCTGCAATTCTCCTTCCCCGAGATGTGCTCCACCGCATTTGTGACCTACAAACTCATTGAGGCTATGTGTGGTACCGACACCATCACCACCCAGATGGCGGAGAATCTCTATGCAGGTATTATGACCGACACGGGCAACTTTGCATTCAGTTACCTCACCCCCGATTTGATGCGCGCAGTGGCTGTACTGTTGGAGCGAGGATTGGAGATTCCGAAGGTTCACAACGCCGTCTACAACTCCTATTCGGCCTCGCGTGTGAAGTTGTTGGGCTACTCTTTGGGGCGCAAGATGGAGGTTCTCGAAAAGGGCAAGGCGGCTTACATCTCGCTCACAGAGAAGGAGATGCGTCGCTACAACTTCCAACTTGGCGACAGTGAGGGCTTTGTGAATTATCCTTTGACGATTGCCGGTATGAAGATGTCGGCACTCTTTACCGAGACACGCAAATTCATCCGCGTGTCGTTGCGCTCGCGTGGCGATGAGGTGGATGTGAATATTTTTGCAAGACGTTATTTTGGTGGCGGTGGTCACAAAAACGCTGCGGGAGGCAAGTCGTTTGTATCCATCGAGGAGACCGTTGAACTCTACAAAAAGGCCGTTGCGGAGTTCTTCAAGGAGAACAACATCTAATTTTTGCAGATAATTTTCAAAAAAATAGGAGGGGCGATGCAACGTTTTGCCCCTCTTGTGCATCTATATAGAAAGGGACCCTCCGAGGGGTGCCAACCACCCTAAAACCCGATGCCTATGAAGAGAGTTTTTCTACTACTTATTTTTTCACTCTGCGGGGGTGCGTTTTTGAGTGCAAACGTACCTTATTTTTCCGAGCCAGATGAGCCCCAAAAGCCCTACGACGCACAAAGTTTTCGGGAGCGACTAACCAACCTCAAAAACGACGACCTCGAAACAGAAAATATGGTACGTTTTTGTTTGGTTATACCCGATTTCCCGCTCTATCTTGGCACTATAAATCAAGATTTTAACTTCAATCATTACGGATTGTCGCAAGATTATCACGATGCAATGTATCAAGAGGGATGGTCGGTCAAAAGCACCTCTCCACAGATTGGTTTTATGGTACGTCGCACCAAGCGCCTATGGATAGGAGCGGAGTTTTTCTATGCCAACCACAAACGCAACGTCTACAACGTCGTAACTTCGGAGGTTGTACACACCAAAAAGGCCCATATTTTCACCCTCCGCCCCACTATGCAGTGGGATGTTATTAGCCACGAATGGTTCCGCCTCTATCTTCGTTGCGGTGTGAACGCCTACCTAACCCACGACAAAAGCGAGGGGTGGGAGAATGATTATGAAGCCTTCTTTGGCTATGGTTACTCTGTTGGCAAGAGATTGTTCTTCTTTGCCGAGGGCGATTTCGGGAATAGTTTCTATGGATGTATGGGTATTGGTTACAGATTCTAAAACGTGCAGATTATGAAAAACTTACACTATATAGCGCTTGCATTTATGGTGCTTTTGGCGGGATGCGAAGACCCCATTGAGGGTGATAAAAATTTGATTGATGGGTTTGACCACACAGCACCCGCCTATGTGATGATGACACACAGTATGAAGGTGTTAGCCGCTGCATCTGGCACCCTCATCCACGCCTGCAACCTCAACGAATGGCTCTCTGCCGAGAACGAAGAGGCGAGGCTGGCGGTGGAGGACAAATACTACCCCTATCTGAAAGTCCGTGAGGTGGAGGAGAATTTGTGGAACATCTACTCCTATGACTACACCGAGTCCTACTATCTGAACGGGGGGCTTTTGCTGAACGAGGTGGGGGCCGAATGGGAAGTTCGCCACGACCCGATTTTTACGAATGTCGGGCACACGTCGAGCACCCCAATCACCAAACCCACAATTACTTGTGTAGACAAAGACTCTTTTGAGGTTACATTCAGTGGTATGACCATCTATTTTGGACGCGACCCGCAGGTGGGCCTCTACGACTACCTGACCAGGTGGGGTGGCGGCTATGGCGAACAAGCGGATGTGACCCTTCTTGTTCAAACCAACAACAGCGCCTTCCGCAAAGGCGAGGAGAGCGTCTTAAAATTTGTTATTTCAGGCGAGGGTAAGATTCACAACCACTCGGAATATGGCGTGCGCTTCACCATCCAAGAGCCCATAGAGATGTCTTTCGGCACCGACGGCAATATGCTGGAAGGTTCTGTGGGTGTTGGGGTCTTGCGTGTGACAAACAGCGTCAATATGGAGAGCGTCACCGCCACATTCAGCCCCTACAACGCAATCATTCTCAACTACAAACACAAGAGTGGGGAGAATTTTGTGGGCTACTACGATTGGACGGGAAACATCCTAACCCCTCGCTAAAAATTTCCCCTCTATTGAGGCTCGGGGGCGGGTCTACCAATGGGTGGCAAGTGCGGTTTGTATTCGCACTTGCCACTTATTTTTTGCCCGAATGAGGAAATTTTTACCATTCGTCATAAAATGACGCTCTTGGATTTTGAAATCTCAATTCTTATGCGTACTTTTGCGCTAATTGGAAAAATAGTAATTTTTAATGCCTACCCTTAATGACAAGGTAACGCGACGTATTAAACCCGAGTGGCTGAAAATTAAACTACACGACGGAGAGGGCTTTGCAGAGGTTTCACACATTGTGGAGAAGCACGGGTTGCACACAATTTGTAGCAGCGGAAAGTGCCCCAACAAAGCCGAGTGTTGGAGTCGCAAGACGGCAACCTTTATGATTCTGGGCAACATCTGCACCAGAGGTTGTAAGTTCTGCGCAACGCCAACGGGCAAGCCGCTACCTATAGAACCAAACGAGCCCGAAAGGGTTGCCGAGTCCATCAGGTTGATGGGACTTCACCACGCTGTCATCACCTCCGTAGACCGCGATGACCTCGCAGATGCGGGTGCCGAACATTGGCAAAAGGTGGTAGGCGCTATCAAAACTATCAATCCAAACACAACCGTTGAGGTTCTTCTGCCCGATTTTGACGGCAAGAGGGAACTCATAGAGGTGGCTCTCGCCACCCGCCCTCACATTGTGGGTCACAATCTCGAAACTGTGGAGAGAATCACCCCCCTTGTGAGGTCGAGGGCGAAATACCGCACCTCGCTCGAAGCGTTGAGAATTATGTCCGAGAGTGGTATCCCCACCAAAAGTGGCATAATGCTCGGCTTGGGTGAAACCCACGAGGAGGTTTTGCAGGCGCTCCGCGATTTGAGAGAGGCTGGCGTGGAGATTGTAACACTCGGTCAATATCTCCGCCCGACGGCAAAACACTACCCCGTTGACAGGTATGTAACCCCCGAGGAGTTCGACACCTTCAAGGAGGAGGCTCTGGCGATGGGTTTCAAATATGTAGCAAGTGCCCCCCTTGTGAGGTCGTCCTACTTGGCAGACCGCGCAGTGGACGCGTGCAAGAAGGAGTAATGAGAAAAGAGAGGGGGAGAAGGTGCGATGGCTATGGAGTTGGATGTTGTAGATTTGGGCACAATGGGCTACGGCGAGTGCTGGGAGTTGCAACAGAGGCTCTTTGATGGTGCCATTGCACAAAAAGTGGCGGGGGAAAGACCCGAGCAGACAATCCTGTTGGTTGAACACAACCCCGTATATACGCTCGGCAAGAGTGGCAAGGAGAGCAACTTGTTGGTTGCCGAGGAGTTCTTAAAGAGTATTGGAGCGGAGTTTTTCCACATTGACCGAGGGGGTGACATCACCTATCACGGTCCCGGACAGATTGTCGGCTACCCTATTTTGGATTTGAGCCAATTGGGCATTGGTTTGAAAGCCTATATTGACGCTATCGAGGGGGCTGTAATTGCGACAATGGCCGAGTGGGGCATAATCTGCCAAAGGGTAGAGGGTGCCTCGGGTGTGTGGATTGTTGAGCCCCACAGACCGATGAGGAAGATTTGTGCCATCGGGGTGAAATCTTCCCGATGGGTGACAATGCACGGCTTCGCACTGAACGTAAACACGGAGTTGAGGTACTTCGACTACATCAACCCTTGTGGTTTTACGGACCGCACAGCGACCTCTATGGAGAGGGAATTGGCGGGGAAGATAGATGTGGAGAGGGTCAAAGAGCGACTACTCCACCACTTGGCGCAGAAATTAGACGTTAATAAAATAAATACTAAAAGATTATGCCAATTGACAAACGTTGGGTAATCAAGCCACAGGGCGAGAGCGAGAAGGTGGCAAACCTTTCATCCGCACTCAACATCCCTCCCGTGCTTGCCAACTTACTTGTACAAAGAGGCATAGAGACTTACAACGAGGCTACGAGGTTCTTCAACCCGAAACTCTCCGACCTCCACGACCCATTCCTGATGAAGGATATGGACAAGGCTGTGGAGCGTATCGACAAGGCCGTCAAGACCGGTGAAAAGATTATGGTCTATGGCGACTACGATGTGGATGGGTGTACGGCGGTTGCGTTGGTCTACACATTCCTGCGCAGCAGAGGACATCAAAACCTCACATTCTACATCCCTGACCGTTATACGGAAGGGTACGGCGTGTCGATATCAAGCATCGACTATGCCGAGCGTAAAGGTGTGAGCCTTGTTATCGCACTCGACTGCGGTATCAAGGCGGTTGAAAAGGTCGCCTATGCCAACACAAAAGGGATTGATTTCATCATTTGTGACCACCACCTACCCGGAGAGACCATCCCCGAGGCGGTGGCGGTTTTGGACCCCAAAAGGGAGGATTGCCACTACCCCTTCGATGAGTTGTCGGGTTGTGGTGTGGGCTTTAAGTTGATGCAGGGCTATGCCCAGAGGAAGGGTATTCCATTCAGTGAGGTGGAGAAACTCCTCGACTTGGTGGTGGTGAGCACTGCTGCGGACATCGTACCCCTCACCGGAGAGAACCGCATCCTCGCCTACTTTGGTCTGAAAAGGCTCAACGAGTCGCCCCGCAAGGGTTTGAGTTCCATCATTCGCATCTGCGGACTCGACAAACACCTCATTACCATCGACGACATCGTCTTTAAGATTGGCCCCCGCATCAATGCCGCAGGTAGGATGAGGGTAGACCCCGACGACCCCGACGCAGCACCTTCGGGCGGCCACAAGGCTGTGGAGATGCTCATTGAGAGGGACGAGACGGAGGCGAAGAAGTGTGGCGATATTATCGACGAGTTCAACCAGAGTCGCAAGAGTATCGACAGAAATGTCACCCAGGAGGCGCACGATATTATAGAGAGTAGCGAGGAGATGAAGTCGCACAAGAGCATTGTCATCTACAACCCCAAGTGGATGAAGGGCATTGTGGGAATTGTCGCTTCGAGGCTCATCGAAACCTACTATAAACCCACCGTTGTGCTTACAATGAGCAACAATTTTGCCACCGGCTCGGCTCGTAGCGTTGCGGGCTTCGACCTCTATCAGGCTGTCGAATCGTGCTCGGATTTGTTGGAGAATTTCGGTGGACATATGTACGCTGCTGGCCTGACGATGAAACCCGAAAACATCGAGGAGTTCACTCGCCGCTTCCACGCCTACGTTGAGGAGCACATCGACCCCTCATTGTTGGTTCCACAGGTGGATATCGACTCGGAGTTGCTGTTTAGCGATATAACACCCTCATTCAGAGCCGTTTTGTCGCGCTTCCAGCCCTTTGGTCCCGGCAATACTGCTCCTGTGTTTGTGACGCGAGGTGTGAGCAATAGGGGTGATGCCAAATTGGTGGGTGCCGAGCAGGAGCACCTGAAAATGGACCTTACGCAAAGGCAGAAACCGAACACGACCATTGGAGCAATCGCTTTCCAACAACCCACTCACTATGAGTGGATTCGCAACGGAAGACCCGTTGATGTCTGCTACTCCATTGTGGAAAACCACTATCGTGGAACAACGACCCCACAATTGAGAATCAAGGATATCAAGACTTTGAAATAGTGTACTTGCGCACAAAAGTGGTGCAAAAGAGGCCCATCCCGAAACGGATGGGCCTCTGTGTTTGATGACAAGGGGTCTAAAAAGTCGGCTGTTTTGTTGTTTTTGAGAACTAAAAATAAAAATAAGGAAATTTTGAGCATAAATCACAGAAATATTTACTATCTTCGTTGTGCCTAATGCAAGTTAAGCGACAAAAACGAACAGAAATTGTTTACAAACCTTAATAAAAACTTAAAGAAAACTATGAAAAAACTGATTCTTACTTTGGCAGTGTTGGTTGCAGCAACCGGCGCATTTGCACAAATCAACTTCGGCGTGAAAGCCGGTGGTAACCTCGCGACTATCAGCGGTATGAGCTCCGAAGAGAATGGTCTCGATTGGGGTGATTTGGCAAAAGTAACCCCCAGCCAGTCGATGAAACTCGGCTTCAATGTGGGTGCTTGGGCAGAGTATATGGTAATGCCTATGTTTGGTGTTCAGGTAGAGTTGAACTACTCGATGCAGGGCGTGAATACCAAAATTGAGACAAGTAGCGAATTTTTGGGCAACGCAGCAACCTCCACCACCGACACCAAATGGAGCGCTGGCTATGTCAATATCCCCATCTTGGCAAAGGCTCACTTCGCAAACCTTGCAGCGTTTGTAGGTCCCCAGTTGGGCTTTGCAACCGGCTTCAACTCCACCTCAACCGTTAAGACCGACGACAAAACCACTATCAACGACCCCGAGGCTGTTGAGGATTACAGTGGCTTCGACTTCTCGTTGGTTGTTGGTGCACAGTACAAGCTCACCGCCAACATTGGCGTAGATGCTCGTTACAACATTGGTCTTACCAATGTTTTCCCCACTCTCAAAAACGACGAGGGCGAGGTTACCCGCGAGGGCTTCGGCAAACAAGGCGTATTGCAGATTGGTGTATTCTACCAATTCTAATCGCCCCACACTAACCACAATGCCGAACTCCGACACTCGCACACTTGTGAGTGTCGGAGTTTTTGTATACTTTTGGGGTGACCGAAATAACAAAACAGATGAAACGCAAACTCATAATTACTATTGCGCTACTACTCGGGCTCTCTACCGCCCACCCACAACACTCTCTTGCACAAGGTTTTGAGTGGGGTGTAAGAGATGGTATGGGCCTATCGTGGCTTGTAGGCATTGACAACACACTGCCCCAGGCGGGATTCTATGTCGGCTTCGTCGGCAACTATTTCTTCGATGAGCGATTGGGTGTGGGGGTCGATGTGACCCTCTCCGAACAAGGGGCTTTGTGTAGAAAAAATAGCGATGGTGTGACGATGGATTACTCTTTCAACTACCTGAACATCCCCATCTTGGGCCAATACCACATTGATTTGACAAACGACCACAGCCTACGCTTTATGGCGGGTGTTCAGTTGGGGGTATTTCTGTGGGGCACCTTCGAATACACCGCGCCCTCGATTACGGGCACGGGGTTGGTTAATGGCATAGAACAACTCAACCGCAACTCGTTCCATCCCGTAGATTTAGGCATTACGGCTGGCGCGCAATGGCTCGTGGGGAAAACCACCGCCATAGATGTGCGCTACACACTCGGAATAACCCAAACCCACAACGGAATATCCAATACACTCAACGGATATTACTATATTTCGGTGCCCGACAATCGCAATTCGGTGCTCCAAATCGGCACCACAATTTTGTTCTAAATTTCGGGGGCAAAAATATGGTACGTTGTCCAAAACAAATGGGCTAAACCTCAAATGTTTAGCCCATTTCTATTTGTCGAGAATTTCACTATTTTATTCGCTTAAAAATAAGGTACGTTCCGCCCGCCAAAGCGATAATTAGGAGCATTGCAATAATCCATCCGTTGTCCCAATCGAGGAATGGCATCTTTTTGAAGTTCATACCATAGATACTTGCCACCAAAGTAGCGGGAAGGAATACTACCGATGCGAGAGCCAGAATCTTCGACGAGTTGTTCTGCTCAATGGTAATCAGACCAAGCGCCGTATCTTGCAAGTAGTCCAAACGCTCAAAACTGAAATCGGCGTGCGAGATGAGCGACTGCACATCACGCATCATCAGTTGCAAGCGAGGATAGATATCGTTGGGGAAGCGCTCGCTTCGCTGAATACCCGAGAGGATGCGCTGGCGGTCAAAAATGTTCTCTCGAATCAACATTGTCTGCTCCTGCAAACTGTTGATGCGGGTGATGTCGCGCTTATCAACCTCGCCATCCACCGAAATCTCCTTACTCAAAGTGGCAATCTGCTTCGCCACATTCTCCACAAGGTCCGCGTCGGCATCAATTCGTACCTCCAAAATGGAGATAAGCAGGTGATAACCTGTATTATAGGCGCGGCTATTCATCTGCAACCTCTTGGCCGCCTCGTTGAAGGTGCGAAACTCGGCATTGCGAGTGGTAATCAACACACCCTCACTCACAATGAACGACACAGGCTCAACGGTGAAACCATCGGGGGAGGTCACAAAAAAGTTGGTATTGGAGAAAATTGCGTTCTCTGTCTCGGAGTATTTAGAGGTGGACTCAATCTCCTCTATCTGCTGACGGGTCAGAAGGTTGAGTTCCATAAAATTCTCCACCGCCTTACGCTCTTGGATGGTGGGCGAGAGGAGGTCTATCCACAAAATATCGTCATAGCCGAGTTCATCAAAGAGTTTGATGTCGGCTTCGCGCACTATTTTGTTGTATTGTTTGAGGTAAATTGTAATCATTATCTGGGCTGTTCGGATTTAGAGGTGAACGTGTTTTCCTTAAATTGTCCGAATGGACAGCCGTCAGTGGAGCGTCTTACACCCCCTGCGGCTCCTTATTTCAGTCAGCCCGGGTTGGCGTGGGAGGCCGCTTTTTTGCATTTTTTCCAATGCGACTCCAATGCCGTATGTTTTTTAGCGTCAAACAGATAATCAACCGTAGTGGTGAGGTAGTTGTAGTCCTCGATTTTGGGGCACTCGGCCTGCGAAAGGAGCGCCTCATAGATGCGCTCCACACCTGTGGTGAGCGCTTTTTCGATTTCGTCGAGCACTTCGAGAGAGGTTCCCTCGCGTGCGAGCAACACGCCATAGACGGGCGCATCGGGCGACACACCCCACTCATCGGCAAGGCTCAACGAGCCCCCCTTCTCGGCAGAAGCCACACAGAAATCGGTGACAATCTTCACTCCGGAGAGGGTGCGCGCAACCTCCGATGAGACAAGCGCCACATCGGCGCGTCCCTCGGCAATAGCGAGTGCTATTTCGTTTTGTGGGAGTAGTGTGACCTCAACCGCCAGCGTATTAGCGGTGCGCAAGCCATAGACCAATGGCACTGCGCTGAGTGTCGCAGGGGCTGCAATTTTTACTGACAGGGACATCATCCATTTCCTTCTTTGCCATTAGTTCAACTTCTTGTTTCGGGGGAGGGCTTCGTGCATTGAGCGCCCCTTCCAATCTGCAAAGGTACAAATAAAATTGAAAGTTGAAAATTGAGAGCGGAAAATTATTGAGTTTGAGGCGTGTTTTTGTGGGTGTGAGTGGTGGCGGTTGAGAGTGCCGACTCCCCCATCCCCACCCGACAAATGCTCAAATTTCACTTCTCTTCTATATTTCATATAGAAAATCCAAAACAAATTGCTATATTTGTCCCAAATAGACAAACCAAAACTAAAACTCAATGAAAAAATTAACCATTTTCTCGCTTTTTGCTTCGCTTATGGCTATGGCAGTTTCGTGTTCGTCGGACAAAACCGACAATTTCCAATGGCAAATCGACTCCTTCGACGACATCAAGGTGCTCCGCTATCAAGTGCACGGATTCGAAGAGTTGCCACTCAATCAGAAAGAACTTATTTACTACCTCAACCAAGCCGCTCTTTGGGGTAGGGATATTATGTTTGACCAGAATTTCAAGTACAACTTGGCAATCCGCCGTACCCTCGAAGCCATCTACACCACCTACACCGGTAACAAGGAGTGCGAAGAGTGGGCAAAATTCGAAAAATATCTCAAAAAAGTGTGGTTCGCCAACGGTATCCACCACCACTATGGCAACGACAAATTCTCGCCCGAATTCTCACGCGAATACTTTATGGGTGAGTTGGTTGCGAACAGCGATGAGGGCAAATTCCCCATTGAGGCTTTCGGCTCGAAGGTGGCTCTGTTGGACACCATTGTTCCCATCATCTTCAACCCCGAACTCTACCCCTCGCGCCTTGTGCAGGCTGGTGTCAGCGATGTATTGAAAGCCTCGTCGATGAACTACTATGAGGGTCTTACACAGCCCGAGGCAGAGGCGTTCTATGCAGGTATGGCCGCACAGAATGATCCCCGCCCCATCTCCTACGGTTTGAATAGCAAACTCGTGAAGAAAAATGGTAAAATCTACGAGCAGACCTACAAGGTGGGCGGTATGTATAACAACGCTTTGGAGCAGATTTGCTACTGGCTCGAAAAGGCCGCAGGTGTTGCCGAAGAGCCCCAGAAATCGACCATCCTCAAACTCGTAGAGTACTACAAGACGGGCAATTTGCGTCTCTTCGACGAGTTCAACATCGCTTGGACCGAGGACACCGCCAGCCACGTCGATTTCGTCAATGGCTTTACCGAGGACTACGGTGACCCCCTCGGCAGGAAGGGTGCTTGGGAGAGCATCGTGAACTTCAAGAGCCTCGAAGCATCGCGTCGCACCGAACTCATCAGCGACAACGCACAATGGTTTGAGGACCACGCCCCCATCAACCCCGCATTCCGCAAACCCGAGGTGAAGGGCGTTTCGGCAAAGGTTATCACCGCAGCAACCCTCGCCGGTGACGCATACCCCGCAACCCCCATCGGTATCAACCTCCCCAATGCCGACTGGATTCGCAAAGAGCACGGCTCCAAATCGGTGACTATCGACAACATCACCGAGGCCTATGCCGAGAGCGCAAAGGGTAACGGCTTCGATGAGGAGTTTGTGCTCCGCAAAGAGGACCGCGAGAGAATCAACAAATATGGCTCCATTGGCGACAACCTCCACACCGACATCCACGAGTGCCTCGGTCACGGCTCGGGACAACTCGCACCCGGTGTGAAAGGCGGTGAGTTGGGTAAATACTCTTCGACTTTGGAGGAGGCGCGTGCCGACCTCTTCGGTCTTTACTACCTCGGCGATGAGAAACTCGTAGAACTCGGCCTTGTTCCCTCGTTTGAGGTAGCAAAAGCACAGTACGCAGAGTACATTATGAACGGTATAATGACCCAATTCTCGCGCATCGAACTCGGTAAAGATGTGGTTGAGAGCCATATGCAGAACCGCAAACTCATTGCCGAATGGTGCTACGAGAGGGGCAAAGAGGAGAACGTTATCGAGTGGGTTAAACAGGATGGCAAGACCTACGTTGTTGTGAACGACTTTGAGCGTCTTCGCGAACTCTTTGGCGAGATGCTCTACGAGGTTCAACGCATCAAATCGGAGGGCGACTTCGAGGCTGGCAAAGCACTCGTGGAGAAATATGCCGTGAAAATTGACCGCGACCTCCACAAAGAGGTTTTGGAGCGCTACGCAACCCTCGGCATCAAACCCTACTCGGGCTTCATCAACCCCATCTACACCCTGGTGGAGAAGGATGGCAAGGTTGTGGATGTGAAGATTGAGTACCCCGACAACTACATTGAGCAGATGCTCTACTACTCGGCAAACTACTCCAACCTGCCCACAATCAACTAATCGTTCAAGGGAATTTTTAAGAATTATTAACACACATAACACACGATGGGGGCCTCTCGTGGCGCGACAGCAAACCACGAGGGACTCCCGCAAAACAAAACTATGAAGGGACTCAAAATAGGCAATTACTTTGTGCGCTGGGAAGTGCCGGCAATCATCATCTCGCTCATTATCATCACCTCCGTCTGCTGCATCAAGTGCTCCTCGGGGCGCAGGGGTGCAACAAACGATGTGGCAAATGAGCCCAAAGTGGAGTTGCTTTATGGTTTTGACACAAGCCAATACGACATTGTGCAAGGTAAGGTGGAGAGTGGCCAAACGCTCTCCCATCTGCTCGACGGCTACACCTCACAGGTGAACATCAACCGCATCTATCAGGAGTCGAAAAAGACCTACAACTTTGGCAAGATGAAGGTGGGTGAACAGTGGACCATCTTCACACAAAGTGACTCCCTCGGCAACCACCTGCGACACTTTGTCTACGAATACAGCACCCGCGACATACTCTTCGTGTCGCTCGACAGAGAAAACAACCTCTCTATCCACTCCGAACAAAAAGAGGAAAAATTGGTAAGGCGCAAAGTCACCGCCTCCATTGAGAGTTCGCTGTGGAACAGCCTCGTGGCCGAGAATATCCCCGGAGCACTCGCCATAGAGATGGAGGATATCTACGGTTGGAGCGTCGATTTCTTCTCCCTCCACGAGGGCGACACCTTCACAGTGGTCTTCGATGAACGATATATCGACGACAAGAGTGTGGGCGTAGGCACCGTTTGGGGCTCCAAATTTACCCACAATGGCAAAGATTACTACGCCATCCCCTTTGAGCAGGGTGGCAAGTTGAGTTACTGGGACGAGGAGGGCAAGAGTATGCGCAAACAGTTCCTCAAAGCGCCCCTGAAATTCACACGCATCTCCTCGAAATTCAACCCCAACCGCCTCCACCCCATCTATAAGGTGCGTCGTCCCCACCTCGGTGTGGACTATGCAGCACCCGTTGGCACCCCCGTTGTGGCAATTGCCGATGGTACGGTGACGGCCAAATATTGGGATAAGGGTGGCGGTGGCAACGTGCTGAAACTCAAACATACCAATGGCTATACGAGTTCCTATCTCCATTTGAGCAAGTACGCCAAAGGTGTCAACGTGGGCACGCGCGTGTCGCAGGGTCAGACCATCTGCTATGTGGGCAATACTGGCGCATCGACAGGTCCCCACCTCGACTTCCGCATCTACAAGAACGGTAAGGCCATCGACCCCTTGAAGATACCCTCCAACCCTGTGGAGCCCATCAAAGAGGCCAACCGCGAAAGGTTTGAAGACATCAAGGAGAGGGTGCTCGCCGAGTTGGCCGGTGACCTCGCACCCGAAAAGGCTATCAACACCTACGACCTCTACCCCTCCTCTCGTCCCGCAGTGGTCTATACCGCTGCCGACTCGGTGAGGATGAAGGCCGAAAAAGGTGCATTGTATAAAGCGTTGGGAAGCATCAACAATTAGGGGCGCAAAGCCTCTCTTGTGCAGGTGGACGCACAGCGGTGCCGTAACGGCACTTTTGTGCTGGTGGTGCTAAAATAAGGCGTAGCAAGGGCTACACTAAAAGTTTTTTGCGTCGCTTTTTTACAAAAAAGCGACAAAAGGTGCAAAAAGAAAGGTGTTTGAAGGTAGAAAAATAGGAGTAGTGATTGTTGCTGGGGGTAGTGGTAGCCGTATGGGTGCCGATATTCCCAAGCAATTTTTGCGCGTTGGCGGGGAACCCATATTGGCGCTCACGGTGCGCAAATTCCTGCCTTACGCCGACCAGATGGTCGTAGTGCTGCCTGCGGAACAACAAGAGTTCTGGATGCAGATGGCGCGCGAGTGTGGCTTGGAGGGCACACATAGGGTCTGCTCGGGAGGTGCTACAAGATACCACTCTGTGAGAAACGGCCTACGCGAGTTGGGAGGGTGCGATGTTGTAGCAATACACGATGGCGTGCGCCCGTTACTCTCGGGAACGATGATAGAGCGCGGTATGAGATGCGCTGTGAAGTATGGCTCGGCGGTGCCCGTTGTGGAGGCTGTGGATTCGTTCAGGATGAATGTCGGGGGCAAGTGGGAGGTTGCTGACCGTAGCAAACTACGCGCCATACAAACCCCACAAATATTTGACAGCCAACTGCTTGTTGGCGCTTATGGTCGCGAGTGGCAGGAGTGTTTCACCGATGATGCGACTGTTGTGGAGGGTGCGGGCGTGGAACTGCACTTCTACGAGGGCGAAAGGGGTAACATAAAGATTACCACCCCCGAGGACCTGATTATTGCCGAAGCAATGATAGACGCATAGCGTCTTTTATGTAGGGGGGGGCTAAAATAAGGCGTAGCATAGTCAAGCGATACGAAGTATCGCATAAAAGTTTTTGGTAGCACCTTTTTACAAAAAGGTGCGAAAAGAAAAAAGGGACAAAAAGAAAAAAGGGGCAAAAAAAAGGTGAAGATAAAGTTTAGATATGGTGGGCTTGATAGGAGGGCTTGGTGGTTGTCGTGCGCGGTGATTCTCCTGTTGGGTGGGGTGTGTGCCTATTTATGGTGCGTGGCCTCGGGGGCCTACTATATCGCAGCGTGGACGACAGCCACAACGGTGGTGCTCATAGCGCTGTTTCTGCTCTCGGTGCCCAGACGTATAATCCTCACCGATGAGGAGTTGGAGTTACGCTGTTTGGTGGAGAGCACCTACATACCTCTGCGCAGCATTGTGGATGTGGAGGTATTGGGGGCGGATGGCTTCAAGAGGAAGATTCCGCTGCTGGGGGCCTATGGCTTTTGTGGCTACTACGGACACTACTTGGATGTTCGCAGGTGGCGGTTTTATAGGGTTTATGCCACCCGAAGGGGTGGTTGTGTGGCAATCCACACAACCAAACGTCGCTACTTGGTAAGTTGTCGCACGCCCGAGATGTTGCGTGTGATGATTTTGCAGGAGAGGTCGCGCAATTCGAGGGAGAGGTAGTGACAAACAGAGAACGAGAGAATGAAGATTACAAAATAACGAAAGATAGTTATGGGAGTATTGAAAAGCATTGCGGCAGGTCTTTATGGCGTGGGGGTCGGTTTTCGCAACTGGCTCTACGATATGAAGGTGCTGCGTAGTGAGCACTTTGAGATACCGATTGTGTGTGTGGGCAACATTGCGGTTGGGGGCACGGGCAAGACCCCCGCTGTGGAGTTTCTCCTGCGCAGACTCTCGGGCGAGTATCGCATTGCGGTACTGTCCAGGGGCTATCGCAGACGCACAAAGGGGTATATTGAAGTGGGGGTTAATGACTCGTTCCTGCGAGTGGGGGATGAGCCCAAACAGATTAAGCGCAAGTTCCCCGACGCGGTGGTTGTGGTGTGCGAGAAGCGCGCCGAGGGTGTTAGGCGTATTATGGCCGAACATCCCGAGGTGAACCTCATTGTTATGGATGACGGGTTCCAGCACCGCTCACTCGCTCCGAAGGTGAATATTTTGCTTTCGGACTACTCGTTGCCCCCCTATAAGAACCGTATGCTCCCCGCAGGAACACTGCGCGACAGCCCCTCGCAACTCTATCGTGCCGAGTTTCTGCTCATAACCAAGACCCCCTCGACGATGTCGCCTATTGAGCGTAACATTGCACAGAAGGAGCTCAAACCCGCTCCCTATCAACAGATTTTCTTCACAGATACCAAACAACTCTCTCCGCGCCCGATATTTTCCGACATTGCCCCCGCAGAGATACCTTCTGGCAGCAAAGTTGTGGCTCTGGCGGGTATAGCCAACCCCGAGCGTTTCTACACCTCGTTGGAGAGGCAGTATAAGGTTGTTGAGAAGGCCACCTTCGGCGACCACCACATCTACAAGGTGAAGGAGATTAGGGCTCTTGCCAAGCGCGTTGCGTCGTTGGGCGAGAATGTGGTGGTGGTAACAACCGAGAAGGATGGGGTGAAACTCACCTCCCGCAAACACATCCCCGAAGAGTTGCAACGCAGGCTCTATGTTATGCCCATCGAACTCAATTTCCGCGATGGCGACGCGGCGGTGTTTGTGGAGAGGCTCAAATATGAACTCAAAAACAAAAAGTTATGATAAATACTATTAAATCGACAGCAGAATTCATCAAAGAAAAGGTGGGTTTTGAGCCCGAGGTGGGCATCATCCTCGGCACAGGCTTGGGTGGCCTTGTGAATCACATCGACATCGCCCACTCACTCCCCTACAACGAGATTCCCAACTTCCCCGTTTCGACGGTGGAGGGGCACGCAGGCAGACTTATTTTTGGTACGCTTGGCGGCAAGAGGGTTGTTGCGATGCAGGGTAGGTTCCACTACTATGAGGGCTACGCCCCCGAGCAGGTTGTTTTCCCCGTGAGGGTTATGAGAATGCTCGGCATCCAGACGCTCTTTGTTTCCAATGCAAGTGGCGGCATCAACTCGTCGTTCCGCGTGGGCGACCTGATGGTCATCACCGACCATATCAACCTCATTCCCAATGTGCTTATTGGTAAGAACTACAATGAGTTGGGCGCTCGTTTTCCCGATATGAGTGAGCCTTACAGCAAGGCCCTTTGCGCACTCGCCACCGAGGTGGCTGCCGAGAAGAGAATCAAGTTGCAGTATGGTTGCTATGTGGGCACCACCGGCCCCACCTTCGAGACTCCCAAAGAGTATGGCTACTTCAAGGCCATCGGTGGTGACGCTGCGGGAATGTCCACCACTCCCGAGGTGATTGCCGCACGACATATGGGTTTGCCCGTCTTTGGCATCTCGATTATCACCAATGCAGCATTCAGCGGCCAGAAATCGACCCACGAAGAGGTACAAGAGGAGGGCGCAAAGGCCGAGAAAAGAATGAGCGCGCTCATTATGGGTATGCTCGAAAGGATGTAAATTAACCAACAAAACAGAACGCTATGATTAACGCAATAAAGGAGGCTGCTCGTTACATTGGCGAGCGCACAGGGTTCGCCCCCGAAGTGGGTATTATCCTCGGCACAGGCTTGGGTGGCCTCGTGGAGAAAATCGAAATAGAGCACTCCATCCCCTACTCGGAGATTCCCGGATTCCCCGTTTCAACCGTTGAGGGTCACAGTGGCAGGCTTATTATGGGCACACTCGGTGGCAAGAGGGTTGTAGCAATGCAGGGTAGGTTCCACTACTACGAGGGCTACACCGCACAACAGGTGGTTTTCCCCGTGAGAGTTATGAAGTTCCTCGGCATTAAGACTCTCTTTGTGTCCAACGCCGCAGGCTCTATGAACTCCACCTTCCGTGTGGGCGACGTGATGGTCATCAATGACCACATCAACCTCATTCCCAACCCGTTGATTGGTCGTAATATTGACGAACTCGGCCCCCGCTTCCCCGCAATGAACGATGCCTACAACCCCGAACTCATCGCCCGCGCAACAGCCATCGCCGAGAGGGAGGGTATCAAATTGCAATATGGTTGCTATGTGGCTCTCACGGGTCCCACCTTCGAGACCCCAAAAGAGTATATGTGGGTAAAACTCATTGGTGGTGACGCTGTGGGTATGTCCACCGCTCCCGAGGTTATCGCCGCAAGGCATATGGATATTCCCGTCTTTGGCGTGTCGATTATCACCGACACAATGGAGAACACCTCCATCTCCCACGAAGAGGTGCAGGAGAATGGCAAACTCGCCGAGAAGAATATGACCAAACTCTTTACCGAACTTCTGAAAACACTTTAATTTACTACAACACAGACCAATATGATTAACAAAGTTATACTTGTGGGCAATGTGGGTATGGACCCCGAGGTACGCACCCTCGAAAGCGGTGTCAAGACAGCCCGTGTGCGCTTGGCAACCTCCGAGCGCTTCTATAACCGCGAAACCAAAGAGGCCACCGAGCACACCGAATGGCACACCCTTACTATGTGGCGCAACACTGCTGATGTTGTGGACCGCTTTGTGCGCAAAGGGTCCCAGATTTATGTTGAGGGTCGCCTCCGTACCCGCGAATGGACCGACCAGAGTGGCAACAAACGCTACTCAACGGAGATTTTGGTGGATGATATGAAACTCCTCGGCAGGCGCGAGGGTGGAGCCGCTGCCAGCCAGGGTGAGGGCGCGCCCCAAACCTACGGTGCAGCACAAACCTACACCCCCACCCCACAACCCGTTGCCACACGCAACCTTGCGGAGCCCCAGGCAGCACCCTACCAACCCGCCATCCAGCCCGCAATGGAGGACTCGCTCGACGATCTCCCGTTCTAAAAGAAAAGGCCCACAGAGATAATCTGCGGGCCTTTTCTTTTTGTGCTTTTCTTCGAAGCTTTTTGTAAAAAGCTTCACCAAAAACTTTTAGTGCAACCTTCCGTTGCGATTTCTATCCACAGCCGCGCTTCGGAATCCCAGAACAAATGTGTCGTTACGGCACCGATGCTCCGTATCGAGATACCTTTACTCTACCCTATTATCGAATTCAAGGAATATAGGGGAAATTTCAGCCCTCGCGCCATCGGCACACCTCGATTTTGAATTTTGAATTTTGAATTTTGAATTCCTCTCGGTATCTTTGCGCTAATTTAGACTAATTAGGTTCGTTATGGAAGTAAAAACCAATGAAGCACCCAAAGAGAGGTCGCTCAACTTCGTAGAAGAGATTATTGAGAATTATATCGCAGAAACAGGAGGCGCTATCCAAACACGTTTCCCGCCAGAACCCAACGGCTACCTGCACATCGGGCACGCAAAAAGCATCTGCCTGAACTTCGGACTCGCAGAGCGCTATGGCGGCAAGTGCAACCTCCGTTTCGACGACACCAACCCCGTCAAGGAAGATACCGAGTATGTGGACTCCATCAAAGAAGACATCAAGTGGCTCGGATTCAATTGGGCCGTCGAGCGCTACGCCTCGGACTACTTCGACCAACTCTACGAATGGGCTATTCTCTTGATTAAGAAGGGTAAAGCCTATGTCGACGACCAAACACAGGAGGAAATTCGCCTCGGACGCGGCACCGTACAGCAGGCCGGCACCGAGAGCCCCTATCGCAACCGCTCGGTAGAGGAGAACTTGCGCCTCTTCGAGGAGATGAAGGAGGGTAAGTATGCCGATGGCGAAAAGGTACTTCGTGCGAAGATTGATATGGCACACCCCAATATGCTCTTCCGCGACCCCATTCTCTACCGCATCCTCCACACCGAACACCACCGTACGGGCAACAAGTGGTGCATCTATCCTATGTACGACTACGCACACGGACAGAGTGACTCCATCGAGCGCATTACACACTCGATTTGTACCCTCGAATTCGATGTTCACCGCCCCCTGTACGACTGGTTTATCGAAGAGTTGGGCATCTTCCCCAGCCACCAATATGAGTTCGCAAGGCTCAATCTCACCTATACGGTTATGAGCAAACGCAAATTGCTCCAACTTGTTAAAGACCAAGTTGTTACAGGGTGGGATGACCCCCGTATGCCCACAATTTGCGCACTCCGCCGCAAGGGCTATACTCCCGCCTCCATTCGCGCATTTGCCGAGAAGGTTGGCGTTGCAAAAAGGGACAACGTGATTGACCTCTCGCTCTTGGAGTACTGCGTGAGGGAGGATTTGAATAAGGTTGCCGAGCGCAGGATGGCGGTCATCGACCCCTTGAAGGTGGTTATCACCAACTACCCCGAGGGCAAGAGTGAAAGTTTCAGTTGTGTAAATAACCCCGAGGACGAGAGCGCCGGCAGACGCGAGGTGCCCTTCGGCAGAGAAATCTATATCGAGCGTGGCGACTTTATGGAGGAGCCCCCCAAAGGCTACTATCGCCTTCGTCCAGGTGGAGAAGTGCGCCTTCGCTACGGCTATCTCATTAAATGTGAGGATGTTATCAAAGACGCAGAGGGCAATATTGTAGAGTTGCACTGCACCTATGACCCCTTGTCGGCAGGTGGTGGCTCTTCTGATGGACGCAAGGTTAAGGGTGTTATCCATTGGGTATCTGTTGCCGATGCTGTTCAGGCAGAGGTGAGGTTGTATGACAATCTTTTTGCCAAAGAGAACCCCGACGATGTTGAGGAGGGCAAGACCTTCACCGACTATCTCAACCCCACATCGCTTGTTGTCAAAACCGCCTATTGTGAGCGCTCGCTTGGCGAGGTAAAGGTTGGTGAGAGGTTCCAATTTGAGAGGGTTGGCTACTTCTGTGTAGACAACGACACCACGCCCGAGAGGTTGGTTTTCAACCGCACCGTCACCCTGAAAGACACTTGGGCAAAGATGCAAAAAAAATAGTCTGGCTCGAATAGACCAACAACAAAAGCGGAGTGTTCCACGAGGAACACTCCGCTTTATTTCGCAAAACCCACACCAAATGTTCCTCGTGGAACAATTTAGCGGCCAAAGAAAATAAGTAACACATTGATGTCGGCAGGGGAAACGCCTGGTATGCGAGAGGCCTGACCAATGGTCTTGGGGCGAATGCGCGACAACTTCTGACGTGCCTCAATGGTAATAGAGGTCACTTTCATAAGGTCGAAACCCTCGGGAATGCGTATCTCTTCGAGCCTTTGGAGTTTGTCGGCAATGGCTCTTTCGCGCTCAATGTAACCGCTATACTTCACCTCTATCTCAACCTGCTCCACCACCTCACGACCAATATTGTGAGTGGCGACAAACTTTTTGAGGGGCAAAATTATTTCAATTAGGTCGAAAAGTGAAATATTGTTGCGAACAAGCACCTCGGAAATCTTCTTTTTCTGCGAAAGTTGTGCAGAACCGACACTTTCCAAATAGTCTGAAATTTCGCTCGGAGCGACCCCTTGTCTTTGCACGAAATTTTTAAGCGATTCTGCGAGCGATTTTTTTTGCTCAAAATCCGCCCACCTCTCATCGTCCACAAGGCCCAATTTGCGACCTATTGGGGTGAGCCTACGGTCTGCATTGTCTTGGCGAAGAAGGATGCGATACTCGGCCCTACTCGTAAACATACGATAGGGCTCATCGACACCTTTGATCACAAGGTCGTCAATAAGCACTCCAATGTAGGCCTCATCGCGCGAGAGAACAAATGGCTCCTCTCCGCGCTGTTTGAGCACAGCATTCACCCCCGCAACCAATCCTTGTGCAGCCGCCTCCTCGTAACCGGTGGTACCATTGACCTGGCCCGCAAAATAGAGGTTTGCAACGAGTTTGGTTTCGAGCGTATGGTTGAGTTGTGTGGGTGGGAAATAGTCATACTCAATGGCATAACCAGGGCGATAAATCTCCACATTTTCGAACCCCTCAATCTTCTGCAAAGCCGCACACTGCACCTGCCAGGGCAGACTCGACGAGAAGCCATTGAGATAGTATTCGTTGGTCTCCGAGCCCTCGGGTTCGAGGAATAATTGGTGGAAATCCTTATCGGCAAAAGTCCTCAATTTATCCTCGATACTCGGACAATAGCGAGGTCCTATACCCTTGATAAGTCCCTGAAACAGAGGTGAATCGGAGAATCCTTCTCGGAGAGTATTGTGCACCTCGGCGGAGGTGTATACCAAATAGCAAGGCTTTTGATTTTCAACGGGTTGCACCCTATTGAGGAAGGAGAATTTTTGTGGATTCTCATCGCCGTCCTGGCGCTCAAACTTATCGAGCGCGAGGGAGCGCCCATCAATTCTCACAGGGGTTCCCGTCTTCATTCTCCCTGCCTCAAAGCCGAGCCCGACGAGTTGTTCGGTGATGCCATACGATGCGCCATCTCCTGCCCTACCCCCTGCGGCACTATTGCGCCCAATGTGCATAAGTCCACCGAGGAAGGTGCCTGCGGTGAGAATCACTGCCTTTGCGCGAAACTCCACACCCATTTGGGTGACAACTCCTGTAACCACTCTCCCACCCTCTTGCTCTTCTATAAGTAGTTGATTTACTGTATCTTGCCAAAGATTGAGATTTGGGGTATTCTCCAACGTAGAGCGCCACAATGCGGAGAATTGCGCCTTGTCGCATTGGGCCCTCGGGCTCCACATAGCGGCCCCTTTTGAGCGGTTGAGCATACGGAATTGTATGGTGCTACGGTCTGTAATGACACCCATCTGTCCACCCAAAGCGTCTATCTCCCTAACAATCTGCCCCTTTGCCACACCACCCACTGCCGGATTGCACGACATACTTGCATACTTGGTCATATCCATTGTCAGCAGAAGGGTTTGCGCCCCCAGGCGCGCGGCTGCCGATGCCGCCTCACACCCCGCGTGACCGCCTCCTACAACGATTATATCGTAGTCGAATCTCATATCTCTCTATTAATGTGGCAAGCGCGACAGATAAAAGTCCTCCTTACTGCGCATTTGGGCCGCCTCTGCATCGCTTTTATCCTTGTAGCCACACAGGTGTAGGACTCCGTGAATAATAACCCTCAATTGCTCCTCTGCGGGGTTTGTGCCCAACAAGTGGGCGTTATCCTCCACCGTAAAGGGGTCTATAAAAATATCACCACTAACCACTCTCCTTACCTCCAAGTCGCTGTAATCGAAGGTGATAACATCGGTATAGTAGTCGTGCGATAGGTATTGGCGATTGATGCCGAGATGGGTTTCGGAGGAGCAGAAAATGTAACTCACCTCCCCCACCCTAAACCCTTCGTTGTGGATGGTTTCTCTTACCCAGCGGTTGATTTTCACCCTTCCTTTGGGCAGATAGTCGGTATCTTGGTTATAGAAATGTACAGCCATTATTATCTTGTATTTCAAACATTTAACTCTAATCAGCCAACCACTTTTCGGGGTCTTGATTTATGGTGTGGAACCACACCTCGAAGTGGAGTTGATACTCATCGGGGTTGTCGCCCGCAGAGATGGTTCCGAGTTTGGCATTGGTTGCCACCTTGTCACCCGCCTTTACACAGACGGTTGCAAGGTTGGAGTAGATGGTAAAGTAGTCGCCGTGACGCAACATAACGCAGTTGTTGAGTCCGCTGATGAACATCACCCTTGCGACCTCACCCTCAAAGACCGCAAAGACCTCCGAACCTTTGGGTGCGGCAATATTCAACCCCTTATTAACCACCGTAATATGCTTCTGTGTTGGGTGCTGGTGCTTACCGAAGCGCTCGATTATGACACCCCCATTGACAGGCATCAACATCTTACCCTTGTTTTGGTCGAACCTTCCATTGAGTTCCATCACAGCCCTACGCTCGGCATCGCTCATCTTGCGTTTGGTCTTTCGAGTCTCCTCGTCGATGATTTTTTGGAGCGTCTGTTGCGCTTTGCGCTTTGCCTCTCGCTTTTTCTTCAACTCTTTGGCTATTTTCTTCTCATTGGCAGCGAGTTTTTTGCCCGCATCAGAGAGTTGTTTCTTCTCCTTATCGAGGGTTTTGAGGGTCGATTGGTGCTCCTTGCGGGTGGTATTGAGATTGTTTTGTTGCTCGGTCAGCGAGGCGACCTCACCCTCCACCTGCTCTGTGCGCGTGACAATATCCTTTGCGCGTGCTTCCAAAGCCCTGTTATAGCGCGCCAGAAGCCCCAAACGATGGGTTGCCACCCCCACATCCTCCGAGGAGAAAACAAAGTGGAGTGGGGCACCCAAAAGGTGATTTTTATATGCCACCCTCACCATCTCGGCATACTCCTCTTTGAGCCTATCGAGGTTTGTACGCATTGAGGTTATATCCTCCTGCTTGGTGGCAATATCTGCCGATATGAGATTTATCTGTTTGCCGAGTGAGGAGACCACCTTTTCTCGGTTGTTGATTTTCGCTTGTAGGAGTTTTATCTCGGTTTGGTTGCTCTTCTTGGAGGCGGTCACCTCTTTGAGTAGTTTTTCGTTCTTGGCAATTTCGCGCTCTGCGCGTTTAATTTGGGCGTTGAGTTCGTCAATAGTCTGCCCGCTGGCAGTGCCCACCGCCAGCAGAAATGCCAATATCAACAGCCCAAATCTCCTCATTGTATCTCTTCTCTATTTTTTAAGTTTCTCTATTCGCTCCTCGACAACCGTAGGCTCCTCACCCGCGTCCAATGCGCGTTTGTAGTAGACCTCTGCCATAAAACTCTCACCCTCGGCAGCAAGAATATCACCGTAGTGGAGTAGGAGAGTGCTGTCGCCCGAGGTGTCAAGCGAAATCGCCTGACGCATAATGCTCTTTGCCTCGTCCACCCTGCCCAAATGGAACAAAATCCACGCTTTGGTGTCGAGATAGGTTGCGTTCTTGGGCTCCAATTCACACGCCTTTGTGCTCAATTCCAGCGCGTGCTCCAAATCGCCTCCGCCCTCACAAGAGAAGTATGCCCAATTATTGAGCGCTTGTGCATTTTGGGGGTCATATTTGAGGGCCTTGCGGTAGTATCGTACGGACTTTTTCAGGTCCACCTCTTGGTCGCCAAGCGCACCATAGGCCACACTCTTCGCGTGGTCATCCTCTGCCACCCTCACAACCATCTTGAAGCACCTCTCGGCCTCACTCTTTCGTCCCACCTTCAAGAGTTCATACCCTTTGCGGAAGTAGAAGTTCTCATCTGTGGGGTAGCGCTCGATTGCCACGTCGATGTAGTGCATCACCGAGTCGCGCCTACCGAGGTAGTCCTCCATCTCTATAACCATTTGCAGGGCATCTTGTGGATTGTCGGGATTGGCCGCCAACTCTTTGTATTTGACCAGCGCAGCATCAAACTCTCCACCCCTAATCAGATGGGTGGCATAGCGTGATGAAACGTCATAATTGTCGGGGTATTTTACGTTCAAGATGGAGATTAGGGTGTTGACTGTAAAGTAGTTGCGACGATAGAGTGGTTCGTTTTCCACAATCTGCGAGTCATAGATTTCCAACTTATGGCGCAGGGATAGTTCGTCACCCAAAAAGAGGGTCTTGATTATCTTCAAAAACTCCTCTTCGCGCCCCTGATTTTTGTAGAAATCACCCAAGAAAGAGAGTGCCCTCACATCATTTGGGCTCACCTCCACAGCCCTCTTGAAGGACTCTTCGGCAAGCGTGGGCTCTTCGGTTTTGTCATAGAGGATGGCCAGCACCAGGTGGTTGTCCACATCACGCGGATTGCCCTCTATTGCCAGGAGAGCCTCCTCGATGGCGCGGTCATAGAGCCCCAATCTTACCAACAAATCGCGCCTATACTTTGTGAGTTCCTCTACACGTCCGAGTTTATACTCTGCCGAATCGAGCACCGTCACCGCCATATGGGGCATACCACTCTCCACATAGAGCATAGCCAAGAACTTGTATGGCTCGGGGAGGGGTTTTCGGGCGATGATTTGCTCATAAACACCCCTTGCTCTCGCCAACTCACCCTGCGAGGCGAGAAGATAACCATAGAGGCTTGCGTAGTCCAGATTTGTGCTATCACTCTTGTAGGCAAACTCCGCGTGGGGGCGAGCCAAAGCCATATTGTGGGAGTAGTAAATATCGGCCAGCCTATGGTGGGTGGGTGCGTGAAGGGAGTCTATTTCGAGCACCTTTTGGAAGTAGGGCACCACCTCCAACTCGTTCTCCGCCATAGCCATAGCCTTCACACCTTCGGTGTAGAGATAGGCCGCACGAAGAGTGTCGTTGTGGTATATCTCGGGCACCTCCACAACAAATGCCTCACTCCCTTTTTGCGGTGTCCGAACACAGGCAAAAAGGGAGAGAACAGATAGCAATAGGCATATTTGTACAAAGCGCCTTGTCATAATTGCAGGGTGGGGTGGGAGTGGGGGTGCCTAAATTAGAGCACCGAGTCGAACTGCCCCAAGAACCTCAAATCGTTCTCAAAGTAGAGTCTCAAATCCTTCACACCAAACTTCAACATAGCGATGCGCTCAATACCCATACCAAAGGCAAAGCCACTATATTTGGTGCTGTCGATGCCACTTGCCTCCAAGACGTTGGGGTCTACCATACCGCAACCGAGGATTTCGAGCCAACCTGTACCCTTGCACACATTACAGCCCTTACCTCCACACAAGTTACACGACACATCCACCTCTGCCGAAGGTTCGGTGAAGGGGAAGTAGGAGGGGCGCATACGAATCTGTGTTTGCTCTCCGAAGAACTCCTTTGCGAAGTAGAGTAGCGACTGCTTCATATCGGCAAACGACACCTTTTCGTCGATGTAGAGTCCTTCAATCTGGTGGAAGATGCAGTGTGCGCGCGCCGAGATAGCCTCATTGCGGAACACCCTACCTGGGCAAATCACGCGAATAGGGGGCTTTTGGGGCTCCATCGTGCGCACCTGAATCGAACTTGTGTGGGTACGCAGGAGTACATCGGGGTGTTTCTCAATGAAAAAAGTATCCTGCATATCGCGTGCGGGGTGCTCGGGAGCGAAGTTCAGAGCCGAGAAAACGTGCCAATCATCCTCAATCTCGGGACCATCCGCTACGGTGTAGCCCAGACGCGAGAAGATGTCGCAAATCTCGTTTCTCACAAGCGATATAGGGTGACGCGAGCCGAGGTTTTCGGTCATTGCGGGGCGCGAGAGGTCACCACTCGAAGTGGTTGCAACAGGGGCGTTGTTAAGAGCCTCTTTGAGGGCTGCGATGCGCTCGTTTGCTTTGGTCTTCACGGCGTTAATCTGCTGGCCCAAAACGCGCTTCTCTTCCGAAGGAACGGTTTTGAACTCTTCCAATATCTCATTGAGTTCGCCTTTGCGACCCAGAATCTTCACGCGAAAATCCTCTATTTCTGCCGCCGAGGAGGCGTTGAAACTCTCAATCCTGCCGAGCAGGTCGTTAATTTTGTCAATCAGTGCCATAGTTACGATTTCTGGTTTTTTAACTTACAAAGTTAAAAATAAATAATGAGCACAACACAAAAGTGGCGATTTTTCTCACGAAAAACCGCCACTTTTCTCTATTTCCCACCCTATGGGGCTATTTTTGGAGTGCCTTGACCACGCAAGCCACACCCGCAGCCACCACCAACAGCGGCAAAATGAATCTCTCGAAGGAGATGTAGATGTTGAACACATCGAAGAGCAAGAGCATCACACCCGCTGCCGTAACCACGCCTCCGAGGGTCCAATTACGGGCACACAGGAGCCAGCCACCAATGGCCACAATAAGCATCTGCCACGAGAAGATGGCATCCATAAATGCTGGGCCCACAAGGTTGTAGTTGCTCATAAGCCACACGAGGCCACACACCACCATTAAAACACCGGCAAAGAGGTAGGTGGAGTCGGTGAGAGCACGTTTAGGGGTCGCCTCACACGTTTTTTCTTCATTCAGTACTTCCATTGTTTATAGATTTGTTTGTTGGTTTGTTTTGTAATCCATAAGGTTGCCACTACACCTATCCACACACACATTGATGGTTGTCACACCTGTGGGTGTTGTGATGGTTGTCTGGCGACTGATTATATTGTCTTTCTGTGACATAGTCACATCAATCACGACCTCGGTGCCATCCACAAGAAGGCCAATAATGTGGTCGTCGTAGCGGTAGAGTTCGTCGAACTCCTCACAGAGTTTTTCGAGTTTAAGGCTGTCGCCCAAATCGTACAAATAGAAGGTCAGGTGAGTTTCGGCACCATCAACCAATGTGGGGTTAAAAATGGCACTCTCCAACTGCTCCTCGAAGTTATCCTCCCATTGGTCAAAATCTCTCTCCCATTGCTCGATTTTGGCCCCCGATTGTTGGGCCCAAATCACCCAATTATCGGTATTGCGGATGGAGGCAAAGATGAGCCACAGGAAGAAAATGAGCCACACAACGCCCGATACGGCCAATTTGCGAAGATTGACCCTGCGCCCCGAGATGAGTTTGAAGCCGAGGTCGGCAACAATGCCCATAAAGAGCACAATGACAGCACACACCAATCCCACAAAAACCACAGGTGAGATACCATCCAAAGGGAGCGCCAAATAGTCCGCCCAAATATCACCAATGGCCACAAGCGCCACAAAACCAACCAGCAGACCAATGGCGGCAAGTATCCAAACGGCCAACATAATGCCGAGCAGAACTTTACCAACGGTGATTACCACGCGCCCCAATGTGCCCACTTCGGGTTGTTGGGTGTGGTTTTGGGGTGTGGTCTTGGGTATTTTTACGCTCTCGGGGGAACCTGTGGGGGTGAAGCCCTCGGGATAACCCACCGAGGCTACAACCAACTCCATAACACCCCTCTCTACCACCGTCGAGGCACTCTGTTTTTCGAGCAGGGTGGCAACCACCCGGCTCTCCACCAACTCCACTTGTTCCTTTTGGGTAGGGGAGGAGGCGTAGGCCTTCTGGGTGTTTTCGAGGAAGTGGGAGAGCACCGCAAAGGCACCCTTCGATAGTGCAAGCGAGGTGCCCGCAACTTTCACTCTTACAATTTCTTCCATAATATTTCGTGTATTGAGGTTATTGTTTGATTTGTTATGTTTTAAGTCAGGGCACAAGGCTACTTACGCCCACGAATGGTGTCAATCTGTCCCACAAGTGCATCCCACGACTCGTCGAGTTGTGCAAGGGCCTCCCTTCCCTCATTTGTGAGGGAGTAGTATTTGCGAGGTGGGCCCTGTGGCGACTCCTCCCAGCGGTAGGTCAAAAGTCCCTGGTTCTTTTGGCGCGTGAGGATGGGGTAGAGGGTCCCCTCGACCACAATCATCTCCGCACCTTTCAGTTCGGCGATGATTTGTGGCGCGTAGGAGTCCCCGCGTGAGAGAATCGAGAGAATACAATATTCGAGGATTCCCTTACGCATTTGCGCTTTGGTGTTCTCTACGTTTATTGCCATAGGCTACCTCCTTTCGGGAATCAACGCCCAGGCTACAAGGTAGCACAGAACTGCGGGCATCGCAGGAAAGAAAAAGAGCAACACAGCCACCACCCTCGCAAGTGTGGGGTCCACATTGAAATACTCTGCCAATCCGGCGCAAACACCTCCGAGCATACGATTTGTCGTGCTGCGGTAGAGTTTTCGGGGTTCGTTCATTATCTCCATAGTTGCAAAAAAAATATAATAGTGTTGGGGTTTATCTATCGTTTGTCTTTGTTGAGAATAATCAGCGCGGCAATAACTCCCGGCACCCAGCCGGCAGCGGTAAGAAGTAGCACAATCAGAAACGAGCCACATCCCCTATTGATGACCGTCAGCGGAGGGAATATTATCGCCAAAACCACTTGCCAAAAAGTCATAATCTCGTCTGTTTTAGGGTGTTATTTCTGCTTACTGTCAAGAGGTAAAAAAATCCAGAGGATGATGTAAATCCAAAGGCTCAAACCACCAAAGAGCACCAACAGCAGAGTCACGATTCTCAATAGGGTAGGGTCGATATTGGTGAATTTTGCAATGCCACCACACACACCACCAATAACCTTGTCACCCGAGGTTCTCGCAAGTCTCTTGATGGCCTCCTCTTTACCCAGATGCCCACTTTGGGGGCGACGCAACTCTCCGAACTCTTCGGGGCGACCTATCACCTCCTGCACCTTGCGGACGTGATAGATGTCCACCACATTTTCGGGGTCACCCAGCCAACCACTCAAAAGGTCTGCCACCCTCATCTCCAAGTCATTCATTGTTTCTACCGCAGACTCCTCTTCCAACCTTTCGCGGATGTCGTCGAGGTAGTCACCCAGGGCACGATAGGCATCATCCTCAATGGAAAATGCCGTTGTACCAATCTTTACACTTAATCTTTTGTTCACTTTTTCTGAAAGTTTGATTGTTTTGCACTACAAAGATATAAAAATATTTTAGTACCTTGCAATACATAGAACTAAATTTTTGCAACAATTCTATATTTGTTTTCGGTTTGGGTACTTTGTACCCAAAAAAAAATTCACAATCCAAGCGAGGAAGGGGGGCAAACATTAGACAAAACAACGAGGTACGCCCAAATGGGCGCACCTCGTTGTTTAAGCCTCACACAATGTGTATTCAGCGCTACTTTCCAAACAAATCCACCTCACCGCGCTCCACTTTGCCATACATATCGGCGAGGGTTGCAATAACGGGGGAGATGAGGGTTACAACATCCTCAATAGCACCAGCCTTGCTCTCATCACCCTTTATACGATAGAGCATTGTGGCATAGAGAGCCCTGAAACAGAGTTCAATGTCACTCACTCCGTCGCGTGCCAAGACAATACGCAAACGTGAGAGTTCCTCTTTGAGGGGTGCCCACAGGGTGCGATAGGTGGCTCCGAGGGGGAGTTCGAGGAGTTGCAAGTGGAGGTTCTCCATATCGGCAATAAGGTGGAGGGTGTGTGAGAGGTGTCCCTGCTCACTCTTTCCCTCCTCTCGAATAAGTCCCGCGAGGCTCATATACCACATAAAAATCTGCTGTTTCTCCGCCTCCTCACACCCGTTGGGTTCAACGAGCGAGGAGTAGATTGCCTCGGGACTGAATTTCAGGGCCCTCAACAAATCCTCCAACTGCCAGAGGTAGAGTATGTATTCAGCAATATTTTCCTTGCGTTTTTGTTGTGCTATATACATTGTTTGGGTGGTTTATTTTTTTTGGGGGGGGTATCCCCGCCGAGGTTTACTCGGTGGGGATGTCTTTGTTCACGTTTTTGCTACCAATGAGTGCGTAGTAGAGCAGGTAGATGAGGCCAACGAAGATTACCCAGTAACTTACCAAGTAGTTGCCGGCAACGTCTACAACAGCATTCATCAGCAAGGGGAGGATACCACCACCGCAAACGAGTGCCATAAAGATACCCGAAGCCTTCTCGGTGTATTTGCCAAGACCCTCAACAGCAAGGTTGAAGATGCCGCCCCACATAACCGAAGTGCAAAGACCACAAAGAACCAAGAGCGCTGCGTTAATAGGCACCTCTGCCATACCGAAGCCCTCGGTACCCTTGAATACGGGGAGGTTTACACTATTTGCAGGGTTGAGGAGGATTGCACAGGCAACAAAGATAAGGCCAATGATGGAGACAGCCGAGAGCATATTCTTTGCCGAAACCTTCGCACCGATAGCAACGCCCACCAGACGACCAACAAGCATCAACAACCAATAGGTTGCGGTCACGGTACCTGCTATAGCCTCGGCACCAGTAGCCACATTAAGACCGCCGTTCTGCAACCATTTCTGCAATACATTGGGGATACCAACCTCAACACCCACATAGATGAAGATAGCGATTGCACCCAATACGAAGTGGCGGAACGACATAGGACCATACTGCGATTTCTCGCCTTTTGCAACAGCCTGATTCTCGTTCTCGGGGATTTTGGTCAGCGAGATAACGATGAAGCCGAGTGCGAAGATTGCCATTGCGATGAACATCAGGGGGAATACCTGGCTGATTTTTGCATCAACAACGCTGGGAACAAACACACCTGTGAGGAAGATAACGGCGGTACCCATCAACGAGTTGAACGAGCCACCAATCTGGATGAGCTGATTGCCCTTGTTGCCACCACCACCGAGTTTGTTAAGCATAGGATTGACAACAATGTTGAGCATACACATCGAGAAGCCGGCAACGAAGGCACCCAAGAGATATACGCCAAATGCGAGGTTGCCCTCCAAAAGGCCTGCGATAGTCTGGATACCAACACCCACAAAACCAACGGTTACGGCTGCCAAAGCGGTCTTTTTGTAGCCATACTTTTGGAGCATATTACCTGCGGGGATACCCATACAAGCGTATGCGATAAAGTTGGCGAAGACACCCAGAGTACCCATCCAGTTGGGTACGCTAAATTGGTTCTTCAAAACGTCACCCATAGGAGATGCCAGATTGGTAACAAACGAAATCATACCAAAGAGCAAAATCATCACCAAGATGGGCAATGCATAATTCTGTTTTTTCTGATTCATAGTTTTTTGTTTTTTTGAAGTTAATGTATTTGGTTTTCTGTCTTTCTCTCATCTAAAACAACACACCGCTTTCGGGGTTGCGGGTGTAGCCGAGGTGTGAGTAGGCGAGGTCTGTCGCCTCTCTTCCTCGTGGTGTGCGTTTGAGGAAGCCCTCTTTTATCAAGAATGGCTCGTAGACCTCCTCGATGGTGCCCGCCTCCTCGCTCACAGAGGTTGCAATGGTATTGACACCCACCGGGCCTCCGCCAAACTTTTCGATAATGGTGCGGAGAATCTTGTTGTCCATCTCATCCAGACCGCGAGCGTCGATGTTGAGTGCCTCCAATGCGCGGCGGGTGATTGCAAGGTTGATGGCACCATCTCCCTCCACCATTGCAAAGTCCCTCACCCTACGCAGTAGCGAGTTGGCAATACGGGGGGTGCCACGACTGCGCAGTGCGACTTCGTGTGCCGCCTGGTCATCAATATCGACCCCCAAAATTCCTGCCGAGCGCTTCACGATGCCACTCAAAACCTCCGAATCGTAGTATTCGAGGTGGCAGGTGATGCCAAACCTTGCCCTCAAAGGAGAGGTCAGCAATCCGCTACGGGTGGTTGCGCCAATGAGGGTAAAGGGTGCGAGTTCTATCTGTATAGAGCGCGCCGAGGGGCCCTTGTCCAGCACAATGTCTATCTTGTAATCCTCCATCGCAGAGTACAAATACTCTTCCACAATGGGGCTCAATCGGTGGATTTCGTCTATAAACAGCACATCGCCCTCCGAAAGGTTGGTGAGCAGACCTGCCAAGTCGCCCGGTTTGTCCAAAACGGGACCGCTGGTGACCTTCAAAGTTGTCCCCATCTCGTTTGCAACAATGTTTGCAAGGGTGGTCTTGCCCAATCCCGGGGGGCCGTGAAAGAGGACGTGGTCGAGCGACTCGCCCCTCATAAGTGCGGCCTTGATGAAGATGCGCAGGTTGTCCACAATCTTCTGCTGTCCGTGAAAGGAGTCGAGTTCCTGTGGGCGGATTTTGCTCTCAAAATCCGCGTCGCTCTCTATATTCCGAATAATCGATGAAGCCATTTTTTACTCTCTGGTTTTTTGTTTTCTTGCATTTGCGATGCCTCAAATTTTTCCCTCACAATCTCACCCATACTCCTGTCGGAAATCTTGCTCTCCAACCACGAAAGGAGGTCTATGTAGTAGAATGTACGTCTTTCGTAGGGGTGGTTTTCGTAGGGTTTGAGCCTCTCGTGTAGCGCCTTCAACTCCCTTTTCAGGTCGAGGGCATTGACGTTGCCGAAACTCTTGAAGAAGGAGAGAATCTCCTCTTTCATCTCGGTCATATCCTTCATCTTCACAATGAAAGCATAGACGGAACGTATCTGGTAGTCGATGTTGAAGTCGAGTCCCGCGTCGTAGAGCGCCATAAGGTTCAACATTCGGGCGTAACACTGCAAGTCGCGACGAATGTTGTGGTCCTTTACGGATATTATATAGGAGAGGTATTCGATACACTTCGTGTAGTTGCCATCGCCAAAGTAGAGGGTTGCCACCTTGTAGTAGAGTGGCATTTTCTCGTGGATGGTGAGCCTATCGCCGTACTTTTTCAGGTAGGAGTCGATGTTCTTTGCAATCCATAGACCATCCTTGTAGGTTCCCGACATAAGGCACTTGTTGAGTTGTCCGGTAAAGAGAATGCCCTGCGAAATCATCGTTGCGTTGTCGTTGAGCATACCGATAGTTCTGCTCTCTGCCTCGAACTCTTCGAGGGTACGAACAAAGGCCGAGTATTTGTGCATCAGGAACATCCCGTCCAAGACGTGAGCGTAGCCACGCATATATCCGTCATACATAAACTCCTTCATCTCGGGCTTCGAGTTGAAGTGGGATACCCATTTGAGGGCATAGCGATATGAGAGGGCTGTTTTGTGGCCAATATAGTAGTACCACGCCTTTGCCTGGTAGAAGTAGAAGCGCTCCGTGAAGCCCATCTCCACACCCTCATAGGCCTCGATTCGGGGCTTGAAATAGTTGTTCAGCCTGTCGAGGTCCTTCTGCGAGCGAGCAAAACCGAGGTTCTGGTGGAGGGCGTAACACTGCACCGCAAGTCGGGAGAGGTTGGCAATGTGTGCGAGTTTGTCGGAGATTACATCCGCTGCCTTTGCGGTCACATCCGCAGCGGTGGTCATCTCGCTCGAATAACTCAAAACCTTCAATTGGCGTTTGAGTTCCACGATGTCCAAAATTGCGGGGAGGAGTTCATACTCGGTAGCCCTCTTTTCGACTTTGTCGAGAATCTTTTGCGCCTCCACATAGAGCCCTTTGTCGAAGAGAATCTTCACAAAGTCTATCTGTTCGCGGATTTCCAGGGAGGGGGAGTGTTGCACACCCAACATTCGCAACGAGGTGAGAATTTGTTTGTAGAGGTGTGCTTTCAGGTTGGGGAGTTGTTGTTTGGAGATGGTGGGGCAGAGGGCGAGAACTTTTGCCTCGTCGTACTGCTCCATTGTGTCGAAGCAGTCGAACAGAAGGAGGAATTTTGCCCCCTCGTTACACCCAAGCCTTGTGGAGTAGAGTTTGAAGTTGCGTTTTTCTGCCTTGCTCATCAACTTCACAAGGTCAAAAACGCCCTCTCTCTTTTCGTTTCTCTTTTGCATTTTGCCCTCCAATGTTACTTTCTCCCTTTTTGCTACGCTGTCCGACGGGCTCTAATGGCAGGGCTAAAACCCATAACCTCAACATCTAACCCGCTTTTTTGAGCCGATTTGCTCCGATGTCCAAGTTTGCCGAACAACTCCACAAAGGTATAAAAATTGTGGTAAGTACAACCCTTTTCCCACAAAAAAATCCTTCTTTGTGCTTTGGCGCGGTTGTAAACTCGTTTCAAATTGTTATCTTTGTAACAATTAACAAACCCCAACAAAAGATTTTTTGACTATGGATGTTTTAGAAATTTTAGCCATCATCTGCACCATTGTAGGCGTTGTTGGGTGTATCGCACCCATACTCCCCGGTGTCCCCATTTGTTACGTCGGTGTGCTCCTTTGCTATTGGGCGGGAGCGCCATTCACCTCTTCACAACTCGTTCTTTGGGCGATTATTGCTGTGGCGGTAACTCTGTTGGACAACTTTCTGCCTGCGGTGATGACCGACAAGTTTGGAGGCTCCAAAGCGGCAACCCGAGGCTCAATGATTGGTATCATCGTGGGTTTCTTTGCGGGTCCTCTTGGGCTCATTCTCGGTCCCTTCTTCGGTGCGCTCATTGGCGAACTCACCCACAACGGCTCCGACAGTGCCCGCGCCTTCAAAGTTGCCTTCGGCTCCTTCGTGGCCTTTTTGTGTGGAACGGGCATAAAACTCATCGTTGCGGTCTACCTGACCGTCGAAATATTCCAGGCTTTGTAGAGATTATTTATTAACCTAAAATAAAGATTCCGATGAAAAAATTAATTTTGAGTGCGCTTGTTGCGCTTTTCACCCTCACCACCTTTGCCGACGAGGGTATGTGGTTGCTTCCCTTGTTGAAGAAACTCAACCTAAAAGATATGGAGGCGAAGGGTCTTAAACTCTCTGCCGAGGATATTTATAACATAAATGGTAGTTCGTTGAAGGATGCCATTGTGATTTTTGGCGGTGGCTGTACGGGTGAGATTGTTTCGCCCAATGGTCTGCTCTTCACCAACCACCACTGCGGCTTCGGCTCCATCCAGGCGTTGAGCAGCGTTGAGCACGACTATCTGAAAAACGGCTTCTGGGCAATGAATACCAAAGAGGAGTTGCCCGCCCCTGGTTTGCGCGTGACCTTCGTCCGCCACATTGAGGATGTAACCAAGAGTGTTCTCAAAGGTGTGAAGGAGGATATGACCTACGATGAGAGAGAGGATAAGATTGCAAAAAACACCTCTTCGCTCCAAAAGAAAATGGACAAAAAGTACGAGGGTAAGACCATCACCATAAAGTCCTTCTTCGGTGGCAACCAATACTTTATGTTCGTAACCGAGATCTACAAAGATGTGCGCCTTGTGGGTACTCCTCCCTATGCTATCGGCAAATTTGGTGGCGAGACGGACAACTGGATGTGGCCTCGTCATACGGGTGACTTCTCGGTGTTCAGGGTTTATGCTGCACCCGATGGCAAGACTCCTGCCGAGTATGCTCCCGAGAATGTTCCCTACCAGGCCGACAAATACCTGACCATCTCCACCGAGGGTTACAAAGAGGGCGACTATGCGATGATTATGGGTTTCCCCGGCACCACCACCCGCTATATGACCTCCTACGAGATTGACAAGATGCTCACCGTTGATAACCCCAACCGCATCTACATTCGTGGCGAGAGGCAGGCTATCTTGAAAGTTCGTATGGCTGCCGACGATGCCATCCGCATCAAATATGCCTCGAAATATGCATCCTCATCGAACTATTGGAAAAACTCGATTGGCAAGTCGAGGGGTGTGGAAAAACTTGGTGTGAAGGCCCAAAAAGCTGCCGAGGAGGAGGCTTTTACCGCTTGGGTATGGGAGAATATGGACAAAAAACGCATCGAGAAATATGGCAATGCACTCCCCCTTATCGAAAAATATGTAACGGAGGCCACCCCCTACGAGAGTGACGCACAGATTTTGAGCGAAACCCTCTTCCGTGCTGCCGAGATTTTCAATGCCTCTACCACATTCTATAACGCCTACAAGCGCTCGGAGAGTATGGAGGGTGCTGTGGAGCGCACAAAAGCCTTCTATAAGGACTACGACGAGGCCACCGACAGACTTGTAACCTGCCGTATGATTGAGGTTTTGAGGGAGATGATTCCTGCCGAGCGTCGCCCCGAGAGCCTTGCTGTTATCGACACCGAGTGGGGTGGCGATGTGAAGGCCTTTACGGAGGATTTGTTCAACAAATCGGTATTTGCCAACGAGCAGAAATTCCTGAACGCAGCCGCTGCGGGCGACCTTGCAATCTTCGACAACGACCCCGCATTGGTAATTATGAAGAACGCTTCGGACCTCTACAAAGAACTCCTCGCAAAGATTAGGCCTCTCAAAAATGACTACAACACAGGCCACCGCCTCTACATTGCAGGTCTTATGGAGATGCAGCCCGAGAGGAGTTTCTATCCCGATGCGAACTTCACTCTGCGCCTTACCTACGGCACAATTCTTCCCTATTCGCCTGCCGATGGTGTGCTCTACAAGTACTACACCACCATTGATGGCGTTGTTGCCAAAGAGGACCCCCAAAACCCCGTAGATTTCACTGTCGATGAGGGTCTGAAAAAACTCTACGCCGAGAAGAATTGGGGCTCCTATGCCGATGCCGATGGCACTCTCCACACCTGTTTCCTCTCGACCAACGATATTACGGGTGGCAACTCGGGTAGTCCTATTATGAATGCTCACGGTGAACTCATCGGTTTGGCATTCGACGGTAACTGGGAGGCTATGAGTGGCGACATCGCCTTTGAGCCCAACGTACAGAGGACCATCAACGTGGATGTTCGCTATGTTCTCTGGTGTATCGACACCCTCGGTGGTGCCGGCTGGCTCCTTGAAGAGATGAACATCAAATAGTGCACCCCCTGCGCATACGCACACAAAAACCCCGCTCCGAATGTGAGCGGGGTTTTCATTCTCATTAGAAGCCCTTCCTACTTACTCATCTCCAACATACGACGGATGGAGCCCTCGGCAGCAGAGCGCACACTCTCCTCAATCACAATCTCGGGACTCTCATTGAGGAGGGTCTGATAGATATTCTCCAACGTAACGAGTTTCATATCCCTACACGAGACACACTTCTCGCACCCCTTCTCGGGCTCCACAAGGTAGAATTTTTTGTCGGGATAGCGACTCTCCATCTCGTAGAGTATTCCGCTCTCGGTCACCACAATCACCTCCTTCACCTCGGGGCGTGCGCAGTAGGCAAGAATACCGGCAGTCGAGCCCGCATAGTCTGCCAGAGCAACAACCTCCGCCTTACACTCGGGGTGCACCAAGACCACCGCCTCGGGATGCTCGGCCTTCAAAGCACAAATCTTCTCTGCCGAGAACTCCTCGTGGACCAAGCAGGCACCATTCCAGAGCCTCATATTCCTCCCCGTACACCTATTGATATAAGAGCCGAGGTTCCTGTCGGGCACAAAGAGAATCTTCTGCTCCTCGGGCAGTGCCTTGATAATATCAAGGGCATTGGAAGAGGTGCAACAAATATCCGTCAGCGCCTTCACCTCCACCGAGGTATTCACATACGAAACCACCAAGTGGTCGGGATTCTCCTCCTTTGCACGCGCAAGTTCCGTCGCATCACACGAGTCGGCAAGCGAGCACCCCGCCTCCACGACGGGCAGCAGCACTTTTTTTGCGGGAGAGAGCACTTTGGCCGTCTCCGCCATAAACCTCACACCCGCAAAGAGTATAATATCGCAATCTACCTCCGCAGCCTTTTGTGAGAGCGCCAGGCTATCGCCCACAAAGTCGGCAGCCGCCTGTACATCGGCATTGGTGTAGTAGTGAGCCAATACGACGGCTCGTTTCTCCCGTTTGAGGGAGTCGATTTTTTCACGCAACCCCATCGACACAAATTTTATATTATTAATAATTTCTTTCTTTAATAATTTAATAAAAATATAAGAACAATAATATTAAACGCTGTTAGTTGTGTTGGTAAATTTTTTTTCTCTCCACGACCCCAAAATTTATCAAAAAATATCCCGCCACATCATCCCTGTTTTGTTGTGGATTATTAGCGCTTTGAGATATTTTTCAACACTCGGTTGATAACTCTATTAACATATCAACAGCCCGAAAAAACAAACACTCCACCCTTTGGGGTTGTTCACTTTTTGAGGAGAAAATTTCAAACTTTTTTCTTGCATTTTTCGGAATCGTTGCGGTATATACGCTCGATGCGAAAATCCAAATTTTTTCTTCCCAAAGAGGTTAATTTCTTTCAACAACTTTTCACAGACTTTTCAACACTATTTCACGACCTTGCCAACAACTCTTCGACAAATCTCGGCGTAGAAACTCTCCTCCTCCGAACTCCCGAGAGCAACGGGTGTTCCGTTGTCGGAATTCTCCGCAATAGATTGAATAAGAGGTATTTCGCCCAAGAAATCTACTCCCTCTTTCTCCGCCATCTCGCGGGCACCCCCTCGGCCAAAGATGTAGTAACGGTGGTCGGGTAACTCGGCAGGCGAGAAGTAGGCCATATTCTCAACAACACCCAGCACGGGAACGCCAATTCCCTCTGCCTCAAACATCTTCATACCCCTGACCACATCAGCGGTGGCAACTCTCTGCGGGGTGCTCACAATCACTGCACCCGTAAGGGGGAGATTCTCGGCCACCGAAATCTGCACATCGCCCGTTCCGGGAGGCATATCTATGAGCAAGAAGTCTAACTCTCCCCAAAGGGTTTGGTTAATAAGTTGTTTAAGAGCGTTGGTAGCCATCGGGCCTCTCCAAATCAGAGCATCCTCGGCACCAATGTAAAAGCCGATGGAGTTTACCTTCACACCACCCCTCTCGGCAGGAACAATGTAGTCCAACCCATCTACCTGCTCGGCCCAGGGAGCGTAGTCCTCCACACCAAAGAGTTTTGGCTGCGAAGGGCCGTAAATATCGGCATCCAACACACCCACCTTATAGCCGAGTTTGTGGAGCGAAACGGCAAGGTTGGCCGTAACGGTAGACTTACCAACACCTCCCTTACCCGAGGCTACGGCAAAGATATTTTTCACACTCTTGATTCCTTCGTGTTGGCGTGGCTTGGGGGCATCTTCGCCCTCGCGGATGAGAATCTCCACATCGGCACCTTCGGCTGCGGCCTCAATAGCGAGTTTGGAGCGCATAGCCACACTCTTTGCAAAGGGGTCCCTGCGACGGCGAAAGACCATCGTGAGGTGGATTTTGCCACCTTCACCAACGGTTACTTCCTGCAAGATACCCCCCTCAACGACATTTTGTCCCGTCTCGGGGTGGGTGATTCCTTTCAGAATTTCAACAATCTCTTCTCTTGTAATCATATTTCTCTCTGTTTTATCCGTTTTTTCTTCGCATACAACCTCCGAAGGAGGTTTTTTGAAAAATTAACTCTACAAAGATACTCTTTCTTTGCCGTAAAAAACATACCTTTGTATTATAAATAAAAAATTTTACCCCTATGAAAGGATTTTTCAAGACATTTTTGGCCGTTTTATTGGCGATGATAACCCTTCCGCTGATTCTGTTTTTTGTGTTTGCGGGGGTTTTGGGCTCCTCATTGGAGGGCGAGCAGGTTTTTGTTGAGGATGGTTCGGTGTTGGTGCTGAACCTTGATGAGAATATTGCCGATTCGCCCCGTATGCCCACATTCTCTTCTGCCTCGCTCTCTTCGATGGAGGTTCTCAAAACGCTCTCGATGCTCGATGTTATGGAGACTCTCGATGCTGCCGCAAAGGACGAGCGCATCAAGGCTCTCTATCTGAACTTTACGGGCGCGGGAATGATTGAGGGTACGGCTCAAATTGAGGAGTTGCGCGCACTTTTGGAGGGTTTCAAAGCCCACTCGGGCAAACCCATCATCGCCTACAACGAGACCTACTCGCAGGGCACCTATTGGCTTGCATCGGTTGCCGACAGGCTCTATATGAATCCCCAGGGAGGGCTCGATTGGCGAGGTCTGGCTTCGCAGTCGATCTTCTTCAAGAGGGCCATCGACAAGTTGGGTGTGGATGTGCAGATTGTTCGTCACGGCACCTACAAGTCTGCCGTTGAACCCTATATGCTCACCGAGATGAGCCCAGCCAATCGCCACCAAACCGAGGCGATGGTCAATGCTCTTTGGGAGGCTATCGTGAGTGACGTTGCTCTTTCGCGCAAGGTCTCACCCGCAACGTTGAAAGCCTATGCCGCAACTCTCGCGGTGAACTCACCCGCAAAGGCGGTGGAGTTGGGCTTTGTGGATGGTTTGAAGTACCAAGACGAGGTTGAGGAGGAGTTGAGGGGCCTTGCGGGGGGTGCCCAACTTAACGAGATAACACTTGGCGAGTACGCCTCAACGGTTGTCCCCACAAAGATTACCCCCAACAAGGTGGCCATCATCTATGCCGATGGCGAGATTGTCGATGGCGAGGGTGCCGAGGGTATTGTTGGCGGCGCAACAACTGCCGACCAGATACGTCGTGCTCGCGAGGACGAGGGTGTGAAGGCTGTGGTTTTGAGGGTGAACTCTCCGGGTGGCAGCGCTCTTGCCTCGGAGATTATGTGGCGCGAGTTACAACTTCTGGGCCAGGAGAAACCCATTGTTGTTTCGATGGCAAACTATGCCGCCTCGGGCGGTTACTATATCTCCTCACCTGCGGACCACATCATCGCCAACCGCACGACCCTTACGGGCTCCATCGGTGTCTTTGGTGTGATTGTCACTGCGGGCGAGGTCTTGGAGGACAAACTTGGTGTGACGGTGGATGTTGCCAAGACCGCACCCCACGCCGATATGGGCTCTATGTTCCGTCGTCTCACCCCCTCCGAGATGGGCTTTATGCAGCGCTCCGTAGAGGATGTCTATGCGACCTTCCTGGGCCACGTTGCCGAGGGTAGGGAGATGAGTGTAGAGGCTGTCGATGCCATTGGCGAAGGCAGGGTGTGGTGTGGCGTGGATGCCGAGCGCATCGGCCTTGTCGATGAGTTTGGCGGACTCCAAAAAGCACTTGTCGTGGCTGCCGAAAAGGCAAATCTGGGTGATGATTGGCGCACGGTGGAGATTCTCGAAGAGGGCGACGAGTTTACTCAATTGATGAACTCGCTCCTCTCGGCAAAGGCACCACAACTTGTGGGCGAAATGGGCTCGGCAAGTCGTAGCCTCAACGCCCTCTACAACTCCATAAAGGAGGGCTCCTCCATTCAGGCTCGAATGCCCTACGACATTACGATTTACTAATCAAGAAAAAGACTTTTCGCGGTGGAAAAACTCTTTTTGATAGATGCCTATGCGCAGATATTTAGGGCCTACTATGCCTTTGCGGGGCGACCTATGCGCAATCGTGAGGGGCTCAACACCTCTCCCATCTTTGGTTTTGTGAAGTTTTTGAGGGATATTATCATCAACGAGCGCCCCCACTACCTCGGTGTGGCGTTTGACCCCAAAGGCGGGAACTTCCGCAACACTCTCTTCCCCGCGTACAAGGCAAATCGCTCCGAAACCCCCGAGGATATCATTGCGGCAGTCCCCTATATTAAGGAGATTTTGGCCGCTATGCGCATCCCCATCTTGGAGGTCGCGGGCTATGAGGCCGACGATGTCATAGGCACCCTCTCGCACAAAGCAGCCCAGGCGGGCTATGATGTCTATATGGTCACCCCCGACAAAGACTTCGGACAACTCGTGGCCCCCAATGTGCGCATCTACAAACAGCGCAAGGGGGGTGAGGGGGTAGAGATTATCGGCCCCGAACAAATCAAGGAGCACTATGGCTTCGATGACCCTCGCAAGGTTATCGACATTCTTGCGCTGTGGGGTGATGCTGCCGACAACATACCCGGTGTGAAGGGTATCGGCGAAAAGGGGGCCATAAAACTTGTGGGCGAAATAGGCACCGTAGAGGAGATTCTCGCCAACCTCGACCACCTCAAAGGCAAACAGAGGGAGAATGTGGAGGCGGGGGCCGAACAGTTGCGCCTTTCGAAAATCTTGGCGACCATCTCACTCGATGCGCCTGTGGAGTTTGTGCCCGAGGAGTTGGCTATGTGTGCTCCCGATTGCGAAGCCCTTCGCGAAATATACAAAAAGTTGGATTTCAGAATGTTCCTCCGCGAAATGGAGGGCGATAGTTTTTCGCCCTTCACCTCGCAGGTGTGCCCCGAGGCGGTGGGGTATAAGGAGGCGGCAAGGTGTGGTGAGGGTGCCCCACAAGCCACCTCGCTGGACCTCTTTGGCAATCCGACACCCGAGCCCGCAAAGGTGGCTGTACCTGCTCCTGCGCAGGATTTATTCTCGGCCTCCGCACCACTATACAACACCATAGACAACACCCCCCACCAATACACCCTTTGCGACACCCCCGAGAGGGTTGCCGAGGCGGTGGAGGAACTCTCCCGCTATGGTCGCTTGGCGATAGATACCGAGACCACAGGGTTTGACTATTTCAGTGACCGAGTTGTGGGTGTGGGCATCTGTGGTGAGCCCCACAAGGCATACTACTTCCCAACAAAGGTGGTGGCCGATTTTGACGCGCTACGTCCCCTGCTCTGCAATGCCGCCATTGAGAAGGTGGGCCACAATATAAAATTTGACCTCCAAATGTTGCGTCACGAGGGCATTGTGGTGGAGGGTATGCTTTGGGATACGATGATTATGCACTACCTCCTCGACCCCGATGGCCGACATAGCCTCAACTTTCTGGCGCAAACACTCTTAAATTACACACCAATTGAGATTGAAACGCTCATTGGAAGGGGGTCCAAGCAACTCACAATGGATAGGGTGGCTGTGGAACTCGTCGCCCCCTATTGCGCCGAGGATGCCGATGTGACGCTTGGGCTCTTCGAAAGACTCCTCCCCCAATTGGAGAGCGAGGGCGCGTTGGAGTTGTATAGGACCATCGAATACCCCCTCATCACGACCTTGATGGAGATGGAGAGGGCAGGTGTGAGAGTCGATTGTGTGCGCCTTGCGGAGTATGCCGAGAGGTTGGGGGTGAGGATGGCCGCCCTTGAAGAGGAGATTCGCTCCCTGGCGGGCGTGCCCGATTTGAATATCAACTCCTCGCGCCAATTGGGTGTGGTGTTGTTTGAGGTTCTCAAAATAGACCCCAAACCCAAAAAAACCAAGACCAAACAGTATAGCACCGAAGAGGAGTACCTCGTTTTCCTCTCGGACCGCCATCCGATAGTGCCCCTTATTTTGGAGTATAGGGGAATCAAAAAACTGCTTTCCACCTATGTGGAGGCACTTCCGAGGTTGGTTAATCCCGCAACGGGACATATCCACACCTCCTACAATCAGGCGGTGGCTGCTACGGGTAGGCTCTCTTCGACCAATCCCAATCTCCAAAACATCCCCGTGCGTGACGAGTTGGGCAAACCCATCCGCGAGGCTTTTGTGGCTTCGGATAGCGACCACATCCTCATTGCTGCCGACTACTCGCAGGTGGAGTTGAGGTTGATGGCCCATTTGAGTGGCGACGAGGCGATGATTGAGGCTTTTGGCAAGGGTGAAGATATCCACCGCGATACCGCCTCGCGCCTATTCCACGTCGCCCCCGAGGAGGTGACCTCCGACCAACGACGCAAGGCGAAGATGGCCAACTTCGGCATCATCTACGGCATTAGCGCCTTTGGCTTGCGCCAGAGGATGGGAAACAACATCTCTATGGGTGAGGCGAAGGAGATAATTGATGGCTATTTCCGCTCCTACCCCGGGGTTAAGGAGTATATCGACAAGACAATAATGGAGGCAAAGGGTAATGGTTGGGTGCAGACCATCTTTGGTCGTCGTCGCTACCTGCCCGACATCAACTCCGCCAACGCTACGGTTCGCTCCCTCGCGGAGCGCAACGCCATAAATGCCCCCTTGCAAGGCTCGGCTGCCGACATCATAAAGATTGCAATGTCGTCGGTGGAGAGGGCCTTGAAGAGCGAGGGGCTTGGCTCTCGACTCATCTTACAGGTGCACGATGAACTCATTGTCGATGCTTTGAAAAGTGAGAAGGTGCGAGTGCGCGAGATTTTGCGCCGAGAGATGGAGGCAGTGGCGAAGAATGCGGGCCTTGCGGTGCCACTAACGGTGGATGTTGGCGAGGGCGACAATTGGCTAATGGCCCATTAGTATTAGCAATGGAGGATTTATGAGAGCATTGATACAGAGGGTTGCGCGGGCGAGTGTAACCATTGATGGCGAGAGGGTTGCAGAGATTGGCAAGGGATTGCTGGTTTTTGTTGGGGTGGCTACCGAAGACACCGAAGCGGATGTGGATTACCTCGTGAAAAAAACCTCACAACTGCGAATCTTCGACGACGAGAATGGGGTTATGAACTTGGATGTGCGCCAAGTAGATGGCGAGGTTCTGGTGGTGAGCCAATTCACCCTCCAAGCCGCCACTCGCAAAGGCAACCGCCCGAGTTACATCCACGCTGCGGGCGAAAGTGTGGCCGTACCGCTCTACGAGTCGTTTAAGACCAAACTCTCTGCCGCCGTTGGCAAGCCGATACCTTGTGGTAGGTTTGGTGCCGATATGAAGGTGGAACTCCTCAACGATGGCCCCGTAACCATTTGGATAGACAGTGTGCAATAGAAGATACAAAACAAAAAAGCAAACGATAAAAAAGAGTATGAAACAGATTGTGAAAAACCTTTTTTTGGCGACCTTGTTGTTGCCCTTTGTGTTGGTGGGCTGTCAGGAGCCCGAGGAGCCACAGACCACCATCACCATCGAACAAACAATTGCGGTTTCCGCTATGGGAGGACCTCAAAAGGTGGCCTACACCCTTACAAACCCCACCGAGGGTGTGACCCTTGTGGCGGAGGGTGCGTCGGCAGAGTGGATTAATGACTTGGCGGTAGAGCCCGAGGAGATAGTTTTTGTGGTGGATGCCAACCTTGCTGTTGGGGCCACCCCTCGCGAGGCAACCTTTGAGGTTACCTATGGCGGAAAGAGTTTGGCGACCATTACGGTCAAACAAGAGTCGGTTTCGGGCTCGTTTGCTGTGGAGGTGCACAAAGTTACCCCCGAGACCATAGACTTCACCATAACCCCCACCAACCCAACAATGACCTATTTGGTGAATGTGGCTCCCAAATCCTACGTCGAGGGATTGGGAGGCTTGGAGGAGTATGCCATCATTGAGGCGGAGGTCTATCGTGATAGTTTCTATGGCGATATGCTCGACGACTACTTGTTGAGTGGCACAACAACCAAGACTATCACCATCGAGGGTGCACCTCAAGAGCCTATGTGGTTGTGGGTTGCGGGTGTCGTGAGGGCTGCCGATGCAGAGCGCACCCCTATGTTGGTTGCCGAGCCGACCTACGAGGAGTTCCAATTCCTACCCTACCCAACCCTCGCCTTGCAGCGCGGCACAGACCACATAGATAGTATTGAGGGGGGAACCTACACATTGCAATACACCCTCGAAAATCCCTTCGAGGGAGGTGTCTTGGGGGTGGAGATAGCCGAAGATGGTCAGAAATGGGTACACAATGTGAGCATCAACGAGAGCGAGCACACCATCACCTTCGACTACGATGAGAATGCCTACCCCATAGAGCGCAAGGCAACCCTTTGGGTGAGTTACGACTATGCTGCCACCTGCACCTTCGAACTCACGCAGATTGCCAACCTTGCCACCGAAAACGTAGAGTTCGAGATCACCATCAAGGAGTTGCACTACAACAGAGTGATTGTGGATTGCACCCCCTCCAACAATAATGTGAAATATGTGGTGGGTGCTCTTGCAAAGAGCGACTTTGAGGGTGCATACTACCAGAGCAACCCCAATAAAATTCCCGAATTTGACCTCTCGGCAACTTATCCCACATTCCTTGTGGTCAAAGGTGTCCAAAGTGGGCTTGTGCTCAACAACCCGGCCATTCTTTACGATACCGAGTGGTATATCTATGCCTATGCTATCAATGATAATGAAGAGGTGGCAACCTCCGAAGTTGAGATGGTGCTTGTGACACTCGTGGATGATTCACCCTACTTCATCTGGGAGGACGAGAGGGTTGTGGCTGGCGACCACTCCAACACTCTCACTACTGACAACAAAGAGCAGACTTTCACCATCAAATACTCGATTGGTAATGCTACACCTGGTGGGGTTGTGACCATAGAGGAGCCCTATGACAATATACTTGTCAAAACCGATGGAAAGAGGGTGACCCACGACCCCGAGGCACAAACCATCACCTTCACGGTGAGTGCCAATGGTGACGGCTATAAGCGCACAACCTACATCTATATGAAATATTTCTCGTCGGAAGAGGACACCTCCTCCGATGCGAATAGCAGCCTCAAAATTGTTCAAAACAAATAACTTACCAAATTTATAAATTAGTCACTATGAAACTGATGAAAAAAATCACAATGATACTTATGGCTCTTGCTGCCACGTTCACAATGTTCTCTTGCGATGATCCCGATAATGTTGAAACCCCCAAAGACCCCGAGGGAGATAATTCCGGCGGGGAGATTGTTGATGATGGTTCCATCGTTCTGAATCGTTGCGTGGGGGGTATCTACTTTGGTGACTTTTGGGATGAGGGCTATGCCGATTACTATTTCCTACTGACCAACGACACACAAATTGGGCAGACCGAACAGGGTTTCGATGTTCCTACAACCCCTGGTTGCTGGTTGCTCTCAATCGACATTTGGGGTGCAATCTCCGCAGACCACACCAATCCTATTGTCCCCGAGGGAACCTACACTCTTGGCGACAAGAGAGGAATGAATGTGCTCACCTCCGAATTTACCATAGCAACGCAAAATGAGGAAAAAGTGGGCGATCTTTATCGCATCACAGACCACATATTTTCCGCAGGTACAGTCGTGGTAACACACACCGACAAGGGTTGTAAAGTGGTGGCGAACCTTACCACAACCCAAGGCGAGGAGATGAAGTTCTCTTTTGAGGGCGAAATCGTCTTGGAGGATAAGAGTAACGACGAGGAGTATAACCCCGAACTCGACGGCGATGTAACTATTGAACCCACATACGCGCGTACATACCTCTACAATTCTTACGAGAATTGTGATCGCCACGTATTGATGCTCTTCACTTCCGATAACCTCACATACGACAATCTGCACGTCAATGAACCAGGAATGAAACTCCAATTGAGCCTCTTCTCCGAGCCGGGCGCGGGACTTGCGGGTAACTACGTTGAGGGTACTCTGGGAGATGGTGATATTCTCGTGAAAGAGCCGGGTGTGTTCTATCCGGGTAGGATGTATGGTGCAAACACCGCACTGGGAAGTTTCCTCGAAAGGGTAAATGAAGACCTTTCGGTGGAGTATGCTGTACTAAAAGAGGGTACACTTTCGATTACCGCCAACGCAGATGGCACTCACACCATTGTGGGTGAGTTTCTTTCGGGCAACGAGGGGACCATTTCGTGTGAGTGGACGGGCGTGATTGTCCCCCATTTGTAGTTGTCAATCTCAAACATAAAACCTATCTTTGTAGCCCACTAATTCCAAACTTACAACTATGCAAATTAAACGAGTGATTGGCATTGGTAATGCCCTGACAGATTTTTTGGTAAACCTTCGTAACGACGACGTGCTCACAAAACTCAACCTCGGAAAGGGAAGTATGAACCTTGTGGACGCAGAGTTGCAACGACAGATTCAGGGCGAAACTGCCGACCTGCCTCACACACTCTCGCTTGGCGGTAGCGCCGCCAATACTATTCGCTGTATGGCGCGTTTGGGTGCCGAGGTGGGCTACATCGGCAAGGTGGGGAGGGACTCCACAGGCCACTTCTATGAGCAGGCGCTCGATAACCTGGGAATCAAACCCTTTATTACTCACGGCAAGAATCGCTCGGGTAGGTGCTTGGCGCTCGTTTCACCCGATGGCGAGAGGACAATGGTGACCTATCTTGGTGCGGCTCTTGAACTCTGCGAGGCAGATATTACCGCCGAGATGTTCGAAGGCTACGACTGCCTCTACATTGAGGGTTTTATGGTCCAGAGCCACGCCGTTATCCGCCACGCAATCAAGACCGCCAGAGCGTGTGGTTTGAAGGTGGCTATCGACTTGGCAAGTTACAATGTGGTGCTCGAAAATAGGGCCTTTCTGTTGGATATTGTAGATAAATATGTCGATATAATCTTCGCCAATGAGCAGGAGGCTGCGGCTTTCAGTGGCGAGGAAGACCCCGAGAAGGCTCTCGAATTTATCGCAGCAAGGTGTGAGTTGGCAATTGTGAAAATTGGCACCCGAGGAGCCCTCATCAAAGAGCGAGAGTCGGAACGCCTCCACGTTGGCATTATGGCGGCAGCCAAGAGGGTTGATACCACAGGTGCTGGCGACTTCTACGCTGCGGGCTTTATGGCGGGCTTGTGTCAGGGTTTGGACTTGCGCCAATGTGGAACCATCGGTGCCATCACCGCAGGTAAGGTTATCGAGGTGGTGGGCACAACCTTTGGCGAGGAGGCGTGGAGTGAGATATTCACCCTTGTGGGGGATGTGAAATCGCAAAAATGCTTGTTCTAAAATGAGAGCCACAATACAACTCGAAAGGATGGAGTTTCGCGCTCCTCACGGTTGCTACGACCTCGAAAAGGTGGTTGGGAACCGCTACAATGTAGATTTGACAATGGTTGTTGAAATTGGTGACGCTCCCGAGAGTGATGATTTGTTGAAAAGTGTCAATTACCTCTCCGTCTATGAACAGGTGGCAGAGGAGATTCAAAAACCATCGAATATTCTCGAAAATGTGGCTTGGCGTATCTTGGAACGCATACATAATGCTTTTCCTCAAATAGTTACATCCACAATCAAGATTTCCAAACTCGCACCACCTCTCGGAGGAAAGGTCGAGAGGGTGAGTGTAATCCTATCAAAATAAGGGCCTTACAAAAGTGTTCATAACTTGTTTATAAAGTGTGGACAATTTGTTGGGAAAACTCGAAAAATTTGGTGCAACTTTGTACCAAAGTCGGCGCAGTTTGTGCCGAAACGGTAACTGCTTGATGGGCAGTTGTTTTTGTCTGTAACAAATACACAAAAAATAAAAAACACAAGTTAAACTATGTCTGCACAGATGGAGAAAGGGAGCGTGTCCTCTGAATTGAAGGAGTTGAAGTACGAGGACGTGTTGGCAAAAACCAAAGAGTATTTCAAGGGTGACGACCTCGCCGCAATGGTGTGGGTCAATAAGTATGCCTTGAAGGATTCGTTCAACCGCATTTATGAGGGTTCGCCCGAGGAGATGCACCACCGCATCGCTGCGGAGATTGCGCGCATCGAGGGTAACTACCCCAACCCTATGAGCCACGAGGATGTCTTCGGGCTGCTCGACCAGTTCCGCTACATCATCCCCCAGGGTGGTCCTATGACGGGTATCGGCAACAACCTCCAAATCGCCTCGCTCTCGAACTGCTTTGTGATTGGTCATCGCACCCCCGCCGACTCCTATGGTGGCATTATCCGTATGGATGAGGAGCAGGTGCAACTTATGAAGCGCAGGGGTGGTGTTGGTCACGACCTCTCACATCTCCGTCCCGCAGGTACTCCCGTTCTCAATAGTGCATTGACCTCCACCGGTATCGTTCCCTTTATGGAGCGCTACTCCAACTCCACACGCGAGGTTGCACAGGATGGTCGTCGTGGTGCTTTGATGCTTACCCTTTCCATCAAACACCCCGATGCAGAGCGATTCATTGATGCCAAGACCGTGCAGGGTAAAGTTACGGGTGCCAACGTCTCCATCAAAGTCGATGACGAGTTTATGCGTTGTGTAATGAGCGGCGAGAAGTATGTTCAGCAGTTCCCCATCGACGCTGCCGAGCCTCTCTACCGCAAGGAGATTGATGCAACGGCCCTCTGGCAGAAGATTATCCACAATGCGTGGAAGAGTGCCGAGCCCGGTTGCTTGTTCTGGGATACTGTTTTGCGTGAGAGTGTGCCCGATTGTTACGCCAGCGAGGGTTTCCGCACCGTCTCGACCAACCCCTGTGGCGAGATTCCTCTGTGCCCCTACGATTCGTGCCGCTTGTTGGCCTTGAATCTTTATAGTTATGTCGATAAGCCCTTCACCCCCGAGGCTTCGTTCAACCACGAGAAGTTTGCAAAACACATCGAGATGGCGATGAGGATGATGGATGACATCATCGACCTCGAATTGGAGAAAATCGACCTCATTCACAAGAAAATCGGCAAAGACCCCGAGGAGTTGGATGTTCGTCGCGTGGAACTCTCTTTGTGGGAGAAGATTCGCGAGAAGGCACTCAAAGGTCGTCGTACGGGTTTGGGCATTACCGCCGAGGGCGATATGCTTGCAGCACTGGGCTTGACCTACGGCTCGGAGGAGGCTATTGATTTTGCGGTGAGCGTGCAGAAGGAGTTGTGCCTCAATGCCTACCGCGCATCCGTAAAACTCGCCAAAGAGCGTGGCGCATTCCCAATGTATGACAATCTGAAAGAGGAGGGCAACCCAATGATTGCGCGCATCCGCGAGGCAGACCCCGCACTCTATGATGATATGGTTCGCTATGGTCGTAGGAATATCGCAATGCTCACCATTGCCCCCACAGGTACTGTGTCGCTGATGTCGCAGACCACTTCGGGTATTGAGCCCGTCTTCCGCCCCGTTTATAAACGTCGTAGGAAGGTGAACCCCACCGACCAGAACGTGAAGATTACCTACAAAGACGACGTGGGCGACTGCTTCGAGGAGTACTATGTGTTCCACCACAAATTCGTTGAGTGGTTGAAGGTTACGGGCCACGACGTGAGCAGGCTCAATGAGATGAGCGATGCCGAGATTGACGCTCTGGTTGCTGCTTCGCCCTACAACCACGCAACTGCCAACGATATCGACTGGGTGGCAAAGGTTAAGATGCAGGGTGCAATTCAGAAGTGGGTAGACCACTCGATTTCGGTTACTGTGAACCTCCCCAACAATGTGTCGGAGGAGTTGGTTGCCGATGTTTATAAGACCGCTTGGGAGTGTGGCTGTAAGGGTATTACCGTCTATCGTGACGGCTCGCGCAGTGGTGTGCTTGTGGATACCAAGAGCAAGACCGAAACCCCCGCCGAGGCCAAAGCCCCCATCAAACGCCCCGCAGAGTTGGAGGCCGATGTTGTGCGCTTCCGCAACGGCAAGGAAGAGTGGATTGCCTTTGTGGGTATGCACGATGGCAAGCCCTATGAGATTTTCACCGGCCAACTCGACGAGGAGGAACTCTACATCCCCAAGAGCATCAAGAGGGGTTGGATTGTGAAGGTCCGCGAGGAGGATGGTACCAAACGCTACGACTTCCGCTTCAATGATAAGGGAGGCTATCCCCACGTTATAGGCGGTATTTCGCGTCTGTTCGATATGGAGTTCTGGAACTATGCCAAACTCATCTCGGGCGTGTTGCGCAACGGTATGCCCATTGTGGATGTTGTGAACCTTGTAGACAGCCTCCAATTCACCAGCGATGGTATCAATGTTTGGAAGGCGGGTGTTGCGCGTGCTTTGAAACAGTACATCAAAGACGGCACCAAGAGCAAACAAAAATGTCCCAACTGCGGTAGTGAGAGCCTTGTTTATCAGAACGGGTGTCCTACTTGTCACTCGTGCGGCTGGTCAAAGTGCTCCTAAAACACACATAAGCGGCGATTTTGTCGTTGCACTGCGATAAACCACCTCCTCATTTACCTTATGTAAACTGCGGAGGTGGTTTTCTTGTGCGCCTAAAACTCGCTCGCTTCTCTGCGTTTTTTAGTCTAACGTCTAATGTCTAATGTCTAACGTCTAACGTCGCGGGCTCGACAACATTTGCCGAGCCCGAAAATTATTTTAGGGGGAGAGGAGGTTCGGAGAACTAGGGCCCCTAAATTCCCTAAATTCCCTAAACCCCTAGTGTTCCTAGAATATTTCCTACTGCACCCCCGCGACGTTAGACGTTAGACTTTCGACATTAGACCCTAAAACCCTCCCATTCGTCGCCAAAAATGGGTAAAACCTCTCGAAATCAAGCCCTTTATGCGTGCTTACGCGCGCGTATCCGAAAAAAATGCTATATTTGTGAGAATTTGGCAATAAAATATTCACAAACTATAACAGTAAAGAACAATGAAATTTACCAAACTTTTCCTTGCAATTGCAGCGCTCGCTACTATTGCAACCTCGTGTGAGACTCCCTTTGAGGAGCCCGTAGCAGAGGGTAAGAAAATCAGCCTTCGTTCCACAATGGACAACTTCACAAGGGCTACCGACACCGCGTTTGAGGAGGGCGACCAGATTGGTCTTCACATTGTCATCCCCCAGGGAACTTTCCTCAACAACAAACACTTCACATACAAGAGCGGTGCGCTTGTTGGTGATGAGACCTACTATTGGTATCCCGACGAGAGCATCGAGGCAGATGTCTTGGCATACTACCCCTACGATGCAACCGGTAGTTACAGGGCTGGTGGCTACAACTTCACCGTGAATGCCGACCAGAGCAAGGAGGGCAACTATACCGCATCGGACTTGATGGTTGCTGCTACCACTTCGAAACCCACCGAGGAGGCTGTGGAACTCCCCTTCCGTCACGCACTCTCGAAAGTTGTCATCAAGATTGACAACCAATTGGAGGAGGCTATTGACAATGTGTGGTTCTCGGAGGTTTATGGTACCGCTACCGTAAATCTCAAATCGGGCGCTACGGTGGCAAGTGGTCGTAAGGGCACCATCAAAACTGCCTCTGTAACCACCGCTGGTGAGCAGGCTTGGGCATTGATTCTCGTTCCCCAGGAGAACGTAACCCCCAAACTCATCGTTACCACCGAGTCCGAGAAACAGTACACCTACCAACTTTCGGGTGAGGTTACCTTCTCGGCAGGTAAGGTTAGCACCGCAACTATCACCCTCTCGGACGATAGCATCTACACCACCTTCACTCCCACCATCAGCGATTGGACTGCCGACAATGATTTGCAGTTTGGCCAGTCGGAGAGTGGTGGCAACACAGACCTTCCCGGTGAGGACAACGAGGACGACAACAAAGAGGGTAATCCTATCTATTTCCACCCCAATATGTGGGACGTTGATGGCGCTTGGTTTGTGGCACACGCTTGGGATGAGGCTGGCACCGCAGAGGATGTAACCCTCACCGACAACGATGGTGATGGCGTATATGAGGGTACCATCGCAGCAGATATGACCAGCGTGTTGTTCTGCCGTATGAATCCCGAGTTCACCGAGTTTAGTTGGGACGAGGGCCACGTTTGGAACCAGACCGTAAATTTGACCGTAGGTACTGCCCCCAACAACCACTTCTACATCACCGCTTGGGATAATGGTGAGTGGTACGATGCAAGCTATGTATATGACGGTTCGGGCCAGACTTCGGGCCTTGGCGTAGTTGGTGGCTTTGCAATGAGCGGTTGGAGTGCAGATGTACCCCTCGTGACCACCGAGAATCCCGAACTTTTGGTAGCAAAGAACATCTCCTTCAATGCAGGTGAGGGCTTCAAGATTCGTACTGCTGGTACTTGGGATGAACTCAATATTGGCGCAAACGCAATCAATTACGCAGAGGCCAACAAATATTTTACTGTTGTTAACGATGGCAATAGTGGCAACATCAATGTTTGCGTAGCAGGCACCTACGATATCTACTTCAATCAGGGTGCAATGATTGTCTACCTGATGACCACAGGTACCGACTACACTGCTGCTACCGAGCAGACCACAAATGGCGCAGAGCCCGAGCCCGAAGAGCCCGAAGTTACCGAGAATGTTATCTACTTCTCGACTGGTAGTGTTAGCGTAAGCGCAACTCGCTTTGCGGCCTACTTCTGGGAGGACTCTACTGGCACCAACACTTGGGCAAGTATGACCGACGCAGATAGCGATGGCATCTATGAGGTGAACATCCCTGTGGGTTATGGCACCAATGTTATCTTCTGCGCAATGAAGGGCACCTCAAATAGTTGGGGAAACAAAGAAAACCAGACTCACGACCTTTTGATTCCCACCGACGGCAAAAACCTCTTCACCCTCGGTTCGTGGAAAGAGGTTGATGGTGGTTCGGGTGTTTGGAGTGTAAAATAATCTCCACCGACAAGAGAAAACAACACAAAACCAAATAATTAAAACTAAAAAACACAATGAAATTCACTAAACTTTTTGCAGCAGTGATGGCTATTGCAACCATCGCTACCGCTTGTCAGGAGCCCGAGGCTCCCGCGCTTAACAATGGCAAAGAGATTGCTGTGAGCGCACAGATGTACAACTTCACAAGGGCTACCGACACCGCTTTTGAGGAGGGTGACGCTATCGGTCTTCACATCGTAACCGACGCTACCTACCTCAACAACGCAAAGTACACCTACACAGGTGGTGCTCTCGTGGGCGCAACTACCAACTATTGGTATGACGACGAGACCGTAACCGCTGACGTGTTGGCTTACTACCCCTACTCGGCAGAGGCTACCTACAAGGCAGAGGGTTACAACTTCGCAGTTAAGGCAGACCAGAGCGTTGAGGGCGCATACGCCGCTTCGGACCTCTTGATTGCTGCAACTACTTCGAAACCCACCGAGGAGGCTGTGACTCTTCCCTTCCGTCACGCACTCTCGAAAATCAACGTGAAGATTAACAACGCTTCGAAAGAGGTTGTCAAAGATGTTTATGTAGCAAACGTATATACTGCTGCTACTTTCGACCTCAAAGCAGGCACCGCTACCGTTAGTGGCGAGGTGGGTACCGTTAAGGCTGCCAAAGCAGGCGAGGGTTGGACTATGATTGTTGTTCCCCAGGAGGCTGCTACCCCCAAGATGATTGTCACCACCGAGAGCAACCGTCAGTACACCTTCAACATTGTTGCCGCTACCGACCTTGCAGCAGGTAAGGTTGCAACCGCCAACCTCACCATCAGCAAAGACCTTGTGGCTACCGAGTTCTCCCCCGAGATTAGCGATTGGGAGACCAACGAGGACTTGGAGTTCAATCCCGGTGAGGAGAACAAACCCGGTGAGGGCGACGTTGAGGACCCCTTCTTGTCAGAGGAGTCGGGCTTGGGTGTTGTAGGTTCGTTTGCAGCAAGTGGTTGGGCAGCAGATGAGATTCTCTACACCACCCCTACCGAGGGTTTGCTCGTGGCTGCCGGCATAGAGTTGGCTGCTTATGATTCGTTCAAAATCCGCACCGTAGGTAGTTGGGACGCAGAGAATTATGGTCGTGGCGACATCAACTACATCAAGGCCAATAAATATGTTACCGCTGTTGATGGTAGCGCAAACAACTTTACTGTTGAGGCTGCTGGTACCTATGATATCTATTTCAACAAGACCTCTTTGGTTGTTTATGTTATGACCGCAGGTGCCGACATCGCAGAGGCTACCGAGCAGACAGAGAATGGTGAGGAGCCCGTTACCGAGGAGCCCGAGGTTACCGAGAATGTTCTCTACCTTGCTCCTAATGCAAACTGGAAGGCCGACGGTGCTCGTTTTGCAGCCTATTTCTTTGGCGATGGCGAGGCTTGGGTAGGTATGACCGACGCAGATGCAGATGGTATCTATGAGGTTAATATCCCCGTAGGTGGCTACACCAGCGTTATCTTCTGCCGTATGAATCCTGGTGCAGTTGCAAACAACTGGGACAACAAGTGGAATCAGACCGCAGACCTTACTATCCCCACCGATGGCACCAACCTCTACACTATTGCAGAGGGTGCTTGGGATAAAGGTAATGGCGCTTGGAGCACCAAATAATTAAATAGGTATATATACCGCACAAAAAAGGCTTCCCAAATCTGGGAAGCCTTTTTTGTGTGTATAGAGCCGAGGGCCGAAGACCGAGGGCTGATGGTTGGGTGCTACAACACCAACTCCGCACAGTTGTTCTCCGTTTCGTGGAGGCGCAAGGAGAGCAGGCGTGTGCCAGAGGGAAGCGCAGGGGCAATGAGTTCCGCAAAGTGGGAAAGTAAATTCTCACAAGTGGGCTGCCACTCCACAGCATTGATGCGCTCGAAGTGGCGCGAAAGAACCTCCACAACCTCCTCGGTTTCGGGCGCAAGGCGAAGAGTGAGCGAGTGGTCGAACTTGGAGATAACCTCCCTCTCCACAACCTCCTTGATGGTGCCAAAGTCGATGGCCATACCCATCTTTGCACCCTCTGCACCCTCCACCGAAAGGCCTCCCACCGTCACTTCGAGGCGGTAGGAGTGCCCGTGAATCTGGCTACACATCCCGTCGTAGCCGACAAGGGCGTGTGCCATTTCGAGCCTGAAAAGGCGTGTGAGTCTAAATTCGTTACTATTCATCGCAGAGGTGGCTGACATCTTCCTGACGTGAGAAGGCCTCGGAAAGGCTCAATATGGTTTCGGTTCCCACCACGCCGGGTATCTTGCGAATCTTCTCGGCGAGGGTGTTCATAAGGTGTTTGTTGTCCCGGCAGTACATCTTCACCAGCAAGTTGTCCTTACCTGTGATGTGGTGACACTCCACCACCTCGGGAATCTGGCGTAGGTGGTCGATGGCGGCACCTTCCAGCGAAGGCTCCTGCACCCTGATGCCCACAAAGGCGCAAACATCGTAGCCCAACAAACGGGAATCAACCACCAAGCGTGAGCCGAGGATAACCCCCTGTTCGTCGAGTTTTTTCACCCTCTGGTGGATGGCCGCACCCGATATGCCACACTCCCTGGCAATCTCCAAGAAGGGCATACGCGCATTGCTCACCAGAAGTCGGAGAATCTTACGGTCTATTTTGTCGATTGTAACCTTTGCCATAGCGACTATTTGAGTACGCCGAGTTCCTTGCCAATCTTCGTGAAGGCGGCAATACATTTGTCGAGGTGCTCACGAGTGTGACCTGCCGACACCTGCACGCGGATGCGAGCCTGACCTTTGGGCACTACGGGGTAGTAGAAACCGGTAACATAGATGCCCTCTTCGAGGAGTTTGGCAGCCATAACCTGCGAGAGAGGTGCATCGTAGAGCATCACCGCGCAGATGGCACTCTGGGTGGGTTTGATGTCGAAACCAGCCTCCAACATCTTGGTGCGGAAGTACTCCACATTCTCCACCAACCTGTCGTGAATCTCGTTGCTCTCGGAGAGCATCTTGAACACCTCGATACTTGCGCCCACAACTGCGGGGGGTACAGAGTTGGAGAAGAGGTAGGGACGCGAGCGCTGACGGAGCATCTCGATAATCTCCTTGCGACCTGTGGTGAAACCGCCCACTGCGCCACCAAATGCCTTGCCGAGCGTACCGGTGAGAATATCCACCTGACCGCGACAGTTGTAGAGTTCGGTCACACCGCGACCCGTTGCGCCAACAACGCCAGCCGAATGGCACTCATCGACCATCACCAATGCATCATACTTCTCGGCGAGAGCCAAAATCTCGTCCATCTTTGCCACGTTGCCGTCCATCGAGAATACGCCGTCGGTCACAATGATGCGGAAGCGCTGTGCCTGTGCGAGTTTCAGACAGTTCTCCAACTCCTCCATATCGGCATTTGCATAGCGGTAGCGTACAGCCTTGCAGAGCCTTACACCATCAATGATGGATGCGTGGTTGAGCGAGTCACTGATGATAGCGTCCTGCTCGGTGAAGAGGGGTTCAAATACGCCACCGTTTGCGTCGAAGCAAGCAGCGTAGAGGATTGTATCCTCGGTGCCGAAGTAGTCGGCAATAGCCTTTTCGAGTTCTTTGTGAAGGTCCTGACAGCCACAGATAAACCTTACCGACGACATACCAAAACCGCGACTATCGAGAGCCTTCTTGGCAGCCTCAATGAGTCGAGGGTTGTCCGAAAGACCGAGGTAGTTGTTGGCACAGAAGTTGAGCACCTCTTTGCCCCCAACCTCAATAGCAGCCCTCTGGGGCGACTCAATAATACGCTCTACTTTGTAAAGACCAGCCTCGCGGATGCCTGCGAGTTCTGCCTGCAAATGTTCTTTGATTTTACCGTACATAATTTATAGTGATTTTAGGTTTGTTAGTTACGATTTGTCACAAAGGTATCAAATAAAGTTGAAAATTGAAAATCGAGGCTTGAAAAATAGGTGTCCAGCCCCAAAGTGTTGTGGATTTTTAAGGCAAAAACATTATCTTTGTGGGCTTGAACGGCTTAAAAGAAGTAAATAAAACTTAATATACATACACGCACAAATAACAGGTTAGTATTATGCAGACTATCGACAGTTACAATTTTGAGGGCAAACGCGCCATCATCCGCGTAGATTTCAACGTGCCCCTCGACAAAGAGTTCAACGTGAGTGACGACACCCGCATCCGCGCCGCAATCCCCACCATCAAAAAAGTGTTGGCAGGTGGCGGTAGTGTGATTCTTATGTCACACCTGGGTCGTCCCAAGAAAAATAACGACGAAAAATACTCCCTCTCACACATCATCTCTGCTGTGGAGGCTCGCCTCGGAGAGAAGGTGCTCTTCGCAGGTGATTGTATGGGTGAGAAGGCTGCCGAGATGGCTGCTGCTCTCAAACCCGGCCAGGTGCTCCTCTTGGAGAACCTCCGCTACTATGCCGAGGAGGAGGGCAAACCTCGTGGTTTGGCAGAGGATGCCACCGAAGAGGAGAAAAAAGAGGCAAAGAAGGCTGTGAAAGAGAGCCAAAAAGAGTTCGTGAAGAGGCTCGCATCCTATGCCGATTGCTACATCAATGACGCATTTGGCACCGCACACCGCGCACACGCCTCCACCGCGCTCATCGCCGACTACTTCCCCAACGACAAGATGTTCGGTTACGTTATGGAGGGTGAGTTGAAGGCTATTGAGAGCGTTATGGAGAACCCCGCAAGGCCCTTTGTGGCTATCGTTGGTGGCTCGAAAGTATCGACCAAAATCTCCATTATTGAGACCCTTATGGAGAAGTGCGACAAGATTATCATCGGTGGTGGTATGACCTACACCTTCGCTGCCGCTCTCGGTGGTAAGGTTGGTAAGTCCATCTGTGAGCCCGATATGTTCGACACCGCTTTGGCCATCCTCAAAAAAGCCGAGGAGAAGGGTATTAAGTTTGTGATGTCGCCCGACGCACTCGTTTGCGACGACTTCTCCAACGATGCCAACACCCAAGAGTCCCCCGCAAAGTGTATCGACGATGCTTGGGAGGGCGTGGATATTGGCTCGGAGGGTAAGAGGCTCTTCCGCGAGGAGATTTTGGATTGCAAGACCATCCTTTGGAACGGTCCCGTAGGCGTATTTGAGATTGAGAAGTTCTCGACAGGTTCGCGAGCTGTTGCCGAGGCTATTGCCGAGGCCACCCAGACCAAAGGTGCCTATTCGCTCATTGGTGGTGGCGACAGTGTTGCCTGCATCAACAAATTTGGCCTTGCCGACAAGGTTAGTTACGTTTCCACAGGTGGTGGTGCCCTTCTCGAATTTATTGAGGGTAAGGTTCTTCCTGGCGTAGCCGCAATTAAAAACGCATAGCGAGGGTGCTTTTTGCACCAAAATTCAGAGAGCGAGTTCCTCACCTACATCAAGTAGGCTGCGGACTCGCTCCTTCTTTTGGCACAAAAATCCCTCCACGCTCTACGTTTTTAACTCTCGGGAGAACCACCCTCACAAAAGTGCCGTTACGGCACCCGCTTTCTTGTGCGCCTATAACTCGCCGAATTCTCTGCGCTTTTAACTCTCGGGAGTACCACCATCACAAAAGTGCCGTTACGGCACCTCGCTCCTTCTTTTGGCACAAAAATCCCTCCACGCTCTGCGCTTTTAACTCTTGGGAGCCCCCACTATCACAAAAGTGCCGTTACGGCACCTCGCTTTCTTGTGCGCCTAAAACTTGCCAAATTCTCTGCATTTTTTTCAAAACGCATAGCGTCAGCGATTGTATGTTGCAACACAAAAAAACCATCGGGTTTGCCCGATGGTTTTTTGTGTTTAGCGCTTCCAGACCCAAACGTCTTTTTGCAAGCGACGGTATTTGAGGCGCATCTCCTCGGCCTTTGCGGGGCTATTGGTGGAGTATGCCACAACCGCCCACAGACCACCGGGGTAGGGGGTGATTAGGTAGTTATCCTTGCCGAGGCCCAGAGGGTCTTGTTTCGCGCACGCGCGTGCGTTGTATTTAATGGTGAAAACGCCCACCATCACATTGTAGCGTTTGTTGGCAGCGGGAGGGTTGATAGCGGGTGCGGGAGCCACCACTGCCACCTCCTCTTGAACCTCTTCGGCGGGTTGGGGTGCGGGTTGTTCAACAACCTCCTCAACCTGGGGTGCGCAACACCTCTCACAAGGGCGCATAAGGAACATCACAACACCCGCAACAACGAGTATCCCCAACAGCCACCACACCCAACCAAACGAGGTGCGTTTGCGGAGGGTTGCAACGGGAACATCGCTACCATTGAGTGCGCGGTGCAGTTCGTCATCGATGGCGAAGTGGCGGGGTGAAATGGTGCCCACGCCCTCGGCAACGATGGAGCCATCCTCCTGGCGTGCAGCACCCAGCCAATCGTTATAGAGGCCCTGTGCCTCCTCGATGGAGATGTTGCCCTGTTCGGCGATAATATCGGTAATCAGGATGTTGTGTTCGGTGATTTTGTCGGTGAAGAGTACGCGCTTGGGGCTACCCTCAACACGCAATGAGCCCACTTCGGGGAGGGCAACATTGCCATACTGCACAAGGCAGTTGAAAATGAGTTTATTTACTACGTTGCTCATTGTGACGAGTTGTTTGTTTTAGGGTTCTACTTTCTGGTTTTTGGGGGTGCGACCCGTTTTGCTTTTGGTTTTGCGGACTCCTCTGCCCAGGCGATGTGCTGGGGTTGGCTTTTGAGACCGATGATTACAAGCACCACGCCTGCAATCACAAAGGGGATGCTCAAAAGTTGTCCCATATTCAAGGTCATATCAGCCTCAAATGCCACCTGATCATTCTTGATGAACTCCAAGAAGAAGCGCGAGAGGAAGATGCCGATGAGTCCCACGCCAAACATCAGCGCGGGGTGTTTGCGTCCTGCGTCGCCCTTATAGTAGAGCACCAGCAACACCACGAATACCGCAATATAGAAGAGGGCCTCGTAAATCTGCGTGGGGTGCATTGGGAGGCTCTCGCCATTGCGCACAAAGATGAAGCCCCAGGGCAGGTCGGTAACGGCACCGTAAATCTCGGAGTTCATAAGGTTGCCGAACCTTACGCCCGCGCCACCTATTGCCACAGGTATCATTATGCGGTCTGCCGCCCACCAGAAGGGCATTTTGTTGCGCCAAGCAAAGAGCATCAGGCCCAGCAGGAAGCCGATGGCTGCACCGTGTGAAGCCATACCACCCTCGCGGATGTTGAGGATGCGCAGGGGCTCTGCCAAATAGACCTCGGGCTCATAGAAGAGGCAGTGTCCGAGCCTTGCGCCGAGGATGCCGAGGATGGTGGCGTACCAAAAGAGCGAATCCACCAATTTTTCGGGGAGTTTCTCACGACGCACAAAGTTTGTGAAAAAGTAGATGCCGAGGATGAATGCCACCGCCCAGAAGATTCCATACCAACGAATCTCCAACCCAAAGAGCGAAAAGGCAATGGGGTCTACATCCCATACTACCGAAAGAAATCTGTTCATATCTTGTAAGTAAAGTTTAACTTCGTGTTTGTGGCAGGTAAAGGTAGCAAAAAAGTGCTAATTTTTGCTCAAAGTGAAGGAAAAAGTGCTTCCAACCCCCAATTCACTACGCAGATTGATGGTTTCTCCGTGTGCTTCGAGGACGTGTTTGACAATCGAAAGTCCCAATCCGGTGCCCCCCTGCTCTCGTGAGCGCCCCTTATCGGTGCGGTAGAAACGCTCAAACACGCGGGGAATATCCTCTTTTGCAATACCCCTGCCGTTGTCCCTGACCTCCACCAAAACCTTGTCGAAGAGGTCAATAAATTTGATGAATGTTTCGCCCCCCTCATTGCCGTAGCGAATCGAGTTGATGATGAGGTTGATGAGCACCTGCTCGATGTAGTATTGGTCCGCCTTCACCCACACAGGAGGGTAGGGTACGACGTTGGAGGAGCCCACAACAACATTGATATTCTTCTTTGTCGCCTCGAACTCTATGGTGCTCACAATGTCGCGCGTGAGGGCCACGATGTCGAAGCGCTCATATTTGAGGCTCAAAACACCCGATTCGAGTTTGGAGATTGACTCCAAATCGTTGGTGATATTTATAAGTCTGTCTATGCTCTTCTCGGTGCGTTCCAAGTAGCGACGCATCAGCACAGGGTCGTTCATTCCCCCGTCGAGGAGAGTGGAGATGTAGCCTTGAATGTTGAAAATGGGGGTCTTTATCTCGTGCGACACGTTGCCCACAAATTCCTTGCGATAGCGCTCGTTCTCTTTCAGACGCGCAATCTCTTTTTGGTTCTGCTCTGCCCAGCGGTTGAGTTCGGCGCTCACCGACCTCTCGGGGTGCTCTGTCTGCTCCAACTCGGCAGTCAATTCGGTGGTCTTCACATCCCTACCCAGCACAATGCGGTAGAGGGGTTTGATACGCTGAATGAAGAAACTCGTCATAACCTGCTTGTCGCCCACATAGACGATAATGCCACTGCTTACGGCAAAAATGAGGCCCCACAGCCAGCCGTCGGTGCTGACAAAATGACCAATAATCAATCCCACCGCAACACAGAGGATTGTGATGATCCCCACGATGAGGGCCGCAGAGTTTATTGTTTTGATTTTCATAGAGATTAGATGTTTTTCCATTCGAGGGAGGCCTTGACGGTGTAGAGCCTCTCAATGAGTGTTCGCTCCACAGAAGTGGGGAGGGTGAGCCCATCATTGGCCACCAAAACAATGTGCGAGGGGGTGATTTCGGCAACCTTGCGCAAGAGTGCGGTGTGCCTTGTTGCCACCAGGCAGAGGCTTCCCACCTGTAACTCCTCCACCACTGCCTCCTTGCAAAACAGAAGGCTCCCTTGCTTAACCTCTGGCTCCATTGCGCGGGAGTTGTAGGGGGCAACAAAGGCGCAGTCGCCACACCCTGCCATATTTACGCGCCCAATGGGGAAAAGGGGGTTCTTGCCGAGGGCCACCTCTTGGCAATCGGTTGTGTAGTAGGGAATGGAGGCATCCTGTGGGCGCAACATCTCACCTTCGCCCGCAATGAGCCATACGAAATCTATCTCGGGATAGCGATTGCAGATGCGCTCGGCGATGGCGCGCGAGATGTCGTGCTTGCCGGCCTTGATTTGGTAGAGAGTTTGTGGCGAGGAGAGCCCAATGTGGGAGGCGAAAGAACTTGTGTTGAGCCCCGCCCAACAAACAACTCTCTCAATGCGCTCTCTTGGTGTAAGTTTAATAATCATAGCCCAATAAACTCTTTCCACTCCACAAAGAGCAAAACTACACAAATTTTGTGGTTTTCTCAAATAAAACCACGATATTTGCAAATTGAGAGTTGAGGCAAATGCGAGTAAGCGAGCGCAGAGGCTGCTTGCAGACTATGCCGAGCGGGAGCATTTTAGAGCACGCGAAGCGTGGTCAATTGAAAGTTGAAAGTTGACCGCCCCGTAGGGGCGAAGAAAAGAGTATTGTTGCCATTCGTGGAAATGGTAGGTATGGCCCCGTAGTTCGGGCGTAGGCCCGAAAGCCCCCTTTACAGAAAGGGGGTTTGGGGGATAGGCAACACAAGGCCCCGTAGTTTAATGGATAGAATGTAGGATTCCGGTTCCTGCGATAGCGGTTCGATTCCGCTCGGGGTCACAGAGAGGTGCAAAACAAAGGTTAGCAATGGATTTCAAACTTGTGTCGGAATACAAGCCTACGGGTGATCAGCCCGAGGCTATTGAGGAGTTGGTGCGCTCGATAGAGGGCGGCCAGCCCCACAACACCCTTTTGGGTGTTACCGGCTCGGGCAAGACCTTCACTATTGCCAATGTTGTGGAGCGACTGAACCGCCCAACGCTTGTGTTGTCCCACAACAAAACCCTCGCTGCGCAACTTTACAGCGAGTTCAAAGCCTTTTTCCCCGAGAATGCGGTGGAGTATTTTGTCTCCTACTACGACTATTATCAGCCGGAAGCCTATGTGCCCGGACGGGATATCTACATCGAAAAGGACTCCTCCATCAATGATGAAATCGACAAGCTCCGGCACAGTGCCACCTCCGCTCTGTTTGAACGGCGGGATGTGATCATCGTGGCCTCCGTGTCCTGCATTTACTCTCTGGGGCCCCCGGAAGAGTACCAGAAGCAGGTCATCGGCCTTCGTCCCGGCATGGAAATGTCCAGAGAGACCCTTGCCCTTCTGCTGATCGCCTCCACCTATGACCGGAATGACGTGAACTTTGTCAGAGGCAATTTCCGGATCCGTGGGGACACACTGGAGGTCTATCCTGCCGGGTACGACAACCGTGCCGTCCGGGTGGAATTTTTCGGAGACGAGATCGACCGGATTTCCGAAATCGACCCGCTGACCGGCAAGACCCTGTCTGTACTGAACTATGTGGCCATCTACCCCGCCACCCACTATGTTGCCGACCCCACCGCCAAGGAAATCTATATTG
>JAZOCT010000008.1:0-15137 GCA_045596685.1 Tidjanibacter sp. | reverse complement strand
GCCATTAACAACGAGTTTGCCATCAACAACCTCAACAGTACCGTTGAATTTGCCGTGTACGCTATCGTATTTGAGCATATAAGCCATATACTCAACATCAATAAGGTCGTTGATACCAACTACCTGAAATTTGTCTGCCTGGTTGCAAGCAGCGCGGAATACCAAACGACCAATACGACCAAAGCCGTTGATACCAATCTTAATCTGTGCCATAATTCTCTTTTAATTAATGTGTTGATATATTTTTGTTAATCTTTTCACACCACAAAATTACAAACTTTCGGCCATTCTCCAAAAGAATTATTAAATATTTTTAGTAATGCCTCTCAAAAGTAACATTACCTTAACATAGTTTCTTCATTTTGAGGGGACTATTTTGCGGTTGCCCTTTGGGTTTGTAGGGGTGTTTCTTGTTGTTTTGTCACTGTTTTTTTGTTGGCAGGGCGCTTATGACCTCTGCGAGGTGTTGGGCGTTGAGGTGGGTGTAGATTTCGGTGGTTGTGATGTTCTCGTGGCCGAGGAGTTCCTGTACTTGTCGGATGTCGGCACCGCCCTCCAAGAGGTGGGTGGCAAAACTATGACGCAGGGTGTGGGGGGAGATGCGTTTTGTGATGCCCGCATCGCGTGCCGCGCGCTCGACGGTGGAGAATACCGCCATACGGCTGATGGCCTTACCACCGCGCTGATTGATGAAGAGGAAGTCTTCCGAGAGTGGGGTGGTGAGCAGTGGTCGCCATTGGAGCCACAGGCGCAAGCAGCGCATAGCCTCCTTGCTGATGGGGACAAGGCGTTGTTTGCTCCCTTTGCCCATAACTCTCACAATGCCCTCCTCCCAGAAGATGTCGCCCATACGCAGTCCCACGAGTTCCGAAACCCTCAAACCACACGAATAGAGCATCTCCAACTCGGCGTGGTCACGGTGTCCGGCGGGGGTGGAGAGGTCTATGGTGGCGAGCATAGCGTCGATTTCCTCAATGGTGAGGGTGTCGGGCAGGGAGCGTCCGCACTTGGGCGAGAGGACCCCCTCGGTGGGGAGGGTGTCAATGGCCCTCTTTTGGAGCAGGTAGCCGAAGAAGGTGCGCAGGGCGGAGAGCGTGCGTGCTTGGGTTGTGGGGGTGGTGCCACGTTCATAGAGCGTGACCATAAAACTCTCTATGTGGTGTTTTGCGACCTCGCTCGGGGGGGTGGAGCGTTGGTGCTCCTCCATCCAGAGGGCAAAGTCACATAGGTTGTGGGTGTACGCCTCCACAGTGCGAGGCGAGAGCCCGCGTTCAAGGCGCATCTGCTGTCCCCAGAGTCCAATCTCTTTTTCCCACGCTTTTGTCATATAAAAACTCCTTTGGAGGGATAAAATTAGCAATTTCTTTTGTACTTTTGTGCTGTGTGTGGAAAAATTGCACGATAGAGATGAAAAGAGTGACCGATTTTTTGGTGATAGGTAGTGGCGTTGCGGGTCTCTCCTTTGCGCTCAAAGTAGCCGAGAAGGGGCGTGTTACCATCGTTACGAAGGGCGAAATCAGGGAGTGTAATACTAACTACGCCCAGGGAGGAATCTGCTGTGTGACCTACCCGCCCGACACATTCGAGAAGCATATTCAGGATACGCTGATTTGTGGTGCCGGTAAGTGCGATGAGGAGGCTGTGCGCAAGGTCGTGGAGGGGGCTCCCGAGGGAATCAGGGATTTGATAGAGTGGGGTACCCACTTCGACAAGACCCCCGAGGGGCGCTATTCGCTCCATCGCGAGGGAGGACACACAGAACACCGTATTCTCCATCACCGCGACCTGACAGGAGCCGAAATTGAGCGCGCACTCATCTCGGCTGTGAAGCGTCATCGCAATATCGACATCCTCGAACACCATTTTGCTGTCGATGTGCTCACCCAGCACCACCTGGGGCAAGAGGTCAATCGCCATATGGACAACATTGAGTGCTATGGTGCCTATGTGATGGATGTGAAGAGGGATAAGATAATGACCATCCTCGCCAAGTTTACCATCATCAGCACGGGTGGCGTGGGCAACCTCTACCACACAACTACCAACCCTTCGGTGGCTACGGGCGACGGTATCGCTATGGTGCATAGGGCAAAGGGTATAATTGAGAATATGCAGTATATCCAATTCCATCCCACCACGCTCTACAACCCCACCGAGCGTCCCGCCTTCCTCATTACGGAGGCAATGAGAGGCTATGGCGCGATTCTCAAACTCCCCAATGGCAAGGAGTTTATGCACAAATACCACCCGATGGGCTCGCTCGCACCGCGCGATGTTGTGGCGCGTAGTATGGACCACGAGATGAAGATTACGGGCTCCGAGTACCTCTACCTCGATGTGCGCCACAAGCCTGCCGAGCAGACCATACGCGAGTTCCCGAATATATACCAAAAGTGCCTCACCCTCGGTATCGACATCACGAAGGATATGATACCTGTCACACCGGGTGCACACTACTGTTGCGGAGGTGTGAAGGTGGACCTCAATGGCGAGAGCACCATCCACCGACTCTATGCTCTGGGTGAGAGCGCTTGTACGGGCCTGCACGGAGCCAACCGTCTGGCCTCCAATTCGCTCATTGAGGCTGTGGTCTATGCGAAGGCTGCCGCCGACCACGCTACGGCAAGGTTGGAGGAGGTCACCATCGAGGAGAATATACCCGATTGGAATGATGACGGTATGGTCGCCACCGAGGAGATGATTCTCATTACGCAGAACTACAAGGAGATGCAGCAGATTATGAGTTACTACGTTGGCATCGTGCGCTCCAATTTGAGGCTCGAAAGGGCACTGCGTCGTATGGAAATTATCTACCGCGAAACGGAGGAGTTGTACCAGAAGAGCCGACTGAATGTGAACCTATGCGAACTCCGCAACCTCATCGAAGTGGGCTACCTCATCATCAAGCAGGCGGCGGCTATGAAGGAGAGTGTCGGATTGCACTATACTTTGGACTATCCTCCACAGCAGTGAGCACATATCGCGGGCATCTGCTGCGTTACGCTCGGGCTCGAAATCCTCATTTGCGTACAGCAAACTGCGGTTTCTCGCCCATCGCAAGCCTTGCATCTGCTCCGCGATATGCACTCGCTGGCGAGCGTGCCTTGTGGGTGCTTATTTGCTCGGCACAAAAATCCCTCCACAAAACCCACTCGCGGGGGAAATGGAAAATTGAAAATCTTGGTGCGCCCTTGCTGGCGCGGGTATTAAAAAAGATACCCAAGAAGAGGGCTGAAAGTCAAATAATTCGGTCGTTGGTCGACAGCATAAAAGAAGAATATGACACTGAAAGAAGAGATAAAACGTAGGCGTACATTCGCCGTTATTGCACACCCCGATGCGGGTAAAACTACGCTCACCGAGAAGTTGTTGCTTTTCGGTGGCGCTATCCACGTTGCGGGTGCGGTTAAGAGCAACAAAATCAAGAAAACAGCAACCTCCGACTTTATGGAGATTGAGCGACAGAGGGGTATCTCGGTTGCAACGTCGGTGATGGAGTTTGAGTACGAGGGTACCAAAATCAATATCCTCGACACCCCCGGTCACGAGGACTTCGCAGAGGATACCTACCGCACACTCACAGCAGTGGATGCCGTAATTATTGTGATTGACGGTGCAAAGGGTGTGGAGAGCCAAACGCGCAAACTGATGAATGTGTGCCGTATGCGCTCAACCCCCGTAATGGTCTTTGTGAACAAACTTGACCGCCCTTGCAAGGAACCATTCGAACTCTTGGAGGAGATAGAGAAGGAGTTGCAGATTGCTGTGAGGCCGCTCTCGTTCCCCATCGGTAGTGGCAACTCTTTCCAGGGTGTCTACAACATCTACGACGAGAGCCTCGCACTCTTCAAGGAGGTCGATAGGCAGTATATTGCCGAGAGCATCCACTTGACCCTCGATGACCCGCAACTCGGAGAGTATATCGGTGCGGGTAATGCCGCAGAGTTGGAGGAGAATTTGGAGATGGTGTCGGAGATTTTTGAGCCTTTCGATAGGGATCTCTATTTGCAGGGTTTGCTGGCCCCCGTATTTTTCGGTTCGGCAGTCAATAACTTCGGTGTGAGGGAGTTGCTGGAAACATTTATACGCATTGCCCCCTCGCCCCACGCTGCCCCCACCGAAACGCGCATTGTGGAGGCTGCCGAGGAGAAAATGACGGGCTTTGTGTTTAAGATTCACGCCAATATGGACCCCAACCACCGCGATAGGTTGGCGTTCTTAAAGATATGTAGTGGTACGTTTGAGCGTGGCAAAAACTACCTCCACGTCCGCAGTGGCAAACAGATGAAGTTCTCATCGCCGAGCGTCTTTTTGGCGGAGAAGAAATCGGTGGTAGATACCGCCTATCCGGGTGATATTGTGGGTCTCCACGATACGGGCAACTTCAAGATTGGCGACACATTCACCGAGGGTGAAAAACTCAAATTTACGGGCATACCCTCCTTCGCGCCCGAGATGTTCCGCTATATTGAGAATGCCGACCCCTTGAAGTTCAAACAACTCGCAAAAGGTATCGACCAACTGATGGATGAGGGTGTGGCTCAACTCTTCACCTCGTCGCTCAATGGTCGTAAGATTATCGGCACGGTGGGAGCCTTGCAGTTTGAGGTTATCCAATACCGATTGGAGCACGAGTACTCGGCCAAGTGTCGTTGGGAGCCCATTGCCATCCATAAGGCGTGCTGGATTGAGAGTGACAACGCAGCGCAACTTGCCGACTTCAAGAAGCGCAAATTCACCAATATGGCTGTGGATAAGCACGGTAGGGATGTGTTCCTTGCGGATACCTCCTACGCTTTGCAACTCGCCATCGAGAAGTTCCCCGATATACGATTCAAGTTCACCTCGGAATTCTAAAAAAACGCATCTCGAGGGTGCTTTTTGCACCAAAATTCAGAGAGTGGCTTCCTCATTTGCATTTAGCAAACTGCGGAGCCACTCCTTCTTTTGGCACAAAAATTCCTCCACGATATGTGTTTTTTAGGCGTGGAGGGATATAGGTTGCTTGCTACCCATAAAAAATGCGTTCCATTTCGGGAACGCATTTTCTTTTCGACTCTCTTCAATCTTATTTGTAATATAGGTCGAGTAGTTCTTTGGCAGCGATGAAGGAACTCATCCTATCGTTGAGAATCGCCTCCTCATAGGTTGCGAGTTTTTCGGCAATGGCGGGGTCGCCATAGAAACTCGCTTTGAGACTCTCGTTGATGCTCTCATACATCCAATATTTGCCCTGACGGTTGCGATTCGCCTGGAAAAAGCCATTCTCTTTGGTGTGGCGGATGAAGTCCTCCACAGTATTCCACACATCGCCAATACCTTTACCCGTAAGGCTCGAACAAGTCAGCACCTGGGGTGCCCACTTGCTGTCGGTCAGGGGGAAGAGTTTCAGTGCGTTGAAGATTTGGGCCCTTGCCAACTCTGCGCGGTGGCGGTTGTCGCCATCGGCTTTGGTGATTGGCACCACATCGGCCATCTCCATAATGCCCCTCTTGATGCCTTGCAACTCGTCACCGGCACCCGAAATTTGCAGGAGCATAAATATATCGACCATCGAATGTACAGCCGTTTCGCTCTGGCCTACACCCACAGTCTCAATGAATACCACATCGAAGCCCGCAGCCTCACACAGCACAATAGACTCGCGGGTCTTGCGAGCAACACCACCCAGCGAACCCGCACTCGGTGAGGGACGGATGAATACTTTGGGGTTGTTGCAGATGGTCTCCATACGGGTCTTGTCGCCCAAAATGGAGCCACCGCTACGCTCCGACGAGGGGTCGATGGCAAGCACGGCGAGTTTGTGGCCGAGTTCGGTAACCATACCGCCCACAGCCTCAATAAAAGTCGATTTACCCGCACCTGGTACGCCCGTAATACCAATGCGCATAGAGTTGCCCGAGTAGGGTAGGCAACGCTCAATAATCTCTTGTGCTTGTGCGTAGTGGTCGCGATTGTTGCTCTCGATGAGGGTGATGGCTTGTGAGAGGATGGTGATATTGCCCTCCAAGATGCCTTTCACATACTCCTCGGTGGTGAGTGTGCGACGTTTCACACGCTTGAAATAGGGGTTGATAATAGGTTGGCTCTCCACACCATCGGTGACATTCAGAGCGCTATCTCCCATTTCCTCGCGGTGGTGGTATTCGTAGTGGTCTATGTTGTTGGAACTCATTGTTGTAGTAATTTCTTCAAGGTTGCATAGTTGAGAATCATAGGGTTGCCACACCACACAATAACACCCTTGCGATTGACAATGACCGCGTATGGAACGTGGCTCACGCCAAAGGCGCGGAACATCGCACCACTCTCATCGGTGGCAACGTAGAAGTATTGGTACTCGTGGAGGAGCATCCCTGCCACCTGCTCCGAGGGCTCGCGGGTGAGCATCACCACATCCATCTCCTTGCGGTAGTCGCACGCCAGAGCGTTGAGGTGTTCGATGTGCTCGCGGCACTCCTCGTTGGAGGAGTGGAAAAACTCCACCATCATAGCCTTATTGCTCCTCTCGGGGCAGTCGCTTATCCACTCTACGCTATGGATGTAGGGCGCACGCATACCGACCTCCGCCCTCTGCGCACGCACCCATTGGGGCAGGCACACAAGGAGCACAAAGGTTAATATGGTAAAGGTTCTCTTCATCACCACAAAAGTAGTAAATAGAATTGAAAGTTGAAAGTTGAATTTTGAGGCGGGTGGCACGATTCAACCCTCCGCCACCATTAATTCTTCTCCATTGGTGCTCTCTGTAAGCCCAACCACAGCAATATTTGCCCCGCAAAGTAGGGCACGAGTGATACCGTTGTGAGTGTCAGGTTGTGGGCTACGAACATTGAGTAGGCGAGCAGAAAATCCGAGAGCATAAACAACCCACCTCCAATCCTCACACACCAACTCTTCGATAGCCCCGCGAGGGTTGCCATAAGGCCTATCAGCAGAGCGTAGATAATCACCCCCACCTTCACTGCGCCCATCTCTATAATCGGAAAGATGGATACAAGAGCAAAAACAGACAGCACCAGAGGTGTGGCCACCGCGAGGATAAGGCTTTTGGTTGAGGTCTTGGTGGGCCGATGGGCGAGAATCCAAAGGTAGCATATCTGTGCCACAGCAAAGGCCCCGATTTGGAGCAGCAGAGCCCCACTCGCGCCACAAAGGTCACCCACAGCCGAGAACAACAGCGCCATCGTAAGTGGCGGATTGCCTCCCCAAAGCGACACGATGGTGAGCAGGGTGAGAGGATAGGTGAGTTTATAGGGGGCCTCGATGGGCAAAAAGTAGAATATGCACAATAGCAGGTAGAGCCCTACGATGCCCCTCCTGCTCCACGATGGTATGTTTGCATATTTATTCACCAATACCCCCTCTCTCTATCGAAAAACGTGTGACTTACTCTCTTTCTTGTGCGTGGTGAGCCTCGGGGAGATTAGAAGTTGCCGAAGATGCGCCACGAGGCCTCCGCCTGATAGACAAACATCTTTTGTCCGTTGGCAATACGGGTGCATTTGCGCTGTCCACCGCGCAGAAACTCCGTAATGGCGGGGTTGTATATCAAATCGAAGAGTATGTGCTCCGGAGTAAGCAGGTCGTAGGGGATGGGCGGACAGGCATTCACCTCGGGGTGCATACCCAGAGGGGTGGTGTTGATTATCAGCGTGTGGTCGGCCATAATCTCTGCCGAGAGGTCGTCGTAGGAGAGGTCGCCATTGCCACTATGCGACACTGTCAGAAAGTCGATGCCTTTATCCACCAGCGCCACCTGTACGGCTTTCGAGGCTCCGCCCGTACCGAGCACCAAAGCCCTGGGGCGTTCCGAGAGCAACACCTCATCTATGGCCATCGAGAAACCCTCGTAGTCGGTGTTGTAGCCCACCAAACTGCCATCGCTCTCCACCCTCACACAATTGACTGCACCGATGCGCCTTGCCACCTCCGAAAGAGAGGTGAGCAGGGGGATGATTTGCTCCTTATAGGGGTGTGTGACATTCAGACCTCGCAGGTTGGGGTGGGAGGCAACAAGGGCGGGCAACTCCTCGATGCTCTCCAACTCCATCTTGCGGTACTCGCGCATATCGAGTTCTCCGCTATTGGCAAATTTGCGCGTGAAGTAGTCGGCTGACATAGAGTGTGTCAGCGGTTTGCCAATAATACCATAGAGTTCCATCGTTGTGGAGAGGAGTGTGGGTTAGAGTACGTTGCCGATAAGCAGGAATCCACCAATGAGCAGCACCGTGAAGGCTATTGCACAGAGGTTGAAATACTTGTCGATGAAAGTCTTGATGGGAGCACCAAACTTCCAGATGAGTCCCGCCACGAGGAAGAAGCGCAAACCACGCGAAATGGCACTTGCCAGCACAAAGATGCCAAACTCCGCAACGCCCAAGCATACGCCTGCCGAAATGGTGATGAGCTTGTAGGGCAGGGGGGTGAAGCCGGCGGTGAATACGAGCCAGAAGTTCCACTTGGCGTACAGATCGGCCACATTGTTGAATGCCTCCTGCGAGAAGATGGTGGGGATGAACCAACTATCCACAACCTCCCACGCAAAAGCACCCAAGCCAAAGCCAATCATCGCACCAAAGACCGAACCTGCGGTACAAATGAGGGCATATTTGAACGACTTTTTGGGCATACCAACGCAGAGTGCCAAAAGGAGTACATCGGGGGGAATGGGGAAGAAGATACTCTCTGCCATTGCAAAGAGAAACATTGCCAATCCTGCCCAACGGCTGTCTGCCCACGAGAGCATCCAATTATAGAGTCGGCGTACTACGCCTGGTTTTTTCTCTTCCTGTGGAGTTGCGGTCTGAATTTCACTCATATTCGATTTTTTTATAATCTCTGATTTTTAACGTCACAAAGATATTGTTGATTGTCTAAAATCCCAAAATTTGAGCACAAAAAGGTGAAACATCACCTCCGAGTTCTCGAAAAATGGTCCCTCAATGTTGGTGTGACAACAAAAAAGGCAGTCCCTAAAAAGGAACTGCCTTGTGCCCAGGACAGGAATCGAACCTGCACGCCTTGCGGCACACGCACCTGAAACGTGCGCGTCTACCTATTCCGCCACCTGGGCATCCGCGCCGACCTTTCGGTCATAAGAGCGTGCAAAGATACACATAAAATGCAAAATTCAAAATTGAAAATTCAAAATTATTCGTGGCTTTCTGAAAAAGCTGCACCAAAAACTTTTAGAACAGCTCTCCTTATCCCTCGATTTCCCTCTACTCCACAATGGGGTCTGCTTCGCCAAATGTGCCATAGAGTTGCTCGGAGGCGGCACGGCAACCTCCTCGGCAACGCTCCCAAAGAGAGCATCCTACACATTTGGCGGGAGTGGTGGTGAAGTATTCATCGTGTGTCGCACTCTCAATAATCTTCTTCAAGGGTGTCGAGTGGATGTTGCCGAGCACGCGGGGTGAGTGGTTGCAGAAGCGCACCTCGCCACGATAGTTGATGGTCAGTGGTCGACGGGAAAAGTCCGTAGAGCAGTTCGTAAAGAGAATATTGGGGTAGTTCTTGGGGTCAATCACACACAGGGGCGTGCATACTCCGCTTTGGAGGGTCATACCGAGTCGCGAGGCGGTGCTATTGGCCCTCTCGAACATCTCCCTAATCTCCTCATTTGTAAGGTTGAGTGATGAGGCGTTCTTCAAACCCAAGCCTCCAATGTTGAAGCGGTTTATGAGTGCGTATTTAGCCCCCAACTCATTGTGGAAGAACTCCAAGCACTCCTCAATACAGTGGAGGTTCATCCGGCTTACAATCAGCACAGGAACAAGCACCCCTTCGCGTCGCAAGACGACCTTACGGGCAGCACTTACAGCCCTCTGCCACGCTCCCGGCAGGGATGTTATCTCATCGTGGAGTGCGGGGTCGGTGGAGAGAATGGGGATTTGCACAGCACCCACACCTATCTGGTCGAAAATCTCAATGTCGTCATCGGTGAGGAGGGTACCATTGGTGAGCAGGTTGAATTTTGCACCCGTCAGGCGAACTTTGAGCGCCAAGTCGTGGATGTGGGGCATCATCATAGGCTCGCCACCCGAAAAGGAGATGCGTCCGACGGAAGCCTGGCGCAGAAGTGTGCGCAAGGTACGGCGTGCCAAGCGGTAGTCGGGGGCCGCCATCTTTGTGGGGCACTCGCCACCTTTCCAATAGTTGTAGCAGAACTTGCAGGCCTGATTGCAGGCATCGGTAAGTTCGTAGACAACGATGCTGACCGAGGCCTTATTCCGCGATAGTAATCTTGTAATGGCGGTACTCATAGGGCTCTGCGTTCTCCTCTGCCAACCAAATAATCAACATAGCCTCACCCTTATAATCGCCCACGTCGATGGTGTGGGTGATGGTGAAGGAAGAACTCTCTTTGTTCACCTCATAAACGGAGCGTTGCAACTCTTGCCCACTCTCACTATTTTCGATGGTTACGACAATCTGGTGGGCAGTCATCGCGTAGCAATCAATCTCCACCTCATCGCCATTCTTAACATTGGGCTCGTCGTACTTATAATCCCCCCAATATATTTCATTAATAGGTGCAGGTTCGTAGCAATCCACACCAAAGGGGCCGTCGGGGCCACAACTCGAAAGATTCAAGAGGGAGGTGAGTGCAATGATTGAGCCTCCGAGGCGGAATTTGGCTTTTACAGCCTTTGCATTTTTACCACGCGAGAGCCACACCCAGAGTGATACGGCCACAAATGCACTACACAGAGCAATGAGTGTCAGAGTTCTTTTCATAACTTTTCTTTGCTATTGTTTGGATATTAGGAATAGGGGTTATCTAACTATATAGATGCAAAACACCCCTTAAACGTTGCACGCGGTGTGTGTTTTTTTTGCACGCGAGGTGTTTTTTTTGAAAAAATGGAGAGTCTCTCCTTGAAACTCTCCATTTTCATATCTTTCAAATTAGAACATTCTGGGCGCGAGAGGTATCGACACGCCAAAGGAGAGATTCACCGAGTTCTGGTTCAGAGGAATTGGAATGGCACCTCCATTGGCCGTACCGTACTTCGTGGCGATGTAGTCGGCACCCAAGAAGATGTTGGCGTAGGAGGTGTGGACATTCATAGCAATACCCATAACACCCAACTTGTTAATCCACGAGTAACTTGCCGAGGCAGTAAACCAGGGGGTGGGACGCACGGTGAGCGCCGCACCGATGGAGTTCCATTGGCGGTTGTCGTAAATCTTCTTGTTCCACAGTGCACCCACACCAATCAGGTCGTTGAGCACGTTGTACTCCAAGCCTACAACAATCGATGTGTGGAGTTTGTATTTGCCCTCAATCTGGTCGGAGGTGGTGCGGAGTACGATATTCTCGGGTTTCTCGAATATCACCTCGTTGTTCTCCAAATCGTAGCCCTCAAATGCGAAGGTCACGTTGTCGATGGCCGCACACATAGAGGTGTTGGCGTTCCAAGCATTGAAGCCCAGGTCATTGACAGCAGCCGAGAGGCGTATCTCCTCGTCGCGGAAGGTCCACTCGATACCGGCATCCACAGCAAAACCTATACTATTGATATTCGAGGGGTCGAAGTTCTCGAAGTTGGTGACGTGGCCCACGAATTTGTCCATCGTGATGTCGCCCTGCAAATCCTGGAAGTTGTAGCCGGCAATGGTGCCCTCAAAGGTACCTGCCATATCGGCGCGGTAGGCCTCCTCGCCAATCTCAACAGTCATCTGGTCAATCTTCGCGCTCATCCTCGCAACGCCGAGCAACATCTTTGCCCTGAAACCGAGGGTGAAGGCGTCCTGTACGGGGAAGGTGTAGCCGAGCGAAGCCTCAATGAAGTTGTTGGTCTCCACGCCCAAGCCCGCAATGTCATAGGTGCCCTGCGAGAGGGTTTTGGTGAGGGCGAAGAAGTCTTTGGGAATATCCACATTGGTCTCCGAGCGCAGGCGCACGCCAAGCGACCAGAAACCACCGCTGAAATAGTTGCCAATGCCGATAATCTGGGTGTTAAGACCCAATGCCAAGTTGTTTACGTCGGGCAGTTTGTTCAAAAAATCCTCTGCCGAAACGCTCTTGTGCATATAGGTAACAACGCCATTATTCTGCCCATTGGGGTAGAAAAAGTTATCCACCGAGAGGAAGTTACTCTCCAATGTGGTGCTGAATGAACCAGCAACGGGAATTGCAATATAGCCCCTATTGGGGGAGAGTGCGGGGTTCATTTCGTAGCGCTGGGTGGAACCCCTCATAAAGTATGATGAACGCAGTTGTGCCTCTGCCGACTCCACAACCATCAACATCCCCAACACTGCTACTAATATACTAAATATCTTTTTCATAGTCGTAGTCACTTTTCGTTAATGTTCTACATTGTTCGTTTCAATTGTCTGCCTTCTGCGGGTTGAGCACTACTCTTCGGGGCTCTCCTCTTTTTCGGGAAGGAGTGTGCCGAAGTCGATGGTTATACCCTCGTCGAGCAACAATGAGAGTTTAGCAGTAAGGTATTGGTCGGGACGCAGACCGCCACCAGCGAGGGTCTTGCCACTCAACAAGCAACGTACCTTGTTGGTCTTGGCAATCTCCGCAAAGGGCGATACGCCATCCTCGGTTGTGATATAGAGAGTGATGGAACTCGTCGACTTTTTGGCCTCCGAGGTGTTCGAGCCCTTAATCTCGCCCACTGTCGAGGAGGTGATACAACTAATTGGGTTGTCGTCCTTGTCGAGGAACTCAACCTCCAAACCGAGGTCGATGGGGAGGGTGCTCTCGGTTGCCACATTCAACTGGATGCTCTCAACAACCACCTCGAGGTCTGCCAACGAAGAGAGGTCAATATCCTCAATCATCGCGGTGTAGCCGACGTGGCCATCCCTTGTGGAGTCGAACTTGAAGGCTGCATCCACCGAGTAATTCACCTTGAAGGTGTAACTATCTTTCAGAGCGATGGTGTGGCTACCTGCGCTGGTGGCGGCATCGAGTGCTACGACAATCTTGTCGGGCAGGGATGCAATCAGTGCGGAGAGTTCGGGAACGATAACCGCGTCATTTACTCCCTCGGGGATGCGTGCTGCATCGCCCGCAACATAGAGGGTAGTGGTTACGGCCTCCTGGCCCGCAGGAAGTATCGAGAGGGTGGGGGTGGTGATGGTCATCGTCACCTCCTCGCCCTTGTAGGCGGAGAGGTTGAGCACTGCATCAATACCCACACCAATGGGGTTCTCAACGGTGAGGCAGAGTAGAGGCGACTCAACGTTCAAATCCAACTCCACATCCTCCAACGACGAGGAGAGGTCACCAAGACTAATCTCCTGGGGCTCCAAAAGGTCGCCGAAATCGGGCTCTACACGACCCGTTACGCTCTTGATGGCAATGTCGTCGAGAACAACAATGGGGGTGAGCGTGAGGCTCTGTGCCAAGGTGTTGATGTCGATTACGGTGCCATCTGCAATGGTGGCATTGGCGCTAAAACCGATGGTGCTATCAAGCGAGAGTTTGCCGTCGGCAATGGGCAACGATTTGATACCTTTGATGTAGAGATCAATGAGGCTATTGCTCTGATTGTTGTGCACGGTAAGGAGTGGCGAGGTAAGTTTGCCATCGGCATAAGTCCAACCCTGGGGTGCCTCAATGTCGAGGAAGGAGGGTAGGGTAATTTCCACATCGTGCAATTCGAGTTCGTCAATAGGCGCGCCAGCGAGGTCTACGGCAACCTTGAATGCGGGGCTCTCATCGGGGCTTCCGACCTTCGAGATTGCCAAGTAGTCGATGGCGGTAACCTCCTCGGGAACGTCGATACTCTCGCTGATGTTCTTGCTGAACGACATATCCTGGGAGATTTTGTTGGTGGTGATAGAGGCACTGTGGATGACCATATTGTCTGCCGCAACGGAGACATAAGGCGAAATGGCACTAATCGAACCTGTCTTCAAGGTGCCCGAGAAGTCGAGGTCGAAGGTTATGTTCTCCGAGAAGGCGAGTTTCTGGTCTGGACCGATTGTGATCTCGCTCAAATCGACGCTCTTCACAACAATATCCACCGTCAGGTGGGAATCCGTCATCGTGTAGTTCGAGATTTTGAAGTGGTTGGGGGTGGAAGAGCCCGTACCATTGGTGATGGTGATGAACTCACCGATGGGGTCGTTCTCCTTCTTTGCGAGGGTGAAGCCTGCGGGGAGTTCGATGTTGAAGTTCTCCACCACGCACTCCTCACATACGTCTGCCAAACCACCGAGGTCGAATTGGAGGTCGAGGAGTGAGCCCTCGCCATTGGCACCAAAGGTGATGGTATTGATGCCGGCTACCTGCTCGGGGAGGGTTAGGTCAATCTCCGCCTCGAAGGTGTGTGGGTCGTAGTGTGCCTGGAAATCCTTGCCAATCAGGTTGAGCATTTGGTCGTTGATTGTGATGTTGCCTTCCAGTCCGTTGGGGAAGTCGAGGTTGTGGGTGTAATCTTCACCTCCGAGGGTGGGCATATTGTCCACCGAGAGAGCGCCGTAGAGTTCGTGGCTGATGGGGTCGATGGTGGGGAGAAGACCTGTGATGGGGTCGAGGTTGCCAATCTCCACAGTGTACTCCAAACCATCCTCATAGTTGAAGCCGTAGAAACCATCTTCATTGGTTTTCAGGCCCGACTCTTCCAGGAGAGAACCAACGGTTACTTTACCTGTGGAGCCGATGGGTACAGCGATACCTTCGGTGTCGCCTACGGTCACTTCGAGCGATATGTTGTCGAAGTTGTAGTCGGTGTTACAAGCCACCATAAGCAGCAGCGGTGACACCAACGAAATTAGGGTGCGAAAGAGATGTTTCATAACGCAAAAATTTTTATGTTTGTAATCAATTATCCTCGTGTAGAGTCTGGGTACAATACTCAAATCTGGGATAAATATACAAAAATTTTTCGACATTGTACCCCATAGGGGTAAAAAAGTCCGCAATGCACTCACATTGCGGACTTTTTGTTTGTCTAACGTCGAAGGTCGCAAATGCGAGTAAGCGAGGGCAGAGGCTGCTTGCAGACTATGCCGAGCGTGAGCATTTTAGAGCAGACGCAGTCTGGTCAAACGTCGCGGGCTCGGCAAAAAGTTGCCGAGCCCGAAAATTTAATTAATTTTCAATTTTCAACTTTGGGGGAGTGTAGGGAGAGTAGGGAGAGTAGGGAGAGTAGGGAGTGTAG
>JAZOCT010000007.1:0-23338 GCA_045596685.1 Tidjanibacter sp. | reverse complement strand
TTTGGTGGCAAAAGTGGCGCAAAAGCCACGCACGACATCTCTGGCGGGAGGGCGGAGCGCAAAGCCTAAAACAAACGCTGTCGCGGGCAAAGCATTTGCCGTCTTTGTTTCTTAACGCCTTTGCGCTCCGCCCTCGCCACGACCTCACAAGGAGGTCGCTTCTCCGCCGACGATGTAAAGTGCGGGTTCAAGGTACGCCCTGGCGGGCGCGGGTATTAAAAAAGATACCCGAGAAGAATTGAGAATTGAGAGCAGTCAGCCCCACTCGTTTACGGGTATTAAAAAAGATACCCGAGAACGAGTGGGGCTCTAATATTAAAGGGAAAACCCTCTCATAAGTTAGGAGAGGGTGCCGAAGGCGGGTGAGGTCTGTTTTTTGGCGCTGGTATTAAAAAAGATACCCGTGAACAAAAAAGGGGGCTGACTGCTGACAATTCTCAATTCTCGATTTTTACGCAAAAAATCTATTTGCGGGCATAAACGACGCTCTTGGTGTCGAAGAACTCCTCGTCGAAGAGGTCGCTGATGCGGTGGATGTCACAACGTAGTCGGGCGAGCCCCAACTCCTCGGCCAAATCTCCACCTTTGAGCACCAGCATACCATTGGGGAGTGAGCCCTTTTGGCCCGACCTTAATTTGGGCAGCGCCCACCCCTTCAAGGTCTTCATATCCGTCACGGCACGACTCACAACGTAGTCGAACTCCCCTTTTACGGCCTCAATGCGGGCATTGAGGGGAATGATATTGGTGAGCCCCAGGGCCGAGGCCACCTCCCTCACAACCGTAATCTTCTTGCCAATGGAGTCCACAGCCGTAAACTCCACCTCGGGGAACATTATGGCCAGAGGAATCGTCGGAAACCCCCCACCACAGCCAATATCAACAACCCTTGCCCCCGCCTCAAATTGACACACTCGGGCAATGGCGAGGGAGTGTAGAACGTGGCGCACATAGAGTTCGTCAATATCCTTGCGCGAGATGACGTTTATCTTGGCGTTCCACTCCGCATAGAGCCCTCCGAGGGCATCGAAGCGACGCTGTTGCTCCTCCGTGAGGGAGAAATATTTTGAGATTATTTCGGGATTCATATCGTGTAATTGTCTTCTCTTCTTTTTATCTCTTCCTTGTTGTCAGCCCTCCGAGCGCTTTGTAGCCATACATCAGGCGGTAGAGCCCGAGGCAGGAGAGGTAGAGTCGCCAGCGACGGTGCCACGCCAGCGAGCGGTTGTTTCTCACAATGTTGCGATAGTGCCAAGTTCGCTCCTTGAACTCCGCCGAGGTGAATATACCCCCATTGAAAGCCCTGCGAACAATGTGAAAGACATTGCGACTCTCCACCAACGGCAGACGCGCATCTCCCTCATAGAGTCTTGCACAATACTCTTTGAGTCGCACATCGCGCTCGAAATCTTTGGCGGTGTAGGTGCGTGTCAGCAGGTTGCTCTTCTCGTCGTGAACGTAGTGGTAGAATGCTTGGGGGAGATAGGCCACCCTCACTTGATTGCTCTTGAAGAGCGCCAAGTTTATCAGGAAATCCTCCCCGTGTGAGATGTCGGAGGGAATCTCCACCCCCTCGTAACACTCCTTTCGCACCAATTTGTTCCAGCAATATGGCTTCACTTCTCGTCCCTCCAATAGGTCGCTTACGATGGCTTGGCTTGTGAGTCCCGAGGGGCGCTGGCGTTGGTATTTTGCCGGCTTGCGACCTCCGTAGTCGTAGTAGAAGTCGCAAATCACCACATCCACGCCCTCTCTTTGGGCTGTTGCGTATAACTCCTCCAACATTGTCGGCTCGACCCAATCGTCGGAGTCGATTTGTATGCAGTAGACTCCTCGGGCGGCCTCAATGCCCCTTCTTCGTGTGGCGGCCACACCTTCGTTAGGCTTGTGAATAACCCTTATGCGAGGGTCTGTGGCGGCGTAATCGTCACAAAGGCTCCCACTGTTATCCCTACTTCCGTCGTCCACAAGGATGAGTTCCCAGTCCGCAAAAGTTTGCACAAGGATGCTCTCAACGCATCGTTGTAGGCTCTGCGAGGCATTATAGATGGGCACAATGACCGATATGGCGGGCGTATGGATGGTTGTCATTGTGGCGCGTTAGAGGGTTATGTCGAGTTTTTGGGTTATCCAGCGGTTGAACATCTCCTGCTCCTCGATGGTGGTTTCGCCCAGCGAGTTGATGCAACCAAATTTGAGTGCTTTGTTGTTGTCGGCCTCGGCAATCTTGCGAGCCATATATCCACCCTTCTTCTCCACCGAGGGCTTGAAGAAACAGGTTGTTCCTTTGGAGGGGCGCACATCGAGCCTCCCCGCGCGGTAGTCACTCACATAGAAGAGTGTGGGGGTGGAGAATTGCGAAGCCTCGCGGAAACGGTGGCGTATGTTGCTCTCCAAGAGGTCGGGATGTGCCCCGAAGAAGCCCTCATACCAACTCCTGCGCATCGGCACAGGGGCGTGGGGAAAGAGGAAAAAGTAGCCCGAGTGGAGCAGTGATGCTGCATTGAGCATCGGGTCTTTGTGCCCGAAGATTTTGTGCCTCCTGCCGACGTGCTTGCCCCAACGCAGCAGACGGGCAAAGAGTGTGGGAACCTTGCGCGCATAGAGTGTCGTGTGGTCCCCATTGAACCACATCTCGGCAGTCGCAGGCGAGGCCAAAAAGACATCGTCATTGAAGTATAGGAAGCGGTCTGCAAGCCCGGGGATGCGCCATAGCAATGTGGAGATGGCCAACGAGTTGAAGGTTGGCAAGTATTGTTCATAGCCCCTGAACAATACTTTGTGGTCTATGAGTTCGATAGGGATTCTATTGTCGGGGAAGTTGCGCGCCACAAACTCTTCGGCGTGGGGGTCTTGATTGTCGGTAACAATCCAGATTTTCCTCACCCAGGGGGCGTAGCGAATGATGGAGGCTATGCAGAAATATATCTCGCCCGTAGCACGATAGCGCATATCGCCCCCCACATCGTTGTGGGAGGTTGCCACCTTGCCTCCATATTTGAGGCGCTTGGCGCGGTGTGCGGGGTCGTCGCCATCCACCCACGCAATAACAACATCTACGTCTTCTCTCATAATCATCTCTCTTTATACGATTTTGGAAAATCTCTCGGGGATGCGGACAATGAACTTACGCCTTGTGTTCCAGGGTTTGTTGATGGCCCAGATGGGACGAATGTATTGGTGGATGCGACGCAACTTACGGGTGGTATGCTCCCATTCGCGACTCTCGGCACCCGTGATGAGGAAGATGGTGCGTGCTCGCTTTTGGATGTGTTTTAGCCTACCCGTCGATACGAGGTCCATATTGCCCATTCTATCTTCAATCATCTTCAAATCGACGCTACCGAAGTGGAAGAGGAAGAGGTTTTTGTCGATGTGGAAGTTGTGACCCTTGATGCGGTGGAATCCCGAGCCCCAACGCACAGGACGTGCAATTACCGAAGGTTTGGTGTAGCGTGAGCAGATGTAGGCATTGTGGCGCTGCTCCAAGAAGGGGCGCTCTCCATCAATGACCCCTTCGGTGTCGAGGTGCTGTCCCACATCAATGCCGAGTGCCGACACGCTGGTGCGGATTTTCAGCCCGCTCAAATACTCCGCCAACGAGGTGCTCACAGCGGGGTCCACAACCAAAAACTCGTCGGCATCGGTGCCGATTACAAGGTCGTAGCCCTTCTCGCGCATAAGTATTGCGGCCTGCTGGGAGAGGAATCCGAGGCGGTCCTTCTCTGCCTTGACAACGTGTTGTGGGTTGCGCTCACGCAGACGTGCGGTTGTGCCCTCACAAAAGTCGGGGATTCTCTGGTCGGTGCCGTCGAAGAATATGTAGAGGTTCTCCTTGCCGAGTTCCTTACCGTAGTACTCCACCCATTTGCGGAGATAGAACTCGTCGTTGCGAACCATTGTTATTGCAGCAATGCGTTTCATAGATTAGGTAATAGTTGAGGTTCTCTACTACAAATGTAATAAATTTTGTTGGGAAATGAAAATTCCGCCCTTTAAGCCACCCTTATTTGATTGTTTCGGCAATCTTCTCTGCCACCCTTGTGCCATCGAGCGCTGCCGAGATGATGCCACCCGCGTAGCCCGCACCCTCGCCCGTAGGGTAGAGCCCCTCCACAACGGGGTGCATAAGACTCTCCTTGTCGCGTGGGATGCGCACAGGGGTAGAGGTGCGCGACTCCAAGCCAATAATCTGCGCCTCGTTGGTCACAAAGCCCCTCATACGGGTACCCCACTGACGGAAACCACCCCTCAAAGAGTCTGCCATAAATCGTGGCAACCACTCCTCGCCCCTTTTTACCTCCGCTTTGGGTAGATAGGAGGTGCGGGGAAGGTCTATTGAGATGCGCCCTGCCACAAAATCACCCAGCCTCTGCGCGGGAGCCGTGCCTTTGCCACCAACAATCTCTGCGGCGTGACGCTCCAACTGCTGACGGTACTTCAAACCCGCCAACACACCCCACTCCTCGTGAAGATGGGGAAAGTCTTCGGGGCGCACCTCGGTGACAATGCCCGCGTTTGCCCAATGCGAAGAGCGAGCCGAGGCACTCATACCATTGACTACACACTCGCGATAGTCGGTCATTGCAGGGACAATCACACCTCCGGGGCACATACAGAACGAATAGACACCCCTGCCACCCACCTGTGCAGTGAGGGTGTAGGCGGCTGCGGGGAGCCACTCACGCATATCGTCGGAGTGGTATTGGATGCGATCAATGAGTGCTTGCGGGTGCTCCACCCTTACCCCCATCGCCCAGGGTTTGGATTCAAGAAGAACTCCTCGGGCGTGGAGCATTTCGTAGATGTCGTCTGCCGAGTGTCCCGTTGCGAGGACTACGGCAGCACCCTCCACCAAGTCACCACCAACCCATACACCCGCAATGCGGCTGTTGCGTATTTCAAGGTCGGTAACCCTCGCTCCAAAGTGAATTTCTCCGCCCGAGCGAAGGATGGTTTCCCTTATGCGTTCAATGATTTTGGGCAGACAGTCGGTGCCGATATGGGGGTGGGCCTCATAGAGAATTTCGGGTGAGGCTCCGTGAAATACGAGGGTTTGGAGTGCGCGATTGTAGTCGCCACGCTTTTTGGAACGGGTGAAGAGTTTGCCATCGGAGAAGGTGCCGGCACCACCCTCACCAAAGGCGTAGTTGGATTCGCCATTCACCCCCACTCCTCGGTGAATCTGGGCAATGTCTCTTCGGCGCTCTGCCACATCCTTGCCTCTTTCCAGAAGGATGGGTTTGAGTCCGAGTTCGATGAGTCGTAGCGCAGCAAACAACCCCGCAGGGCCACCACCCACAATAACAACGGGGGTCTTTCCGTTTACCTCGGGGTAGTCGAAGTGGATTTCGGGGGGCATCTGCTCGCCATCCACAAAAACCTCAACAGTGAGGAGCACTTGTGGGGTGCGATGACGTGCATCAACGGAGCGCTTGATGACTCTTGCGAGAGCCACCTGCTGGCGATGGATGCCGAGCGTGCGCACCGCAATAGAGAGCCACCCTTCGGTGGAGGCCGCCTGCTTGGGCGAGAGTGTTAAATTTATTGTTTTAGGCACGATGTGTGTTCTTTTCGGCAAAAATAACTATTTTTGTGCAATATACCATTAGGAACGATGCGTAAACTTATAATTATACCTACATACAACGAGCGCGAGAATATTGAGGCGATGGTTGCCAAAGTCTTTTCGCTTGCTGGTGACTACTCCTTGTTGGTGGTCGATGATGGCTCGCCCGATGGCACTGCCATAATCGTGAAACGACTGATGGAGAGCCACCCCGAAAGACTATTTTTGATTGAGCGAGAGGGTAAACTCGGGCTTGGTACCGCTTATATGGCGGGCTTCCGCTGGGCGTTGGAGCGGGGCTATGAGGCAATCTTTGAGATGGATTGCGATTTCTCACACGACCCCGACGACCTTGTGCGCCTGACTGCCGAGTTGGAGTCGGGGGCCGATGTGGCCATTGGTTCGAGGTATGTGAGTGGTGTGAATGTGGTCAATTGGCCTATGCGTCGTTTGTTGCTTTCATTCTGTGCTTCGCGCTATGTGAAATGCGTTACGAGAATGCCTGTTAGGGATGCGACGGCTGGCTTTGTGGGCTATCGAGCCGAGGTTTTGCGCGCCATAGACCTCAATAGGGTGAGGATGCACGGCTATGGCTTCCAGATAGAGATGAAATATACAGCCTGGAAGTTGGGCTTCAAGATTAAGGAGGTTTCCATCATCTTCCGTGACCGTACAGCAGGCACCTCGAAGATGAGTGGCAGTATCCTCGGAGAGGCCTTTTGGGGTGTGCTCGCCCTACGATTCAGGCGCTTTCGGAGAGTTGGGGATTGAAAATTAGTTCGCGGGTATCTTTTCTGATACCCGCGATTTTTTTTGTGGTTGAGGGTTTTTAAGGAGTTTAATTTTCAATTTTCACCACCCTCCTCCTAATGCTTTGTAGAGTGAGACGTAGGCGCAGAGTTGTTCGGTCAGAAGAGAGATGTAACTCAACTGCGAAGAGTAGAGGTTGCGCTCGGCATCAATCAGGTTGAGCGACGAGGCAAGACCATCGTTATAGAGCGCAGCGGTCATCTGTTGTAGGCGCGAATTGGCTGTCAGCAGGGTGAGGAACTCATCGACCTCGGTGTGGTAGGTGGCGATGGCTACAAGGGCGCTCTCCACATCCGAGAGTGCTTCGAGGGTGGTCTGCTGATAGGCGAGGATTGCCTGTCGCCACCCTTCGTAGGCCTTCATCTCTTCGGCTTTGAGTTCTCCGAAGTGAAGGAGGGGTTGGGATAGCGACACCGCTGCCGACCAATAGGCCGGATTCTTGGAGGTGAGCCCTTTGAGGGTGCTCGACACCACACCACCTTCGCCTGTGAGCGAGAAGGAGGGGAGGCGATTGGCGCGTGCTATGCGTGTTCGCGCAGCGGCAGCCTCCACTTTGTGGTACGCCTCCATAACATCGGGTCGCCTTTCGAGCATCGCCGAGGGTAGGCCACTTGGCACATAGACGGGCAGGGGTGAGGCGGTAAGGTGTCCGCAATAGAGCCCATCGAGTTGTGCGCCTATGGAGTGGATACACTCGCGCGAGTGGGAGGGCATAGGGAGCAGTTCGGGCTCGCCACCTACAAGGGTGTTGAGTATCAGGTTGGTCTGCACCATAGCCCTACGATAGGAGGGGATGTCGCTGGCGGCAGTGGCGGTCAGCGAGCGTGCCTGCCAGAGGTCCACGCCCGAGGAGTAGCCGTAGTAGAAGAGCGAGTCGGTCTTTTGTTGAGCCTCCAAGCGCAGAGCATAACTGCGCTCGGAGATTTCGAGTGAGCGGGCATACTGCAACCATTGGAAGTAGGTTGTGGCCACCTGTGCTTCGAGCGCCAGACGTGTGGCTTGGTAGCCCCACTCGGTGGCGAGCAAATCTTCACGAGCGGCATCCTTTGCGCTCTTTATACCTCCAAAGAGCGACACCTCCCAACTAACTCTCGGCAGAAGCGAATAACTCTGCGAGATGCGCTTCTTGCCCCCATCAGAGGGTGTGGTGTAGGTTGCTCCGCCACTCACCCCCACATCCACAGCGGGTGCAAGGGAGGCCTTGACGGAGGCGAGAGCCTCTTGGGCGGCAATCACATTGGAGGCGGCAATGGCGAGATTCTTGTTGTTGGCGATGGCGGTGAGCATCAGTCGGTTGAGGGTTGTGTCGCCGAAAACCTCCCACCACTCAACCCCCACCACAACAATCGTGTCACCCTTCTGGGAGAAGATGTACTCATCGGGGGTAACTACGGGTACAATCTCGGGTGGAGTGACGGCGCAACCGATGGCGAGCAATGTGGCGACACACACCGCGAGGCCCCTATAACGAACTTTCCTTTTCATACTCTAATCGTTTTTTATGGTTTCTCTCCCTCTTCTTTTCGAACTTTGCCACACGCCCCACGAGGTAGTAGAGCGAGGGGTAGATGAAGATGCCGAGTGAGGTGGCCACCAACATACCGCCCACCAATGCCACTCCCATCACATTGCGAGCCACCGAGAAGGCTCCCGAGGCGAACACAAGGGGCAGAATACCCACTATGAAGGCCATAGCCGTCATCAGAATGGGGCGCAGGCGCAACTTGGCAGCCGCAAGCGAGGCCTCGCCGAGCGACAATCCCTCGTCGAAGAACTTACGGTCTGCATACTCCACCACCAAAATCGCACTCTTGGCCGAGAGGCCAATGAGCATCACTAACGAAACCTTCAAATAGATGTTGTCGATGAAGGCGGGGCTCACAAGGTGGGCAAGCCACACCATCAGTAGTGAGCCAAAGAGCGCAAGGGGAACCCCCAAGAGGATACTCACAGGGAGCGTCCACGAGTTGTAGAGCGCAGCCAGAGCGAGGAACACAAAAATGAGCGCCAAAAGGTAGGCACTCCCACCTCCCGAAGCAGTAGCCTCCTGATAGGAAACACCGCTCCACGCGAGTGTCACATCGGAGGGAAGGGTGGTGGATGCAAGCCCTTCAAGAGCCTTCATTGCCTGGTCGGAGGAGGTGCCTGCCGAGGTGGTGGCATTGACCGAGATGGCATCGTAGAGGTTGAATTGGGTGATGTACTCCACACCCACCGTATCTTTCAGACTCACAAACGATGTAATCGGGATACTCTCTCCACGCCCGTTTTTGACATAGTAACCTGCCAGGTCGGCCTCGGTGCGACGATATTCCGAATCGGCCTGTATGTAGGTGTGGTAGAGTCTGCCGAAGCGGTTGAAATTGCCGACGTACTCACCACCAAGCATCCCTCCTAAAAGGGTACGAAGCGCCTCCACCGACACCCCTTGTTGGAGTGCGAGAGGTTCGTTGATTTCGACGTGGCGTTGGGGGACCTCCGCATCGAATTGTGTCGAAACGGAGGCTATCTCGGGGAGTGTGCGTGCCGCCTCCATAAATCGCTCTGTCTGTTCGGCAAGGTAGCCCACGTCGCCACTCCCTCGATTCTGCAATACAAAGGTCACGCCCGAGGCCACACCCAAACCCGGGATGGCGGGCGGTTCGAAGGCGTAGAATGTCCCCTCGGGCACAGCGGTGTAGAGTGTGGCATTTATGTGTCCGGCAATCTCTTCTGCCGAGAGTGTGCGCTCTTTGTAGGGCTTCAAGGAGACGAAAATGACACCACTATTGGTTGCCGCCACGCCCGAAAGGAGATCGAAACCAGCCGTCGAAGCCTCACCCTCGACACCCTCAATCTCGCGTATGATTTTTGAGGCTTTGGCAATAGCCTCCTGGGTGCGCGCCACGCTCGCTGCATCGGGTAACTCCACCGACACCATCAAGTAACCCTGGTCCTCGGTGGTGAGAAAACCACTCGGCAGCGCCTTGAACAGCATAATCGTGGCAACACCCATCACCAATACAAGCAGAAGAGTGCGTGCCGAGTGGCGAATGACCACCGAAGAGCGACGAAGATAACTATCCACACTCCTGTCGAAGAGGCGATTGAAGGCCCCGAGAGGACCGCGAGTGGTGCGCTGTTTGCTGCGCAAAAGTAGCGAACAAAGAGCCGGTGAGAGGGTGAGTGCATTGAATGCGGAGATTACCAAAGCCACCGATATGCCCATCGCAAATTGGCTGAAAATCCTACCCGTAATGCCCTCCATCAGTGTGGCAGGAACGAATACGGCAAGTAGCACAACCGTTGTGGCAACAATGGGCGAGGCAACCTGACGCATAGCATCCAGCGTGGCTTTGCGGGCGCTCTTGCCACCCTCAATGCCCACCTGCACAGCCTCCACAACCACAATGGCATCATCCACCACCAATCCGATTGCCAAGACCAAACCCAAGAGTGAGATGATGTTTATCGAAAATCCCAGCAGGGGGAAGACGGCAAAGGCACCAACTACCGAAACGGGAATGGCAACAAGGGGGATGAGTGTGGCGCGCCAATCCTGCAAGAAGATGAAAATCACCACAACAACCAGCACAAGGGTGAATAGCATCGTGACAAAGATGTCCGAAATACCCTCCTCAATGCTCTCCGTCGCGTCGATGATGGTGGCTGTGGCAACACTCTCGGGTATATGCTCCGAGATGGTGGCGATACACTCCTTCACCTGCCTGCCAACCTCCACAGCGTTACTTCCCGGAGTCTGATAGATTGCCATCAGTGCCGCAGGGTTGCCGTCGAAGTTGGAGAAGGTGCCGTAGGTTTGGCATCCGAGTTCCACGCGCGCCACCTCCCCGAGTGTTATCATCTCTCCGTCGGGCAGGACTTTGAGGGCTATCTGCTCATACTCCTGCTCTGTGGAGAGGGCAGGAGGGGTGGTTACGGTGTAGGTGAAGGGTTCGCTTTCTGCGAGGGGCTCGGCACCCAACTTACCCGCCGAGAAGATGGTGGCCTCGTTTTGTATGGCAGAGGCTATATCCTCCACCGTGATGTTGTAGAAAGCCATACGGTAGGGGTTTACCCACACCCTCATAGCGTACTCTCCCGCACCCAAAATCTGAACCTTACCCACACCATCAATCTTCAACACCTCATCGCGCAGGTTGATGTAGGCCCAATTGGAGAGGAAGTTCTCGTCGTAGATGCCACCCTCGGAATAGATGGCATAGATGAGCAGGAAGCCCGTTTGGGACTTCTGGGTGGTGACACCCTGCTGGATGACCTCGCTGGGGAGTTGGGCGGTGGCAGAGGAGATTTTGTTCTGCACGAAAATCTCATCCAAGTCGGGGTTGGTGCCAATCTCGAAGAGGATTTGAAGCGACATTGTGCCATCGCCTGCCGAGGTGGTCTGCATATAGAGCATATCGCTCACACCCATAACCCCCTCTGCCAGAGGAGTAGCCACCACGTTATTGACCGTAGAGGCATCGGCACCCGTATAGGTCGCCTCCACCTCCACAACGGGAGGGGTGATGTTGGGGTACTGCTCGATGGGGAGCGAACCTATCGACAAGCCACCAAGCAGCAGGATGACGATGGCTATGACGATGGCAAAAATGGGACGATTGACGAAGAATTTTTCCATACTCTCTCTCCTCCCTACTTTTGAGCCATAGTGGCGATTACCTTCTCTCCACTACGGAGGTTCTGCATACCACTCGTTACCACTACTTCACCCGCCAAGAGCCCCGAATCCACAATCCAGTGTTGCCCGAATTTCTCACCCAGCACTACCGCGCGTGAGGAGACCGTACTATCCCTCCCCACAACCCACACAGAGGCCTTATTGAGGGTCTGAACGATGGCTTGTTGGGGTACCAGAACGACACCCTCGGGCGAACCTATATCGGCAACCACAACTGCCGATTGGCCCACCTTCAAAACTCCGCGTGGATTGGGAAACGAGGCGACGATGATGATGGTTCCCGTTTGGTCGCCTGCCTCACGCTTGGTGTAGGCGTAGGTGCCTGTGTAGGGGTAGAGTGAACCATCGGAGAGGTAGAGGCGGATGTTCTCCAAGAGCGAAGAGTTGTCGTAGGAGGGGGTTGTGTCGTCGCCACCCTTGCGCGCCTCAAAGTAGCGGGCAAAGGGGATTTGGATGTGTACGCCAATCTCATCAATGTTCGATACGGTGGCGAGCACCGAGTAGGAGGTGCCCACACCCACCCAGTCGCCAACCGTCGCACCCATATCGTCGATAATGCCACTGATGGGGGAGGTTATGGTGGTGTAGGAGAGTTCCAATAGCGACTCATCGAGGGTGCTTTGTGCCACCTCCACTTGTGCTTTTGCCGCCTCGTAGGCTGCTTGGTATTGGTCGAGGGCGCTCTGGCTTATCGCCTCCAAGCGGGCCAGAGGTACCGCACGACGGTAGTTGTTCTCCGCCTCTGCGAGGGAGGATTTTGCCGAGGCAAGGGCTGCACGATTGGAGGCTACGGACAACTTGATGGGGGTAGCATCGAGGGTGAAGAGCACCTGGCCCTTCTCGACGGGCAACCCTTTGGAGAACTCTTTTGTGAGCAGGTAACCACTCGTGCGGGGCTGGATTGTTGCATCGTAGTTGGAGTAGAGGAGTGTCTGGAAACGCATCGGAATGCTCACTCTCTCACCAATGGCTTGTGCAACCTCCACACGCGGTGTGGGTGGAGGGGAAGACTTCTTGCCCTTGGGGGCACACGAGGGGGTCAAGAGCAAGAAAGATAGCAAGATGATGGTAGTCTGTTTCATTGTCCTAATGTGTTTGGTTTTGTTGGCGTAGGGTTGCAAAATACAAGCCAAAATTTTTACTATTCGATGCCGAATAGTATCTTTGTGGTCGGAAAGAAGCAAAAGTGTATGAAACGACCAATTATATTCATTAGCAACGATGATGGCTACCGTGCCAAAGGTTTCTGTGAGTTGGTGGAGTGTGCGGCAAAATTTGGAGATGTCATAGCCCTCGCTCCCGATGAAACACAGTCGGGCAAGGCGCACGCCATCACTATGTACGACCCCCTCTACCTCACCCTGCGTAGGGATGAACCCCACATTAAGGTCTATTCGTGCAATGGTACTCCGGTGGATTGCGTGAAGATGGCCTACGATTGGCTGCTGCCCGAGTTGGGGCTCACCCCCGACTTGAATTTGAGTGGTATCAATCACGGCTCCAATGCCGCCATCAATGTCCTCTACTCGGGTACTATGGGTGCGGCAATAGAGGCGAGTTTCTATGGCGCGCCCTCCATTGGGCTTTCGCTCGACGACCACTCCCTCGATGCCGATTTCGAGGCCACACTCGCCTTCGCGGAGAAGATTATCCCCGCAATTTTGAGCATCGAGAAGCCCTCCGAACCCTTGTGTCTGAATGTGAATGTGCCCATTGCGCGCCCCGAGGAGATTATGGGGCACCGCATCTGTCGCCAGACGCGCGGATTCTGGAAGGAGGAGTTTTTCTGCCGTCAGGACCCACGAGGAAGGGATTACTTCTGGCTCACGGGTGGTTTCTGTAACCACGAACCCGAGGCCGAGGATACCGATGAGTGGGCACTCAAAAATAAATATATCGCAGTGGTCCCCATCAAAGTGGACCTCACAAATTACTCACGCATACCTCTACTTAAAGAGTTGTTATAGAGGAGGGCCCGATAGTGAGGGTGAAAAAGAGAGCGACACCGGCAATTGCGGTGTCGCTCTCTAAATTTTGGGAACCCAAGCCCCCGAAAGATACTCTTCTCGGACCTAAACAGTCATAATCTCTTTCTCTTTGGCAGCCACGAGTTCGTCGAGTTTCTTGGTGTAGCGGTCAATGAGTTTCTGTGCGTCGGCCTCACCATCCTTTGCCACATCCTCGGGCATACCATCCTTCTGCGCCTTCTTGAAAGCATCCACAGCATCGCGCCTTGCGTTACGGAGGCTCACTTTGCCGGTCTCGGCATAGCCACGCACCTGCTTAACGAGGTCCTTACGACGCTCCTCGGTGAGGGCGGGAATCGTCAGGCGGATGTGCTCACCATTGTTCGAAGGGGTAAGGCCGATGTTGCTCACCAAGATAGCCTTCTCGATGGGGCCAATCATATTCCTATCCCAGGGCTGGATAAGGATGGTCTTTGCGTCGGGTACGGTGACGCTCGACACCTGCTCAATAGGGGTGGCAGCACCGTAGTACTCAACCATAATGCCTTTCAAAACGTGCTGGCTGGCCTTACCTGCCCTTACGCTCAAAAGAGCCTCTTCGAGGTGGTTGATGGCTTTGACCATCTTCTCCTCTGCCATTTCAAGAATCAATACACTGTCGTCCATAGTTTTATGTTTTTTTTAGTTTAATGTTTCCTTTGCTTTCTCAATTACACTTGCAATGGTTTTGCGTGAGCAGGCACCGCTGTGGAGGACAATCACCCCATCTCTCCCCACGATGATGTTGCGGGGAATCTCCTGCTCGGCAAAGAGTTCATAAATCTTGCGCTCGGGGTCTTCGCCCGAGGTGTAGGTGTAACCCTTACTTTTGAGCCACATATTTATGGTTGCGGAGTTCTCTTCGCGTGCGATTGGGAGGAAGAGGAACTCCTTGTTCTCCAATAAGGAGGCGAAATCCTCGCTCTTCGAGAGCCACTTGAACTCTCTGTGGCACGAGGGGCACCAACTCGCCCAAAGGCATATCCAGACAACCTTACCCTCAAAGTCGGCACTGCTGATTCGCTTGCCATCGGTCATCCTCACCTCAAAGTCGGGCACCTTATCGCCCGCGTCCACTCTCGCCCAGGGGTCGTTCTGGCCACTTGCAGAGAGTGCGATAAGAAGTGTGATGAAAAGTGTAAAGAGTTGTTTCATAACCTTGTTGTGCGGGTGTGTGGTGGTTAGTTGTGCACGAGAGTGCCACACATTTCTCCTTCGAGAACCCTTTGGAGCGTACCCTCGGTATCCATATCGAAGACGATGATGGGTAGTTTGTTCTCCTTGCAGAGGGTGAAGGCTGTAAGGTCCATAATTTTGAGACCCTTGCTGTAAACCTCATCGAAGGTGATGGTCGCAAACTTGGTGGCCGTTGGGTCCTTCTCGGGGTCGGCAGTGTAGACACCATCCACGCGGGTGCCCTTCAAGAGCACTTCTGCCTCAATCTCCACGCCACGCAGTGCCGAGGCACTATCAGTCGAGAAATAGGGGTTGGAGGTGCCGCCTCCGATAATCACCACATATCCGGCCTCCAAATATTCGAGGGCTTTGGCTTTGGAGAAGTATTCACCGATGGGCTCCATACGGATGGAGGTGAGGACTTTGGTCTTCACACCGATGCTCTCCAAGTGGCTGTGGAGTGCCAGCGAGTTGATGATGGTTGCGAGCATACCCATCTGGTCGCCCTTAACCCTATCGAATCCGCGACCCACGCCCTGCAAACCGCGAAAAATGTTGCCGCCGCCAATGACGATACCAATCTGTACACCGCTCTCTACGGCGCGTTTGATTTGCTGTGCGTAACTGTCGAGCACCTCGGTAGAAAGCCCTTTACCACTCTCACCACCAAGCGATTCGCCACTGAGTTTCAGAAGAATTCTTTTGTATTTCATATTCTTGTGTCTATTTGTTTGTTCCGTATGATTTGCGACAAGTCGTCTATATCGGGAACGAATATACAACTTTTTTCCAAAAAACCCAAAACTCGGGTTAATTAGTGGTTCACATTGTCGCCAGCAGACAATTTTCAACTTTCAACTTTCAACTTTCAACTTTATTCGGTATATTTGCACTATTATAGCAAAACGTGCAGTGAAAAATAGCGAATATAAATACCTAAACCGCATCTCCTCACCCGCAGACTTGAAGGCCCTCGGGCTCTCGGAACTGCCCCTCTATTGTGAGGAGTTGCGTCGCTACATTGTGGAGTGTTGCGCCACGAATCCCGGACACCTCTCGTCGAGCCTCGGGGCTGTGGAACTCTCGGTGGCAATCCACTATGTATTTGATTTCCCCAACGATAAGATTGTTTGGGATGTGGGCCATCAGGCCTATGCCCACAAAATCATAACGGGACGTAGGGAGGAGTTTGCCTCGCAACGTACCCTCGGTGGAATTGCCGGTTTCCCCCGTATGGAGGAGGGCGACTCGTTTGGTGCGGGTCACTCTTCGGTCTCTATTTCGGCTGCCTATGGTTTGGCCGAGGCTGCGGCTATGAAGGGGAGTGGCGAGAGGGTGATTGCTGTGATTGGCGACGGCGCAATGACGGGTGGTCTGGCTTTCGAGGGACTCAATAATGCAGGCGCATCGAAGACCAATCTTTTGGTGGTTCTCAACGACAACCGACAGAGTATCGACACCAATGTCGGAGCACTCAAAAAACACCTCCTACGCATCACCTCTTCGCGTAAATACAACGCTATGAAACGCAAAGTGTGGGGCGGATTGCGATTCAGCCCACGATTCAGGAGTCTTTTGCAACACACCACCCACGCCATTAAGCGTTATCTTTTGCGCCAGAGCAACCTCTTTGAGAGTATGAATTTCCGCTACTTTGGACCCACCGATGGTCACGATGTTCAGTCGTTGGTGCGTACTCTGCGCGCATTGAAAAACATTGAGGGTCCCAAGTTGCTCCACGCAATGACCATAAAGGGCAAGGGCTATGGCCCTGCCGAACAGGGTGATCCCGCAGTTTGGCACTCACCGGGCAGGTTCGACCCCCAAACGGGCGAAAGAGAACCCTCGGGCAAAGGCCCTTCCAAGTATCAGTATGTCTTTGGCGCGGCACTTTTGGAGTTGGCGCGCAAGGATGATAGGGTGGTGGGTGTTACCCCCGCAATGGCGACGGGCTCCTCAATGAATATTCTGCAAACGGCTATGCCCGAGAGGGTGTTCGACGTTGGCATTGCCGAGGGGCACGCTGTGACCTTCTCGGCTGGTTTGGCGGCGGGTGGAATGGTCCCCTTCTGTGCCATCTATTCGTCGTTTATGCAACGTGCCTATGATAATGTGATTCACGATGTTGCGCTCCAAAATCTCCACGTTGTATTCTGCCTCGACAGGGCTGGTATTGTGGGTGAGGATGGTGCCACCCATCACGGAGAGTTCGACATTGCCTATATGCGTCCAATCCCCAATCTGCGCATCCTCGCTCCTCGCAACGAGCAAGAGTTGAGGGATGCTATGTACACAGCATATATGGGTGAGGGCCCCTATGTGATTCGCTATCCACGAGGTCGTGCAGCGGGTGTTCCCGAGGGCGAAATGAGGCCTTTGGAGGAGGGGAAGGCAGAGGTTTTACGCAATGGTGACGATGTTGCGCTCCTGACGCTCGGTCACACAGCACTCGATGGAGAGAGGGCTGCCGAGTTGGCAATGGAGAGAGGTGTGTCGGTTTGTCATATAGATATGCGTTGGGCCAAGCCTCTCGATGAGGAGATGTTGCGCTGGGTGGCCGACAATTTCAAACGCATTGTGACTGTGGAGGATGGTGTGCTCAATGGCGGCGTGGGTGGAGCTGTGGCGGCGTGGATGCTCGAAAATGGCTACAAGCCCCAAATCATACGCCTCGGCATCGACGATGTGTTTGTGGAGCACGGCACTGTGCCCGAACTCAAACACCTGTGTGGTTACGACACCGAAGGAATCCTTGCGGCTCTGTGTGAGATGTAGGGGGCGCGGATAGGAGTTATAAAGGAAACGGGGGTTACAAGCAATTGTAACCCCCGTTTTGGTTGTTTGGATTTTATGCATTAGTCCAATTTTGAGCCGTAGGCCAAATCGCCCGCGTCGCCCAAGCCGGGGATGATGTAACTCTGTGCCGAGAGTTCGGGGTCCACCGATGCGCACCAGATGTGGGTGCCGTGAGGCAGATGCTTCTCTGCATACTCCACGCCGGCCTCGCTCGCAATCACCGAAGCAACGTGCAACTCTTTGGGTGCGCCACCCTTTGCCACAAGTGCCTCATAGGAGTAGACAAGCGACGTGCCCGTAGCCAACATCGGGTCCACAAGAATGAGTGTCTTGCCTTCCAGCGAACCGCACGAAATATACTCAACTTTCACCTCAAAAGAGCCATCTTTGTGGTGTTTGCGATAGGCGGTCACAAAGGCATTTTGTGCGCCATCGAAGTAGTTGAGGAAGCCGTGATGGAAGGGGAGGCCAGCACGCAGGATGGTGGCAAGCACAATCTTGTCGTCAGAGAGCATAATCTCCGCCTCACCAAGTGGGGTCTCGACAATCTGGGGTGTGTAGTTGAGGGTGCGGCTGATTTCGTAGGAGCAAATCTCGGCGATGCGCTCCAAGTTGCGACGGAATCGCATACTGTCACCCTGAATGTTTACGTCGCGAATCTCCGCGAGGAACTTGTTGAGAATAGAACTCTCTTTGTCAAGAATGTGTACCATACCTATTAATATATTATGTTACTTGTTGTCGTCTAATAGAGGAAATTGTTGAAGGGGTAGCGACCCGCGTGTATCTCTCGGACCATACCATAGAGGTCTGTGCGGAACTTGTCGATGTTCTCCCTGGTGAGTGCCGAAAGGAAAATACAAGGAGTATTGGCTTTGGCTATCCAACTGCGCTGCAACTCTTCGAGCGAAATGTTCTCACGAGTTGTGGGCGTAAGGTCATCCTCCTCCTTTGGGGTCCAAGTGTAGGCATCAATCTTATTGAAGACCAAGAATACGGGCTTATCGCTCGCGCCAATGTCGGCAAGTGTCTGTTTCACCACATTGAGTTGGTCCTCAAATGCAGGGTGCGAGATATCCACAACGTGAATCAGAAGGTCGGCCTCCCTCACCTCATCGAGTGTCGATTTGAACGCCTCGACAAGTTGCGTGGGGAGTTTGCGAATGAAACCTACGGTGTCCGACATCAGGAAGGGAAGGTTGTCGAAAACAACCTTGCGAACCGTCGTGTCGAGCGTGGCAAAGAGTTTGTTCTCGGCAAACACATCGCTCTTGCTTATCAGATTCATAAGTGTCGATTTGCCCACGTTGGTGTAGCCCACCAGCGCAACCCTCACCATCGACCCCCTATTGCTACGTTGAACCGCCATCTGACGGTCAATTTTTTTGAGTTCCTCTTTGAGTTTGGAGATGTTGTTGCGCACAACCCTTCGGTCTGTCTCAATCTCCCTCTCGCCCGAACCACCACGAGTTCCTGTGCCACCCCTCTGGCGCTCCAAGTGAGTCCACATACCCGTCAGTCGAGGCAACATATACTCATACTGTGCCAACTTCACCTGCGTTTTGGCGTAGGCTGTACGGGCCCTCTGCACAAAGATGTCCAAAATGAGCCTTGTGCGGTCAGAAATACGTCGGCCAATAACCTTCTCGATGTTGCGCGTCTGGGAGGGCGACAGTTCGTCGTCGAAGATGATGACATCAATCTCTCGCTCCTCGCACCAGTCGCGTATCTCCTCCAACTTGCCGGGGCCCACAAAGTAGCGGCTGTCGGGCGAGGATAGTTTCTGGACAAAGCGGTGTTCGGTGATGATGTGTGCGGTTTCGGCAAGGAATTCGAGTTCGTCGAGGTACTCCTCCACCTGCGCCATTGGTTGGCGGTCACGACACACAGCCACGAGCACAGCCCTCTCGTATTGGCGGTTGATGGTTGGTATGTTGCTGTCTATTTCTGCCATAGTGAAACTTGGAGGCCTCAAAAAGAGGGCCACCGCCCCCTCGGGCCACAAAAAGATAGTTCAGTCTTTACAAAAAAGGGGACTTAAAGTCCCCTCATAAATCCTTAAAAACGGAGTTGGTCGCCTACTGCAAACGGCAGTCGATAGGCAAGATGTAGAATACACGCACCAACTGGTCGCGCTGACGGCCAGGAGTCCAGCGAGGCGATTTCATCAATACCCTGCGTGCCTCATCCTCATAAACCTTATCGGGCGATTGGAGGAACTCGATACCACCGATGCTACCATCCTTCTCAACCACGAATTTCATTACGACCTTACCCTGAATACCGTTCTCGGCAGCAATTGCGGGAATCTTGAACTCGCCCGAGAACCAAGTACGGAAGGTGTTGAGGTCGCCACCCATAAACGAAGGCATAACCTCTACTTTCACAAATACGGGCTCCTCAACGATCTCCTCCTCTACCTCAATCTCCTCAACGACGATTTCGTCCTCGGTGAAATCTGCAAAGTCGAAGGTGTCCTCGATAACGGTTTCGTTCTTCACCACGTTGATAGCGTCGCTGATGAGTTTCACAGCCTGCTTAACGGGTGCCTGGGTTTTGGGCTCCTCGGTCTTGGTGATGTCCATAAGTTCCACCTCTACCTCGGGACCGCTAACAGAGATAATCTCGATGGTCTTCTTGCTCTGGCCGACGCTGAATGCTACGATGCAGAGTGCAAGCGAAACGATAATACCAATCTCCAAATAGATACCTTTACGGTTTTGGAGGTCTACTTTGGGGTTCTTTTTAACTTCCATTATTGCGCCTTTTTAATTGTTATTCAGTGTGTTGCGTGCTTTGTGCGACCACAAGGGTTTGCTTTTGTCGCCAAAAGTACCTACAAATATATGAAGAAAAAACGAAAACAAAGCACAAAATCTCTTTTTTATTTAGAATTTTGTTTATCTTTGCACTACAAAAGTCGGGGGATTAGCTCAGTTGGCTAGAGCGCTTGCATGGCATGCAAGAGGTCACGAGTTCGACTCTCGTATTCTCCACAAAAAGTAGGCAACCTTTTCGGTTGCCTTTTTTTGTGGCGAATGGTGTTACCTATCCCCCAAACCCCCTTTCTGTAAAGGGGGCTTTTCGCTTCGCTCAGGTGGGTGGGGCGATGAAAGAGCACTATCAAATGACTTGTCATTTGACCAAGTCCCCCTTTCTCAAAGGGGGATTTAGGAGGAATGTAAAAATTATCTCTCGCGAATGCGGGTTTGGGAGGATTGTAGGGATGTCCCCATCGGGGTGCGTGAGCATCCCCGAGTTCGACTCTCGTATTCTCCACAAAAAGCAGGCAACCTTCTCGGTTGCCTTTTTTTTGTGGCGAATGGTGTTACCTATCCCCCAAACCCCCTTTCTGTAAAGGGGGCTTTTCGCTTCGCTCAGGGGGGGGTGGGGCGATGAAAGAGCACTATCAAATGACTCGTCATTTGACCAAGTCCCCCTTTCTCAAAGGGGGATTTAGGAGGAATGTAAAAATTATCTCTCGCGAATGCGGGTTTGTGGAGGATTGGCGGAGCCAAGAGAGTTGCACTCGTGACCTTGTAAGCCCTAATGCTCTCAATGTAATTCCAAATTCCTCACGGGTGTCTTTTTTCATACCCGTGAACAAGGGGGCTCTCACCCCTCAATCTTTAACTCGCCTCTCTCCCAAGTGCCATACATCAGTGCGCCATCGTTGCGGATGTACAGGCCCGCACCTTCGCGCGAGCCTTCGTGCCAAAAGCCCCACCACTCGGAGCCATCCTCCCAGCGGTAGATGCCAAAGCCATTCCTCACATTATCAACCATCTCACCCTCCCAACTGTCGCCATTGGGGAGCGCCTCGCGGTGCCAGCGATAGGAGGAGAATCGCACCTCGGTGGGATAGGTGGATGTGGGGATGCCATTGGAAAATTCACCATAGTAGGTAACCTCCCCGTCGGCATTGTAGAGGGTGCCAATGCCGTTGGGCATTCCCTCTGAAAGGTAGCCCACAAAATAGACACTACCCTCTGCGCCCTCGAAGTGGAGGTCGGGGGAGGTGAGAATTATCGCTCCGTAGCCGTGTGCGTCACCCGTGTGGTTGCCGTAGATGACCATATCTTCGAAGCGTGTGATGCCCACTCCGTAGCGCTCGCCACTCTCCCACAAGCCCGTATAGTGGATGCCACTATCCCAAAGATAGGTACCATAGCCGTCACGCTCACCACGATGGATTTCGCCATAGTAGCACCCATCTGTGTGGGAGTGGTAGGAGTAGTCGTAGGGGATAGTGCTCTGCTCGCCACGCCAATAGGATGCAAGGTCGGGAGCGAGGGTGGTGAGGTGGCCGGCAAGGTCCTCCATCGCCTGTGGCTCCCCGCCTTCTGCCGAAAGACGTAGAAAGTGGAGCCATAGGCCTTTGTTGGGCTTGGTACCCCAGCCGTAGAGGTAACATTGAGCAGTGTTGTACTGCGCGATGGCATCACCCGTGCGCGCACGAGGTAGGTAGTCGCCGAGGGTCTGCGCCGAGGCAAGGCCCGCGTAGGTACACATTATATATATAAATATATATCTTCTCATAATGGCTTGTGTCACAGACAAAGATAAGCAAAAAATGGGGTTTGGATGTAAAAAACTCGCCTAATTATTTTTTTATAAGGAAAAGAGTTGTATTTTTGTCGCCGATTTTGAGCAATTAGCACAAGTTTTTGTGCGTGGGTTCAGGGTCGCGGTTCTTTGATAGGGCAGTAGAAGAGAATTTTTGAATTTTTGTTGTTCAAATTTTGCGGAATAAAAATTTTCGCATATCTTTGCAACCCCAAATAAGGGCAAATGAGTGCCGATGTAGCTCAGTTGGCCAGAGCAGCTGATTTGTAATCAGCTGGTCGGGGGTTCGAATCCCTCCATCGGCTCCAAAATGGGGCAAGGCGTGAGAGAGTCGCGCAGAGCAACAAAAAAGAAATATTCGGGAGAGTTCCAGAGTGGCCAAATGGGGCAGACTGTAAATCTGTTGGCAACGCCTTCGGTGGTTCGAATCCATCCTCTCCCACACCTCAAAAGTTCAATTCATCCAAAGGAGGGTGGATTGTTCTTTTGTGATTCTCGGTGGCGGAGTTTTGAGTGGCTCCAAAGATGGTCGGTACTTTCGGGTGGCGACTTTTGGTGTGCCAGAAAACGCCAAAGAGAAATGCGGAAGTAGCTCAGTTGATAGAGCATCAGCCTTCCAAGCTGAGGGTCGCGAGTTTGAGCCTCGTCTTCCGCTCAAAAAAGAGAAACAAAACATTAACACAAATACTTATCTAATAACACTACAAAGTTATGGCAAAAGAAAAATTTGATAGGTCAAAACCTCACGTAAACGTAGGTACTATCGGCCACGTTGACCACGGTAAAACTACCCTTACCGCAGCTATTACCCAGGTTCTTGGTAAAAAAGGTCTTTCGGAGTTGCGTTCCTTCGACTCGATTGACAACGCTCCCGAGGAGAAAGAGCGTGGTATTACCATCAACACCGCTCACATCGAGTATCAGACTGCAAACCGCCACTATGCTCACGTAGACTGCCCCGGTCACGCCGACTACGTTAAGAACATGGTAACTGGTGCTGCACAGATGGACGGTGCTATCTTGGTAGTTGCTTCGACTGACGGTCCTATGCCCCAGACTCGTGAGCACGTTCTTTTGGCTCGCCAGGTGAACGTTCCCAAGATCGTTGTTTTCATGAACAAATGCGATATGGTAGACGATGAGGAGATGCTTGACCTCGTTGAGATGGAGATCCGTGACGTTTTGAGCGCAAACGGCTTCGACGGTGACAACGCTCCCGTTATTCGTGGTTCTGCTCTTGGTGCTCTCAATGGTGAGCCCGAGTGGGAGGAGAAAGTTATGGAGTTGATGGATGCTGTTGACACCTATATTCCCCTGCCTCCCCGTGACGCAGACAAACCCTTCCTTATGCCCGTTGAGGACGTATTCTCGATTACCGGTCGTGGTACCGTTCTTACCGGTCGTATCGAGACTGGTGTTATCCACGTTGGTGACCCCGTTGAGATCGTAGGTTTGGATGAGAAGATTCGTACTTCGGTATGTACCGGCGTTGAGATGTTCCGCAAACTCCTCGATGAGGGTTCGGCAGGTGACAACGTAGGTCTTCTGATGCGTGGTATCGACAAGAAAGAGGTTAAGCGCGGTATGGTAGTGGCTAAACCCAAGTCGATTACTCCCCACACCAAATTCCGTGGTGAGGTTTATATCTTGAAGAAAGAAGAGGGTGGCCGTCACACTCCTTTCCACAACAGGTATCGTCCCCAGTTCTACCTCCGTACTATGGATATTACCGGT
>JAZOCT010000006.1:0-65484 GCA_045596685.1 Tidjanibacter sp. | reverse complement strand
TCTACATCCTCGTGGAGACGGTTTACGTAGAGTTTCCTACCTTTCTCAGCCTTAAACTGTTGGCCTGCGATTTCTACTATTACGTACATAGTTTAAAAATTAGATTTTGTGCCAATTAGCCCGCAAAGATACGCATAAAATTCAAAATGCAAAATTCAAAATGCAAAATTATCCCTAAATTCCTTAAAATCTCCCAAATACCACCCCTTCCACCCCGAAGGGCAGGGCTGTCAAACCGCCAACCGTCTTCAAATTTCCACTTACCCCTCTCCTATGTTAGGAGAGGGTGCCCGAAGGGCGGGTGAGGTCTGTTTTTAGTCAGCCGCCAACCGTCAACCGACTGCGGGCTCGCAAACTGCGAGCCCGCAAAATCATTAATGACATTAATGACCTTAACGCCACTATCAAAAAGCTCTCGGGTATCTTTTTTAATACCTGCGCCCGTCAGGGCGCACCGCAATTTTCAACCCTCAATTCTCAACTCTCTCATAGATTGGTGTTGTGCCGTCGCTGACATCCACATCTATCACTCTGGGGCCTTTGATTATGCGTCCCGAGCCGACCTCTTTCCAGCGTCCTTTGGGCAGGCGTACCATTCTCACACCCGCATCGCTTACTACGGGGGCCACGAGCCACTTGGGGCCAAGCATAAACTCGTCGTGTGCATTTGTGAAACCTGTGCGTGGGAATTGGTATTCGAGGTGTCGGATGATGGGCTCTGCGGAGGTTGTTCCTTGTTGTGCGAGCGAGAGTATATACTCACCATTTTCGGCCCTCCATTTGAGCAGAGAGCAGAAGGGCTTGGTGTATTTCTCATTGAGTCCCCAGATGGCGTAGGGGATGATGGCAACGGGGAGCAGTGCTGCGAGTGAGGCTGTGCGTAGTATGAGGTTGGGTGCCTGTTTTGCAAAATTCAGGTCGGCGGCCATACAGGTGCGTGTGAAGCCGAAGAGCGATGCATCGATGGCTGTTTCGAGGCTTTCGGCGAGGCTCTCCCAGGTATAGTTGCGGGTGGTTGATACAGAGGAAGCTATGCCTCCGAGTTGCTGACTGACGGGTGAGGAGTAGATGGCCACTTCGATACCTTCGCTTGCCTTGTGCCACGCCTCAATGAAGTTGAAGAGTTCTGTGGGGTTGTCGCCCAGCAGCGAGAGTGCGTCCAGACAGTCGAAGTAGAATCCATCCACGCCATACTCTTTTTGGAGTTCTTTGAGTGCGGTGCCAAGTCGTGCCACCTCTTGTGAGGAGAGTGCGCGACAGGCTGTGTATCCCAGACGACTTTGGAACACTATGGGCTCGCCATCGCTGTTGTTTATGAGCCTTCCCTCTTTGCGCATTTGCTGATAGCCTCTGCCGGCAGCCATAACGTATGGTGTGACGGTGAGCATCACCTTCATACCCTTGCTGTGTAGTTCTTCAATCATCTCTTTGGGGTTGGGGTAGGCTTCGCTATCGAAGGTCATAGCCCCCGATGGGCTGTTCCACCCTTGTGGCAGTAGGATGGTTCCTTTTGGGGCCCCTTTTGAGTGGAGGAGTGAGGCGAATTGCTCCACATCGGAGGCGGTGTAGAGCAGAGCCTCTGCACCTCCGAGTTCATAGATGGGGTATTGGAACAGTGTGCTACTGATGCCGCTGGTGTGTGGTGGGAAGTTTTTGTGGCAACACATCAGGTAACCTTCGCGCAGTGTACGTCCCGATTTTTCGACTTTCACGATTTCGCCATCGGAGGGTGTGATGAAGAGTTTTTTGCCATCGCTTTCGACCTTCATAGGCTTTTTGCTCCACACATATCGTCCTCTGTTGGAAATCATCATATTGGCCGAGTACCTTTCGGGCGACACATTGGCGGTGCCTATTTCGAATGGGTGGTCGAAAGGCAGGCGTACATTTGCGGGGTCTACTACGAGTCCCCACCACTTTTCGCTATTTTGAATCTTAACCTCTGTGGGCTTCACTTTTTCTGCACCCGAGAGTGAGAGTGCTGTGAGGAGGGCCACAAGGAGTGCTACTATTTTGTTGGTTTTCATATTGTGGAATAAGGTTTGTCGGATGAAGCATTCGGCTTTCGAACTACAAAGGTACTTTTTTTTCGCTAACTTCCAATCTCGTTAGTTTTCAGTGTCGGATACATAGCCTCTCGGAGGAGCACATTGAAGGCTATTGTGCGTATGGTTTTGTGTGTGCTTGTGGTGAGTCTTTCGGCCACTTGTCGAGCATCACCCACCCCTTCGATGGCGACCAGATAGAGGTGGAAGAGTGCGAGGTTGTAACACCCACCCTCCTCCCACTCTGTGGGCTGTGGGAGTATGGGGCTGTGCATCTTCAAGACCTCCACGATGCGCTGCACCTCTTCCCACGCGAGGTCGTGTGAGTGTCGTGCGAGTAGCATCTCCACCTGCGAGGGGCGGGTGTAGAGGACCAGGAGCAGTTGTGCCAGCGCGTGGTCGGGTGCGTTGTAGTGGTGGCGTGCCAAATTCTCCACACACACCTGCGAGGGGTGCAAGAGGAGTAGTGTGTGGAGTGCTTTTGTGCGCTTTGCCCCGCATTTGTGGGTGATGCGCTGCGTGAGAGCCTCCTCCAATCCCCACGCCTGCGACAACTCCTTCACCCTGTGAGGTTGTGCCTCTGCCACACACCTTGCCACCTCTGCCACCACTTCTGCCAGGGCTACTTGCTCACGCGGTGAGGGTTTTAGTGCGAGTAGGAATCCACTCTGCTCCCTTTCGTTGCAGAGGAAGTGGTATATGTCGATTGTGAGCGAGAGCGCATAGGCTCTGGCGCGCGGATGGAGTGTGCTACTTGCGGGTCGCATCCACCAATGAATTACGAGAGCCCCGAGGATGAGGCTCACGATGAGGATGGGGAGTGTTAGGGCGTGGATGAACATTGTTGGTGACCTTTGTTGAGTTCGCTTTCTATTTTGTGTTTCAGACGTGTGGTGCTTATGGGGAGTGAGAGTATCTGGCTCACCCCTCTTTCGAGTAGAGCCACAGCCTCTTCGGCTGTTAGATGGTCTGCTATGACCCATAGTTTTCCTCTTTTGATGCCCTTGCGCGCCACGACCATCCACCCCTTGTTGTCCAATAGAGGGTCGATGAAACGGGTGACTATGAGGTCGTAATTTTTGTGTAGGAGGTGTGTGGTGAGGGCTTTGTGCGAGGCCACTTGTTCCACTTGTGCACCGAGTGCCTCGAAGGTGTGCGAAAGTATGCGTCGTAGTGGTGCTTCGGCGGAGGCGACAATTACTTGTAGGTTGCTATTGTGACGTATCATTTGTGGCGTGACGGTTGGTGTGAGGGGGAACGCACTCTCTTACCTACCAAAAAGCAGACCAAAGTTGCCGTCTAACGACAACCGTCTAACAATGTCGCGGGCTCGCCATTCAGCAAGCCCGAAAACATTAAATTCCCTATACTCCCTATACTCCCTATAAATCTCCTAACCCACCAACTCTTCGAAGACCTCCTCAAATTTTTGGCGTAGGAGTGTGGGTTGCGCTATTATGGCGCGCAACTCTTCCAGACGTGTGGCGTTCTCGGAGTGGGGAATGTAGAGTTTCAGATAACCCCCATAGTCGTATTTCTCGCGCAGATGTGCCACACATCGCTCCCAATGTTGCTCTTTCGAGAGATTGGGGTAGTGCGCGAGTCCATACTGTACGGTGCGCCTTATGACCACTTCGGGGACTATTTGACGGTCTGCTTCGGCGACAATCATACCATAGATGGTGCGTGGGGTGTGAGTGGAGGAGGCTCTGTGGTCCTCGACGGCTTGTTGCATTATGGCGATTTGCTCTTCGGAGAACCATTGGCGCAGATTTTGGTCCTCGGAGAGTATTCTACCCGAGGCTATGTGGTGTACCTCGCGCCCTTCGGGGAGCCCAATATCGTGATAGGCGGCAATGGTATAGACCATTTCGGGCACCACCTCATAGTGCTCGGCAAGGAGCATACTGCGCTCCACGACACCCTCTATGTGGTCGCGCCTGTGTGCGGCATCATACCCCTCATATTGGGGTAGGATGTGGGCTTCGATATACTCTGTTAGCGCCTTATTCACTGACTATTTTTTGCAACGATAGTAGACCCCCAGGGGTAGTGATTTACCCGCGCGGTCTGTGAAGTAGAGTTCTCCGAACTGCTCAAAGGCAGGGGTGGGGATAATCTGATTCACTGCACTCTTGGCGAGCATAGCCGAGAGCCCCATAGAGTAGAGATTCAGCACGAGGAATCCTCCCGGGGCGAGTAACTCACCACACAGAGAGAGCATCTCGGCGATGTTTTGTTCGAGCACCCATTTTTCACCCTCGGGGCCTCTGCCATAGGCGGGAGGGTCGAGGATTATACCTTCGTAGCGATGCCCTCGCTTGACCTCTCGTCGGGCAAATTTGAGCGCATCTTCCACCACCCAACGGATGCCTTCCAAACCGCTCTCCTCCATATTTTCCCTTGCCCACGAGATGCACTGCTTCACGCTATCGACGTGTGTAACCTCGGCACCTGCCGCTGCGGCGGCCAACGATGCGCCACCCGTATAGGCAAACATATTGAGGACTTTTGGGCGTGGGCTTTTCGCTTTCGCGCTCTGCTCCGCCAGCCCCTTGACACTCTCGAAAATAAAATTCCAATTTTCCGCCTGCTCGGGGAATACGCCAACGTGCTTAAAGGAGGTGAGCCCCAGACGTAGGATGATTCTTTTTTCGCCCACCTTTTGTGCTATTCGCCACTGCTCGGGCTGTTGTGGTTTGAGGCTCCACTTGCCCCTCTCCTCGCTTCCTGCCTCACGTCGGAAGGAGGCTGTTGCGAGCCTTGCCCACTCCTCTTCGGGGAGCGACTTGTGCCAGATGGCTTGTGGTTCGGGGCGACGTGTAGTCCAACGCCCGAAGCGTTCAAGTTTCTCGAAATCTCCCGAATCAATAAGTTCATAATCCTGCCACACGGGCGTAAGCAACTCCGGACTCTTCATATCGTTATAGTTTTTTCTTAAAGTCATTAGACCTTCACAACGTACATCATACACTCCTTGCAGTCGAATCGCAGTCTGTATCGCTCTCCACCGTGCACCAGATGGAGAGGTTCGGGCAGTCGGGAGCCCTTTTTTAGACAGTGCCCAATCTCTCGACGGATACAATAGGGGGTGCGCATAACCTCCACCCCCATAAGGTCGGGCAGGAGGTCGTAGCCCTCATCAATATGTTCGACTTGGTGGTCGGTGTAGAACTCTCGCGCGAGTGAATTGACCACATTGTGGTCGCCACGCAGGTGCTTGACGGGGTACTCCACATCTCTCTCTTCGGTGGCTATGTTATTGGTGGGCTGTGTTGCCATCAGTGCCTGCTGCATACTCTCCAAAGCCTCTCTGCGCAGACCATTGAGCGCACCGGTGGGGATGAATGGCACCTCGCCATCGAACTCTATTACCACCTCCTCGATGTCGAACACCGAGCCACCACTCTTGGTGAGCGATGAGCGCATAGAGGCGAGTGCCACATCCCTCTTCGAGGCCACATCGAATTGTTGGGTGAGAGAGGCGGTTGCGACAACGCCCGATTCATCTTTGGCCGTGAGCCTTACCCCCGAGGTATTGCCCGAGAGGGTGAGAGTGAGGGGTAGTGAGCGTCGTGTGCGGGTGGAGGAGAGGGTGTCGTAGAACCTCTTGTCGTAGTTGCGGAACATCTGGGTTCCCACCGCTATACCATCCATCTTGTTGGGACGAATCGTTCCCCCCTCTGCCGAGTTGATGTTGGTGCCCACGAGTTCGCCACCCAGAATAAAACACACGCCATCACCCGAGGAGAGTGTGGTGGGTTTGTCGAGTGAGAACCACCCCCTGCCGACCTTTTGAACCCTGCCTATGGGCTCACCCATAGCCTTTGGGGTGTCGAAGGAGGCGAGTGAGGGTCGCTTGCCGAGGAATATGTAGTCACCGCCACTGCGGGTGAAAGTCTTGGTGGGGGAGGGTGTGAAGTCGAGCGTCACCCTGCCACGCGAGGCCCTACGATAACCTTTGCGGAGGGCTATGGCCTCGTCTAAAAGACGGCTGTAATGGGCTGTGATGTTGCGCACATAGGCCTCATCTTTGAGCCTGCCCTCAATTTTGAATGACACAGCCCCCATATCTATGACCTCTCCGATGTGTGCGGAGTAGTCGAGGTCCTTGACGGAGAGCAGATGGAGCCCTTTGCGGAGAGTTTTACCGCTCCCATCGACCAAGTCGTAGCGCTGACGACAGGGCTGACTGCACTCTCCTCTGTTGCCACTGCGGTGTGAGAGCGAGCGGCTCATATAGCACCTGCCGCTACCCGAAACGCAGATTGCACCGTGCACAAATACCTCCACTTCGGCATCCGTTGCTGCACAACACTCCCTCATTTGGTCGGCGGTGAGCCCCCTTTCGAGGACTATGCGCGAAAAACCTGCTTTGCCGAGAAAAGCGACCCTCTCGGGTGAGGCGTTGTACATCTGTGTGGAGGCGTGCAGTTCGGCACCTCGGAGTCCCATACGGGTGTAGGCGAGGTCTTGAACGATGAGCGCATCCACGCCCGCATCCAACGCTTGCTGTGCCAACTCGCGCGCCCTCTCCAACTCGTGCTCATAGACTATGGTGTTCATCGTAAGATAGAGCCTTGCGCCAAAGAGGTGGGCATAGCGTGCCGCCTCGCGGATATCATTGAGTGAGTTGGTGGCGGCGGCTCTTGCTCCGAGTGCGGGGCCTCCCATATAGACGGCATCGGCCCCCGAGTCGATAGCGGCACGGGCGGTGGCGAGGTCTTTGGCGGGAGCGAGCAGTTCGAGCGTCTTCATAGCGAAAATTGTTCCTTGAATTTCCGATAGGCGGCGGCGAGTTTTGTGTCATAGCGGTTGGCCTTATACCCACTGCCGTTGTATCGTAGTGCAAAGTTACACCAATCTTTGGTTTTCAGATACACTCCGATGCCCGTTTTTTCAAGAAACTGCATCGCCAGCGCCATTTGTTCCCTCTCGCTGTGCTCCATACGCCTTCTGAACTCCTCCGCAGAGCCACATCCGCAGGTTCTCCAATGGAAGCCCATAATCTGAAACAGACCCCAACTTGCCGACTCCACAGCCGCCTCCGAAGAGATGTGCATAGCCCTCTCGAAGCGCTCCCATTCGCCTGCTCCTCCCTTGTAGAATTGGCGTGTCCAACGGTGGTAGAGAATATCGGGATTGGTGGCTGCCAACTCCTCGGGGTTGATGCCCCGTTTGCGGAGTCGTTGCCAGAAGATGTGCCCCTCGAAGAGGATGCGGGGCCTGCCATCGGCAAGGAATCCTCCGCGCGAGGAGCACTCCACCTCCACAACGGCCCTCAATGCGGCCTCCTCCACACCTAACTTCGTTGCCATCTCCCTGAAATCATCATCCGTAAGTCGTGGTGGAGAGGCGCGAGGTGGCTCTTTGGGGTAGACGTAGTTGCGGATGGAAAAACTCGTTCCCAGGATACGTTTCCTTACCGAGCGGTTGAGTTCGCTCTCCACAATGCCGGTCAGCACGTCGGCAGCATCGTGCCAACGATTGGTGCGGAAGCGACGGTTGTAGCCCATCAGGTGTGCCGCCATATCGCCCCACCGCTCCTTCCAATCGACAGGCATACGGATGGTGCGCATAACGGTGGAGGCATTCGAGAGGATGCGCGACTCCTTGTTGGCGCTCTGGTGGAACCACCCCACTGCCACGTCGGGGGCCAGACGCTGGATGTTGCGGGCAAAACCCCTGCCACCATTGTTGCTCTCGATGAGGGCCTCGCGGGTGCCACAGCGGGTGAGCATCTGGGCAACTTGGGGTTCGGTCACCTCCATCTTCTCGCGCGAATAGACCACATCCTCGATGTAGATGTCGCCATCCAATCCCACCGAGTAACTCATCGAACAGAGGTAGTCATCACCCGTATCAGCCGTGTCGGTGTAGTTGCCTTTTCTTACAATTTCGTTGGGGGATGGCAGTTCGGTGTAGGTCTGGAAATTGTCGCCATAGAGAAGGCCTGCGGCATCCGAGGGGCGACCCTGATACAGTGCCTCAAAGCAGAGCGCATCGAGCCTCTGTTTCTCTTTGAGTAGTTCGGCAGAGTGGCGCTCCTCCCACAGCGCTTCGCCCACCTTGCGGGGGTCCAATTCTGTGGCGGGGGTGGTTTTGAGGGCTTCGAGATTCAGATGGAGCCAATCGGAGTGGTTGAGGTGCTCAATCTGACTCCACTCTTTGAGTTCCACCACCCTCTCCTTCTGCATAATGCGCCCCACCAAGTCCTCCTTGTGCCAGCGGGTAAAGACTATGAGTTCTTGCGAGAGGTTGTGCTCTCTGGTGCGCACCACCGAGGTGTACCAATCCCAACAATTATCCCTTACGGTGGGGGAGTTGGCCTCCATTGCGTCTTTGTAGAGGTCGTCAATTATGAAAACATCCACAGGATTGCCCGTCAGCGAGCCCTCCCTGCCCACCGCCACCAAGTCACCCGAGTGGCCCACAATCTCCGTCAGTTCGGCAGTGCGTTGGTAGGCACCTGCACGCCCCGAGGCCTTGATGGTGGTTTCGGGGAAGATGTCGGCATAGGTGGGGGTGTCGATGAGCCTCTGCACCCTCTTATTGAACTTCTGCGCAAGCGAGGCGCTATATGAGGCGATGGCGACGTGACGGTCTGGATTCTTGCCCAACAGCCACGCGGGTAACACCACCGAGGAGCCCAACGACTTGCCGTGCTGGGGTGGAAGGGTGATGATGAGCCTACGGATGCGCCCCTGGGCAAAGGCCTCCAAAAGGGCATAGTATCTGCTGTGAAACGGTGTCGCCCGAAACGAGGGAAACATACGCTGTGTGAAGTTTAGTAAATTCAAAATTCAAAATTCAAAATTGCGAGTAAGCGAGGGCAGAGGCTGCTTGCAGACTATGCCGAGCGAGAGCAATTAAAAGCCACCGAAGGTGGATTAAAATTCAAATTTGTTATAGGAGTGTAGGGAATTTAGGGAACTGTCCCTAACCTCCCTAATAAATCCTCGGGCACGCAGTGCCCGCGACGTTAGACGTTGGACGTTAGACCTCTTTTTGCGAGTTCCAAGAACTCGCAAAAAGAGAAGTCGCCCAGAACCTCCTCCTCGCCCTCATAGGTCGCCATCTCCCACCAAATGGGAACAATCCCCGAAATGGGCTGCTCGGGAGCGTTGAGGTCGCGGTAGATAATGAGAGTGGCAGTAAGCACCGAGTCGAAGCCCGCGTGGGAGGTCGTAACCTTCCCGTTGAAGTAGCGACCCTCACCAATGGCCTCCAACAACGTGAGCCATACCTCACCGTACTCCCTCTGTCCAAAAGAAACCTCCCGTGTGGGAGCCTTCGTGTTATTCTGCGTGAAAGTTGTCATTTTTTTAGTGGTTTTTATGGGTTAATATTTTGTTCAATAAAAATAAATTTCTTAACTTTGTGCCACAAAGATATGTTCAAAAATTGAATTATTGAACACCGAAACAACAAAAAAGTTTAATACCTGATAGTATATGGCTGACAATAAGGGTGTAAGAGTAAAGCAAATTCGCAAAGATTTGGAAATGACGGGCGAGGAGTTCGCCGCAGTGTTGGGCGTGGGCAAAAGCGCACTCTCAATGATTGAAACCGGTAAGACCGCGCTCTCGGAAAGAAACAAAAATATCCTCGTGCAGGAACTCAACGTCAATCCCGATTGGCTCGATACGGGCAGGGGGGAGATGTTCAACTGCCCAAAGGAGGAGTGGCAGCGATTTGCACGCCCCACCGACAACACCGTACCCCACCAGAGCGTACCTCTTTATAATATGGAGGGAACGGCGGGTTTGGTGCCCCTCTTTTTGGACCCCTCGAAGGTGAAGCCTGTGGACTACATCCACATTCCCAATCTGCCCAAGTGTGATGGCGCGATTTATGTTGTGGGCGACAGTATGTACCCCTTGTTGAAGAGTGGCGACATTGTACTCTACAAGCAGATGAACGATTGGAGCAACATCTTCTGGGGCGATATGTACCTCCTCTCCATCGACCTCGAAGGCGAGGAATACATCACTGTGAAGTACATCCAGAAGTCGGAGCGCCCGGGGTGTATCAAACTTGTGAGCCAGAACCCCCACCACGCCGATAAGGATATTGAGATTGAGCGTGTGAGGGCGCTGGCCTTCGTGAAGGCGAGTATCAGAATGAACTCTATCCGTTAGTGCGAGTGTGCCTTGCGGGCGATTTTTGCACCAACCTTCGACTCGCAAGGTCCTCATTTACCATTCGTAAACTGCGGACTTGCTCGCTCGGATTGGCACAAAAATCCCTCCGCAAAACCCACTCGCTGCGAGCGTGCCTTGCGGGTGCTTTTTGCACCAACCTTCAACTCACAAATACTACTCGCTAAATTGAAAATCGAGATGAAAAGATTTGTAACCATAATTTTGCTTCTCCTGTGTGTCACCAACGTGTGGGCCACAGAGGATGGTTGGTGCGCGAAAGCATTGGAGCGCACCGTAATCGATTACGGTGTGAGTGAGGAATACTCACTCACATCTCTGCCTAATAACCACTTGCGTCCGTTGACCTTCTGGAACAACCGAACTACGCAGGTGGGCTTTGGTTTAGTGGGTGCGGGCTTGGTGCTCACGAGCGTCGATATGCAGACGCGCACCCTACGCACAGACTACCTGCCGACGTTCCGCTATAAGTACGACGACTACCTCCAATTTGCGCCTGCGGTGGCGATGGTTGCGATGAAGGCGTTGGGGTTGGAGAGCCGTTCATCGTGGGGGAGGATGATTGCCTCGGGTGGTATATCTACGGGCTTGATGCTTTCGACGGTCTATATTGTGAAGTATGGTTTGGGGCGCTTGCGTCCCGATGGCAGCACCCACAATTCGTTTCCTTCGGGCCATACGGCTATGGCCTTCACCTCGGCTACGCTGCTGCATAAGGAGTATGGTCATTTGAGCCCCTGGGTGAGCATTGCGGGCTATACGGCGGCGACGGTGACGGGCATATCGAGGGCCCTGAATAACCGCCATTGGTTGAGCGATATTGTTGTAGGTGCGGGTGTGGGCATTCTTTCCACCGAGTTGGGCTACCTGCTTACGGAGCGCTTGTTGGGCAATTGGGGGGTGGTACGCCCTACGGAGGAGTGGGAACCTGTGAGGACGGGTCGTAGGCCTTCGTATTTTGGTGTTGGCGTGTCGCACAACGCTTTGGTCTATGATTCGGACCGCTACGAGAGAGTGACCCCTTCGGGAGTGGGCTTTTCGTTGGAGGGTGCGTGGTTTGTGAACTCACACTTGGGTGTGGGTGGAGCCTTGAAGGTGGGCAGGTATGCCAACCTTGTGGAGCGGGATGTTGTTGCCGGGGGAAGCATTAGTGAGCCTCGTGCGCTGAATAACTTGTCCCTTACGGGTGGATTGTTCTACTCCCACGCGCTGTTTGGCAATGAGCGCTTGTTGCTTGGTGCGAAGGCGCTTGTGGGCGTGGGCCGTAACCATAGGTTGGAGAATGAGATTGTGGACGAATCTGGTGTTAGGGTTGCGACTGTGGATTACGACAATGGCGAGCACCTTACGGCCACTGCGGGGGTGTCGTTGCGATGGATTGTTGCGGACAACTTGGGAGTTAGGGCCTATGCTGACTATAATTATATTCGTGCCGATTGGCGCTTGACCCTTTCGGATGGTCATTCCACTCGCCACGCCACCTACCTTCGTCCTTTGACGTTTGGGGTTGCTGTGGATGCTATGCTGTGGTAGCCACTCGCACCCGCGCACAATCCCACCCCACCTTTTTGTTGGGTTCTTTCGGAGAACTCTCATTCCAGATTCAGAGTGCTTTCTTGAAGTTCACCACCACCGCAGCTGTCGCTTTCACAGGCGATGGTCTTTTCAATAACGCTGCTGCAACCTACACCGGTACCGATGTATATGTTGCAATCAACGCAAAAGATAATGCTACGTTGTCGTACAAAGTTGGCACATCGGCTGGTAAAAGCGTTAAAATGAATTTTGAGAGTGGAAAAATTTATAATCTCGGAACTCTCGCAAAGGCTGAAACAGATATTCGTGTTATGGGTAATTTTAACAGTGCACAAGACTGGGGTACTGGCTATCAGATGTATGCCACTGTTAATAGTGATTATGTTGCAAGGGATATCACCTTGACAAAAACCGGTGAGTTCAAAATCAAGAAAGGTAGTACTTGGAGCAATTTCACTGGTGACGCTTGTAACAATACTGGTGTCGGCACTGCAAATGATAATATGGTTTCCAACTGTGCTGGTACTTATGATATCTTTATGAATGGATATTATACCAAGATGTACATGATTCCTCATACTATTTCTTTGATTGGCGATGGTATTGCAGAGTGTGGTGGTTGGAGTAATGATTATGTTCTCACCTTTGATGAGGTTAATCGTTGCTGGACTGCAACCGTGACATTGGTTAAAGATAAAGGATTCAAAATTCGTGCATTCAAAGGTTGGGATCTTTCTTGGGGTATTGGCACAACTACAGTAGCTGGTGACAACAAACTTTATCATAATGGAGACAACTGCGTCGCTCACGAAAGCGGTAAATATGAATTGAAGTTCTATTGGGACTTTGATAATCTTATCCTTACAAAAAAATAATTATTGCTGACTGCAATAAAGCACAGAGCCTCGACCAAATCAATGGTCGAGGCTCGTTTATTTCGTCTTGCCACGCGTGGTGGGATAGGGTGTTAAAGGTATATAGGGTTTATTAAACCTATTTTCTCAAAAAAAGCGCCAAAAGATTTGGTGGAGAGAGCAATGATTGGTAAATTTGCGAAACACCCAAAAATGGCAAAAATATGGCTCCGACTCAAACTTTCCTCCCACAGAAGGGCAACTACAAGTCCCTGATTATCTACCAAAAGGCGGAGTGTATCTACGACATAACCTATCATTTTGCACACCGTTTTTTGGAACGTGGTGACCGCACGATAGACCAAATGGTGCAAGCCGCGCGCTCGGGTAAGCAGAACATCGCCGAGGGCTCCGCAGCAGGTGCAACCTCTACCGAAATGGAGATAAAACTCACCAATGTGGCGCGCGCAAGCCTCCAAGAACTCCTCACCGACTATGAGGACTTCTTGCGCGTGAGAGGCTTGGAGCAGTGGAGCAATGGCGATGAACGCCAAATCCGTACCCGCCAAGTATGCTCCAAACACAACGATTCGGCCTATTATCGCGCGCTACTGCCCGACCGCTCTGCCGAAACCATCGCCAATATAGCCATCACCCTTATCCACCAAACAGACTACCTCTTGGAACGACTATTGGAGCGTCAGCAAGACTACTTTCTTAAAAACGGTGGCATCAAGGAGCAAATGTACAATGCTCGCCTAAAAGCCAGAGGTGGTAACTAGGAGGGCTAGGAGGACTAGGAGGACTAGGAGGACTAGGAGAACTAGGAGAACTAGGAGAACTAGGAATCCCAGAACTCCCAGCGCTCCCAGAACTCCCAGAACTCCCAGAACTCCCAGAACTCCCAGCAATCCCAGAAACTCCCAAAACTCCCAGCACCCCCAGCACTCCCAGCACTCCCAGCACTCCCAGCACTCCCAGCACTCCCAGAACTCCCAGCAATCCCAGAAACTCCCAGAACTCCCAGAACTCCCAGCAATCCCAGCAATCCCAGAAACTCCCAGAACTCCCAGAAACAAAAACCCCCGCCTCATTATGAGGCGGGGGCTCGCTATTATTCCCTATCGGGATAGATTAGAAAGTCACAGCAGTGCCGTGCTCAACTACGGTGTAGTGTACACCATAACCCCACGATCCCGAGGTGAAAATATTCATATAGATGTCGTAAGCTTTATTAAAATCACTTACGCCAATATTTGCGAACTGACTGCTTGCATTGTCAGTATATACATTCTCATACCAAGCGCCTGCAGCCATCTCGGTGGAGTAGTCAAAGAATTCCTTGCCGTCGGTTTTCTTCCAAGCACCAAAATTTGTTTTATTATCATTCCAGTCTGCTCCACTTACCAAAGCGAATTTGAAACCATTGTCTGCAAGTTTAATATCTCCTCTTGCATAAACATTTGCAGTAGTAGTTTGATACAAACGAGTAACATTAGCGATATCCCAACCCTGATGCTGACCTACAAGACCCCAAGGGCACTCCTTCGCTGTGAGTTCACCGAGGTTGTAGATTTTACCTGCTACGGTGGTAATCTCTTTCTCCTTCTGGGTTACACCACCGATGGAGTAGTTAAGAGTAGTGGTTTTGTTTGCCTCAACAGCAACGTAGTAGGTACCTTCCTCTTGCTTGCTCCAAGTGAAATCACCATTGGTCAAAACGAAAGGATCTTTGAAAGTACCGGTGGTAGTGAATTTCAAGAAAGCACTCTGAATCTGGAACGAGAGTTCTCCGAAAGAGCCCTCTGCGTAGAGCTGTGCACCTGCGGTGCCTTTCGACGAATCTACACCTGCTTTGTTGTACCAAGCCACAACCTCTGCATCAACAATAGCGCTCAAACCATCTGCGGTGCAGGTGAAAACGTTCAAAGCCTCTTCGCTGTTAGTGAAGGTGTACTCCTTCTCATTCCAAACAACGGTAATCTCGTCACCTGCGGTCCAAATGGTCTGCAAACCATCAAGGTCGGTCTTGGTGTTGTCGATGTTTGCAACAAACGATACAGTGTCGCCATTAACCTCGGGGGCGATGTTCTCCATACCCTCGTTCTCACAAGCTACTGCGCCCAAAGCAACAATAGCACTTGCCAAAATGTAAAAAATCTTTTTCATCTCTCTTTTCTTTTTGCTAATTGTTAAACTTTGGATTACCAAGATACAGTCTCTTCGCTGTACTCTGCATCAGTAAGACCGAAAGTTGCAACTTCGGTGCTCATTGCAATACCTGCCTCTACCATAACCTCGGTAGTCTCAATAGCAGGCGAAGTGTAATTTTTCTTCATTTTGCTTAATTAATAGTTAGTTGTGTTAATAATATTGTAAAAATAATAATTTTTCACCGTTTGCGCCATCCGTAAAGTCCTCAAAACCCCACAAATAGCCCACAAATGTAGTTATTTTCTGCGAAAAGCACAAAAATTTGCCCCAAAAACACACAAAAAGCGACAAAATAGCCGATTTTATTGACGAATGGCAGGATTTGGGGGAAGAAAAACGCAGAGTAGCGAGCGAGTTTTTAGGCGCACAAGAAAACCACCTCCGCAGTTTACTCGTCGTAAATGAGGAGGTGGTTTATCGCAGTGCAACGACAAAATCGCCGCTAATATGCGTTTTTATTTGGTGAGGGCACCAATCTCGTAAAGAACCTCATTGGTCTTCTTCACAGCAGCAACGCTCTTCTCCCACTGCTCCTTCTCCGAAGCGGTGAGTTTGAGGTTCAGGATCTTCTCGATACCGTTCTTGCCAATCACAGCAGGTACGCCAATGAACAAATCCTCGGCACCGTACTCGCCCTCCAAATAGCAACTCGAAGAGATAACCCTCTTCTGGTCGCCCAAAATGCTCTCAACAACGCTTGCAATAGCAGCACCGGGTGCATACCAAGCCGAAGTGCCCAAAAGTTTGGTCAGCGTTGCACCGCCCACCATAGTGTCGGCAGCAACCTGTGCCAATTTCTTCTTGCTCAAAAGCTGGCTCACGGGCACACCGCGATAACTTGCCTTCTCTACCAAAGGAATCATTGTGGTGTCGCCGTGACCACCGATTACCATACCGTCGATGTCACGCATGTCGGTCTTCAAAGCCTTTGCCAAGTAGCAACGGAAACGCGACGAATCCAATGCGCCACCCATACCAATCACGCGGTTTTTGGGAAGACCCGTAGCCTTCAATGTGAGGTAGGCCATAGTGTCCATAGGGTTCGAAACAATCACGAAGATGGCTTTGGGGGAGTACTCCAAGATGTTGTTTACCACCGATTTAACGATGTTGGCATTCACGCCAATCAACTCCTCGCGGGTCATACCGGGTTTGCGGGGAACGCCCGAGGTGATAACCACTACATCGCTCTTTGCGGTTGCTTTGTAGTCGTTGGTTACGCCTACGAGTTTGGTGTCGAAATCCAGAAGAGTGGAGGTCTGGTACATATCCAGAACTTTGCCCTCCGAGAGGTCGGGTTTGATGTCGATCAAGCATACTTCGCTTGCAACCTTGCGGATTGCCATCACATTGGCGGCGGTAGCACCTACGTTACCAGCGCCTACTACGGTTACTTTTGTTGCCATTTCTATAAATGTTTTATTGGTTAATTTTTATGGTGTTTATCGTGTGTCTTAATAAATATTTATCATCTAATTAACTCGCTCTATGTAGTCGCATTCTACAACATTATTGCAACTAATTACGAAAAAAGCCATTAGTATGGCTATGATTGTTTTTTCCACCATATTAATTCATTGATTAAAACTTTACCACCAAAATTAGATGCTGATTGATTGCTGTTTTCGTCGTCTAATATCTCAAAATCAATAACGTATGTTATATACGACTTCCAGTTTAGGCGATCGAAAAGATAGATATACAATATATGCCAACCCGCCTCTGTAAATATAAACGAAAAACGTACATCGTGTTTGTAGCCCTGTTTTATATAGGTGGGATTATTGTTGTTTAGTACTTTGCACACATAGCCAAAGTGATCTTGTTCATAAGAAGACAATGGTGTTACATCATAATGTTTGGTATCTACATAATTTGGTCCCGACACTCTTGTTGATGTTTCTGCCTTAAAGTACATTATGTTGTTTGCCATATCTGGCACATAACCATCTTTGTAGTACATTGAAAAATCAACTCGATACTGATGTTGCGTCTCACCCCCTAACTCATCATTATAGTGATATTGCCATCTATAATCCCCATTCTTATCCATAAAGTCGTAAGAAATCTCTATCGGATAAGCAAGGGTTAAACCATCCAGTGTGCCATCTAAATTAGCAACTGGTTCTGTTGGTGTAGGGGAGCAACCCCAAAACAATAGAATCGAAATAATGGCTATAATAAGTCTTTTATGTGACATTCCGTCAAATATTTATATGGCAGTTATTTGTTCATATACCCCCATTGCGCAAGTGGTAGAGTCCTGCGCAATGGAGGTGGAGTTGTGAATGTGTGTAATGTTCAATTACAACAGTGCTTTGTAGCCCTCGGCATCCAAAAGGTCGTCGAGTTCGGCGGGGTTCTCCATACGGATGCGAACCAACCAGCCACCCTCATAGGGCTCCTTGTTTACGAGTGCGGGGTCGGCATCAACCTCGGGGTTGAGTTCCAAAACCTCGCCCGTAACGGGCAAAAATACGTCGCTCACGGTCTTTACGGCCTCAATCGAGCCAAATACCTCGTGGGCACCTACAACCTCACCAACGGTGGGAACGTCTACGAATACAATGTCGCCCAACTCGCCCTGTGCGAAATCGGTGATACCTACCAATGCTTCGTTGCCATCGACAACCTTAATCCACTCGTGGTCTTTCGAGTACTTCAATTCTGCGGGAATGTTCATAGTGTTTAGTGTTTATTAAGAGTTAATTAGTGTTTGTTTCGAATCATATTAACCACAAAGATACATTTTATTTTTTGCCCCACAAAGATTATCTGTTATTTTTTTAGCAGAGAGGCAATTTGGGCCCTTCGGGGCTTTGAAATCTCGCGCAAGAATCGTACATTTGTATGCTGAACCTTAAACCTACTTATAACCTATAACCACACTATGAGAACAATCGTTGATCGTGCACTCATCGAGCGCGAGATGCAAAAATTGGAAGTATCCTCCTTTGAGGAACTCTCCATCCGACAACTTGTTTCACTCGTCAAGACCTTCGAAAAGGCTACGGGTGAGGAGTTTATCCATTTCGAAATAGGTGTCCCCGGGCTTCCCGCCTCGCAGGTGGGCATCGACGCACAAAAGGCCGCCCTCGACGAGGGAGTGGCATCCGTCTATCCCGCGCTCGAAGGTGAGCCCGCGCTCAAAGAGGCCGCAGCGCGTTTCATCCGCGCCATTGTGGGGGCCGATGTGGAGCCTATGCATTGTATCCCCACTGTGGGCTCAATGCAGGGTACCTTTGCCTCGCTGATGGCGGTGGCGGCACTCGACAGCAAGAAGGATACAATCCTCTATATAGACCCCGGTTTCCCTGTGCAGAAAAACCAGGCCGATGTGCTCGGCATACGTCGTGAGGCCTTCGATATCTACAACTTCCGCGCCGAGAAGTTGGCACCCAAACTCGAAGAGTACCTTGCCACAGGACGCATCGCCGCCATCCTCTACTCCAACCCCAACAACCCCTCGTGGATGTGTCTTACAGCCGAGGAGTTGCGCACCATTGGTGAGTTGGCCAACAAGTATGAGTGTGTGGTAATCGAGGATCTCGCCTACCTCACGATGGACTTCCGCAAGGGGCTGAATCCCGCAACGGGACTCCCCACACAGGTGAGCGTCACCCCCTGGGCAAAGGACTACATCCTGCTGATGAGTGCCTCCAAGATATTCTCCTATGCGGGAGAGCGTATTGCGGTGACCTGTCTGTCACCCCACCTTTTTGCGCGGAAGAGCGAGAATCTGAAAGCACGCTTTGGTCTGCCTTCATTCGGCAATGTGTTTGTTCACAAACTTGTATATACTCTCTCGTCGGGTGTGTCCCACTCGGCACAGATGGCTATGGCGAAGATGCTTTCGGATGCTGCCGAGGGTATCTACAACTACCGCGAGGAGGTGCGTGAGTATGCTCTGCGCACCGAGCGCATACGCGAGATACTCTCGCGTCACGGCTTCCATCTGGTCTATGATAAGGATGTCGATGAGCCACTTGGCAGCGGTTTCTTCTTCACCATCGGATACAAGAATATGAGCGGTGGCGAGTTGCTGGGCAAACTCTTGGAGTGTGGCGTGAGCGGCATTGTGCTCTCCTCCACAGGCTCCGACTACGAGGGTATAAGAGCCTGCTCCTCCGCCATCAAGCCCCACCACTACGACTTGCTGGACGAGCGCTTGGCGATGTTTGAGGAAATAGTAATGAATAAAGAGTAATTTTATGGCAAATTACACGACAGCAGCGGAGGCTGCGAAATTGATTAAGAGTTACGACAAAGTCTATGTTCAAGGCTCGACGAGTATCCCCGAGGTGCTTGTGGATGCTATGGTGGCGCGCGCCGAGGAGTTGCGTGGCGTGGAGGTGTATAGCGCCTTCGCCATAGGTACCCGCGATATACCCTACGGTACGCCCGAGATGAAGGATAGTTTCACGCCCCAGAGTTTCTTTGTGGCAAACAACTATCGCAACACCATAGCCTCGGGTTATGGCTCCATAACCCCCTGTTTTTTGGGTGAGGTTCCCGCGCTGGTGAGGGAGGGCTACGTTAAGTACGATGTGGCTCTGCTGAACTGCTCGGAGCCCGACGAGAGGGGCTATTGCAGTTTTGGCATCTCGGCAGACTTGGCTGTGAGCGCCGCCGAGACCGCAAAGGTTATCATCGCACAGATTAACCCCCGCATCCCCTACACCTATGGCGATGCGCTGGTGCATATAGACCGCATAGATGCCGCTGTGAGGGTGGACCAAGAGCCTGTGGCTCTGCCCACTGTGGAGCCCAATGAGGAGGAGAGGAAGATTGGAGGTTTCATCGCCGAACAAATACCCGATGGCGCAACCCTGCAAATTGGCGTGGGAGGTATCCCCAATGCGGTGCTTGCCGCACTCACCAACCACAAAAACCTCGGCCTCCATACCGAGGCGCTCACCGATGGCGTTGTGCCTCTCATCAATAGTGGTGTGATAGACAACTCGCAGAAGGTCGTTGAGAGGGGAAAGACTGTCTGCTGCCTCTCGCTCGGCTCGCGCCGTTTGTATGACTATATGGACCACAACCCCGACCTTCTGGTCAAAGATGTGGCGTGGACCAACGACCCCTTCCGCATCCGCCAAAACCCCAGGGCTATGGCCATCAACTCCGCCATTGAGGTAGACCTTACGGGTCAGGTGTGTGCCGACTCCATTGGTACGCGCATCTTCTCGGGTGTGGGAGGTCAGCACGACTTTATGTATGGCGCGGCCCTCTCCGAGGGTGGCAAAACCTTCATCGCAATGAACTCCATTACTCCCAAAGGGGTGTCGAAGATTAAGCCCGTCTTGACCGAGGGTGCGGGCGTAGTTACCACGCGCTTCCAGACGCAATATGTCGTTACGGAGTATGGTGCAGCCTTCCTCAAAGGTAAGAACCTTGCCGAGAGGGCAAAGGCACTCATTAACATTGCCCACCCGTCGGTGCGCGAGGAGTTGGAGCGGGCGGCCTGCGAGCGTTTTGGGTATTCGTTCCTGCGATTGAAAGTATAATGATTGCGGGCTCGGAAAATTCTTCCGAGCCCGCAATTTTCTGTGAGTTCTATGGCTTATAGGAAATCATAGTAGTCCTAATAGCCCAAGATATTTTTGTAAGTTTCGGCTTTCACCTTGAAGAAATTGTTGCCGTTATCTTCCAAGAGGCGGTACTCCCCGTGATTGCTCCACGATGCGGGTTCGTCGTAGATGGTCATATCCTCACCCGTATCGTTGGAAACATAGGGCGAAATCTTCGAGTGCCATTCGCGGATGCGTGCAGCGCTCGATGTGTAGTCGAAATAGCCGGCAGAGGGGTCTACGAGTTCCTTCAAGTAGCCTACATATAGCGCCTTATAGTCCTCGAATTGGATGATTCTATGTACCAGCGGGTGCTGGGCATTGGTGCCCCATTTGAGGGGTGTGTCACGTCCCGAGTCGCTCAAACGCATACAACTCTGCGAGGTGCCCAATGTGTTGTCGTAGTCGTAGGGGATGAAGTAGAACTTATACCCCTCGGTACCTCCCGCATTGAAGTACATATAGTAGTTGTTACCATTGTTCCAATAGTCGTCCCACATACCAACCGTAACATTCACAGCATAGGTTTTCAGGAACAAGGGGATGTCGATAACCTCACCCAGCCAGTCGTGTAACTCCTGCCCGCTCTTGGTTTTGAGTTTATACATAAAGTCCACAAGTTGGGCCTTTGCCGAGGAGAATGCGAAGTTCTCGGTTTTGAGTTCGTAGGTCCACTCCTGGTCGGTATCTTGGTCGAGGCCATAGAGGTGGTCTTTCTGTGCATCGCTATCGTAGTGGAGGGTGGCGGGGCCATCGGCGGTGTAACTACACTTCCAGAGGTTGCCCTCGTGACCTCCGAAGAGGTGGGAGCGCACTTCGAGGTATTCGTCATCAACCGTCTCCTGCATCTCGTAGACACCGTAGTAGGCGGGGGTTTCGTTGCCCACCTGAATCCACAGGCGGCAGTAGATGTCGTTGATGGCGGTCCAAACGCCATAGCGACGGAAGAGGTCGTAGCAATACATCTCGCGCACATACATAGGGTCATCCTTGTGCCATTTGAGGTACATCTTCTTCACGCCATTAATTGTGTGGGCAGAGTCCTTCACATATTTGCGGAAGTTGAGTTGGGTGTGGAAGTGGTGCCAATCGGGGTTGTTGCTGTTGTGCATTTCGCCACCGTTACCCTCGGGGCGACGACGCGATGTGTTGCCACGCAAACGCCAACCTGCATCCTTAAACTCATAGACCTCGGTGCCGTTATCCCACTTCACATCGCCCTTGAAATACTGCTTGGTGCGGTTGTTCTGGTCGAAGGTCGTGAGCATCTGGTTCCACACCTCCTCGCTCACCGTGAGGGTGATTTCGGGAAGAGTGTTCTCCCTCCATACATATTTCACACTCTCGGCAAGAGGCGATACGGGTAGGTTGCCATTGTTGTTGTCGTTGTTGCCGTTGTCGTTGTTGCCACTGTCATTGCCATCGTCGTTGCTACCACCATCTCCCTGATTGTCATCGTCTTTGGTGTTGAAATCGACATCCGTATGGGTGAATTGTGCCACTTGTTCGCCCTCGTTTTGGGCACCCGGGGTGGGGTTCTCCACAACCCACCACTCGCCACCATCGGGCATACGGCAAGCGACATCGAAGGTGTGCTCCACAGCGTCGTCCCACGCATCGGTGGCTGCGGGGTGCTCCGCAGCGCTATTGACAAAGTGGTCCACGCGCTCTCCCTCGGCATCAATGAGTTCCAGCAAAAGTGACTTTTTGCCCGAAACGCCCGAGTTGCTCACGCCCAAATCCACACCGCTGTGTTCATTGCTCTGCCCTTTGCAGTTGAGCACCGCATAGCCGTGAGGGGGAATAACGGTGCCCTCGGCCACCACAAAACTACCCTCGCCACTCGCGTCGTCGATGGCTCCCTCATTGTTTTTGTGGATTGTCCAGCCACTCAAATCGACCCTCGCAAATGTGGTGTTGTAGAGTTCGATATATTTCGCATCGGTATTCACCTCGTTGATTACCACCCTCTTCTGGGTATTTTCATCCTCGGGAGGGGTGGGCATAAAACAAGAGGTTGCCAAAGTGGCAACCACCGCTAAAAATACTGTTTGTTTGAATTTCATATTTCGTTTTTTTTGTTCGTCTTACTACTTGATAATGCCAAACATATCGCTACCGATATTCACCCTCATAGCAACTACCTGTTGCCATCCCCAATGGATGCCGTCGTAGTGATGTACGGAGGAGAAACGAACACTCACACCATCTTTGAGTTTGGGTTCCCAATAGAGTTCCAAGCGATTGTAGAATCCCTTCTCGCCTACGCGATAGAAGGGGTCGCCAAAGTAGAGATTGTCGGCATAGGGGTTGCCCGCAGCGTCCTCGTAGGGGAGGTTCCAATAGGGCATCAAATCGTCACCCTTGTAGAAGGTGTTGCGCATACCTACCTCCCTCTTGCTCATAACCAACTCCAACTCGAAGCCGTTGGGCATCACGGGAGTTCCTATGTGGTAGCGGTCATTCTGGTAGGCCTGCACCCACGCGCCCTGAAAGCGCAACTCAATATCGTACCACAAGGAGGAGAAGTCCAAACCAACGTAGAAATCTGCCAAACCATTATCCACCACACCTCGTGCCGTATCGCTGGCCGCGTGGTGGTGGAGGGTGGCGGTGTAGCCCGCATAGGAGAAACTCTTGCGCGCCTCACCTGAAAAGATTATCGTGAACATCTCCCTGCGCGTTTGGGAGCGTAGGCCATTCCAATCACACGCCAACTCCACAAACCAATCGGGCTTGACGTACTGCACCATCATACCCTCAATGGTGGGCTTATAAAAGCGGAATGCGTCGCTGAAAAAGGCGTAGGAGTAGCGTCCCATAAGCCTCTCGCGAGGAAATAATCCAAGTGTCGAGCGGAAGATTTTGCCCTCCCAGGCGTAGTAGGCCATAAGTTCGGGGGTGCCCATAAAATTCTCACTCCCCATATCGGCAGGGATGGTCGTGCCGAGCATCAATTTGTGGCCATAGCCCCAACCCAATCCCGCCTCGGGGCGCAGATTGGCACCAAAAAGCGTACCCGAAGGGGCAATCATCTTACTCGGGTCGCCATACTCGCGGTTGTCGAAACGGAAGTCGAAATCGGCATTCCACACAAAATCCTGCGCCTGACCAACCAATGGAGTAGCAAGGCACACGAAAAGTAAAAGCACAAGTTTGAGAATCCCGTTTTTCATCGCACAAATGTAACGATTTTTTCTTACTTCCATATTAAATTGGTATATTTGTGCAAAATTAGCAGACGAAATGAGAGATTTTTTCGACAATGTGGCGGTCTCAATGACCGTATGCGACCTCGAAGGTAAGGTCGTCTATCAGAACAAACGCGCGGTTGAGGCGCTGGGTGAAGCAAGGGGACACAACCTCAAAGAGTGTCACCAAAACTCCTCCTGGGAGAAGATTTGTGCAATGATTGCCGAGGGGAGCACAAATGCCTATACAATTGAGAAAAAAGGGGTTAGGAAACTCATATACCAGACCCCCTGGTATGAGGAGGATGGCCGTGTGGCCGGGTTGGTTGAGTACTCCATTGTTTTGCCTTCCGATATGCCTCATAAGATTAGGGGGTAGAGTCCCACCGCGATATTCTACTCGCAGGGTGGGTTGTCCAACCTCGCGGATTCGCCATTTTGTGAGCCCGAAAGGGGGGCAAGAGTTACAGGAGTTACAAGAGTTGCAGGGATTACAGGAGTTACAAGAGTTACAGGAAATACAAGAGTTACAGGAGTTACAAGAATTTCTTGTTGCTCTTGTTTTTTGGGGCCTTTGGCAAAAAAATTGGTGACTTCGACTATTGTTAATTCACCCATTTGTTTGTACTTTTGTGGGCAGAGAAATTCCACACAAAAATTAAATACTTGTAAAACTATGATTTCCAGAACAGTTTTGCCCGCCGATGGAGGTTTGCGCGAGAGCGGAACCCCCTATGATATTATTCACCGTTTTGAGAAAATCCCCACCAAAGTCTACGCTTCCGATGCCGATGCTGTGAAGGCTTTGGCAGACCGCATCGTAGCGGCCATCAACGACTTTATGCAGAGCCCACGCGATGAGTATGCAATGGAGGAGAGAACTTTTGCACTCGGACTCGCTACGGGACGCACCCCCGTAGGCCTCTACCGAGAACTCGCGGAGCGTTGTAAACGTGGCGAGGTGAGTTTCCGTCGCGTGTCGGTCTACTCGCTCGACGAATTCTACCCCATCACCCCCAAAGAACAACAGAGTCGCAATTACAGCATCCACGAGCAGTTTATCAACCATATTGACATCGCCCCCGAGAATGTACATCTGATTGATTCCGAGTTGGATAAGGCCGACTTGGAGGCCTATTGTGCAGCCTACGACAAGGCCGCCTCGGAGGTGGACTTGATGATTATGGGTGTGGGCGAAAATGGACAGGTGGGTTTCAACGATGCCGATGTGAACCCCAACAGCCGTACCCGTATGGTCAAACTCTCGCACAATACGCGCACCGTACTCACAAGTCTTTTCTTTGGTGATGGCAACACCCCCCGTATGGGTATCACCCTCGGTATGAGCACCGTGATGAAGGCAAAGCAGATTCTGCTGATGGCTTGGGGCGAGGACAAAGCAAATGCTGTGAAGGCTATCGTTGAGGGCGAGCCCACAAACAAAATCCCCGCATCGCTCTTGCAGGAGCACAGCAACATCGTAGTCTACACCGACGAGAATGCCGCATCGTTGCTCACCCGTCGTCAGACACCCTGGCTTGTGGGTTCGTGCGATTGGACTCCTAAATTTGTGCGCAAGGCCGTAGTATGGCTCTGCGAGAGGGTAGGTAAGCCCATCCTCAAACTCACACACGACGACTATGTGCAGAACTCACTCAGCGAACTGCTCGAAGAGAGGGGCGCATACGACCAGGTGAACATCGACGTGTTCAACGACCTGCAACATACCATTACGGGTTGGCCGGGTGGCAAGCCCAATGCTGATGACGCTACCCGTCCTGTGAGTTCGACACCCTTCCCCAAGAGGGTTATTATCTTCTCACCTCACCCCGATGACGACGTGATTTCGATGGGTGGTACCTTCCACCGACTCATCAAACACGGACACGATGTGCACGTTGCCTACGAAACCTCGGGTAATGTGGCAGTCTATGACGATGTTGTTTTGCAGCACATCGACACCGCAATGGAGATTGGCTATGGTGACCGCTACGAGGAGGTTAAGAGCATTATCCAAAACAAGGAGAAAGGTAAACCCGAACCACGCGAATTGCTCAACCTCAAAGGTGCCATCCGTCGTGCCGAGGCAAAGGCTGCTTGTCGCTCGATTGGTCTGAATGACCGCACAAACTGCCACTTCCTCAACCTCCCATTCTACGAAACGGGCGGTATCAAGAAGGGTGAACTCACCGATGCCGACATCGACATCATCGTGAAACTCTTGCGTCAGGTTCAGCCCCATCAGGTCTATGTTGCGGGCGATTTGACCGACCCTCACGGCACACACCGTCTCTGTACGGAGGCCGTATTTGAGGCTATGGAGCGCACCAAAGATGAGCAGTGGAACAAAGAGTGCCACATCTGGCTCTATCGCGGTGCTTGGCAGGAGTGGAACCTCGGTATGGTTGATATGGCTGTGCCTTTGAGCCCCGAGGAGATTATCGCCAAACGTCACGCCATCTACCGCCACCTCTCGCAGAAGGATATTGTACCCTTCCCCGGTGCCGATAAGCGCGAATTCTGGCAGCGTGCAGAGGATAGAACGCAGAATACTGCACGTCTCTACGACAAACTCGGTATGGCGGAGTATCAGGCGATAGAGGTGTTTGTTAAGATGCGATAGGTGCGAGCGAATCTCTTTGCGAGCGAATCTCGCGGGCATCTGCTGCGTTGCACTGCGATAAATCTCCCCCTCATTTACGTTCAGTAAACTGCGGGGGAGATTTTCTTGTGCGCCTTGCATCTGCTCCGCGATATTCTACTCGCGCTCGCTCATCTCGCGGGGTGGGGTGTTTCTCGAAAATGCAGAAGAGAACCACCCTCACAAAAGAGGCGTTCCGCCTCCTCGCCTCGCAATCTGCACTCGGGGGGATTATTGAGCGATATTCTACTCGCTGGGTGGGGCTGTGCGGTGTGCTATTTTAACTCCACCCTCACAAAAGAGGCGTTCCGCCTCCTCGCCTCGCAATTTGCACTCGGGGGGAGGGGAGAACCACCCTCACAAAAGACGCTGTGCGTCCGGCACCCTCCCATAAGTTAGGGGAGGGTTTTCCCCTTTTTTTGTTAGAGGTTTTACCCCCTTTTGTTCGCGGGTATCAAAAAAGATACCCGCGATTTTATCCTCCGCCGCTCCCCCTTATTCTCGGGTATCTTTTTTAATACCCGCGTCCGAGTGGGGCTGACTGCTCTCAATTCTCAACTCTCAATTCTTCTCGGGTATCTTTTTTAATACCCAAGAGGTTGGGGGCTCCCGTTTTTTTTGATGGTTCACCTCCTTGTTCTCGGGTATCTTTTTTAATACCTGCGCCCATTAGGGCGCACCATAGACCCGCACTTTACATCGTCGGCGGAGAAGCGACCTCCTTGTGAGGTCGTGGCGAGGGCGGAGGGCAAAGGCGTTAAGAAACAAAGACGGCAAAAGCTTTGCCCGCGTAGCGTTTGTTTTAGACTTTGCGCTCCGCCCTCCCGCCAGAGATGTCGTGCGTGGCTTTTGCGCCACTTTTGCCACCAAAAGTGGCAAAGAAAAGCGGGCAACTCGATTGCCCGCAATAAAGCGCGGTAGATGCCAACCGCCTCATCTGCAATGAGTCGTGGCAAGACGGACTTTACAGACCTCACCCGCCTTCGGCACCCTCTCCTAACTTATGAGAGGGAATAATTTTGAATTTTGAATTTTGAATTCTCAATTGACAGACCTCACCCGCCTTCGGGCACCCTCTCCTAACTTATGAGAGGGTTTTCCCCTTGTTCTCGGGTATCTTTTTTGATGCCCGAGAGGAGGGTTGTTAAGGGGTTGGTTTTTAGGGGGTACCCATCGGATGGGCTCGTTCTTAATCCTTGATTCGCACCTCGTCGATGTAGCATTTCGAGGGGCAGGTGAGGACAATTTTCAGGTGCCTAACGCCCTCCGTATGGCGCGATAGGATGATTTCCTTCACCCACGCATCGTGGCGATTGTTGGGCCAAGCGTAGGGCTGTTCCACACCCAGCAGGGTGTAGTTTGTGCCATCTGCGGAACCGTAGAGTGCTACGCGCTCCGGTAGGCGTACATCCTCGGGCAGGTAGTTGAGTGCACCGAGGTGCAGGGCTATGCTCTTGCTACTCTCGGCAAGGGTGACCAATATCTCGTGTTCCCCTTTGGGGAGTGCTATCCATCCTTTGTGTCCTGTATCCTCGTCGGCCACAACACCATCTATTAGGCCTGGCTCCGAGCAGTGGCTGATGGTTACACACCCTTCGCTCTCCACCCTCGCGGGGCGACGAAACATCTCCCAGAGTGCATACTCCTTGGCGGCTCTCACAGCGAGGTCGGGCTGTCCGAGTGCATAGGTGGAACCCTCGGGGTCGAAAATGCCACACATCATAAACGACACAATGCGCTCTACACCCGCATCGCTTGCTGCCTCCAATTGGGCGATGAACCTCTCCGGGGCGGCTGGTATGAGTGCCGATGTGCGGTCATTGGTGCCACGCTCCCAGGTGAAATTCTCGCAATTGGCCCACATTTCAATGGGGAGCGAGGAGTGTATCTCGGCCAGACGTTTCCAATTTTCGCGCAGGCGGGGCAGGGGGAAACGCTCCCTCACACATCCCACCTCGTCTTGGTAGGCGATGATATCCACTTTCAGGCGGCTGATTTGGCGTGCGTAGTTGGGGTGCGAGAAGTCGGAATTGAAGATACCATAGGGGGAGATGAGAATCTTGGCATTGGGGGTGAGTTCTCGTGCGCGCTCGGTGAGGGCATTGACCGCCTCCACCGCATAGTCGGTCAGCACGGGCCCCAGACAGTCCTCCACAGGCAGATACCACCCGTAGAAAGCCTCGTGGGAGCCGAAGAGTTCTGCGAGTTCGACCATCATATCCATTTGTCGCTGTTTGATGCGGGGGATGCGTAGGTTGTCGTCTTGATTCTCGGCCCATCCGGTGCTCATAAAGACCTTCATATCGTGCTTGGCGGCGGCATCCAAGATTGCCTCTACGGGGCTTTTGCGCCCCTCGGGATAGTGGTGGGGCATAAGTTGTGAGGGGTAGAAGGCGAGTCCATCGTTGGCTACGGCCATAAAGATGAGATATACCATACCCATATTGCTCATTTCCGCCACCTTTTCGGTCCAGAGTTCGGGGCTTGTCATATCCGCCCCCGCAGGGTTGGTGTAGCGGTTGCGCACATCTTGGTATGCGAGGTTTATGAAGGTGCCTGTTACGGGCTTTATCTCCCTGCCCCACATCATTGTAGCCCAGCAAATGAGCGTGAGCACCAAAGCAAATAGTCGTTTCATATGGTGTTTGTTTTTGTGGTTATATAGCACAAAGATAATACATTTCCCCGTAGATGACGCAAAGAATAGGGAGCCAGACGCAAAAAAAGGTAGTCAGAAGTGACCGCCTTCGTATTATGAGCGAAGCGAAAAGCCCCCTTTTTCCTCTAATTGCTCCTCCCCTACAAAAGGGGAGGTGGGGAGGGGTGGTCGAAATTGCGTCTGCCGATTAGTAAGTCCCCCTCACAAGAGGATAAAACATTGTCAGGAATATGAGATGTAGGGCAAAGGGAGTAATCAAGCGACATATTGATAATAGAACAAAAAACACCCACGAGATTGTCGCTCGTGGGTGGTTTTTTTGTGTGTAAGATAGGATTTCGATTACTCCCATCCGCCAACCTCGCCATCGATGGAGATTTCGATTTTCTCCTGATCGGGTGAGGTGTTGAGCACCACGTTGATAGTGTGCTGATAGCCTGGGCGGAACGAGATACTGTATTCGAGCAGATATGCGATGCCGTCCATAGTGATTTCCACAAGTGGAGTATCGCGCTCGATGTGCTGTGGCACCACGATAGCGTCGAAAGTATCCTCATCCACCTGCCTCATAGTGATAGTGTTTTTACCACTGAGTGCATATTTTTCGAGGTTACCTGCTGACAGATCCACGAGTGCGGTAGTTGCGGTGTTGTAGATGTGTGCGCTAATCTCTTGTGGCAGTTCGCCTTCGTATTCGTCGCCTTTAACGAGGTTGATTACGAGTCGGCTCATCATGTGCTTAAAGTTGAGGCTCACGTTGCCATCGCTTTGTTTCACATTGGAGTCTACTGCCCACATCAGGTCGCTTGCTTCGTATCCGCCGAGTGTTTCTGCGGTTTTTGCGCTATTCTGGTCGGTTTGGACATCAAAGAGGAAGTCTTTGATAGTTTCGAGTTCCATATAGGGATAGACGCCATAGAAGTCGCAGGCATTTTGGCTCCAATAGAGGGTGCTTTGTGCGCTCCACTGTGCTCCGTCGTAGGTCAGAGGTTCGTTGTTGATGTAGTTGCCAATTACTTGGAGTGGTTGCTTTACGCCATCTACATATTCGACTGCAAAGAGTCCCATCACGTCGTTTTGTTCAAAGTCGGTGAGTGTAACTCTGGTGCCATTGAGCGAGGCTTCGACCCTAATTACGTTAGGGTCAGTTGGCTCGACGTTGTCCACGTTATTGCAGCCGACAGCCACGAGTGTCAGAGCTGCTAATGCGATATATTTTTTCATATCCATCTTCTTGGTTAGTTTATAGACATAAGTTACTCAAAAATGGGTGCGAAACCTACGAGTTGTGGTTCGGCCTGCAATGCAGCGTCAGCGTTATTGTTGGCTTTGGTGCTATTTTTAGCGGCTGCATTTACTCGGTTCGAGCCTGCATCTCTAACGTCTTTGTCGTAGAAGCTCTGCAAGTCGAAGATTTGGCCTGCGTACTTCATAATTCTCTTGACGATACTTTCGCGCGAGATGGCCGAGAAGTAGGGTTTGTGAGTACCCATACAGCTGATATCCTCCGAGCGGTAGACGCCATTGGTGTAGTAGTAGCCGCCCTCGTAGATATCGACCACGTTGCAGTAGTCATCGTGAGTCATCAGATGGCTCCACTCTACCTCCGACATATTGCCCGAGAGCGAGAGGTTGTCGTTCCAACCGCGCTCTTTGTTCTTTTTGAGTTCGTCTTTGTGTTTTTTGTTTTTCTCGCTTGCGCCTTCGATTGTGCCCGAGTACTTAACGTTCTCGTCGCCGAGTTTACCGAAAGCGTGTCCACAGGCTTCGTGCTGTACGATACCTCGGAAGTCGTAGGGGTATGCTGCGTTGGTTTTGGGGCAGACTGCAATCGAGCTACCATCCTCCCAGAGGTACGAGATACCGCCATACTCGCTCGAATTTACGATGAGTACAATCAGAGTCTCTTTGACGTTGTCTTTGTCTATGCCGTCTACCTTCATAGCATACTTAAATACCGACTGTTCGTGTATTTTCAGACCGAACTGCTCTTTGTATTGAGCCTTGAAGGCGGTCTTTTTGGGGAAGTGCTGCGTGCTGATACCCGAATCCTGCGACACTGCCACTACGGTATATACGTTGAAGTAGTCGCGGTAGGTAGTGAAAGGCTCCACGCCGAAGAAGTGGCCTATGGCTTCGTCGATGTCGGATATGTAGAGACCGTTGGCTATGTCGTTGGCGTCGTAGCCTTCGCCCATAAAGATGACGTTCACACCGTTGCCTTCGGTTGCGGTTTGGTTTACAATCACCTCGCCATCAGTGAGGTTGCTTGCACCGAGGTCTACTTGGTTTACGTCAATGGTGATGTTGGTATCTTTGCCCACGAGCTCAACCACAATTTGAGTTGTGCGGTCGCCTTCGCCTGCTGTGAGCTGGCCGAGTGTTACTGTCAGGGTGGTCGAGCCGATGCCGCTTGTTGGGCTTACGGTTACCCAGTCGGGCAGCAGCGAGGTGTCGATTGTCCACTCATAGTTGTTGGGTGCGGTCAGAGCCACGTTGTATTCGAGCGAGGTATTGTCGCCTGTCACTACGGGGCTATCGACCTCAAAGTCGTAGTATGCCTCATACTGGAACTCGCTCCACTGGCTTGCGGTCTGATACTTAACCACCGACGCTGCGGGCACCTTCACCACAAATTTATCTTTGGGCACACCGCTAAATGCATAGTTCAGGGCTGTTGGGGGCACTGTTGCGTGGCTTGTTATAGCCTCTACTTTCGAACAACTACGGAACCCACTTGCTTGGATGGTCGTCAATCCTTTACCAAATTCTATCGAGGTAAGAGCATAACATCCATCAAACGCGCACGCTCCAATAAGCTGCAAAGTCGAAGGGAATATCAATGGTGCAGATAATCTTTCGTTGAGACGAAAGGCTTCATCGTCGATACGCAAAAGTCCTTCGGGTAGTACTACGCTCGAAAAATCGCAATTTTGAAATGAACTTTCACTAATCCGCGCCACCCCTTCGGGGATTACCAATTCGCCTTTTAGGCTGGTGCTCATAAATGCTTGTTGACCTATCTCTTTCAGAGTCGAGGGTAACGACAATATGCCATTTAGGCCACTACACATAAGAAACGCATATTCACCAATACTCTCCACTCCTTCGGGAATCACCAAGTCGCCCGACAGACCAGAGCATTGAGAAAAACATCTATTCGGAATACTCTTCAACCCCTCGGGTAGGGTAAGTGTGCCACTCAGTGCCTTGCACTCACTGAACGCCCAGGCGCCCAAACTCTCCAACCCCTCGGGAAGGGCCAAATTGCCCGTCAAGGCACCGCATTGGGAGAAGGCATAATTACCAATTTGTTTCAACCCCACAGGGAACTGCACCGAAGAGATAAGGGTGTTATAGAATGCATAATTTCCAATCTTTACCACATCGTCGGGAATAACCAACGCACCCGAAAGCATAGTACCCCTGAATGCATCGCCACCAATCTCGGTAACCTTCTCGGGGAAAACAAAGTAGACCAAAGTGCTCTTATTTTTGAACGCATCGGTGGGAATTACATCGTCGGGGTATTCGGTTGTAACATTGGATGAACTATAACTAATAGTCGTAGCATTGGGGAAACGCTCTTCTACCATAGCCTTTCGCTCACTATCAGTTGAAGGCATCTCGCCATGGAAATAGACCTTTTGATAAGCACCACCATCGATAGATACATGGTAATACCAACCCATACCAATAATTCGGCTCTCTTTGAGGTTGATGGCTTGGAGAATATCCATCTCATCGCGCATAAAGTAGAAGTCATTGATATCTATATTACCGCTCACCTTGAGGTTCTTAATCTTGGCGGGGTTCTTCTTGGCAGCAGCAATGGTAGCCTCCAATGTGCCGGGCTCGTCGAGATGGACAACATAGTACTGGCGAGCCTCGCCACCGTGAGTCTCCAAGTCGGCAGTCCACTCAACAACAGCACTGTCGGTCAGCACCAACTCGTAGGTGCCCTCGGCAACCTTCTTGTTGATGGTGATGGTGAACTTGTGCATCTTGCCCGACTCGAAAACATAGGCGTCGTTGCGCCTGAAACGATAACTAACACCGTCAATATCGATGGCAAACATAGCAACACCAGCCTCAACCTCCTGAGGAACAACAATGCTGCGCCAGCCCTCGGCAGTCTCGCGCATCAGCGTACCCTCGCTCGACACCTCGCCAACAGCGACAACCTCGCCCGTAGCAAGGTCAATAGACGACTCGCGGGTAACACCACTCTGCAAAACACCCTTCGAAGTGTTATTCCACTCGGCCTCGTCGGTCCAACCCTCGCCCATCTCCAAGACTACAAGGGCCGACGACATACGGTGAGCAAACTTAATCTTGACCTTCTCGCTCGAAGGTACAACACCCTCGACCTTGCCCCACAAAAAGTCCGAAGCAGCATAGCCATCAACTACACTGGCTCCCGACTGGTCTTGAGCTACCTCAAACAACCACTCGTTCACATTCTCGGGGTGACCATAGGGATAGTAGGCATAGAGGTCGATGTTGGTCTCGGCATCCTTATAGTAGATGTTGCCACGAGCACTCCACGCATTGTTGGCCTCGTCGTAGGTGTACAATGCATTATTTACCTGATTGCCCTCGCTCTGCAGAGTGCCGGCAACGGTGTTGGCGTCGGTGTAGTTGACACCATACAAGCCCACTTGGTCGCCACCGCAAAAACCACCGTCGTCTACACGAGTAGCGTAATCTTGGTTGATTCGACCATCAATGTTGATGACAAGCTCGGTCTCACCACCAACCTGCACATCCTCATCAATGTAGTTTGTACAACCTACCGTAAACAATACGGCTGCACAACACAAAATTGTTAGAAATCTTTTCATAGCGATTTGTTAATTTAGGTTATTAAGTTATTATATCTATGTATCTGTGTGATTGGTTGGCTACTCGGCAACACCGCCACCATCTTCGCCTCCACTCTCCCAGCCACCAACACCCATACTGGTGCCCGACTCGGTGAAGGTGACCTCGCGAAGAAGCCTCTTATACTTGTTGCGCGCAAAACTGACACTGCTCGTCACCTCGTAGCTCTGCGAACCACCATAGTAGCCGTTGACCGTTACCCTAATACCACTTGCGTAGGTTGCCGCAGGCAGCACAACCCAAAAGTCGGTAGCACTCTCGGCACTCGTACCAATGGTTACACCCTCGGCACAACTGAGCGTTACCGTCGAGGTGGTGCCCGTAACCGTCAGCGTCGGAGTACCACCATAGATGGGCACAATCTGGCAATTGCCCGCAATGGGCTCATCACCAAGTGTAGTGACCGTCACACTCTGAACGGTCTGCGCATCGGCTCCCCACAAGCATACTCGCAGAAAACTGCAAGTGTTGCGGAACAGCAGGTCGAAGTCGTCCAAGTCTGCCGTAACAGCCACCATAACATTGGCACCTCTGCCAACCGAGCCAGCAGCATAGGTCTGCGTCGCAGGCAGTGTGTACTGGATGTAGTCGGGAGCCTCGTTCTGGCCATAGACATACTTCGTAGAGGAAGCATAGGGATAGAGCGCAAAGTAGCGGTCCAAGTCGTTGCCCGTACCAAAGCCCTGCGACACGAACTCAAATTCGCCCGCATTGTCGCCATCCTCGCCCATGAACTTGTACTTCTTGTTGCGAGTAATGCCCTCAAAAAGTGTAATGAGGTCGCCCGAGTTCCAGAGCAAGCGCACCTTTTCGTCGAGGTAGACACGAGTATCATCATCCTCCTCGGCAATAATACCACGAAACACAGCCGCCTCGCGCTGTGGCTCATCAACAACGGGAGCCTTGGGCTGCTCAACAGCGCCACAAGCCGCCAACAGCAGCATTGCAGCGCACCAAATCTTGTTCTTCATAGCAGTCGCAGATTAAAGATCTCCGTCATACTCGGGATTCTCGAGGTTACCGCCACCAGTCGTGGCAATACCGCTCTCTACAACTACTTCGTTCACCTCAATTTCGGGGGCGAGGTAGCCCACTGTCTTGTTTGCTTTCATAACTATATGTTTTGAGTTAATAATTTCGCTCAAAACTATCCGCACCTCGATAGTGGTATGTGGTTTGTAACCAAAAAGAAAGCGTGGTGCTGAAAGCCTATTTTAATAGTGAGGTTCTGGAATACCGTGGAGATAAAATAAGCAACAGCCCCACGCCTATACCCCATTGCAGGGTACACGCGCAGGAAGATGTCAGCTCATCCTCTCTCCTGTTGAATTTTCCAGATTCCACTATGAGAATAAACTTACACTTTCCGAGTGTTTTTCAATATGTTGCCACAAAGATATAAAACTTTTTCGTAAAGTGTACCACCAAACATCCTTTGCTGTTGCTGTTATACTGAAATTCGGTGCAAATATCAGCCAATCTTTCCAAAAATTCAATATTGAAACAAAACTTTGTTATCTACAATTTGGGCAAAATCGCACCGTTTCTGATGAGTGATTTAGTCGTAAGACTGTCTGTTAACATTGCAACAATAGTTAACATCCCCTTCTCCTATTATTTTAACATTCTTTGCCACTTTAATACCCACACAAATTCCTATTAGTTTAAGGTTTTATGTTAAAGAAATATCATTTTTTGTTATATATAATATAGTTTGATTACCGCTTCACCCTTACTTGGTTTGCTTACGGTCACCATATAGATAACCTTCTTCACGATTTCAACCTTCTCGCGGAGTGATAATGTAGCATCGTCTATCTCTTTCGACAACATCACATCGTTTATCTGGCAATGTTTGGCTGCCGACTCCTTGTCCTCAATAAGGATAACCTCCTCTTCCTTAAAACCATCCTTGTAAACCTCCCTTAAAATCTCCTCGGTCTGCTGCTTTAAATCCTGCTGCAAGGTGCTCACCCTGCTCAAAACAATCGCCTTTCTCATCCATAATACACTGATTTGTAATAATATAACAAATCATCGCTTCATATTTAGTGAGAACTCATATTTTTACCATTGTTTTATGGGAGATTTAGGGGGTGGGTAACACACACCAGAGGGAGTGCAGCAAAAAAAAGGACAGTCATTCGACTGTCCTTTCGTTGCAGTGCTCCCTCTGGGGCATCGTTTTATGGGCTCTGTGTGCGTGTAAGGGCGATTTTTACCTTCTTCTTCACACTTTCTTCAAGCGATTTTCGAGCTTAAAATGAGGCTAAAATATTGAGTTTTTCAGTGATGATATTCTTGTATTTACCCTTCATTTCATCTGGTATGAATGAAATGTCGATTAGTTCAAACCACTGCTCTTTTACCTTCACAAACTTTCCAAAGATATTTTCAACAACCTTCTCTTTCATACCCAGCCCCAGCATCGAACTAACGAAATCAGACTTCTTGATTTTGCGTTTCTTGCCATTAAGCGTCAAAGCAAGCTCCTCTGTGTCCTCGGGCATAACTAATGCGGTAGAAAGCATGTCATACGCTGGTGTAAGAGTATATTTGCCATTCGCCCTGCTATAAAGAGAGAAGTTTTTAAGGTGCATATCTGCATTGCCCGTAATCCACGAGAATACCACCTGCTCCCAATAGTTCACCATGTCAAGTTCGGGGATAGAAGAGAAGCGCATAATTGCCTTTGCAATTTGCTCGTAGGAGCCTTTGTATTTGTACTCAGTCAAGCGTTCTGTCAGCTGACACATATCCTCCATGGGGAGCTTGCCACCATCCGCTGTACGATCTATTCGACGAGTTATGTAGCATAGCTCTCCATCTGCAAAACGAATTAGGCTATGTGGTACAACCTTGATTTTAGCCACCTCTGCAAGGTGCATAGTCAAATCCTCCAATTCGGGCAGGTGTGCAAAGGTGTCTGTTTGTGGTTTCAATATATACTGTCCCCACAAACCTACAATAGTGAAGCGTGTGGATTCATTTCTACCTCCCTTGTTTATATCCAACGATAGTTTGGCTTGAACACCAGTCAAAGTTGTTTGGCTGTGTATTACCATCCTTGCAAGGTCTGTTAAATTTTCTCGTGTGTATGGTAATTCTGGAACAGCTTGTGTGCCAAAAATCTTTTTTGAGCAACCCTTGTGGAAATCCCTCTCACCGTTGTTTAGCTCTTTGTAACAATATAAACATTTTGCCATAACTACTCCTCTTCGATTATGGGTTCAACACCAACTGCACCAATGCAGTCTTTGCAACAAGCAAGGAGCAATGACATACGATCTCGCGCATTAATCTTCCAGCTCTTCTCTGCAATATCCAACAACCATCCTTCGGGGATTAAACCATCAAAGAATGGGAATAGGACTTTGTCATGATATGGTTGGCTTCTTAATGGCAAAGTGAGGCTTATAGCCTCCGATTTATCTGACGCTATATAATCAGTATCATATTCGAATGTGTAGCCATTCTCATCTTCTGTCAAGATACCAACTCTTACGCCTCTCAATAATACAATGGCTTGTTTCATCGCTCACTTGTTTTAGACATTGGCACGACACCAACTTCACTACCAAAGAGATTTAATACTTGGTTTACTTTGTCAAGTCGCAAGGTTTGCTTACCTTGCTCTAACTCGCGTATAAGTCGCAAGCCTACACCCGATTTTTCGGATAGCTCTACCTGCGTAAGGTTGTGCTCTTTGCGCATAGCCTTTACATATTTGGAGAGAGTCATTTGTTCCATATTTATATGATATTATACCCTATCGGGTGCAAATATAATAATTATTTCCAAAATTGTACCCTATCGGGTATAAATTTAGCAAGCCAATATCCTTTTATACCTTTAAGGGTATAGTACCCAAGATAATTGGTCGTGTTTTAGTGTAGGTTCATATTTGTTCTCATCGCCAGCATAATCTACTCGCCGACAAGGGCGACATTACATTCGTCCTCTTATAGAAGGCCCAAATAGCAGGTCTTCCAAAATTCCCACAAGCACAAAAAATGCAACAATGGCAATGATTCCAAGCAAGATAAAACCAACGGCTTTGCCCACGCTTTTGAGGGTTGTTTTACTCCAAAAGCGTAGCCCTTCGTGTCGATATACCCTGCAAGTCCAAATTATGAAGTACACCAAAGCAACACCACCCAATGCGAGAATAGCTATCACACTTGGTTCGTAAAAATATCCCCATCCTACAATTGCCAGATAAATAGAAAAGAGCATAATAATGGAGATGACAATATCGCCACAGAGCAAAAACTCTCGTGCTGTTCGGACAAATTTATGATTCTGCCTTTTGCGCATACGGATTAGCACAAAAGCATAGACTGCAGCAATTGCGAGGAACGAGTAAAACAGTATCTGTATGGGCAATAGTGTCATCCCGACAACCGCGCCCTTTGGTCCACCAATGCCTCCAAATAGAGAAACAGACCAGAGGATGGGAACAACAAGAATCATTACCACCTCGGCAATCACACCAGGGATAACAAACCACTTGAAGAGTTTGGTTTCAAAGTTTAGTGTCTTCATAATAGCACCAATTTGTTATTAACGAGTTAATGATTGTGCTTCAATGGTTTTGTTGTTGCCCAATACCCAAGTGATGAACGATTCGAGATCAGAACTTTTTGCCTCGCCGTAATTAAGGTGTTGTTCGCCATTTACACCACCGTAGAACCACAAGCCATTATCCGACATCTCCAAAGTATAGTATTGGCTCTCTAAGTTGCGGGTATTAACCAATACCGCTCCATATTTGGCTTCGGGGGCGATTTGAGGCTCTGAGAATTGATAGACTACTTGTTTGATTTCACCATAGTCGCTCACGCTCAATACTCGGAATTTTGCCAATTCCGCCTCATCCACATATCGCTCGCGGCTACGAAGAGTATCCCTAATCCACTCCTCGTTCCACAAATCTTCAATTGAGAGCTTACCGCTTGTCAAGTGGGTTAATGCGGAAGGAATCAGCCTATACGCCAGAGAGTATATGTAGTTGCGCCCAAGCGTAGGGTCGTTTTCCTGCTCATAGTTACTCATCACATTGTCGTGAGAATTGCTCAACCAGTGTGCAAAGTGCTCGAAGTATCGCTCCAACTCATCCATATATAGCATATGAGCCTCAATGGCATATACAATGCTATCATCAATAACAAACGCCTTGATTAGGTTGGCCGTTCTCGTGAACTTATCCGTATATCTTCTAAATTTACCGAGATCTATTTTGTCATCATCAGATACCTTAAATCGCACATGCATCGTAAGAAAACCATTGTTGTAAGCGACAACCATATTGAGATCTCCATACTTAAATACAATGCCGTCGTTGTATTGCTGTGGAGCATAGCCCATATTTGTTAGTGACTGAATAATTCGCTCCTTCGAAATGAACTGTTCCGCGTAGTCCCTCAATTTGACCATTTGCTTGATGACCTCCAACTCATACTTGCGACTCTTTTTGTGAGAAACAACAAACACAGATATGCATATAGCAAGTATAACGAAAATGGAGATAATAAGCCATTCGAGCCTAGCCTCCAAACCAAGCCAAATTAGCAGCACAATGGTAGCAATAGTAGCACCAATTTCCAGATACAGCGATCCCTTGTTTTTGATGCTCAAAATCACATCATTCAGATTATTAATGGTGTGCCTTAGTTGCTCGTCACTCAATTCAAACCCTGGACAGGGAATATTATCTCCTAAATTTTTATCTTCATGGTCGCAAACGATATCATCGCCATCGTGTTTGTGAAATCGGCAGTTTTTACAGAGTTTGTTGTGCGAAACATCTGCGATAAGCTCTGAGGTAATAGGTCCATTTTTGTGTTTATTCATATTCATAAGTAATCGTTTAATTGGCGTTTTCGTTTTGTTGTTTTGCAACTATATTGAACTCTTCGGTTAACATCTTCATCATATCGACTTTGATGGCAGTTGCTTTAATCATGAAATCCTCAAACTCAGCATTTGTAAGTATTTTATCTTTTGATCCACCCGAATAAATCACATCGTATATCGGTTGGGATATTTCATCAAAATACAATGCGTATTCGATGACAGTCTCTCTTGTTGCCTCCAATTGTTCAGCCGAAGTTGCAAAGTCGCAAATGAGTCCACAATATGTCTTATAAAAGCACACTGTTTCCAAGACAAAGTAAGTCTTCTGCAACTCCTCTTGGGTGAAACGATCCACCATTTTCGCAAGCTCTATCGTTCTGATTGTTTTCAACGGGAATCCGTAATCAATATCTCGAAATTCGTCATTTCTTTCTACCTTGTTTGCTATTGTGCGGAAAAGTTGGGTATAGTAATATGAATAGCCTGACATCTCCGCCAGTGCCACAATATCCTCGTAGTTGCTCTTGGCGACATTGTTAGCCAAAGAGTCGCAGATGGGCACAGCATTAAGCGCATATCCTGCCTCTTCGGGACAAACATATAGTCCTAAAATGCTCACAAAATAGTTCATTCCGTAAGCAAACAAATTGTTCATCTGGAAGATGGTAGTCATCTGCTGTAAGAATGGACGGTCCATAGTAGTTACCACTTTATGTAGGCTATCCACCATTGAAGAAGCCCACACGGTTTCGGTATCTCCGCCTATGGGTATAGATGCCTCTGATAAATCTCTTATAGCACCACTTAAATCATTGATAATGGTTCTTTGCGTCTGCTCGGTCAAGAGAGGGAATGTATTCTTTTTCTCGACTTTGGGTCTGCAATTTGAGTATAAAAATATGCCGACAATAACGCTAATAAATAGTAAGGTCTTCTTCATATTTCAACTTTAATTATAGGTTACCACAGCTTTATTTCTGGGTGGTTGGTAACGAGGTTGAGATAGTCCTCTTTGGTGAAGCCCGATGGTTCTTCAAACAGTCGAAAGGTCCTGACTTCATATCCCCAGACCTCCTCCTTCTCCTCATCTATGAAGCCGTACACCCAAACTTGGAATATCTTTTCGGGGGCATCCAAGAAAGAGATGCTTACCCATAGTCCACCTCCAAGAAATGGTTGAGCTTGAAGTACAATAAACTTACTATCCAACGCATCTTTGTTCATAGACAATACACCATCCCTCATCGTTCCTCGTTGGAATGATGTGATATACTTTCGTATCTCACGATAGTAGTCGTTGTCTTGCCAATCGTCCTCGGTCCAGTTCTCGAAACGAATCTGATTGAGACTTTTGTTCGCGTCTTGTGCGAAACAGATGGCAGGCACAGTAATCAGCGCCACGGCCAAAAGAGTAAAGATTTTTTTCATAGTGAAAGGTGTTTGTTATTGATGTTTTCTCGCCCCAAATTTAGGAACACCCTGCGCACTCTTTGTTCGTAACCTAACACCTCACTGTAATTAAGATGAGGATTAACGCAAATGTAGCCCATAAAAGCCAGTTTCGTAAGGGGTGAAAATATCAAGCCCTGAATAAAGATTCGCGCGAACATAGCGTTCGTACCACATTTTTAAATTTGTCGCCGAAAACAGATGATTATGGCGACCACTATTACATATCCACAAGCATCATTAGTCGAAGTTGCACTCTCTAATTTGTGTAGAGAGTTATTCGATTTCAATACTGCACTAGTAACCTCTACTTTAAAAGAAAATGTGTGCACGCGTGTTATGCATAGGTTGAAGTCACTAGATTGGCAAGTGAGTGCAGGTGATGTGTTGCTCTTTGATATGGACGGCACCCTCATTGATACGGATGCCTGCAATACCAAAGCATACAAAGTAGCTATTGAAGTGGTGCTGGGTGGTGATTATGCTGAATTGCTGGATATTTCCCGTATAGAGCGAAGGGTACTGCGTGAAAGGCTATCCTGGATTTCCGAGAAGCAACTCACAGATATCATCGCCCTGAAAGAGAAATTTTACACGCAGTTCATCGACGAGATTAGCATTATCTCCTCGACAATGGAAATTCTCAACCGTTTTGCAGAAACACACAAAGTGGTTCTTGTGACCAATGCTCGTCGTGGTAGGACAATGCAGACTCTCCGACATCTTCACTTGGAGAACTCATTTGATGTGATCGTAACAAAGGATGAGTGCAATGGTAGGGACAAGTTTACGACAGCTATTAGTATTCTCGGACTCAACCCTAATAAAGTATGGGTGTTTGAGAACGAAGAGGTGCAGGCAATGGCGGCAGTAGCAGCAGGTATAAATATTAATCACATCATTCTTAGGTAGTATGAGGAAATTTACAATCGAGGCAAACAATTTTCTTTCGCAGAACATCAATGCTTATTTTCATTGTGACTATATGGGTGGAGGTCGTTACAAACAGCAAGGCACAATGGAATATAATATTTTCAGCCTTAAAGGAGAGGTTTGGCGTTCTGCTTCGGATATTGATACTGCCAAATCAACAATTAGGGATATCATCCAGAATGATATCACCTCTATTGTGGGCTTGCACCCAGACAAAAACTTTACTGTTTGTGTGATTCCCCGTTCGAAAGTCTTTATCGATCCATCGAAAAAAATGTTGCTCGACACCATTCGCAGAGCTTTGTCATCTTTGAGTATTGTTGATAGCGGTGTAGAGTATATCCAGAGAGTTAAGAACACCTATACCACCCATAAACGCTGCTTTGCTGGAGGTGGCGATGGCCCCGAGCCCTACTCTGGAATTACCATTGAGACTTGTACTATTTCAGAAGATGTTAGAAACAAAGATATACTTTTGATTGACGATATTTACACTGCGGGTGTAAACATTGATGAAGATGCAATTGAGGCACTTTTGCAGAAAGGGGCCAAGTCGGTAACTTTTTACTCGATTGGTCGCACTGTTTCTCGCTACTAATTATTAATTTTGTAACAGATATAGGACTATGAATTACACGCAGAACGCACTAAATGTACTAGCAGTACGAACCTTTAAAGGAATCGGCAGAGCTTGGTTTGTTAAGAATTGGCAACCCAACCTCACCGATATGGATATTGTTGCACTGATCAATCAGGGCAACAAAGGCGATGTGCCAGCAACGATAGGCGATTTGGAGCACAAACGCACAGCAATAAAGCGTCTGCTCGAACAGTCACACGGGTGTATGGATGGCGTAGTCGCATTGGGCGATAAGGATTTTCCCAAACACAGAGGCAATGTTAAGAATAGCGAGCAACCTATTTTTATTTTCTACAAGGGAGATTTGTCGCTACTCTCATTAACCAACCGCAATGTTGCTGTGATTGGACTTTTGAACCCTACTGCAGAGATAGAAAGTCGCGAACGCAAAGTTGTAACAGAGTTGGTTGGGAGAGGTGCAACGATTGTAAGTGGACTAGCATTGGGTTGTGACTCCATCGCCCATCGCACAGCGTTAGAATGCGAGGGTAAGACCGTTGCTATATTGCCGAGTCCTTTGAGTTCTATTATGCCTGCATTCAATCGTCCTCTTGCGCAACAGATATTGAACCAGGGTGGGCTATTGGTGTCAGAGTACCTAACTGATGCAAAGAGCAAGATGGCGCTCAGTAGTCGCTACCAGGAGCGCGACAGATTGCAGGCTTTGTTTAGTGACGCCATTGTGCTTTCGGCAAGTTATGCAAAGAATAACTTTGGACTTGACAGTGGGTCTCGTTTGGCAATGGGATATGCTGCCGACTATGGTATTCCCAGGGCTGTATTGTATGATTCCTCGGAAGTAGCGAACCCAATGTTTGATCTCAATAGACAGTATATGAGAGGGGATAGCAGGGTGGTGGTTATAAGGGAAACAACATCAACTTCTGACCTTGACCGATTACTGTGCCTAACACCTCGCACGGCTCAACCCAGATATTCACAGAACACCATTTTCTAACCACAAAGGAGAGAATACTCTCTCCTTTATAGTTTTCTTTTACTCTTTAATCAAATCGTTCAATAGCCCCTTCAATTGAACCAACTTCTGTTTAGTGGGAGTCCTTTGTATGATAATTTTATGCATCGTAGAGATATTCATAAAAATTTGAGTATCTTCTGCGCTTGCCGTTTGAGGGTCCCAATCTTTCCCCGTAATTTCAGCATACAATGTCTTCTCTTCTAAAAACCATTGGTCGTCTTGTTCCATTATTCGTTCAAGATGGTCATCTTCTTGTATGGCCATATCCACACGATAAACATCTGTGGTTTTATATGGAACTAACTCACCTTTCTTATTTTTGTATGCCCCGTTCTTGGGAATGTATGTTAATCTTGCTTCAATATATATTGGATTCTCCAACTCAAGAGAACGAACATATCCTAGTTGTGGCTTTAGGGGACAGTCTACTTGACTACCCGATAGTTCTATAAGACTCTCAATGGTTAATACGTTCGCACCAAAATGTTGGGCATAATACTTCTTCATCAAGATATTGTCAAACCTATACCCAGTTATTACATCAACAGCATAAATGCGCAACAACTCATCAAAATACCCCCTTGTTCCGTCACGAATCACAGTACCCCTTACGCAGGTTATTTTAAGGTGGTATGTCTTTGACTCTGGAATAACCAGGTCTACACTATCGTTGTTTTTATCCATAACCATCAATAAATACCTGTTTATTCAGTAGCGATATTTTTAGCTACCGTGTTTGCCAACTCACTCAAAGCCCCAATTATATCAGCATATGGTGCATCGTGTATAAATCCTTCCAAATTCACTTTATAGTTATATGCCCTCTCGCTCATCTTGAATTCATCCTTGAACTTTGTAGATAAGTTTTTGGTTTCAACATCTTTTGTGTCTATGGTGTTTTTTGAGTAAAACTTTATATCATAGTCTTTGGCAAACTTTTTCACAAGAGCGATTAGAGAGTTAATGTCCACATCTTGTGCCGTTCTATGGCTCTGTATATTGCGCACGCTTCTAACATAATCCAAAGTGTAACTCTTTATTTTATTGGTGTTGCAAAATCTATAAAGAATTGTTTGATATGTTGTCTTGTTTTCTTCCAAGTCCTCGCCATTTTTCTCTTCGCCACTATTGGATTTAACATTGTAATAGTAGTTCAATAATGCCTCGGATTGCAATTGTACATATCTGCAAAATTCAAAGAAGTCAATTTTATGCCCCCTTGTACCATATCGACAACGAAGCATCTCTCTATAATCCGACACTAACTGATTTCGCACCTCTGCGTTAGTTATAAAAGAGTAGTCTATGGATGGGGATGTAACATCCAGTTGATAGTCTAAACCAAGATATTTCTCTATTGCTTCTATTTTAGGATTAGTCGTAGCATCGGTTGTGACAATATTTGTAACACTTACTTCGGGAGGGGCAACTTTTGTTTCGCGCTTTTCCCTCAATACCATCCTTAAATCAGCAATGAACTCCTCGTTACCAGGGAGTTCTTTAACTTTTTTGACAAAGGCCACTACTTTGTCGAGTTCCTTCTTGTCTAAACCCATATCTATGTAGTTTTGTTGTTTTCGCTTTGTTCGTCATCACCAAGTATCCGCATAAAGATGTCGCTACTTACCAATTCCGAAAGTTCCTTTTGTAACTCATTTGTATATTCTCGTCCCTCTTTAGTGTGCTGTGGTGGCACAATCCTTTTATGAAGCATATAGAAGAGTGTAATACCATTGTCACAAAGCGAAATTTGGTATTTATTCCACATTTTTTCTATTCTTGCACCATTCTCAAAAAGTTGTTGTATAGAAATTGAACGACTATAGGTGATAGGTCGCACATCGTCACCAATCTTAAAGAATAGTGTAGGTATTGCTTCTTGATTATACTCTACCTTGGTCGAAAGTGTATTTTCAAAATCCTCACAACTCATCGTGTGGATATAAGCGATATCTCTTTGCTCGCTCTTTACATACTTTGTAGGCATTAATGTACGCCCTTGCAAGTTTGCCAAACGACTATGGAGCGCCTTATAAGTCGCATCCTCTGCACCCTTAACCATTTTGAGATACTGTAACTTACCCATCAACACAGCGTCCAAACTTGGCATACCTCCTTTGTGGCGATGTGTAGGGTTGAGTTTGCGAGCCCTCATATAACTCTCACAAGCAGCCATATGACCATATTTCTCCCATATATGAAGCAGTGTGCGCACCTCACGGGTGTATGTGCGTACTACATTGACTTTGTCAGACAACACAAGTCCTGTGACCTCTTGGCGCTCGCCTTTTTTTTGCAGGCGGGTTTTATTCTCGTTGATCGCAAAGTGGTTTGCGGCAATAATTCGGTGCAACTCTTTTATGAACTCGCCTTCGTTGGGATAGAGATAGTTCATACTGCTGAATGTGATATCATCAGCATAGCGACTATACTTTGCACCACACTTTTTGGCAAGACCACCGAGTTGTCGGTCAAGCTTCTCGCAGATGATATTGGTAATGGTAGGAGATGTGGGCGCACCTTGTGGAAGAACATAGCGAGTCTCCTTGCCATCCTCTTCCAAGCGCATAGTGCACAAGCCTGCTATCACATCCGACAATTCGCTTGGGAAGTTGAATGGGGGTAGAGTGAGGCGCTTCCATAGCCTTGATTTGTCAATGCTGGGGAAGAAATCTTTTAGGTCGAGATTGTAGATGTAGTTTTGTCCGAGATGCAGTTTTGCATTATCCACCACAGAACGACCTTGCACAAAGCCCATCGCATATTTCGATGGCTCATAGATTGCCTGCAAGATTGTATTGAGGGACAACAAGATCGATTTCAGCCCTGCTACAGGTGCGGAAATAACCCTCTCGCCACCACTCTTTTTGGGTATGGTGAAGTTTTTATATCGCTGGTGTGTCGCTCGCTTGGGGTTGCAATGATAAGTGATTTGGTTGAGGTGGAAAGGGCGAAATTTGTCACCCAGCGCATCTTGCTTCACCTGATTGAGCAATCGGCGAAGGTCTTTGATGTTCTTCATTGCAAGGGCTGCGGTTCTTATCTCCTCTCTTTCCATTGTTGCTTGCGGTTATAACTAGTATTGTAAACATTCTCCGAGTGGCTATTGAAATTTCTTTTCTTTGTCTATGAATAATCAAACGAAGTTTAATTATGATCATAAAAATAAAAATGAATACTAATATACTCCTAAGAGTACTAATATGATAACAAGAAAACCTTGCTATACCCAGTGAAGTTACCTCCGTTGGGTCGGCTGTACAATACGACAGCCTAAGTCAAAATGTCATTTCAATAAACCACTCAAAGAACGCTTTTGTTTTGTGCTGCAAATATAACATCCCATTGCGCACTCTATGTTCGCACTATTGAAGTGTGCTATAATCATCTACAAATATACAAAAAACTGTATAGATACCACATCCTATTCGCGATTTCTTACGATTAGGCGGTTGTGGCAAGGTTCGTTCGCTGGATAATGTTTCCATTGCCCTTCGTTGGTGCAATTTACAACTTTAGATGTGACTCGATTGATAACTCCCATATATTCATCATCGCACGCATCGTTAATACTTTGAATGCCTGGGTGTAGTATGCTAACCTCCGTTTGCTTAGTCGCCTTGCCGTTTTTAATCAAGTCGTATCCGCCCCCCGATTTGATAATCACATTATTGGTCAGAATGTATCTGTCGTGGAAGGTGTTGGAACTTGTGTTTTGTTCTACGAACAAATCAAGCTCAAAATCCAGATTAGGGCGAATCTGTTTTATCTTTTCGACAAATTGGCGGTAGATGTTCTCATCATTTCTGGTGTTGCTTTTATCTTTTGCTGTAATGATTGTCAGGTAAAACTTATCTTCTCGTATTACCCCTGGTATCTGTCGAGGTAGTAGTGCATTCAATATCGCTTCGAGGTTGTTGAGGCTTTTGAGAATGTAGTTATCAATAAAGACCATTGAGTTGCAGTTCGACAGATTGTGTTGACTTTGCAGTACATCCGCCCACTTTAGGTACTCACCCTCCTTAACGGCTCTGCCACAATTTCTAAACAGATAGGAGTTAGCCTCTGCCTCTTCTTCGCTGCTCCAACAAGTGGGCGACAGGGTCACTATCCCAAACTTCGAAGCATAATTTCTGCAAATGCCTGCCGATTTATCAATTAAGTATGTGGTTTGTGTGCGTTGGGATGATTTGTTGACATTCTCCACATACTCAAAACCGTGAGTGTCGGAACATACGCATTCGCCCTGCACATACTTCTTGGCGATATTTAGTTTTTCGGGCAGAGTCTGAAATTGTTGCGCGAATTGTTCATCCTTAACATCTATCATAATTTGAGATTTGCGGATAAACTTTCCAACATTCAGCCACATTTGCACCGCATTCTCATCGGTGAGAATATTAAACGCAGAGATTGAGTCCCTATACTTTTTTAGGAACTCAAACTCGCAATAGACTTGCTTTCTGTAGGTAGCCATACTAACTCATTGCTTTGAGGGTTAATATGTCGGTTACCAGGTTGTCGGCTTCATCGAGGAAGCCAGGCCCGAACGGGGCGAGCAAAATGCCATCCTCCCTGATTGGAATGTCCTTGACCTGTGGTTCTCCCTGTGGGCGCAGCTCGATGTCGGGGCTGTAGAAGTATTGCAACGACACCTCCTTGGGAGAGAGTTCTTTGCGCGCCACGAGCGTCTGGAGCTTGCGCACCATATACTCACTGTGGGTCTCCACGATGAAATGTATGCCGTAGTTCTTGTAGGCATCGGCAAACATCTCTGCCAACATCGACTGGAACTTGGGGTGGAGGTGATTTTCGGGCTCCTCGATGTAGAGGGTCACCTCCTCCTTGCCACCTGACTTGAGGATTGCCATCTCCACATTTATTAGGGTACCAATCAATTTGGTAACACCGAAGCCCTCATCGGCCAACAGAGTGCCTTTGTCCTCGGACGTTTTGTGGAGTTTTACAATTACGCCCAATCCCTCGGCTGTGCTTTTGATGGAGATATGATTACCAAGTCCAAACGCCTTGACCCACTTGTTAATGAAATAGCCATTGTTCCAATGTCTGTCCATCTCATAACGACCACAAGCCTCTACATAGTCTATTAATAACCGGCCAAAGGCATCATTTTGTTCACGAGAATAAAGCCTCTTAATCTCAATTGTTGCATCGCCCACATACTCAAATTGTTTAAACATATCTGGCGACAATATCTCTTGTATTATATCTCCGAAGAATTGCCTAAAATCTTCGATGATGGCCGGCTGCTGCCAGGCATCCCAAATCTCATTAAGTTCATCATCGCCAATACGAGGGTTGGCATTTACTTCCACAAAATATTTTTCTCTATTTTGTGACGTGGCGAGTTTCGAAAGAGTTGCTAAATCATCAAAGAACCAGCAGTAGTCGCCAAATGTAAGCTCGTTCAAGAGATCTTCATTAGCTTGCACAAAATCATCACACCATATATCGTGCCCATCAGCCCAAGCAGACCACGAAACAGAGAAATCGCGTATGCTCTTAACCGTTGCAACAGACAATGTGTTTGGTTCCACAGCCGATGATGATAACCAAATCTGTTCCAATTCTTTGAAATACGAGAATAGAGAGTCGTGGTTTGACTGTTCAAAATCGCTCAAAACTTTATCAAAGAGAAACTTGTAATTATAAGTTTGCTTGCAAGTTTCTTCCTTGTAAAAGTGTTCTCCGCACTCATCTTTTTTGAGCATAGGAGCAATAACCTCTTGAGATTCATAATTATTAATCCAGCTCAATAAAACCTCTCTGGTCCTATTTTTTTCCACACCATCGAGTAAATCCCAAATAGGTAAGGGAATAAGAGTGCCTTTTTTAACTGCATCAAGGTAGAGCCACTTCCTCTTTTTGTATTTTGGAGGATAGTACCCCTGTTTGTCAATAGAATCACTCCATTGTTCATATTCTGCACTACAAACAGCCCTTCTTTTGCCCGTATCTTTGTCTGTTTCCCAAACCACAGCATTATTCATCTTATGCTGAAATTGGAGATAAGCCTCTTGGCTAATGTAATTTGGAAGAGTCGACAGCAACTCCTCATAACCGTAATCTACCACTGAATCGTAGTAGGACGAGAACTTACTATCCTGAACCAATGTTTTGAGCACATAAGCCATAAAGCTATTTGAAATTGCACCCAAGTTGAGTTTTTCAATGTAAAGACTATCTGCTGTCGTCATATAGGCACCCAAAAGATGAACTAACTTGCCGTTATCTCCGCTTTTCCACATATTAATGTTACGTAGCCAGCCATTATTAAGTACATCTTTACTGTCTGTGTTAAAGGTTAGTGATACAGCAATGATTTCATTGAGCTTTTTGGACCAAACAAAATAAGTAAAGGTCATATTACTGCCATAATTAGAACACTTGTTGCGAGCCAAGTCAAACTTGCCCAACTTTGCGAGGGGGTTGCCAAAGTCGAGTTTGCAGTCACATAACTCCTCCGTTCCCATCTGCTTGAAGAAGTCTTTGAGCAGGAGCAGAGCCTTGGCAACAGAGCTCTTGCCTGAACTATTACAGCCTGTGAGCAAGGTAATGGGAGCGAGATTAATAGTTCCGCCATTTTCACTATCAAATACTCGGAAATTCTTTATTCTCAGACTTGTATTCATACGCTTATAATTGGAGGTTAGTTCTGCAAATGTAGTAAATTGACTTAGGTTTTGCTAATTTCTTCGGCACAAAGGTAATATGGTGGTGCGAACGCTATGTTTGCTATTGTTTGTATCTCTCCAACAGTCTTTCCAGTCGCTCGGCAATCTTGTTGCGCAGGGTGTCGGGGGTGAGTACCACAACGCCATCCATAAACGAGGCGAGGAGTTGTTCGAGTTCGTGGTTGAGCATACAGTGCAGCTCCACAAACTCGCCATCGGCAAAGCCGTACTGCCTGCGCAGTTCGTCAGCCTTTGCGCCCCTAATCACTCGTTGCGAGCCGTGAATGGGCTTGGTTTCGATGTAGGGCATCTGGCCCTCTGCAACCCACAGCAGAATCCTCTCCACAGGCGCATCCTTGAAAATCGTAACGCCCACCACATCATCGAAGCGCTCCTCCAACTCCTCCGAAGGCTCCATATACTCGCGCCCAAAGAGTGGCTCAAAGCCATCTACGCGGTCGAGTGCGAAGTTGAGAATATAGCCATCCTCGGCCGCCGCAATCAGAAACCAACGGTTGTTGTATTGTTTGAGCAGATAGGGATGAACGACACACTTTTTGCTCTCATCGGGTGCGGCGAAGGTGTGGTAGGCGAGCTCTATGACCTGCTTGTTGGCAATGGCAGTAAAGAGTGCACCGAGCAGATTGGAGCCAGCCAGGTAATCAGGATTGGTGCTAAACTGAATGATGCGCCTACCCTCCTGCACGCCGAGTCGCTGTTTGAGCCCATCGAGCCAGTCGAAGTTGTCGAGTCCATCAAACTGACCGAGCGTGTTGAGCACCTCGCCCAGCAGATGTTCCTCGTCCTCGGAGAGTTTCTTGGTGAAGATGGAGAATGCAGGGTCGGCATAGTGGACATACTCCTTGCCATCGCGTCTCTCTTTGCGTTCCAACTCAACCATAAAGACCTCCTCTTCGAGAGCCTTGATGTCCTTCTGAATACAGCGCAGCGATACGGGGTCAAAGCAATCCATTTGCAACTGCTCGTTCACATAGTCGCAGATCTCCCGCGTGGTAAAACGCTTGTGCTTGTGCGATAGGCACTCATCTATGTAGCGGTAACGAATTACCGCATTCTTGTTCATCGGCATAGGTATATCTGTTTTATTTTCGGCAAAGGTAGGGCACGCCTGCGAACTCTTTGTTCGCAAAAGGCGTTTACAAATTTATGGATTTATCTTTTGAAACGCAAATAAACCAAATTATTATGCGATATGTAGCTCTGGATCTTCTGCAAGTTCTATTCGTACACGCATATTAAGGTTGTCTCGAATCATCATTGCGACAAATTTTGAGTGGGCGATTGGAGTCTCTAACTTCCCATCGTAACAAAGAACTCCCCAGAGCCCATCCTTCTCTACACAGTTGTATGGCGTGCGACAACTGAGCGGACCTGCATATTTGTCATATTCGGGTTTTACAATCACCTCGCCGAGTTCCCAATTTACAAATCCCACTTTACCGCCCACTTGGATAGGAGAAATCTCCCACATGGTATCAAACTGACAACCATACTGCATTAGTAGGTTGATTACACTCTGCAAATCATCCTCACTCTCAAACATCAATGGCACCTTAACACACTCTTTTGTCATACCCTTAAACTTTGTTTCACGGCACAAAAATACCACCTCTTGCGTACGCTATGTTCGCGAGGTGGTATGATTTGTGAAAAGTTCTTGGGAAATATTAAAGCAATATTCGCGTGGTTATGGCTCGAGCGTAAGGGTGATTACTCCATCTACGGCCTCTTTTTGAAAGTCTTGTACGCATCTTAACCACGAAATATAGTGCTCTTTATTGATGGCTGCAAGTTGTGTGTCGGACATATCGGTTTCGTTCATAAAGGTTGCGTATTGTACAAGCATAGATTCTACTTTATCTTTACTTCTGTCTCCATCCTCACTCATTACACCATCAACACCAGATCTGGCAAAACAAAAGCCATCCCTGACACGATATCCATATTTTGCACTATCCCCATAGGCTTCTAGGCGTCTATTTATCTGCTCGTTCATCTCTATGGGCATACCTATTTTATTTCGAGTTAGATACCTGCAAACAATCTCGTTAGAGTCTATGGATTTGTCCTTCCATATCCTTTCATTGTAGCGTTCGAAAAAGTGTCGAGAGTAGATACTCACTTGTCGAATGAGTTGGAAGGGGCTTTTTTCGGTATGCCTATACCCAGTAGGGTATGCCTGTATTATGTATCGCCCTTTAGAGTCATACACAACAGCATAGAAATCTACATGTGGTTTTTCCATTACAGCTCGACTTTCTGCATAAAAGAAGATGATATATTTATTGTTAGACTCTGGAATTGTATATTCGTACCATCTCCACGCAGGGAACTTCCGCTCTTTTTTAAACTCTCTGATAGCCTTTGAGCGCAAATAGTCTTGTTTGATCTTTATCTTATTATGATAGTCCTTGGCGATATTGTCATATATCTCCTTGTTTGTCATCGTTGGGATTAGCATATCCTTTCTTTCTATCTAGTTGTTTTAAGTTGTTATTAGTAAATTCATTAATGTGCCATTTTCAAACTATATCACGCTAATAATTCCCACATTGGGGAAAGTCCCGACAACACTCTCTTATGCTGTCGAGACAAATGTACAGGGCTGTTTTGACAATTACTGTCAATCTGAAAAATTCCTTATATTTGTTTGGTCTGCGAGTACAAATTCGAAGTCGGGCATATCTTTCGTTGCATTTAAGTTCTTCTTCTGAAATTCAAATACAGCATTGAATAGTTCTTGCATATCAACTTTGCCCATCTCTTTTATGGTTTGTTCATAGACCACAGTCAAGGCATCTATCCCTAATTCACTGGGATTATAAATTAGGTAAATGAAGCGTATCTTGTTTTTGGCATCATCATTTGTTAAATAGTTGGCAGAGATTGCCAAGAAGTGACATATCAACTGTTTGAAATCCAAATGCTCAATTGGGCTGCATTTATACTTAAATTCGCACTTAAATCGGTTTTTATCTCCCTTGATGTCGCCTTCGTTGGTGTAAATATCGCCAACTGATTTGGCAATGGCATCATAAACTGGCATATACGCTCTTTTTACCGATTTGTTTTTACTGCCATAGATTTCTCGACATTTAGCCTCAATAAAAATCTCTGTATCCTCTTTACACAAGCAAGCGTCAAGATAGGCTGTACCACCCACTTTGGTATCCAATGGGCTTTCAAATGTGATATCAGCGACATCTCGTAAAAGCAAATAGATAAAACGACTTGACGATCCATAGCAAGCCATTTTGGGAGGATACTTGCCCTCTTTAATCTCTCCGCCACTACCATCTTTATAGCTATCGTAATGTCGTATATATTGTTTAGTCATATCCTCCAAGAAAGCACACCAACTATCATTGCTCATATAGCGATCATAGGGATTGTGTTTCCCGTTTATAACCACATAGCCATACTCATCACCGTCCTTGTCTATGCTGCGGAGAGCATAGTCCAAATCGTATTGAAGATTTTTCATAACTGTTATTTATTGTTGATGATACATACAACTTACTTTCGATTTTATATACTCCCCGAATTCGGGGGTGAGGATGCGGATGTCGTGCATAAGACCGAGTGTGAAGCGACCAATGCCCACATAGTCGCAGACCATAGTGTCCAAAAGCCAATGGGTGTCGTCGATGGGGGAGAGGTCGCGAGTGGCGAGGGGGTACTCCTCCACCAAGAGGTTGTGCGCCATAACGCCCAATTCCAACTGCACGCGCTTCTGCTCAAAGCCCGTAATGCGGAAGATGTCGATGTAGCCCTCGTGGTGCAATTCGCCGAACTGCCATCCCTCCGAGAGCACCTCCACAGCCCCAATTCGCGCGGTGTTGAAGAGTTTATTTTTGCCCGACTCTGGCTCGTAGCACCACACCTGCACATAGTTCGTCGTGAAGCCGAAAGGCTCGACCAACCTATCTCGCACAACGCCCGTATGCGAGGAGGCGTAGCGCCTGAGAATCACCTGCTTGCGCTCGCCAATAGCCTCAACCAAGTGATTTACATTCACAGCGTTCTTGCCCTCCACAACGCACTCTGCCAGCGAGGTGCAGTTGTAGACGGCAGTGAGTTTTTTGCGCAAGTTTTGCTTGATAATGTTGGTGTTGTCGAGTGCCTCAATGAGCTGATTTACAATGTGCGCCTCCTCGTCGGTGAAGTGGATGAGTTGGGAGATTTCCTTGAAATAGCGGCTCTCCTTGCCAAGACGGTAGATGCCGCCATCTTTGCGCTGCACCACAAAGCCCGAGGCCTTGAAGGTGTCGATGTATCGATACACCGAGCGGTAGGATATGCCGAGCCTTGCGGCCATATCCTCCACAGTGTAGTTGTTGTTGCCCGTCATCATCTTCATCAGGCGCAGTACGCGCTCAATCTTCGGCTGTTCCATATCGTCCACACCACAAACCCATTAGGGGGCTAATGCCTACAAAGTTAGAAAAATTATTCCACACAAAACAACAAAAACCGCAAAAAACACAGACCACCCCCACCCCTTCCCTTATTTTGACAAACGGCTGTCAAACATTGTTGCCAAGCAGGGAGGAATTTATGGGAGGGGTAACACTCACCAGAGGTGAGTGTAACAACAAAAAAAGGACAGTCATTCGACTGTCCTTTCGTTGCAGTGCTCCCTCTGGGGCTCGGGTGCTCACGCACCCTACGGGATATATTTACAATCCTCCCAAACCCTCCTTTGAAAAGGAGGGCTTTCCTGGGTTCTAGCCTTGAACCCTAATTAGTAAGTCCCCCTCACAGGAGGGGGATTTAGGGGGTGGGTAACACACACCAGAGGGAGTACAGCAAAAAAAAGGACAGTCGAATGACTGTCCTTTCGTTGCAGTGCTCCCTCTGGGGCTCGAACCCAGGACCCCAACATTAAGAGTGTCGTGCTCTACCAACTGAGCTAAAGAAGCGTTAAGCGGGGACAAAAGTAATAACTTTATTCGTTCCAACAAAAAAAATCGTCAAAAAAATCAAAAAAATCATCAATCACCATATCGGCATCCCACAAAATACAAAACGAAATGATTGTTTTTGAGATTAATTATTACCTTTGCGTTATGTCAATGACAACAATACATAACAAAAATAACAAAAATTATGAAAGCAAAATTCCTTTTCCCCCTTCTTGCAATCGCGGCAATGCTCGGTGCCTGTGAGGGTACACCCGACAGCGGTACAAACAACGACCAACTACTCGAAGGTAAAATCTCACTCCTCGTAGACCACGAGTTCATACGCGCAAACGGCACAGAAGCCGCATCTTTCACCGTCCTCTTGCAGGATGGCAGCGGTATGTTCCACAACGTCACCGAGGACTCGGATATCTACATCTCCGGAAACGAAACACCACTGGCAGAGGCTAAATTCTCCACCGAAACTTCGGGCTCGTGGACTTTCTATGCACTCTATGGTTTGGAGGTCTCCAATGAGGTGGGCGTCAGGGCTGTGGCCGGCATCGCCGACATCCCCGCAGACCCCGCACCCGAGAGCACCAACTTCAACCACCGCATTATGCTCTTGCAGCACACAGGTACTGCGTGTGGCTACTGCCCCATTATGATGACTACGCTCAAACACCTCTCCGAGGATGACGCATACAACACCATCTACAACCACGTTGCGTCGCACTCCTACGGCTATTCGAGCGAGTATCCCGACTATGCTCACTCCTCGGCAGCAGACGAACTCTCGCGCCACCTGGGTATTATGTATTATCCTACCCTCACTTTCAACCTCACAGATGATGCCGAGAACGACTTGGCAGCCATCAAGTCGCACATCGACCTCCTTCACAAAAACACCGCCGATGTGGGCGTGGCTCTCTCGGCTTCGAAGGCAGCCGATGGTGCCATCTATGCCAACATCGCTGTGAAGGCGGCAAAGAGCGGTAAGTATCGTTTGGCTGTATGGCTCTTGGAGGACGGTATCTTCGCAAAACAGTACGGCAAGACCGCCTCGTGGCAGGATACACACAACAACGCCCTGCGTGCAATGGTGGGTGAGAACAAAACAGACCGCATCTATGGCACCAACATCGGAACCATCGAGGCGGGCAAAACCTACGAAAATATTGTCTCCATCGAACTCGAAGAGGACTGGGTGGCAGATAATTGTGAGGTTATGGTGCTCATCACTACCGACGACGGTAAGGGTGGCTACGATGTTGTCAATACTGCTGTGTGTGCAGTGGGTGGTGCTCACGCATACGAGTATGCAAAATAGGTAACAACAAAAAACGCATAATAGACGATGAAAAAGTTGAGAATTTTTGTCCTGTCGGCATTGGCACTCTTTGGGTTGGCATCGTGTCAGCCCGACCCCGAGACTCCCAAACCCGAAATTAAGTTGGGACAGAGCGAATTGGTATTGTCTGCCGAGGGTGAAACCCAATCGGTGGGCTACCTTATCGAAAACGCCATAGAGGGCGAGAAGATTGCTGTCGATTACGATGCCGATTGGCTCACAGTGGACACCTCCAAAGTGCGCTCCATATCCTTCACTGCTCCCCTCAATGATTCGGGAGCGGAGAGAAGCGTGGAGGTTGCAATCTCCTATAAGGGTGCCGAGGTTATGTTCCTGACCGTTAAGCAGGCCTACCGCGACACCCCCCTGATTATTGAGATTTCTGATGTGACCGCCACCGAGGTGGTATTCTCGGTGACTGCTACCGACCCCGAGATGACTTGGATTCCTGCGGTTGTTTCGAAGGAGTATGCCGACTACTACACCGATGAGCAGATTGTCGAAATCGACATCGAGTGGTTGCAATATACTGCCGACAACCAAGAAGTAAGCCTCGGTATCCTGCTCGAACAGGTGCTTGCGAAGGGCTCAATGGAGAATATCTTCTTCGATGGTTTGGAGCCCGAGACCGACTATGTACTCTACGCCTACGGTCTTTCGCTCGAAGCCGAGCGCACCACCGAGTTGGTGAAGGTGGAGTTTACCACCGAGAAGGCTTGGGAGGGTGATATCACCGTAGCCTTTGAGGTGAGGGAGGAAAACCACGTTCTCCACTTCGATGCCACACCTTCGCACACAGGTGTGCCCTTCTACTGCCACTATGCCACCGAGGAGGATTTTGAGCGTTGGAGCCAAACGTACGGCACCGACGATGTGAAGGAACTCATCGCAAAGGGTAGCATTGGCGAACTGCTGAAAGGTCTGATGGACATCGGTTACTTCGACGATGCGAGCGACTTCTACTCGTTCTTCAACTCCACCGGCAAGATTAGGGATAACTACTTCTCTTGCAAGGCTTCAACCAAATACATTCTCTTTGCGGTGAAGTGGGACGAACAGTGTAATCTTTTGGGAGAGGTGTCTACCTACGAGTACACTACCCAACCAGTAGAGCCTTCCAATAACCAGATTACCCTCGAAGTAGAGAGCGCCACACAGTCTTCTGTTGTTGTGAATGCGACGGTAACCAACGATGACCCCTATGTGATTTATCCCGTGAAGAGTAGCGACTTGGAGGGTAAAACCACCGAGGAGATTTTCGACTATATGGAAGCCCATTACTTCTTGGATGAGTTTGTATTCTCGGGCAATAAAACTCGCGAATACACCTCTCTCGACTCCGATACCGCCTATACCATTGTGGCCTTCGGTTACAAGGCCAAATCTATGACAACGGCTGAAATGACTATGGTGGAGTTCCGCACCCAGACCTCTGCCGACCCCTCGTTGTGTACCTTCGACTTCGATTATCAGGTCTATGAGGAGTCTGTGTGGGTGAAGGTTACTCCCTCCGATAAGGGACATTGGTACTATTGGGGCGTATTTGATGCCCGTTTCACCGCCGAGGATGTGAAAACCTATATTTCGGATGTGCTCATTGACGAATGGTATGAGGGTGATGCGGCAGTTTGGGCTTCGTGGTATCTGAAAAAAGGTACCCAAGCAGAGGAGGTTTCGGGCCTCTATGCAAGTACCGAGTATCGTGTAGGCGTGGTTATTATGGACTACTACTCTGGCGAGTTCCTCTCCGATGTTGTATTTAGCGAAACCTTCAAAACCCCAGACCCTGTCTATGCCGACATCAAACTCAATGTGGCATACGGCAACTACTACGACCTCGACGAACTCGCCGATGCGGGATACCCCGAGTACAAACAAGATGTATCAGACGATTCGAGGTTCGCAGAGGGTGGTGCAATTCTTCCAACACGAATGGAAATTGAGGGTGTCTACGCACGATTCTTCTACTACATTGCACGTCACGACTTGACCGATACGAGCATCTACTCGGATGACATCTTCTATGAGGATTTGTTGGAGAATGGTTCCAGCTCACTCGAAACCATCTTCCCCTTGACCTACGACATCTATTGGACTATTGCGGCAATGGCTATTGATAGACAGGGTAACTACACCCCCGTCTATCGTAAGAAAATCTACCTTACCAAAGATGGCACCTCGCCCGTTAGCGAGTTTGTGGCTTCGCAGAAAAAAGTTGCTCCCGCGAAAGTCTCGGCAATGGAGTGGAACAACTACGATAGTCGCAGTGTAGGTGTTCGCACCCCTATGAGGAATGCAGAGAAACTGATAGAGGTTGTGAACATCGAGGCGAGCAACCTCAAAGGTTGCGCCAATGCACTTAAAGGTTTGCGAGGCGGGCGTTAGCGAGCGAATCTCTTTGCGAGCGAATCTCGCGGGCATCTGCCGCGTTATACTTCGATAAGCGGAGTTCCTCATTTGCGTCAAGCAAACTGCGGACTCCGCTTTCTCGTATGCCTTGCATCTGCCTCGCGATATTCTACTCGCGCTCGCTCATCTCTCATTCGGAGGTTGAGAGTTTGGAGAATCACATTCACAAAAGAGGCGTTCCGCCTCCTCGCCTCGCAATCTGCACTCGGGGGGGGGATTATTGAGCGATATTTTACTCGCTCATCTCTCACTCGGAGGTCGAGGGTTTGGAGAACCACCATCACAAAAGACGCTATGCGTCCCGTTACGGCACCCACCAGCACAAAAGTGTCGTTACGACACCCTCCCATAAGTTAGGGGAGGGTCCGCGTAGCGGGGGTGAGGTCTGTTGCGCCAAAGGCGCAGTCTATTGCCCAACGTCGCGGGTTCGCCATTTTGCGAGCCCGAAAATATTAAGGTCCTTAATGCCCTTAAAGCCATTTAAAAAACAACCCTCACTTTGTTTGCGGGCATCTTAATCTGCGCCGCCCACTCCGAGGTCGGTGTTGTCGATGAGAACTTCGCACCCATCAATATGAGCGAGGGTGGGGGCAACCTCACGAATAAACCATTGGGCAAGGCTCTCATCGCGCAGGGTGGGGGTGGTGTTGGGGCAGAAGAGATTGACGCTGAAATAGTCGAACCATTCGCGGGCAAGGGCTATATCGGAGAGAATCTGTGTGCGGGAGCCACCCTCGGTGCCCACAAGCAGGCACACGCCATCGAAATAGCGTGCCACATCCTCGGCACTCACCTCGCAGGGAATACCCTTATTCCATCTCGCGCGCAACGCTCCGTCGAAACTCTCCACTCCGCAACGAAACCTCACCCTCACTGGGGCAAATTGTGAGGCAAAATCGGCAAGTTGGTGGCGGTACATCCAGTGGGCCTCAAACCAGAGTGTGTGGATATTGCGCTCCTTCACTATGGTGCGCAGGAGAGAGAGTGTCTGCGGGTCGAGTTCCATTGCAGAGCCACTATTGATTACATCCAGCACCCCATATTGGCCCGTAACGCGCCCCAGAACCTCCCTATTAACCTCAAAGGGGGTGGCGCTCGTGTCGGTGTGGTAGTCGCAGAAGGTGCATCTGCGCCAACGACAACCGCTGCCCTGCAAGAGTACAAACTCGCGGGGCATCTTGCTATGGATGAGCGAATAGCGTTCCATAACTATCGTTCCTCCTCGGGGGTGGGGTAGATGTGTCGTTTGATGCGCCCGATGGTGAGGTAGGCAAGCGGGGTGCCAAAGACGACCTCAATGGCGAGTTTGAGGAGATATTGGGCAACCACCATCATCACCAGGTCGTGAGTCGAAACCACGCCCGCAAAGCCAATCAGCACAAAGGGTACAGAGTCGAAGAGGTAGCCCACCATAGAACTACCAATGGTGCGCAACCACAAGTGTCGCCCCTCGGTAACCTTTTTGAGCCTCGACATAACCCACGCATTGGAGAGTTCGCCCAGCAAAAAGCCCACAAGGGAGCCGAGAACTATACGGGGAACGTAGTTGAAGATGGTGTTGTAGGCCACCTCGGTGGTGGCGAGGTAGTCGGGTGAGGGGAGCCATACGCCAATCTGGGTGAAGAGAACCATCAGAATGTTGCACAGCAGGGTCATCCAGATGACCTTGCGTGTTGTGCGGTAGCCCCAAATTTCCGTCAGTACATCGCCCAGCATATAGGCAAACGGGAAAGTTATGGTGCCCGCATCGAAGCAGGGGAGGCCGATGATGTTTATCACCTTGACAGCCATTACATTGGATACGAGATAGAGGGTGACGAAGAGTGCCGTCACAACCACCAGCAAGGATTGCTTGCTGATTCGGTTTTTGAAAGGGTTTTCCGATACCTTATTCATAATGTTACTCTGTTTTTATCCCCAACAATGGGGCCACAAAGATAGTGATTATTTTCTCTCTGCAAGCCACCTTTGGGCAATTCTCTCTCCTGCGTGCCGCAGATGCGCTTTGGCAACTGCTGTTTGGAGGGCCTCCTGTAAGGGTACATCCTCGGGGGTGGCGGCCAAAATCTCGGCAAAGCCACTCTCCGCCAATTCGGGGCACATCTCCACGCGGCCACCCACAGCGACAACTCTCACCCCGGCCTCTTTTGCCATTGCGAGTACCCCGCTTGGGGCCTTGCCGAGAAGGGTTTGATGGTCGATGCGTCCCTCGCCCGTAACTACAAGGTCGGCACCCTGCACCCTCTGTGCAAACCCCACAGCCTCCAATACCACCTCTATACCTCTGCGCAGGCGCGCACCCGCGAGAACGGCAAGTCCCGCTCCTGCGCCACCCGCAGCACCCGCACCCGCAAGGGAGCACACATCATCCTTGCCCCACTCTTGGGTGAGTAGGTGGGAGAGGTGACACACTCCCTCTTCGAGGAGGGTTACTTGTTCGGGGGTGGCCCCTTTTTGGGGGGCGAATGTGTGGGCCGCACCTCGCGCACCACAAAGGGGCGAGAGAACATCCACCGCAAGGGTCAGGGTGATGTTTGCCAAGCGCTGGTCCAATTGCGAGTGGTCGATGGTGGCGATTTTCGAGAGGTTGCCACCACACCCCACAACCTCTCGACCACCGCTATCCAAAAAGCGACAGCCGAGAGCCTGCAACAGACCCGTAGCACAGTCGTTGGTGGCACTCCCTCCCAGACCGAGAACAATGTGGCGACAACCACGCATAAGTGCATCGCACACCATCTCACCCACGCCTCGTGAGGTGGTTATCAGTGGGTTGCGTTCTTCGGGGGAGAGTAGGGTGAGCCCCGCAGCCGAGGCGAAATCTATGAATGCCACCCCTTGTGATACTCCGTAGCGGGCAGTGATGGTGCGCCCGAGGGGGTCACACACCTCCACCTCTACAAAAGAGCCACCCAACGCTCGCGTGAGCACCTCGGCGCTCCCCTCGCCACCGTCGGCTATGGGGATAACCTCCACCTCACACTCGGGAGCGATGGCGCGAATACCCTCTGCCAAAGCCTCCCCGGCCTCCGAGGAGGAGAGGGAGCCTTTGAAGGAGTCGGTGGCAATGAGCGCTTTCATAGTGAGTGGGTTATGGTTACTCTTTTTTTGCCCCTCGTCGCCAGATGATGATGCCGTTGATGGAGTTGAGGGTGTACATCGAGTACTTGATGAGCATCAGGCCACCCAACATCTCACCCTGCGCCATCACTACCGACCAGAGCACTACGTTGAGCACATTGCCCGCCAACCAAAAGAACCACTGCTCCCAAAATGCAAGCGTCATAAGTATCTGACCAACAATGAATACGGTGGTTACAAATCCATCTTTGAGGGGCTGTGCAGCATCGGTGTAGGTGCCCAAAACCCACCACAAAAGGAGCGTTCCGAGGGCAGTACCCACCACCGCGAGAAGAATCTGAATGGGACGCATAGAGCGTGTTTTGACCTTCGAGTGGTCGTCGGAATCTTTGCGATGGCTCCACGCCCACCAACCGATGGCCTGCATCGGCAGATAGTAGAGAGCGTTGAGTGCTGCTTGTCCATAGTTGCTTGTCTTGTAGGCAATTATGGCGTAGAGGGTGACATTTACAGCACCGAATAGGAAATTCCAAATGCTCCTTTTGGCACTCAATACGGTGCCCGTCACGCCCATCAGTAGTGCCACCGAGCCGAGCAACTCAAACTGCCCACGAATGAGCGAGTAGGCGAGTGCCGAACCGATGGTCATAACGATGATGAAAATATCGAAGGGTTTGAGAGTTGAGGTTTTGGTCTTCATTTTTTTCTCTTTGTTAGGGTCTTTAAGGGCATTAGGGACTTGAAGTTCGTTTGTGGTGCTACTCCTCCACGATGGTGATGGAGAGAATCAGGTCGCCAGGGCGTATATCGTCGATAACATCCAGGCCTTCAACCACTTTGCCGAAGCAGGTGTGCACACCGTCGAGGTGCTGGGTGTTCTGGCGGTTGTGGCAGATGAAGAACTGCGAGCCGCCCGTATCCTTGCCCCTATGAGCCATCGAGAGCACACCCCTGTCGTGGTATTGGCGGGGAGCCGAGGTTTCACACTTGATGGTGTAGCCGGGACCGCCTGCACCGTTACCAATGGGGCAACCGCCCTGAATCACGAAGTCGGGAATCACGCGGTGGAAGGTGAGCCCGTCGTAGAAACGCGAGGTGGCAAGTTTGATAAAGTTATTAACGGCGATGGGAGTTTCGTTCTCATAAAGTTCCGCCTTCATTTCGCCTTTTTCAGTAAGGATAATTGCGTATTTCATAGTATTATGTCTAAAATTTAATTGTTTATCGTTTGTTGTCGGGGCGAAATGAAAGAGAAAACTGCGTTTTCCTTTCTGTGCTTTACCCCCACCCCAAACCCCTCCCCTTTGGGGTGGGGCTTGGTCAGCCTATGGCTGATATTTGCCTTTTTCAGTAAGGATAATTGCGTATTTCATAATAATATGTGGATTGTAAAATTGTTTGTTCTTGTTTGGTGGGCGAAATACCATTTCCACCATCCCAACCACAAAGATACGACAAATAGGAAATAATTTTGAATTTTGAATTTTGAATTTTGAATTTGATTGTATCTTTGCGCCCAGTAATGTGAATAATTGGCGGGCACACACCCGCATAGGACTTCTAACACAAACTTTTTCGTATTATGGCAAACAAAGAGCGAGCAAAAGGCTCAAAGTTCTCTATTGATTTCCAGCCCCGACTCTTCACCTCTATGAAGGGCTACAACAAGGAGCGTTTCTCCAAAGACCTGATGGCAGGTATTATCGTCGGTATCGTGGCCATACCCCTGGCTATTGCTTTCGGTATCGCCTCGGGCGTGGGCCCCACAGAGGGCCTTGTGACCGCCATCATCGCGGGCTTCATCATCTCCGCACTCGGTGGTACAAAGGTGCAGATTGGTGGCCCTACGGGCGCATTCATCGTCATTGTCTATGGCATCATCCAGCAGTATGGTCTGGCAGGATTGGCTATCGCTACGGTGGTGGCTGGTGTGATGCAGATTCTGATGGGTGTATTCAAACTCGGCAGTGTCATTAAGTTTATGCCCTATCCCATCATCGTGGGCTTTACGGGCGGTATCGCCATCACCATCTTCTCCACACAAATGAACGACCTCTTCGGTATGGGTATCGAGAATGTCCCCGCAAACTTCATCGACAAGTGGGCGTGCTACTTCCAGAATATCGACAACATCAATTGGTGGGCATTCCTCATCGGTATCGTGAGCATCCTCATCATCGTCTACACTCCCAAGTTCTCCAAGAAAATCCCCGGCTCACTGCTCGCTATTGTGGTGATGACCGTTGTGTGCTGGCTCTTGAAGGAGTTTGCAGGTGTGGACTCCATCAAGACCATTGGCGACCTCTACGAACTCCCCCAAGGCCTGCCTACTTTCCGTATGCCCGCACTCGCCGAGGGCGAAACCTTCTTCTCCACTGCACAGGCAGTACTCCCCGCAGCCTTCACTATTGCAATGCTGGGTGCCATTGAGAGCCTCCTCTCGGCAATGGTGGCCGATGGTGTGGTGGGTGACAAACACAACTCCAACACCGAACTCATAGGCAATGGCGTGGCCAATATGGTAGTACCCTTCTTTGGCGGTATCCCCGCAACAGGTGCTATCGCCCGCACTATGGCAAATATCAACAACGGTGGTCGCACCCCCGTAGCGGGTATTGTACACACCATCGTGTTGCTGCTCGTGTTGCTCTTCTTGGGAGGTCTGGTGGGTATGATTCCTATGCCCTGTTTGGCAGGTGTACTGATTGTGGTGTCGTACAATATGAGTGGCTGGCGTACAATCTGCTCTATGTGCCGTCAATCGAGGGGTGATATTGCTGTTTTGTTCCTCACCCTCCTGCTGACCGTCATCTTCGACCTTACCATCGCTATCGAGGTAGGCCTCATCCTCGCAGTGGTGCTCTTTATGAAACGTGTGATGGAGAGTGTGAATATCTCGGTTGTGGAGAAGGAGATGGCTCTCCACAGCGATGGCGAATCGGACGAGAGAATCAATATCCCTGCCAATACAGAGGTCTATGAGATTGAGGGCCCCTTCTTCTTTGGTGTGGCAAACCGCTTCGAGGAGTTGCAGCGTAGCCGTACCAACAAACGCATCCGTATTATCCGTATGCGTAGGGTAAACTTCATCGACGCAACGGGTATCCACAACCTCGAAATCTTCATCGAGTCGGCCCAGAAGGATGGCCAAACCATCATCCTTTCGGGTGTCAATGCGGAGGTTTATGAGGCGTTGCGCCAGTCGGGTATTGTTGCAATGGTGGGTGCCGAGAATGTGCTCGACCACATCACCAAAGCACTCGCAAGGGCCGAAGAACTTGGCGGGAACGTCTAACGTCTAACGTCGAAAGTCCAACGTCGCGGGCGCGGAAATTGTTTCCGCGCCCGAGGTGTATTATAGGAGTTCTGGGAGTTCTGGGGGTTCTGGGAGTTCTGGGGGTTCTGGG
>JAZOCT010000005.1:0-39793 GCA_045596685.1 Tidjanibacter sp. | reverse complement strand
GCTAAACCCAAGTCGATTACTCCCCACACCAAATTCCGTGGTGAGGTTTATATCTTGAAGAAAGAAGAGGGTGGCCGTCACACTCCTTTCCACAACAGGTATCGTCCCCAGTTCTACCTCCGTACTATGGATATTACCGGTGAGGTTAAACTCCCCGATGGTATCGAGATGGTAATGCCTGGTGACCACGTTGAGATCGAGGTAACTCTCATCTACCCCGTAGCATTGAATGCAGGTCTTCGTTTCGCTATCCGCGAGGGTGGTCGTACCGTAGGTTCGGGTCAGATCAAAGAGGTTATTGAGTAATCCTATCTACCAGAGATAACTCACAAATCTCAAATATAGGGGCGAGCGAAGGGCTTGCTACGCGAGTGATAGGCTCGGCGAATCGCCCCACTTTTTACGAGAGTAGTTTAATGGTAGAATAGCGGTCTCCAAAACCGTTGGTGGGAGTTCGATTCTCTCCTCTCGTGCAAAAGTCCGGTGGCTTTGAAAAAGGGGTACCGGACTTGTTGAGTGAAAAAGCAATAAAGAGAAAAAAGCATAATTTATGAAACTCGTAAAATACGTTAAGGCTTCGTACGAAGAGTTGGTTCACAAAGTGTCGTGGACTCCTATGAAAGAGTTGCAGAATCTTGCAGTTACCGTTATGGTTGCTTCCCTGCTGATTGCTGTTGTGATTCTTGCTATGGACCTGACCTTTGAATCCATTATGAAGGCTGTATACAGCGTTTTGGCTCATTAGTTCAAAAGTTTTAGTTTAACTCTTTAAGACGCAAACAAGACAATGAGCGAACAGACAAAACAGTGGTATGTGTTACGCGCCATCGGCGGTAAAGAGAAGAAGGTGAAGGAGTACATCGATGCAGAGGTACGCCATCTTCACCTCGAACATCTTGTATCGCAGGTTCTGATTCCTACCGAGAAGGTCTATACGATTCGCAACGGTAAGAAGGTGAGCAAAGAGAGGGTGTCGTATCCCGGCTATGTATTGGTTGAAGCGGCTATGGTAGACGAAGTACCTTACGTTCTTCGCAACACGCCCAATGTGCTCGGCTTCCTCGGTGAGACCAAAGAGGAGAGTCAGCGCCTTATCGCCACCCCTGTTAGGGAGGCGGAGGTTGCCAGGATTCTCGGAAGGGTTGACCTAATGAGCGAGGGTGAGGAGGAGAATGAGATTCCTTTCTTCGTGGGAGAGACCGTAAAAGTTACGGACGGTCCCTTCTCGAGTTTCTCCGGCACTATCGAATCAGTCGATGAGGAGAGAAAGAAATTGACAGTCTCGGTGAAGATTTTCGGACGCAAGACTCCGATGGAGTTGAGTTTTATGCAAGTAGAAAAAGAATAATTAACCAAGGAAAACTATGGCAAAAGAGGTTGCTGCATTTATTAAGTTGCAGATTAAAGGTGGTGCCGCCAATCCTTCGCCACCAGTAGGTCCCGCGTTGGGTTCGAAGGGAGTCAATATTATGGACTTCTGCAAGCAGTTCAACGCACGCACCCAGGAGAAGGCAGGCAAGGTATTGCCCGTAATTATCACCGTATACAACGACAAGTCGTTTGAGTTTGTCGTTAAACAGCCACCCGTTGCTGCTGCACTCAAAGAGGCTGCTGGTATCCAGTCTGGTTCCGCCGAGCCCAACCGTCAGAAAGTAGGTAGTGTTACTATCGAGCAGGTTGAGGCTATTGCGAAAGACAAGATGAGCGATATGAACTGCTTCACCATTGAGTCTGCTATGCGTATGGTAGCAGGTACTGCACGCAGTATGGGTATCACCGTCGTAGGCGAAGTTCCTGCAAAGTAATTAAGGTAAGAAGGTGAGTAAATTGACAAAGAACCAAAAAGCAATGCTCGCCAAAGTGGAGCCCGGAAAGCTCTACAAATTGAGCGAGGCCGCAGCTCTTCTGAAAGAGATTACTTTCACAAAGTTCGATGCTTCGGTAAATGTAGACGTACGTCTTGGTGTTGACCCCCGTAAGGCAAACCAGATGGTTCGTGGCGTGGTTACCCTTCCTCACGGTACAGGTAAGACTGTTCGCGTATTGGTACTCTGTACTCCCGACAAGGAGAACGAGGCTCGTGAGGCTGGCGCAGACTACGTTGGCTTGGATGAGTACGTTGAGAAAATCAAAGGCGGTTGGACCGACGTTGATACCATCATCTGTACTCCCAATGTAATGGCAAAAGTAGGTGCACTCGGTCGTATTTTGGGTCCTCGTGGCTTGATGCCTAACCCCAAAACCGGTACCGTAACTATGGACGTGGCCAAAGCTGTACAAGAGGTGAAAGCCGGTAAGATTGACTTCAAGGTTGATAAATACGGTATCGTTCACTCGGCAGTTGGTAAGGTTTCGTTTAGCGAGGATAAAATCGTTGACAATGCAAACGCATTCATCGATATGATCCACAAACTCAAACCCGCCGCAGCCAAAGGTACTTATATGCTTAGTATCTATCTCTCAACGACAATGAGTATCGGTCTCCAAATTGACCCCAAATCACTCGATTTCAAATAGTAAAAACATCGAATTATGACAAGGGAAGAAAAAAGAATAGTAATACAAGGCCTGACCGAGCAGCTCAACCAGTATCCTAACTTCTACATCACCGACATCGAGGCATTGAACGCCGAGCAGACCGCTGCATTGCGTCGCAAATGTTTCGAGAAGGGCGTGAAGTTGGTTGTTGTAAAGAACACCCTCTTCATCAAAGCGCTCGAAGGCGTAGAGAAGGCAGATGCTGGACTTGTCGAGGTTCTGAAAGGCACTTCGTCGATTATGTATTCCGAGGCAAGCAAAAGCCCTGCACAGGTAATCAAAGAGTTCCGCAAAGGTTGCGAGAAACCCATTTTGAAAGCCGCTTATGTACAGGATTGCGTGTACGTCGGTGACAATAACCTCGATATGCTTTGCAACATCAAATCGCGCGAGGAACTTATCGGCGATATCATTGGTCTGTTGCAGTCGCCCATCAAGAATGTTGTTTCGGCATTGCAGGGTAACGCTGGCCAGAAGGTTGCAGGCATCGTAAAGGCTCTTGAAGAAAGAAATTAATTTTTCCAAACAAAACACAAACAACGAAGTAAAACAATTTAATTTTATACAAAACTATGGCAGATATCAAAGCATTGGCAGAAGAGTTGGTAAACTTGACTGTTAAAGAGGTAAACGAGTTGGCAACCATCCTCAAAGAGGAGTACGGTATTGAGCCCGCTGCAGCAGCAGTAGCAGTAGCAGCTCCCGCAGCAGCAGAGGCAGCAGCACCCGCAGAGAAGACTTCTTTCGACGTTATTCTCGTTAGCGCAGGTCAGGCTAAAATCGCTGTTGTAAAAGCAGTGAAAGAGGCTACCGGCTTCGGTCTTAAAGAGTCGAAAGACTTGGTTGACGCTGCACCCAAAGCAATCAAAGAGGGCGTATCGAAAGAGGAGGCAGAGGCTCTCAAAGCCGCTCTTGAAGACGCAGGTGCAGAGGTTGAGGTTAAATAGTTTCGACTATAACTTCACTCCATACTGGGTATAGACCTTATGTCAAAATAAGGTCTATGCCTTTTTCGCGTCTAAAAAATAGGGCGCAAAACTAACATTGGGTTAGGTTGAAAAGGTTGGTTCGTAAGTAACTGACACACAGGATGTTCTTTGGTCGGTGGGCTAGGGAATTATCTTGTCGCCAGCGATGGCAAAGCGACATTAGGAGACTTTCGGGGTCTTCAACAACTTTCGCGCGCGTAGGGCGCGTGTGGGGAGTGAGCACCGAGGGTTTCTAACAAAAAATCTTAAATCATTTTGCAGACAATGTCCTCGAAAGCAAACAAAAGAATTAGCTTCTCCTCCATCTCACACAGGATGGACTATCCCGATTTCTTGGAGGTGCAGCTCAAATCATTCCACGACTTTTTTCAATTAGACACGACTGCCGAGAATCGCAAAAACGAAGGACTCTACAAAGTTTTCTCCGAGAACTTCCCCATTACGGACACCCGTAACAACTTCGTTTTGGAGTTTATCGACTACTACATCGACCCCCCACGCTACTCTATCGAGGAGTGCTTGGAGATGGGTTTGACTTACAGTGTGCCTTTGAAGGCTAAACTGAAACTCTCCTGCACCGACCCCGAGCACGAGGATTTCGCTACGGAGATTCAGGATGTCTATTTTGGCACAATCCCCTATATGACCCCTGGTGGTACATTCGTCATCAACGGTGCCGAGCGCGTAGTTGTTTCGCAGTTGCACCGCTCGCCAGGTGTTTTCTTCGGTCAGAGTGTCCACACCAACGGTACGAAACTCTATTCGCCACGAATCATCCCCTTCAAGGGTTCGTGTATTGAGTTCGCAACCGACATTAACAACGTGATGTATGCCTACATTGACCGTAAGAAGAAGTTGCCCGTGACCACACTGTTGCGCGCAATCGGTTTTGAGGCAGATAAAGAGATTCTCGAAATCTTCGACTTGGCAGATGAGGTGAAGGTCAATCGTACCAACCTCAAAAAGAACCTCGGCAGAAGGCTTGCCGCAAGGATTCTGAAAACAAGTTGGGAGGATTTCGTAGATGAGGATACCGGTGAGGTTATGCCCATTGAGCGTAGCGAGGTTATCATCGAGCGCGAGACGGAACTCACCGAGGAGCACATTGAGGAGATTTTGGAGAGCGGAGTGAAGACCATTCTTCTCCACAAAGACAACCCCTCGGGTGTGGATTACTCGATTATCTACAACACGCTCCAAAAAGACCCCTGTAACACAGAGAAAGACGCTGTGGTTTACATCTATCGCCAATTGCGCAATTCGGAGCCACCAGATGAGGCTACCGCAAGGGACGTGATTGACAAACTGTTTTTCAGCGACAAGCGCTACGATTTGGGTGACGTAGGTCGTTTCCGTATCAACAAGAAACTCGGTTTGGAGATTAACCCCGAGGTGCGAGTTCTGACACGCGAGGACATTATTGCCATTATTCGCTACCTCATTGAACTTATCAACTCCAAGACCGACGTTGATGATATCGACCACCTTTCGAACCGTCGCGTGAGGACCGTAGGTGAGCAGTTGAGCAACCAGTTCTCCATTGGTTTCATCCGTATGGCAAGGACCATCCGCGAGAGGATGAACGTGAGGGACAACGAACTCTTCAAACCCATCGACCTGATTAATGCCAAGACTCTGTCGAGCGTAATCAACAGTTTCTTTGGTACCAACCAGCTCTCGCAGTTTATGGACCAGACCAACCCTCTGGCCGAGATTACCCACAAACGTCGTTTGTCGGCACTCGGTCCTGGTGGTTTGAGCCGCGATAGGGCAGGTTTCGAGGTTCGTGACGTACACTACACCCACTATGGTCGTTTGTGTCCCATTGAGACCCCCGAGGGTCCCAACATTGGTCTGATTTCCTCGCTGTGCGTTTATGCGAAGATTAGTCCTATGGGCTTCATTGAGACCCCCTACCGCAAGGTTAATGATGGTAAGGTCGATTTGAACGACGCAAACATCCGCTATTATAGCGCCGAGGAGGAGGAGAACCTGAATATTGCACAGGCTTCGGCACCCATTGATGCCGAGGGTAACTTCCTCAACCCCAATCGTATCAAGGCTCGTAATGAGGCTGACTTCCCCGTAATTAGGGACAAGCAGGTAGACTTGGTGGACGTTGCACCTAACCAGGTTGCTTCGATTGCGGCAAGTTTGATTCCCTTCTTGGAGCACGACGATGCTAACCGTGCGTTGATGGGTTCGAATATGATGCGTCAGGCAGTACCTCTGATTAACCCCGAGGCTCCTATTGTGGGTACAGGTTTGGAGAGCGAGATGGTTCGCGACAGCCGTATTCAGGTTGTGGCCGACGGCAATGGCGAGGTTGTCTTTGCTGACGCTACCCAGATTCAGGTTAAGTATGACCGCACCGACGACGAGAGGTTGGTAAGTTTCGATCCCGAGATTACCACCTACAAGTTGCCTCGCTACCGCAAGACCAACCAGAATATGTCCATCACACTGCGTCCCATTGTGAAGATTGGCGACAGGGTAGAGAAGGGCGATATTTTGACCGAGGGTTACTCGACCCAGAACGGCGAGTTGGCACTCGGTAGGAACTTGAAGGTTGCGTTTATGCCCTGGAAGGGTTACAACTTCGAGGATGCTATCGTGATTTCGGAGCGCCTTTTGAGGGAGGACTTGTTCACTTCGGTACACGTTGATGAGTATATTATGGAGGTTCGCGAGACCAAACGTGGTGTCGAGGAACTCACCTCGGATATTCCTAACGTGAGCGAGGATGCAACCAAAGACCTCGACGAGAGAGGTATCATCCGCATCGGTGCTAATGTGAAGCCCGGTGATATTATGATTGGTAAGATTACCCCCAAAGGCGAGAGCGACCCCAGCCCCGAGGAGAAACTTCTGCGCGCTATCTTTGGCGACAAGGCCGGCGATGTGAAGGATGCTTCGTTGAAGGCACAACCCTCGCTCTTCGGTACCATCATAGACCGCAGACTCTACACCCGCAATGTGAAGGATGGCAAACGCGGTAAGGCAGAGGAGAAACACAAACTCGAAGAGGTGGATGCTAAATTCTCGAAAGAGGTGGCAGCCCTCAAAGCAGTTTTGGTGGAGAAACTCTACACCTTGCTCAAAGACCAGACCTCACTGGGCGTATATGACTACTTCGGCGTTGAACTCTATGCCCCCGGCACCAAGTTCACCAAGAAGATGCTCGAAGAGATTGACTACCTCGACCTCGGTTCGGGCAAGTGGGTAGAGGATGAGCGCATCGCATCGCTCACCAAGCAGGCTATTAATAACTATACCATTAAATATAAAGAGGCAGACGCGCGCGTTAAGCGTGAGAAGTACAATATCACCAATGGTGACGAACTTCCCAATGGCGTTATCCAACTCGCAAAAGTATACCTTGCCAAGAAACGTAAACTCAAAGTGGGTGATAAGATGGCAGGTCGTCACGGTAACAAGGGTATTGTTGCCAAAGTGGTTCGCGATGAGGATATGCCCTTCTTGGAGGATGGCTCGATTGTAGATATCGTACTGAACCCTCTGGGCGTACCTTCGCGTATGAACTTGGGTCAGATTTACGAGACCGTATTGGGTTGGGCAGGTAAGGAACTCGGCTTGAAGTTCGCAACCCCCATCTTTGACGGTGCTACCCTCGACGAGATTAACGAGTACACTGCCAAAGCAGGCGTTCCCGTGAACGGATGCTGCCACTTGCGTGATGGTGGCACTGGTGAGCGCTTCGACCAGCCTGCAACAGTGGGTGTTATCTATATGCTCAAACTTGGTCATATGATTGACGACAAGATGCACGCCCGCTCGATTGGCCCCTACTCGCTCATTACCCAGCAGCCTCTGGGTGGTAAGGCACAGTTTGGTGGTCAGAGGTTTGGTGAGATGGAGGTTTGGGCACTCGAAGGCTTCGGTGCTGCCAACATCTTGCAGGAGATTCTGACTATCAAGTCCGATGACGTTATGGGCCGTGCGAAAGCATACGAGGCCATCGTTAAGGGCGACAACCTGCCTACTCCCGGTATTCCCGAGTCACTCAATGTGCTGTTGCACGAGTTGCGTGGTTTGGCAATCAGTGTAAAACTCTCTTAAACTTGGTAGAAGAATATGGCATACGGTAAAGATAATAAAATCAATACGACCAATTTCAGTAAAATCTCGATTGGACTTGCCTCGCCCGAGGAGATTCTCGAAAATTCGAGCGGCGAGGTATTGAAACCCGAGACGATAAACTATCGTACCTACAAACCCGAGAGGGACGGTCTTTTCTGCGAGCGCATCTTCGGTCCTGTGAAGGACTATGAGTGCCACTGCGGTAAGTACAAGAGGATACGCTACAAAGGTATCGTTTGTGACCGATGCGGTGTGGAGGTTACGGAGAAGAAGGTGCGCCGTGAGCGTATGGGACACATCCAGTTGGTAGTTCCCGTAGTACACATTTGGTACATCCGCTCGCTACCTTCGAAGATTGGTTATCTGCTTGGTATCCCCAGCAAGAAACTCGACGCTGTAATCTACTACGAGCGCTATATCGTCATCCAGCCCGGTGCTGCTGCCAACCTGAACCTGCCCAATGGTGGCAATGTTCACGACCTGCTCTCCGAGAGGGAGTACTTGGACATTTTGGCAGCCCTTCCCAAAGGCAACCAGCAGTTGGAGGACGGCGACCCCGACAAGTTCGTAGCACAGATGGGTGCGGAGGCAATCCTCACTCTCTTGCAGGGCTTGGATTTGGACCGTTTGAGCGAGCAGTTGCGCCACAAAGCCTCCCACGAGACTTCGCAGCAGCGTAAGACCGAGGCTCTCAAAAGGCTCAATATTATTGAGGCCTTCCGCGAGTCGAGGGAGATCAACAAACCCGAGTGGATGGTCTTGAAGGTCATCCCCGTTACCCCTCCCGAATTGCGTCCTTTGGTGCCTCTGGATGGTGGTAGGTTTGCGACCTCCGACCTCAACGACCTCTATCGTAGGGTTATCATCCGCAACAACCGCCTCAAACGCCTTATCGAGATTAAGGCTCCCGAGGTAATCTTGCGCAACGAGAAGCGTATGTTGCAGGAGGCTGTGGACTGCTTGTTCGACAACTCGCGCAAGACCAGCGCAGTGAAGAGCGAGAGCAACCGTCCTTTGAAGTCGTTGAGCGACAGCCTTAAAGGTAAACAGGGCCGTTTCCGTCAGAACCTCTTGGGTAAGCGTGTGGACTACTCGGCACGTTCTGTTATCGTTGTAGGTCCCGAACTCAAGATGCACGAGATGGGTATTCCCAAAGATATGGCCGCAGAGTTGTACAAACCCTTCATTATCCGCAAACTCATCGAGCGCGGTATTGTGAAGACCGTTAAGTCTGCAAAGAAGATTATCGACAGGAAAGACCCCATCATCTGGGATATTTTGGAGAATGTCATCAAGGGCCATCCCGTTCTGATGAACCGTGCTCCTACCCTTCACCGTTAGAATATACAATAATTCCAGCCCAAACTCATCGAGGGTAAGGCAATGCAGTTGCACCCCCTTGCTTGTACGGCGTTCAACGCGGACTTCGATGGTGACCAGATGGCAGTACACTTGCCCCTGGGCAACGCGGCAATCTTGGAGGCTCAACTCCTGATGCTCGGTTCGCACAACATCTTGAACCCCGCCAATGGTGCGCCTATCACCGTACCTTCGCAGGATATGGTGCTTGGTCTGTACTACATCACCAAGATTTACGGCACCGAGGAGCGCCCCGAGAGAGAGAAGGCTGTGTATCGCAAAGAACTCATCGAGAATGGCCAGACCATCAATCGTTGGGATGACTTGCAGAATGGCGACATCCGTCCCAAAGAGGGCGTGAAGGCTGCATTTACCTTCTACGGTCCCGAGGAGGCAATCATCGCCTACAATGAGGGTAAGGTAGATTTGCACACCCTTGTGAATGTGAAAATCAACACCGTTGATGAGAATGGTGTTGATGTGACAAAGGTAGTTGCCACTTCGGTTGGTCGTATCCTCTTCAACCAGGTAGTTCCCAAAGAGGTTGGCTACATCAACCTTCTGTTGAAGAAGAATACATTGAGGGATATTATTGGTGTTGTAATGAAGAAGTCGGGAGCCGACAAGGCCGCTGCCTTCCTCGATGACATCAAGGCGCTCGGTTATAGGATGGCATTCCAGGGTGGTTTGTCGTTCAACTTGGGTGCTGTGATTATCCCCGAGGAGAAGAAGATGCTCGTAGAGCAGGGTAACCAGCAGGTTGCACAGTTCTTGGAGCAGTACAATATGGGTCTTATCACCAACAACGAGCGCTACAATAAGGTTATTGACGTTTGGACCAATGTAAACAACCGCGTAACCGCTGCCGTTTATAACCACTTGAAAGCCGACCAAGACGGTTTCAACCCCGTGTTTATGATGCTTGATTCGGGTGCTCGTGGTAGTAGGGAGCAGATTCGTCAGTTGGGTGGTATGCGTGGTCTGATGGCTAAACCCCAGAAATCGGGTGCAGAGGGCGGTCAGACAATCGAGAACCCCATTTTGTCGAACTTTAAGGAGGGTCTGTCGGTGTTGGAGTACTTTATCTCCACTCACGGTGCTCGTAAAGGTTTGGCGGATACCGCACTTAAAACTGCGGACGCAGGTTACCTCACCCGTCGTTTGGTAGACGTTGCAAACGATGTTATCATCAACGAGGAGGATTGTGGCACCTTGCGTGGTTTGACCGCTACGGCTGTTAAGCGTAACGATGCCGTTATCCAGAGCCTCTATGATAGGATTTTGGGTCGTACCGCTGTGGAGGATGTTGTTCATCCTTTGACCGGTGAGATTATCGTGAAGGCTGGCGAGGAGATTAACGAAGATGCTGCTGCCGCCATCGAGAAATCGCCCATCGAGAAGGTGGAGATTCGCTCGGTACTCACTTGTGAGTCGCGTCACGGTGTGTGCGCCAAGTGCTATGGTCGCAACCTTGCAACAGGTCGTCCCGTACAGAAGGGTGAGGTTGTGGGTGTGATTGCCGCACAGTCGATTGGTGAGCCTGGTACCCAGCTTACTCTTCGTACGTTCCACGTCGGTGGTGTTGCAAGTGGTTCGTCGATTGACAACCGCCTTATGGCTAAACACGACGGTGTTATTGAGATTGACGAGTTGCGCACCATCAAGACCAAAGACCGCGATGGCAACACCAAGAACTTGGTTGTTAGCCGTCAGGCAGAGTTGCGCATTGTGAGCAAAGAGACAGGTAGCGTGCTGTTTACCTATAACTTGGCTTACGGCTCGATTCTCTATAAACTCGCAGGCGAGAGCGTTCAGAAGGGCGATGTTATCTGTGAGTGGGATCCCTTCAACGCAGTTATCATCTCGGAGTACGAGGGTAAGGTTCAGTTCGACAATGTAGTCGAGGGTGTGACCTACCGCGATGAGTACGATGAGGCTACCGGCTTGCGCGAGAAGGTGATTATCGAGTCGCGTGATAGGAACCGCAACCCCTTGATTCGCATCGTAGACAAGGATGGCGTGGAGCAGAAACAGTACAACTTGCCTGTGGGCGCTCACGTTGTGGTTAAGGAGAACGCCAAGATTAAGGCTGGCGAGATTCTCATTAAGATTCCTCGCTCGTTTGGTAAGGCTGGTGATATTACCGGTGGTCTTCCCCGCGTTACGGAGTTGTTTGAGGCTCGTAACCCCTCGAACCCCGCAGTGGTTTCGGAGATTGACGGCGAGGTATCCTTCGGCAAGATTAAACGTGGTAATAGGGAGATTATCATCACTGCCCGCGATGGTCAGGTATGCAAATATCTCGTGCCCCTGAGCCGCCAGATTCTGGTACAGGAGAACGACTACGTTAGGGCAGGTATGGCTCTCTCGGATGGTGCCATCACCCCCAGCGACATCCTTACCATCCTCGGTCCTACCAAAGTTCAGGAGTATATCGTGAACGAGGTACAGGAGGTATATCGTGGTCAGGGTGTGAAGATTAACGACAAACACTTTGAGGTTATCGTGCGCCAGATGATGAACAAGGTTCAGATTGTGGATTCGGGTGACACTCGCTTCTTGCCCGAGCAGATTGTCGACAAGTGGGAGTTTATGGAGGTTAATGACGCTCTCTACGATAAGGTTTACGTCATCGACGCAGGCGACTCGCAGAATGTCAGGGCCGATCAGATTATCACCGTACGCCAACTCCGCGATGAGAACTCGTCGCTCAAACGTAGGGACCAGAAGACCATCACTGTTCGTGAGATTGTTCCCGCAACTTCGCGTCAGGTATTGCAGGGTATCACTCGCGCGGCATTGCAGACAAGTTCGTTTATGTCGGCAGCGTCGTTCCAGGAGACTACCAAAGTGCTCAATGAGGCAGCAATCTTCGGTAAGGTTGATCCCTTGTTGAACCTCAAAGAGAACGTTATTTGTGGCCACCTGATTCCCGCAGGTACGGGTGTTCGCGATTGGCAGAATGTAACCGTTGGTTCCAGGGCCGACTACGAGAAAGTGGTTGGCGAGTAGCCCCAAGGCGAGAATAATAGAAAAGAGAAGGCATCCTTTCGTGGATGCCTTCTCTTTTTGTGTTTGTGGGGGGCAAGGGGTGAGGGATGCCCACGTTGGGCTACCAATGCACGCCTGCTACGTCGGGGATGTACTCCACCGAGTAGGTGCCATCGTCGCTCTGTATTACCCCCATAAAGTCGAGCCACACCTCGGAGGTGATGGCGTGTGACTCCACATAGAAGTTCGCTGCCTTTATGAGGTTGGATATTTTCTTGCGCGATAGCGCCTCTACGGGTGCCGTAAGGGAACCTTCGTGACGGGTCTTGACCTCCACAAAGTGGTAGTGTCCATCGGGGGTGAGTGTTATGATGTCGATTTCGTGTGGCGGGTTGCGCCAGTTGCGCTCGACTACAACGTGGGAGTGGCTACGCAGCCACTCCATCGCAGCCCTTTCACCCTCGGCACCTATGCGTAGTGTGCTTCCCATCGTGAGGGGGGGGACTATGCGAGTAGGAAATCGAGCGAGTCGCCAGACTTCACCTCGTAGGGCTCAACACCGTAGCGGAAGATGCGCATAGGACGGGGACCAATGAGCGAGAGTTCGCCATCGACATAGCGGAGCATACACCCCTCGCGCAGACCTACAACCCACATTTTGGGGTTGGCTACCACATACTCGGCAATGCGCTGCTCGCGGGTCTCGCCAGCGTGTCCTTCGGGATTGGCATCGAGATAGTGGGGGTTAATCTGGAATGGGATGGCTCCAATGGCATTGAATGATGCGGGCTGAACGATGGGCATATCGTTGGTGGTGCAGAGGGTGGGACAAGCCACATTACTACCAGCACTCCAACCCACATAGGGGGTGTTCTCGTTGAGTTTTGTGAGGATTGCATCCATAAGTCCCTGCTCGTGCATATTCTTCACAAGGTGGAAGGTGTTGCCACCGCCCACAACAATGGCCTCGGCTGCAAGGATGGCCTCGCGGGGTGATGCTGCGTGGTGTACGGAGCGCACGCGGATGCCAATCTCGTCGAAACGAGCCTGTACCTTTGCCTCATATTCGTCGTAGGAGAAGGTCACACCCGCGTAGGGCACAAATGCTACCTCTTTGACACCTGCGAGGTGCTCTTTGATTTGACCAATGGGATACTTCAAATACTCCTCGCCTGCATTGGTGGAGTTGCTAATGAGTAAGAGTTTCATAGAGTTTATCGTTTTATAGGTTGAAATTTCACTCAATAAAGGTAGTGATTTATGCCGAGAGGGACAAATTTATGGCTTGTTTTTTGTGAAATTTGGGATATTGAGCGCGTTTTATCCCCTGGGAGTGGCTGGATGGCGGAAGAATACTTCGGGGGTAAGTATCACAAAGCCAAACATATAGCCATTTGCAAGGGGCGCGGGGGTGCAAATTTGTGTCAAAAATGAGTGAGATTCGGGAAAAAGTATTATATTTGTACCGATTTTCGCTTGCGAGCGAAAAGTGAAATAGCCACACAATGTTAAACTTAAACTTATAAATTATGTCAGAAATTTCTCAGAAAGTAGTTGAGATTATCAAAGACAGGTTGAATCAGGACGCAAAGAACATCGTTCCCGAAGCAAGTTTCGCAAACGACCTCGGCGCAGATTCGCTTGACACTGTTGAACTTATCATGGCATTTGAGGAGGAGTTCGGTTTGGAAATTCCCGATGAGGCAGCAGAGAAAATCTCGACAGTTGGCGACGCCATCAAGTACGTTGAGGAGCACGCTAAATAGTTTTATCGCGCTCAAAAAAGACTCAACAGAGTATATGGGTGAGGTGAAACAGTGTTTTTACCTCACTTTTTATTTTTGAAAAAACGCGCGTCGTTATTACTCACCATAAAAACCACACACAAAAAATGGAACGTAGAAGAGTAGTAATTACAGGCATTGGAACAATCAACCCTCTGGGACACAATATTGAGGAGTATTTCACCTCGCTTGAAAATGGTGTCAGCGGAGTGGATTTCATACAGGGATTCGACTGCACAACCACAAAGACAAAATTTGCAGCCGAAATCAAAAACTACAACGTCGAAGAGTACTTCGAGCGTAAGGAAGCACGCAAACTCGATGCCTTCACACAGTATGCACTCATCGCAGCCGATCAGGCAGTAAAAGATGCAGGATTGGAGGAGGCCGCACTCGACAAAAACAGAGTGGGCGTTATTTGGGGTGCAGGTATTGGCGGTATTAATACCACCTACGAGGAGATCTCGGCCTATTGCACCAGCGAGAGCGAGAATCCTCGTTTCAGTCCTTTCCTGATTTTGAAGATGTTGCCCAATATGGCAGCAGGTCACATCTCGCTCAAATATGGCTACAAGGGTCCCGGTTTCAGCACCGTGTCGGCTTGCTCGTCGAGCACCCACTCGATTGTGAGTGCTGTGGACCAGATTCGCCTCGGTAGGGCAGATGTTATGGTTACGGGAGGTTCCGAGGGAGCAGTCTCTCTGGTGGGAATCTCGGCCTTCAACTCGATGATGGCACTTTCGACCTACAACGACGACCCCAAGAGGGCTTCGCGTCCCTACGATAAGAATCGCGATGGTTTCGTGATGGGCGAGGGTGGCGGAGCACTCGTCATTGAGGAGTTGGAACACGCCAAAGCGCGTGGTGCAAAAATATATGCGGAGATTGTCGGCTCGGGTATCAGCAGCGATGCCTACCACGTCACCGCCCCCGACCCGGAGGGAGAGGGCGCGCGTAGGTGTATGGAGAGCGCCTTGCAGGATGCAGGCATTGCTCCCGAGGAGGTCGATTATATCAACACTCACGGCACATCGACACCTCTTGGTGATGTGGCAGAGTTGAAGGGTATAGAGTCGGTATTCGGAGAGCACATCTACAAGATGAATATCTCCTCGACCAAATCAATGACGGGCCACTTGTTGGGTGGCGCGGGTGCCATTGAGGCTCTGGCAGTGGTGTTTGCCATCACCAAAGGAGTCATTCCTCCCACCATCAACATTGGCGAGTTGGACCCCGCTATCGACGAGCGCATCAATCTCACGAGGGATGTGGCACAGAGGAGAGATGTGAGGTATGCTTTGAGCAACACCTTCGGTTTTGGCGGCCAGAATTGTACCGTTGTTTTGAAGAAGTACGAAGAGTAGGAGTATGGGTTGCATAAGTCGCATAGTTCACCTTTTGTGGGGGGCGGATAGGGAGTACTATCGCGCCTTCCGTCGTATTTTCGGCACCACCCCCGATAATATCGAACTCTACAAACTCGCTCTGGTGCATCGCTCGGCTTCGGTGAAGGTGGAGGGTAGGAGTATGAATAACGAGAGGTTGGAATATTTGGGCGATGCGGTTCTGGAAACAATCATTTCGGACTATCTATTTATTGAGTATCCCGAAGAGTCGGAGGGCTTTCTGACCAAAACGAGGTCGAAGATTGTCAGCCGTCAGTCGCTCAATAGGTTGGCTGTAAGTCTGGGGTTGGATAGGATGGTTATCTATAACTCTACGGGCAATTTTGCACAAAAACACCTCTTTGGCGACTGCTTCGAGGCGTTGATGGGCGCGCTCTATCTCGACAAGGGTTACAATAAGGTCAATAGGATTGTCATTAATAGTCTTATGCCTAACCATATCGACCTCGACGACCTTTCGCAAGCCGAGAACGACCACAAAAGTCGCCTTATTGAGTGGTGCCAGAAGAGTAAACGTACCATCAAATTCAACACCGAGGCGGATGGCGAACACGAGGGCTCCTCGCCAGCCTTCATTTCGAGGGTGCTCATAGACGACCTGCGCGTGGGCGTGGGCAAGGGCTCCACCAAAAAGGAGGCAGAGCAGAGCGCCGCACAGAATGCCTGGGTACTGCTGGGTGATGAGATGGGCGACTACATACTTGACAAATACGACCATTTGAGAGATGACAACTCCCAACAACGATAAACAAGTGCGCGAAAGACTCATCAGTCGAGGCGTTGAGGCGCTGACCGATGAGGAACTCGTGAGCCTTGTGATTCCTGCCTCCGGAGGACAGGAGAGTGTTGTTGTTGCCCAGCGATTGCTGGATGAGGCGGGCTCGCTCCTGGCGCTCGCCAACACTCCTCCTCGTCAGTTGCGACAGATGGAGGGGCTCGGTATGGAGAGGGCAGCACGTCTATCGGCAGCCTTCGAGTTGGGGCGTAGGGTGCTTGCCTCGCAAGGGGATGAGCAGGTGACCATAAAGGACCGGAACGATGTCGTATCGCTCTTTGCACCGCACCTTTCGTCGCTCAACCACGAGGAGATGTGGGTTTTGTACTTGGCATCCTCGAATAGAATCATTGAGCGTCGTAAGATAGCCGTTGGTGGCGCATCGTTGTTGGTTGCCGATAGCAAAATTGTGCTACGTCGTGCGCTCGATTTGGTGGCCTCCTCGCTCATTGTGGTGCACAATCACCCCTCGGGTACGGTGGAGCCGAGTGGCGAGGACGAGGCCTTCACTGCGCGCTTGAAGGAGGCTGCGGCACTTTTCGATATTGCACTTCTCGACCATATAATCATCGCGCGAGGTGGTGGGTCATATAGTTTTCGCTCGGCGGGTAAATTGTGATGAGAAAGTTAATGTAAATGCTGTCCCAATGGGACAGCATTTATTGTTTAGTCTTGCTCGACCATAATGATGTTCGACAGGTCGTAGCCGCGTTTTTCGAGGCGCGAGAAGATGCCATCGAGGACTTTGGGGTCCATTTGTGGAGTGCGCGAGAGTATCCAGAGGTACTTGTCGCTGGAACCACCCACCACAGAGTAGGAGTAGTCGGGGGCGACTTCGAGGATGTTGTATGCGGCAGGGAAGATGAAGAAGGTGACTTTGAGTTGTCCGGGGTTGTCGGTGGTGCGAGCCTTGCCGATGGTGACTTTGTGTTTGCCCTTTTTCATTCCTTCGTTGCGCACCTCTATTTTCCCGTTGGGCAGGAGCGTGTAGGTGGTTTTGACGTGACTCATACCCTTCTCGAAGGTGTGGGGTTTGCGCACAATCTCATACCACTCTCCCAAATAGTTGTTCAGGTCGAGCGACGTGACCGTAGAGTTGTCGAATTGTGGCTGACGTTGTGTTGCGGAGGTGAGGGTGAGGACCAGGAGTGAAAGGCCTCCGATGACCAAAGCGAGTGAACCAATCATTTTGAATTTCATAGTCTATGGATGTTTGTGAAAATAAGTGGATTTACATACGCCCTTATATTCAAAATAGGTGCCAAGAGAGTAAAAAGGCAAAATTTTTGTCACTCTCGGCAAAAAAGCGTACCTTCGTAGCCGTATAAACCATAGAACCTATATGTCAGTCCTCTACGATAACCTAATTTTTGGTCCCATCCGCTCACGTCGATTGGGGCTCTCGCTCGGCATCAACCTTCTGCCTGTGGATTGCAAACTGTGCTCGTTCAACTGCATCTATTGTGAGTGTGGCTGGACTTTGGGCGGACAGAGGCCCCGCTTCAACGACAAAAAAGCGGTGCTCGCAATGTTGGAAGGGGTGCTTGGCGATATGGTGGAGGCGGGAACTCCTCCCGATGTGCTGACCTTTGCGGGCAATGGCGAGCCTACAATGCACCCCGATTTTGAGGAGATTGTCGATGGGGTTATCGTCTTGCGCGACAAACTCTGCCCCAATGCGAAGGTGTCGGTTCTCTCCAATGCTACAATGCTCCACCGCGAGAGCGTAAGGCGTGCCCTGATGAGGGTGGATAACCCCATTCTCAAACTCGACTCCGCCTTCGACCACACAGCACAACTCATAGACAAGCCCCTCGGGGACTACTCCATAGCAAAGGTTGTGGAGCAGATGAGGCTCTTTGGCGGAAATTGCATAGTGCAGACTATGTTCCTACGAGGAGAGTTTGAGGGCGAGAGGGTCGATAATACCACCCCCGAGGAGGTTGAGGCCTGGCTCCGATTGATTGAGGAGATAGCACCGCGCAGTGTTATGGTCTACACCATAGACCGCGACACCCCCGCACCCAATCTCGAAAAAGTCTCCGTCGAGGAACTGCGAGCCATTGCCGAAAGGGTGCGCGCACTCGGCATTGAGTGTAGTGTTGCAGGTTAGTTGTCAGTTGTTAGGAGAAGAGAGCGAGTTTAGAATGATAACAGTCGAACAGATAAAAGACCTCGTAGAGCGCCGCGATGCACTCCACCGCTACCTTGCAGTGGAGGATAAGCGCATTGCCCACGAGGAAGAACAACTAAAAACCACCGCCCCGGACTTTTGGGACAATCCCGAAGCCGCCGAAAAACAACTCAAAAAGGTCGCATCCATAAAGAGTTGGATTGATGCCTACGATGGGCTCTCGGCACTCGTGGATGACCTTGAAGTTGTCGCAGAGTTTGTGCGTGAGGGTGGGGCCACAGAGAGCGAACTCGACGCACACTACGCACACACACTCGCTGCAACCGAGGAGTTGGAAATGCGCAATATGTTGCGTGGCGAGGAGGATAAGTTGGGCGCTGTGGTCGATATCAATTCGGGTGCAGGTGGCACCGAAAGTCTCGATTGGGCCTCAATGCTGATGAGGATGTACACCCGCTGGGGTGAGCGCAACGGTTTCAAGGTGCGCGTTGCCGACTTTCAGGCCGGTGATGAGGTGGGCGTGAAGTCCGCGACCCTTCTCTTCGAGGGTGACTATGCCTATGGCTACCTCAAAAGCGAGAGCGGTGTCCATCGTATGGTGCGACTCTCGCCATTCAATGCCAACAATAAACGCCAAACAACTTTTGCCTCAATCTTCGTGTCGCCCGCAGTGGATGACACCATCGAGATAAACATCAACCCGGCAGACTACGAGTGGGATACCTACCGTAGTAGTGGCGCGGGTGGTCAGAATGTCAATAAAGTCGAAACGGGCGTGCGTTTGCGCTATCACGGCAAGGACCCCGATACGGGTGAGCCTGTGGAGTTCCTGATTGAAAATACCGAGACACGCTCACAACTTATGAACCGCGAAAATGCCCTCCGCATTCTTCGCTCCAAACTCTATCAGCGCGAGTTGGATAAGCGTATGGCGCTCCAAAACGAACTCGAAAAGGGCAAAAAACGCATCGAATGGGGTTCGCAAATACGCTCCTATGTCTTTGACGATAGGCGTGTGAAAGACCACCGCACAGGGTATCAAACCTCCGATGTGGATGCTGTGATGGACGGAGAGATAGATGCGTTCATAAAGGCATACTTAATGGAGTCAAATATCTGATACCGCTCATTAATCGCCACTCATTAACAGTTCATTAACTGCCAACCATCAATCGTTCATCAGTAGCGAACCACTAACAGCCACTCACTAATCACTATAACAAAAACCCCCAGCCTCACACGAGGCTGGGGGTTTGCTCTCTCTTCGGAGCGGAAGAGATTATCTTACAACATTGAAATTGTAGGTCTTGAAGGGACCAAATGCGCTCTCCTTCCTACCAACAAAGGTTCTGTTGTTGTAGTTGCTCCATTTAACAACCGACTGAACTTTGGCGGGTGCAGCCTCCTCCTCGGCAGTACCATCGATGGTCTGGATTGCACCGGTATAGGTACCACGATGGTAGTTGCCCATATCGTCAAAGACATTTACATTCACGGTGTAGTTGCCACCCTCCTGGGTTACCTCAACCTCGCCACCTACGAGCAAACCGTAGAGTGCGGAACCATCGGGGGTGAGAATCATCGAGTAGTAGAAACCATTGCCATCGGTTGCACCAGCCATAACGGTACCTGGGTTACCCGAAGTGTCGAACCTGAACTTCTCGCAAGGAATGCCATCAGCGAAGGTGATATCCTCGTCGCCAATAATCAAGTTCCTCAATACAAGACCAGAACCATTTGCTTTGGTCATATCTGCAACATCAAGGAACCAACCACCATCGCCTACGAAAGTAGCCCTTGCAGCAGACAAGGTGTATTTGCTGGGGTAGGCAACAGCCACGCTTTCGCAACGGCCGGTACCATAGTAGAGGATGCCAGCCTGGTCCTCAAACTCAAATACTACGCTATAAACGCCCTCGCCAGGACTGCTAACGGTCATTTCACCCTCGGTGAGGAGAGCAACAACCTCGCCATTGGCATTCATAAGAATCGAACCACTAACCGAACTACCATCCTCGCTGATAGCGCCAGCAGCAATAGTGCCAGGCTCTTTCGAGTCGCCGATGGTGTAGGTGCCGCTGGGAAGGCCCAGAGTTACATCTGCGCCATTCTCGCCATAGATGTGCAACTCCATCAAGAGCTCATTGCCCTGTGCTTGATCGGTGAAGCCCGACAATGCGGTCATAATCCAGTGGTCACCATCCACGTTCTCCTGCCAATCGAGATACATACCGTTGAAGCCGGCCTCGGGATAGGTGCCGTCGATGTTCATCTCAACCTCGGTGTAGTCGGTAAAGTAGATGGGGCCCTCGTGGGTGACAACATAAGCGTCGTCAAAACAGTACATAGTGGTCGAAATGGTGTAAGTCGTCTGACCATCAACCTGGCCGCCAGTCGAAATGGTTACGCTACCATCGTAAGCAACATCCTCCAACTCGTTGCCACCATTGTCGATGATGCCGATAGTTGCACCAAGAACGGTGTCGGTATAGCCGGTGTTGAAGCCGTCGATAACAAACTTGCCCAAAGGCAAAATCTTTTCCTCGTCCTCCTCGGGAAGTTCGGTGTAGATTACGAACTGGCTTGCGTATGCGGGAGTGCTTGCAAGTTGGCCAGTTACGAGAGCGTAATAGTAGTTGTAGTCATAAGCAACAAAAGTCCACTCTGCGAAGCCCTGAACCTCGTCGTAGTATACGAAGTAAGCGTAGGGGGTAACATTGACAAATTTGCCATTCACATCCAAACCACTCATAACGGGTTTGCCCTCAAAACGGCACTCGATATCCACGAGTTTGCTGGGCTCTTTCTCGTCGCCATTCTCATCCAACTCGGGCTCTGCGTCCAAATCGTAGTCACCCTCAATGTTGGCCTCCATCTTGTAAACACCATCGGTCTCGGTGATGGTCAAGGTTGCCTCCTTGATGAGCATCGAGAAGGGGCTCTCGGTCCTACGGAAGTAGTACGAACCACTCAAAAGACCAGTCGAAATGTCACCAGCCTTCATATTACCCGACTCTACCGAGAATGTGCCAACGGGAACCTTCTCTGCGCTAACCTCGCTGGGAGTGATTTCGAAAGCAACGCGACGGAGAACCTCACCCTCGCTGGATTTGTTCTCGAAGAAAACAATGTAGTTCTCTTGGCCGTCACCGTAGAAATTACCACGATAGTAAACCTCGCAGTTGTTCATCTCAACACCCATATACTGGCCGTCGAGATTAATCTCGGGTGTTGTGTCGTCTGGCGTACAGCCACTCATAAGAGCAACAGCCGCAAACAAAAATGCGTAAAAAAGTTTTCTCATAAGTTGAATTTTTATAAAGTTAATTAATCTAATTTTGTTTTCAATTGGGCATATTTTCTACAAATATAGATATTTTTTTCAAAAAAATATCACTCGGCCCCAATAATTGTTACCACACACGCATTTTTTTGCAAATATCGTTGGGCAATGTGTTGCAGTTCAGAGGGTGAAATCTGTTCTATTCGGTGTAAAAATTTTTCGGTATAGTCGTTGCTCTCGCCATTTTGGATATTCTCGATGGTCACGTCAGCCGCACCAAAAGGACCATCAAATACCCTCATCGCGTCGCCCACAATTATCTTGCGAACAATCGCCAACTCCTCCTCACTCATTGGCTCTTCGGCAATCCGCTCCAATTCGTTAAACATCTCTTCCACAGCCCGTTGTGTGTATTCGTTTGCCACATCGGCACTCATCACAAAGTAACCCTCTTTGTCGAGATTTATCATCGCCGCGTAGGCTCCATAGGTGTAGCCGTTACGCTCGCGCAGGTTCTGCATCAGGCGTGAGCCGAAGTAGCCACCCATAGCCGTTGCCAAGACCTGCATCGGCACAAAATCGGGGTGGGAGCGCTCAAAAAGCGGTATGCCGATTTTTATTGACGACTGAACTGCACCTTCGACCTTCATCTTCATCAGTGGGGTGGGCTCGGCAGGAGGAATCTCACGCGAGGGAGCAACCCCTTTGGGCAGGCCTTCGAGGATGGAGGCCACGCGCGCTTCGACATCCTCACCAAAGTCGCCACAGATGACCGCAAAGGCGCTCTGCTGGTTGTAGTGGGCGAGGTAGAATTGGCGCAAAATCTCGGGCGTGAGGTTGTCGTAGTGCTCCTCCGAGGAGGTGATGCCATAGGGGTGGTTGGCCCCAAAGAGTGCCTTGCCAAAAACCTCGCGCGAGAGTTGCTCGGGCTTGCTACGCTGAACGTGGAGTTGCTCCTTGCGCTTGGCACAATAGGAGGCAATTTCTCGCTCGGGGAAGGTGGGGTGGAGGATGACCTCCTCGGCAATATCGAGGGTCTCGCGGGTGAATTTTTTGAGCGAACAGAAGGTCACAACCGCCCAATCGCGGTCAATGTTGGCATCGTAGTAGGAACCCACAAAATCGAGCCCCTCGGCAATCTCCCGTCCGGAGTGTTTTGTGGTGCCCTCGGTGAGAGTGTTGACAACCGTTGAGGCGCTAAATGGCACACTCTGGTAGGAGGTGCCTGCGCGGAACACAAAACTCACTCTCACAACACCTTGCGTGGAGTTGTGAAGTGTATAGAGAGGTGTTCCACAGGGAGTTGTGTGCATTTGGTAGTGTGGCACCCGAGGGAGCGATATGGGTTTTATTTCGGGGCGTTGTATCATTGTTTTTTGCGATAAATAAGGGTGGCACTTTGGTGGGGATTCAGGTGGTGGCGGATGTAGTCGGTAATCTCCTCGGCAGTGATGGAGCGGTAGATATCAACCTCTCCATTCAGCAGACTCATATCGCCCAACATTCGGTAGTAGCCGAGGTTCATAGCCTTGTTCATCACATTGAGTTCGCCAAAGGTTATATTCGCCTCAAACTTGTTCTGAACCTTGTGCAGTTCGTAGTCGCCGGCGGGCTCGCGAACAAGCGCTTGCAACTCCCCATAGAGAGCCTCTTCTGCCTCTTCGAAGGTGACAGAGGGGTTTAACTGACCGGTGAGAATTAAGAGTCCTTTTTCTCTCTCGCCCGTGATGTAGGCGTTGGCTGCCGAGAAGATTTGGCGCTCACGCACCAGGTGTTGGTAGATGCGTGCCGATTCGCCCCCCGCCAATAGGTCAGTTAGCAGGTCGCAGAGATAATAATCTCTCGTTCCCCTTTCTCCCATCAAAAAGGCGATGGTTATCTGGTTGGCGGGCACCGAAGCCTCAATCTCTTTGCGTCGCGGAGCGGTGATGGGTGGCTCCACAACCCTCTCTCTGCGGGTGGGTGCGGGGAGTGTCGGAAGGGCCCCGAAATACCTCTCGGCAGCCTCGAAAATCCTCTCGGCAGGGAGGGCCGCCGAGATGCTTAAAATGGCATTGGAGGGTATGTAATAGCGCTCATAGAAGGCCTTGACCTCTTCGAGCGACGCATCGCGTATGTGATTGGGAGTCAAGCCAATTACGGGTGAGCGGTAGGGGTGGGTGGTGTAGACCATCTCGCGTAGAGTGTGCCACTGTTCCCCGTAGGGGCGGTTGAGGAATCGTTGGTTGAACTCCTCAATTACAACCGACTTTTCGACGGCGAGTTTTTCGGGCGTGATATTGAGCCCCATCATACGGTCTGCTTCGAGCCAGAGGGCGGTTTCGAAGTTGTCGCGCGGGGTGGTTATGTAGTAATTTGTGTAGTCTGCCGAGGTGAAGGCGTTGTTCTCGCCACACACCTCTTCGACGGGTACATCGAAATCGGGCACATCATTTGTTCCCCTAAACATCAGGTGCTCGAAGAGGTGGGCAAATCCGGTGCGCGAGGACTCCTCGTCACACGAACCTACCTCGTAGAGAAGATTGACAGCGGCCATCACCGAACACTCATCTTCGTTTGCCAACACCCTCAATCCGTTGTTGAGAACGCGCTCTTTGTAGTCAATCATTAAAATGAAAAAAAAGTCTATGTTAAATTTACGTTTATTTTTTAACCTTTCGTGGTGCCTTTGGGTCGCTTTTTGGATAAAAAACCAGCCGAAACCAAGTTGTTTATAATCAGCCCGAAAAGCCCCCATTTGGGGTGCTGTTATTTTTGTAACACACTGATACTGTTAGACAAATAACAAAACCAGCCACCCATTTTTGGCTCAAAAAGTTTGACAAATTTAGTTAAATTTGGAAGAATATATTATCTTTGCGTGGCGAAATTTGGGGCCTTTGGTCAAATGAGCCTCTTTGGGGCATTGTGAAAGGCTCTGGATTAGCAGGTTAGAAAGGTTTCGATAGAGTTAAATTATTACATACACGAAGAAATATGGCACAGAAGAAATTTATCACCTGTGATGGTAACTATGCAGCAGCACACATCGCTTATATGTTCAGCGAGGTGGCAGCCATCTACCCCATCACACCATCATCTACAATGGCAGAACTCGTGGACGAGTGGGCTGCCGCAGGTCAGAAAAACATCTTTGGCGAAACGGTGAAAGTCGTAGAGATGCAGTCGGAGGCAGGTGCCGCCGGTGCAGTTCACGGCTCGTTGCAGGCAGGTGCTCTCACCTCGACCTTCACCGCCTCGCAGGGTCTCTTGCTGATGATTCCCAATATGTACAAAATCGCAGGCGAATTGCTCCCAGGTGTGTTCCACGTTTCGGCACGCGCTCTGGCTGCACAGTCGCTCTCGATTTTCGGTGACCACCAGGATGTTATGGCTGCACGACAGACGGGTTTTGCAATGCTCGCAACCTCGTCGGTGCAGGAGGTGATGGACCTCGCAGGTGTGGCACACATCGTGTCGCTCACCTCGCGCATCCCCTTCCTCCACTTCTTTGACGGCTTCCGCACCTCGCACGAGATTCAGAAGGTGGAGATGATGCAGATGGAGGATTTGGAGCCCCTGTTCGACAGAAAGGCCCTCGCCGAGTTCCGCGCACGCGCACTCAACCCCGAGCACCCCGTAACTCGCGGTACCGCACAGAACCCCGATATCTACTTCCAGACCCGTGAGGCAAGCAACAAATTCTACGACGCTGTGCCCGATGCTGTTGCCGAGGCAATGAAGAAGATTTCGGCCATCACAGGTCGCAACTATGCACCCTTCACATACTATGGCGCACCCGATGCAGAGAATGTAATCATCGCTATGGGCTCCGTTACCGAGACCATCAAAGAGTGCATCGACTACCTCGCCACCAAAGGCGAAAAGGTGGGTGTTGTTACCGTACACCTCTACCGCCCCTTCTCGGTGAAATACCTCGGAGCAGTTCTGCCCGAGAGCACCAAGCGCATCTGCGTTTTGGACCGTACCAAAGAGCCCGGAGCAAATGGTTGTCCCCTGTATCTCGACGTGGTTGAGGCGTTTGCTTCGTGCAAAGACATCCCCGCAGAGTGCAAACCTATGATTATTGGTGGCCGCTATGGTCTTTCGTCGAAAGACACCACCCCCGCACAGATGCTCGCAGTGTTTGAGAACCTGAAAGCCGAGGAGCCCCGCAACCAGTTTACAGTAGGTATCGAGGACGACGTGACCTTCTTGTCGCTTCCCGTAGGTAAGGAGATTTCGATGGCCAAAGAGGGCACCTTTGAGGCTGTGTTCTATGGTCTGGGTGCCGATGGTACGGTGGGCGCAAACAAAAACTCCATCAAAATCATCGGTGGTACTACCGATAAGTATTGCCAGGCATACTTCTCCTACGACTCGAAAAAGTCGGGCGGCTACACCTCGTCGCACTTGCGCTTTGGTGACAGCCCCATTCGCTCACCCTACTTGGTGACCACTCCCGACTTTGTGGCTTGCCACGTTCCCTCCTATGTGGACAAATACGATGTGCTGAAAGGCCTCAAAAGGGGTGGCTCGTTCCTGCTGAACAGTGTGCTGGATGCCGAGCAAACACTCGCAACCCTCCCCACCCATATGAAAGTTTATATGGCGAAGAAGGGCATCCGTTTCTATATCATCAACGCAACCAAGATTGCCGCCGAGATTGGTCTGGGCAACCGTACCAATACGATTATGCAGTCGGCATTCTTCAAGATTGCCGGTGTGATTCCCTTCGAGCAGGCTGTTGAGGAGATGAAGAAGGCTATCTACAAATCCTACGGCAAGAAGGGTGAAGATATTGTGAATATGAACTACGCCGCTGTGGATAAAGGTGGCGAGGTTGAGGAGGTTAAGATTCCTGCCGAGTGGGCAAACCTCACCGAGAGCGAGGCAGAGTGCACCGGTAAGGAGTGCGACAAGCCCGACTTTGTGAGGAATATCTGTGAGCCTATAAACAACCTCAAAGGTGATTTGCTGCCCGTTAGCGCCTTCAATGGTCGCGAGGATGGCACCTGGGACAATGGCACTGCCGCCTACGAGAAACGCGGTATTGCAGTGAAGGTGCCCGAGTGGATTTCGGAGAACTGTATTCAGTGTAACCAATGTGCCTTTGTCTGCCCCCACGCAGCAATCCGTCCCTTCCTTCTGACCGAGGAGGAGGCCGCAAAAGTGCCCGCAGGTGTGGCATTGCGTGACGGCTTGGCACAGACCAAAGGCTATAAGTTCCGTATCCAACTCTCGCCCCTGGATTGTACCGGTTGTGGCAACTGTGTGGATGCTTGTCCCGCCAAGACCAAAGCACTCGTTATGAAACCCCTCGCCGAGCAGATGGACGAGCAGGCTAATTGGGACTTTATGACCAAAGAGGTTGGTTATAAGGAGAACGTGATGGACAAGACCAAGACCATCAAGGGCAACCAATTTGCTCAACCTCTCTTTGAGTTCTCGGGTGCTTGTGCCGGTTGCGGTGAGACCCCTTATATCAAGACCATTACCCAACTCTTTGGTGACCGTATGATGGTGGCCAACGCTACGGGTTGTACCTCCATCTACTCGGGCTCGGCTCCCTCGACCCCCTATTGCACCAACTCGAAAGGTCACGGTCCCGCGTGGGCTAACTCGCTCTTCGAGGACAATGCCGAGTTTGGCTTGGGTATGAAGGTCGCAATTGAGAAACGTCGCGATATGCTCGCATCGAAGATGGCGGAGGCTATCAATAGTTGCCCCGACTGCTCCGAGGAACTCAAAGGCGTTATGAAGGAGTGGATTGATGGCCGCCACATCAGCGCAACGAGTGCCGAGGTGGCAGCACGCCTCATACCTATGGCAGAGGCTTGCGGTTGCGACACCTGCCGCCACATCCTCGACAACAAAGACCTCTTGGTTAAGAAGTCGCAGTGGATTATCGGTGGTGATGGCTGGGGCTACGATATTGGCTTCGGTGGCGTAGACCACGTTTTGGCATCGGGCGAGGATGTGAATATCCTCATCGTCGATACCGAGGTGTACTCCAACACAGGTGGTCAGTCCTCCAAGTCTACCCCCGTAGGTGCTGTGGCTAAATTCGCGTCGGCTGGTAAGCGTATCCGCAAGAAAGATATTGGTGCTATTGCTATGACCTATGGTTACGTATATGTGGCACAGGTTTCGATTGCCAACCCCAACCAGTTGCTCACCGTTTTGCGTGAGGCAGAGGCCTACAATGGTCCCTCGCTCATCATTGCCTACGCCCCCTGTATCAATCACGGTATCAAGGGCGGAATGACCCGCACCCCCAGCATCGGTAAGGAGGCAATCGAGTGTGGCTATTGGCACCTCTGGCACTTCAATCCCGAACTTGCCGAGAAGGGTGAAAACCCCTTCAAACTCGACTCGAAGGAGCCCGATTGGAGCAAGTTCCAGAAGTTCCTTGCAGACGAGGTGCGTTATTCGTCACTCAAAAAGATGTTCCCCGCCGAGGCTGACGAACTCTTTGCGGCTGCGGAGGAGAACGCCAAGTGGCGATACAATAGTTATGTGCGCCTCGCAAAATAAAAAACGCATATAACGAGCGACTGCTGCGTTACGCTCAAAAAATCCTCCCTCATTTACGTTCAGTAAACTGCGGGAGGATTTTTTTTCGCAAGCCTTGCATTCATCTCGTTCTCTGCGTTTTTTGTCTAACGTCTAACGTCGCGGGCGCGATGCGCCCGAAAAGTTTCTGGGAGTTCTGGGAGTTCTGGGAGTTCTGGGAGTTTTGGGAGTTTTGGGAATTCCCATAAGTCCTAGAACTCCTAGTGCTCCTAGTGCTCCTAGTGCTCCTAGTGCTCCTAGTGCTCCTAGTGCTCCCTACACTCCCTAATAAATCCTCGGGGGCTCCAAATTGGAGCCCCCGCGACGTTTGACCAGACTACGTCTGTTCTAAAATGCTCTCGCTCGGCATAGCCTGCAAGCAGCCTCTGCCCTCGCTTACTCGCATTTGCGACGTTAGACGTTGGACCAAAAAAGGATGGCCTCCACAAGCTGTCCTTTTTAGTCGTAATGTGCTGTGGCAAAGGTGCAAATACTGATTTTGGCGCGAGGACACACGCGGAGTATCGCGCAGGCACAAGAGGTGATGGTCGCACCCGAAGTCACCACATCGTCCACAAGCAAGATGTGTTTGCCCTCAAACTCCTCGGGGTTTGCAATGCTGAAAATATCCCTCACATTCTCCCATCTCTCATCGGAGCGTTTGAGTGCCTGCGAGGGGTTGTTGATGTGGCGCGTGAGGTTGCCTACGCACAAAGGGCGCTCCAAAGCCTCGGCAACACCTCGGGCGATATAGTCCGCCTGATTGTAGCCCCTGCGCAGAAGTTTGCGACGATGGAGGGGTACGGGCACCACAACATCCACATCGTAGAACAAACCACCCTCGGCAAGCGCCTCTCCAAGCCACTCGCCACACTCCAAAGCAATACGCCAACTCCCCGCATACTTGAAGTTATGCACCGCCTCACGCCAACCACTGCCCTTCGGGAAGCGTATGAGTGCGGCGGCACGCTCCACAGGTGCTGTGGTGCGCAGGTGTTCCAATAGTGAGTTGTGGGCCTCGGTGGGGTGGGTGGTCAGGGGTGCATTCGCACGACAAAGGGTACAAAATGTACGCTCACCCTCAATCAGATACCTTCCGCACGCGGGACACACACGAGGAACGAAGAGGTGAAATATGTCGTGCAAAATATTCATAATATTTCTCGGCACAGGGAGCGACTATAAACTTTCGATATTAGGTGTTGGACCTCACTATTGCGGATCAACATTGACGCTGACGGCAATACGTCGGTAGAGTTTGTGGCGCGAGAATTCGCCCAAAGCGACCCTTATCAACCCTTTTGTGTCGGAGGGCGAGGTGGTGCGCTCGATGCGCACGAGAATCTCCATATAGTAGTTGTCGGCAAGGTGGCTCACAGCAGGAGCGTGAGCGTCACTCACCCCACCCACGATGAGTTCTTTGAGGCGCGAGGCGAGATGGCGGGCACCAAGCACCACCAAGTCGGGGGAGGTGTGGCGCAACACAAGGCGCACAAGGCGCACGAAGGGTGGGTAGCCAAAGGCCTCCCTATCGTGGAGTTGAGAGCGTACCATTGCGAGGTAGTCGCCCCTGGCGGCTTGGACTATGGTGGGGTGTGTGGGTTGGGCGGTCTGGATGATGGTGTGGCCCTGCGCATCGCAACGTCCCGCCCTGCCCGTAATCTGGACAATGGTCTGGAAGGTACGCTCCTCGGCCCTGAAATCGGGACGTGAGAGCAGGTTGTCGGCATTGAGCACCCCGACAACAGCAACCCCCGAAAAATCAAACCCTTTGGTTATCATATTGGTCCCCACAAGGATGTCGGCCTCGCCACTCTCGAAAGCGCGAATCACCGAGCGCATACGGCCCGTCGCTCTCGCCACATCGCCATCGAGACGCACAACTTTTGCACTTGGAAACATCTCGGATACCACATCCTCAATCTTCTCTGTACCAAAACCTTGTGGCAAAGGCTCACCCTCGTGACACGAAGGACAACGCGAGGGTGAATCTATGGAGTGACCACAGAGATTACAACGCAGTTTATTGCCTTTTTTGTAGTAGGTGAGCGTCACGCCACAGTGGGGGCAACGGGCGCTCCATCCGCAGGTGGGGCACTCAATATAGGGCGCAAAGCCTCGACGATTCTGAAAAAGTAACACCTGACGACCATCGGCAAGCGCTCCCTCAATGGCATCGGAGAGTTCCTTGCCAATGTGCCCGTGTCGCTCACCACGTTGGGCACTTTTTATCGTGTCCGAGACGGTGACGCGCGGTAGAGTCCCCGAGCCGTACCTCTCGCCCAGGCCCACATAACCATAGCGACCAATGTAGGCGTTGTAGAAACTCTCAATCGAGGGTGTGGCGCTGCCTAAAAGGGTTTTAGTCCCCAGGTTGTGAGCCATCCACACCGCCACATCGCGTGCCGAAAAACGGGGCGCAGGATCCTCCTGTTTGAAACTCCCATCGTGCTCCTCATCGACAATGATGAGCCCGAGGTTGTTGAGGGGCAGGAGTATGGCAGAGCGGGTGCCCACAACAATCTCTCCCCCCTCGGAGCGAGAGAGTTTTATGTACATCTCGGTGCGGGCACGGGCAGTGAGCCCCGAGTGATAGACCGAAAGCCCATCGCCAAAGGCACCACGCAGACGCGCGATGAGTTGTTCCGTCAGTGCAAGTTCGGGGATGAGGTATAATACCGACCCTCCCTCTCTCAAAACCTCGTCGGCAAGGCGGATGTAGAGTTCTGTCTTGCCGCTACCCGTAATGCCGTGTAGTAGGGTGGTGTGATGGCGAGAGAGTGAGGTGTGTAGTTTGTCGAGTGCAACGCTTTGAGCCTCCGATAGTTCGGTGATGTGCCTGAATTGTGCCGAGAGATAGTTTGGGGTGCGCTCACGAGTAAAGGTGGTGAGTAGTCCACCCTCCACAAGTTTGGCAACGATAGCAGCGGAGGCATCGAGTGATGCGCGGGGTAGGGAACCACCCTTAAAAAGAGCCTCACCCACTTTGTCGCAATACTCCATCATCGCTCCATATTGGGCCTTTTTGCGGGGAAGGAGCCCATCGAGCGCTGCCGAAAGGCGTTCCTCGCTCTGCACCTCGGGTGCAAGGCACAACATCTGCTCCTTGCCGAGCGAAAAGACCTTTTGTGAGAAGAGGTCGTGGTTCTCGGCAGAGGGTTTCAGGAGGGTGGGTAGCGCGGTGCGCATAATCTCACCCATTGTGCACATATAGTACTCCGCCATCCACTCCCACAAGGCTATTTGAGCCACATTTGCAAGGGGCTCGGTGCGCACAACCTCACAGATGGTGCGGATGCGCTTGTAGGGTGGGGTGTTGTGGTGGAGGCGGGCGATGATGCCGGTGTAGACCTTATTCTCGCCCAGAGGAACAGCCACGCCGGAGCCGACGCTCACACGCTCCCACAACTCCTCGGCAACCTCAAAGGTGAGAGGTTGAAGCGCCAGAGGGAGTATTATGTCGGCAAATAGGCGTTCCATTTCGTAGTTAAATGTTTGTTTTTTGTCGCAAAAGTTCCACGAAAGTGGAAAAGGAAAAAATGTAATCCACTTTTGGCAAACAATTCTTCACAAAAATAGTCAAAAATCGGGAAAAAGGTTGTACCTTCGTGACGAATTATAAAGTTAAACAAGATGAAACTCTCGAAACCTTCTTTTGGTAATGTTTTGAATTGGGTGAAAGACCTCGTGTTGATTACCCTCGGTGTGGCAGTCTATGCCTTCGCTTGGACCGGAATTATTAACCCCGCAAATGGTATGGGTGGCGGTGCCACCGGTTTTGCACGTCTGGTATGTGAACTTACAGGTGGTGTGAATGGCGGTGGTGTGCCCATCGGTGTTACATTCTTCATTTTCAACGCTGTATTCCTCACAATTTGCGTCTTGCTGTTGGGTGCCAAGTTTGGTATCAAGACCATCTACGCAATCTTGATGACCTCGGTGCTTATGACGCTCTTCGAGCAGGTGCTCCCGGCAGAGGGTATCTTCCCCGCATTGGCACAAGACAAACTCCTCTCGTCGATTCTTGGTGGTATCGTAATGGGCTTTGGTGTGGCAAGTTGCTTGCTGATGGGCGGCTCGACAGGTGGTAGCGACCTTATCGCAATGATTGTTACCCGTTACCTCAATTTGAGTTACTCGCAGGTGGTGGTATTTGTCGATATTTTCATCATCGGCTCCTCCTACTTCGTGTTCGGTGGCGATATTATGATTACCATCTACGGTTTCATCACCACAGCAGTCTTTGGATATGCCAGCAATATGGTACTCTCGGGTGATAAACAATCGTTGCAGATTTTTGTCTTCTCGAAGGAGTACAATGCAATTGCCGACGTGGTTTCGAACAAGTTGGAGAGGGGTGTGACGCTCCTTAATGGTACGGGCTACTACTCCCAAAAGGATGTGAAGATTGTGATGATTGTCTGCCGCAAGAATGAGATGGGTATGATGATGAGGGCAATCAAGAGCGTCGATAGCAACGCCTTTATCTCGGTAGCAAATGTAATGGGTGTCTACGGAGAGGGCTTCGATAAGTATAAAATCGCAGGCAACAAGGAGATTAAGTCGGTGAAAAAGACCGATAGCATCCTCTAACCCTCCCTACCCTTGATACAAGAGAGGGCACGGTGTAAAATAGAGTTTTTTCAGAAGAAAAGATAGGAAGATTTAATTTAATATGAGCAAAGAATACAAAAGGTATTTGGTGACTTCGGCACTCCCCTATGCCAATGGCCCCGTACATATCGGTCACTTGGCGGGTGTCTATGTGCCTTCGGATATATATGTGCGCTACCTGCGTTTGCGCGGTAGGGATGTTGTCTGGGTGTGCGGTAGCGACGAGCACGGTGTGCCCATCACCATCAAAGCACGCAAGGAGGGTGTAACACCACAAGATGTTGTGGATAAGTATAACGACATCATCAAACGCTCCTTTGAGGGCCTCGGCATCTCGTTTGACATCTACTCGCGTACCACCTCCCCCACGCACTACAAAACCGCCTCGGAGTTCTTCCGCACGCTCTACGACAAGGGTGTGTTCTCGGAGGCTACCAGCCAACAGTACTACGACGAGGAGGCAAAAACCTTTCTCGCAGACCGCTACATTATGGGTACTTGCCCCCACTGCCAATCGGAGGGTGCCTATGGTGACCAATGCGAGAAGTGCGGTTCGACCTTGAACCCCACCGACCTCATCAATCCCAAGAGTATGATTTCGGGTTCGGCTCCCGTTATGAAGGAGACCACCCATTGGTATCTGCCTCTGGATAAGTATGAGCCCGCATTGAGGGAGTGGATTTTGGAGGGACACAAGGAGTGGAAGACCAATGTCTATGGCCAGTGCAAGTCGTGGATGGACCTCGGGTTGCAACCCCGCGCGGTGAGCCGCGACTTGAATTGGGGTATTCCCGTGCCCGTAGAGGGTGCCGAGGGTAAGGTTTTGTATGTGTGGTTCGATGCCCCCATCGGCTACATCTCCGCAACCAAAGACCTCACACCCGATTGGGAGAAGTATTGGAAGAGCGAGGATACGAAGATGGTGCACTTCATCGGTAAGGACAATATCGTATTCCACTGTATCGTATTCCCCGCAATGCTTATGGCACACGGTGGCTACATTCTGCCTGAAAATGTGCCCGCAAATGAGTTCCTCAATCTCGAAGGCGACAAAATCTCCACTTCGCGCAATTGGGCAGTGTGGCTCAATGAGTATTTGGAGGATATGCCCGGCAAACAAGACGTGTTGCGCTATGTGCTCTGCGCCAATGCTCCCGAGACCAAAGACAACGATTTTACTTGGAAGGACTACCAGGCCCGCAACAATAACGAACTCGTGGCTGTGCTCGGCAACTTCGTCAATCGCGCACTTGTGCTCACCCATAAATACTACGGTGGCGTGGTGCCCGAGGCGGGCGAACTGACCGACTACGACAAGGAGATTCTCGCCGAGTTGCCCCGCATTAAGGTCGCATTGGAGGAGAGTTTGGAGAACTACCGCTTCCGCGAGGCCTTGAAGGAGGCTATGAATATCGCCCGTCTGGGCAACAAGTATCTGGCCGATACGGAGCCCTGGAAGGTGGTTAAGACCGACCCCGAGAGGGTGAAAACCATCTTGAATGTGGCGTTGCAGATTGTGGCCAATACGACTGTGGCAATAGAGCCCTTTATGCCTTTCAGTGCCGAGAAACTGCGCCGTATGCTCGCAGTGGAGAAGATTGATTGGGAGATGATAGGCAGGAGCGATATTATCCCCGCAGGTCACACTATCTCCACCCCCGAACTCCTCTTTGAGAAGATTGAGGATGAGGTCATAGAGCGACAAGTGAAGAAATTGCAGGATACGAAACTCGCCAATGAGGCCGCCGCTGCCAAAGTGGTGGAGCAGAAAGAGAGTGTGACTTTTGATGAGTTCGGCAAGATGGATATAAGGGTTTCGACGGTGGTGGCTGCCGAGAAGGTCGCCAAAACCAAGAAACTCCTCAAACTCACCGTCGATACGGGTATAGACACTCGTACCATCGTGTCGGGTATTGCCGAGTATTACACCCCCGAGGAGTTGGTGGGTCGCCAGATTCTGGTGCTCGTAAATCTCCTGCCCCGCGAGTTGAAGGGTATCACCTCCGAGGGTATGATTCTTATGTCCTCTGACGCTACGGGCAAACTTACCCTGCTGGCTCCCACCGACAAGGTGCCCAACGGCTCGCAAGTAGGATAGGTGCCGGACGCACAGCGTCTTTTGTGCTGGTGGCGCTAAAATAAGGTGTAGCAAGGGCTACACTAAAAGTTTTTTGCGTCGCTTTTTTGCAAAAAAGCGACAAAAGGAGCGACTTTTTGTAAAAAGGAGCGAAAAAAAGAAAAAACAAAACAATAAATTAACCAAAATATACACTAAAATTATCCTAAAACTATTTAAGTGATGAAAGACATTAAATGGCAAGAACTTGGTTTTAGTTATGTTAAAACCGACTACAACACTCGTTGTGTATGGAAAAATGGCGCGTGGGGTAAGGTTGAGGTGAGCGACAGCGAGTACCTCCCCATCCATATGGCAGCAACTTGTCTCCACTACGGTCAGGAGGTCTTCGAGGGTTTGAAGGCTTTTCGTGGCGTTGATGGTAAGGTGCGTTTCTTCCGCTTGGAGGAGAATGCTAAACGTATGCAGCGCTCGGGTGAGTATCTGCGTATGCAGGTGCCCAGCATCGAACTCTTCGAGGAGATGTGTACCAAAGCAGTGCAGGCCAATGCGGAGTACATTCCTCCCTATGGCACAGGTGCATCGCTCTACTTGCGTCCTTTGTTGATTGGTACCGGTGCCCAGGTGGGTGTTAAGGAGTCCAACGAGTACACCTTTGTGGTGTTCGTAACTCCCGTAGGTCCCTACTTCAAGGAGGGCTTCAAACCTATCACTGTGACTTTGGAGCGCCTTTATGACCGCGCGGCTCCTCACGGTACGGGTCACACCAAAGTGGGTGGTAACTATGCAGCATCTATCGGCTCGGGTTCGCGTGCTCACGAGGCTGGTTTTGCAAACTGCCTCTATCTTGACCCCCAGGAGAAGAAGTACATCGACGAGTTTGGCGCTGCAAACTTCTTCGGTATCAAGGAGGGTAAGTATGTAACTCCCGATTCGACCTCGGTGCTCCCCTCGATTACCAATATGTCGCTCCGCACCCTTGCCGAGGATTTGGGCTTGAAGGTTGAGAACCGCCCCATTCCCGTTGAGGAACTCGCAACATTTGAGGAGTGTGGTGCTTGCGGTACCGCAGCTGTAATCTCGCCCGTTGGTCGCATCTACGACCCCCTCACCAAAGAGTACTATGAGTTTGGCTCCGAGGCAGGTCCCGTGAGCGTGAAACTCTACACCCTTTTGCAGGACATCCAGTATGGTCGTGCGGAGGATAAGCACGGTTGGACTACTGTTATCGACCTCTAAAAAAACTCATATAACGCGCGTCTGCTGCGTTATACTGCGATAAGCGGAGTTCCTCATTTGCGAAGAGCAAACTGCGGACTCCGCTTTCTTGTATGCCTTGCATCCATCACGTTCTATGAGTTTTTTACCTTTCAAAGCCTTCTATCACAAAAGAGGCGTTACGCCTCCGTCTAAAATTCGCTCGACTATATACATTTTTTTATCATTAGAGCCCTTAATGTCTGAGCAAATAAAAAGCGATACGAAGTATCGCCTTAAAAATTTTTGGGCGACTTTTTATAAAAAGTCGCGAAAGAGGAAACTACATATTCTAAAATAAGAGAGGGACTTGATTTTGAGTCCCTCTCTTATTTTAGAATATGTAGTTCGTGCCGATGTTCAGGCCGCCCTTGCCGTCGCGTTTATCAAAGGGCTTGCCGTACTCACACGAGATGATGAAGTTGTGGTTCATCACTATCTTCAAGCCCAAGCCGGCACTCGCGTGGATGCCACCGTAGCCGTCACCCGACCAGATGCCTGCTGCTTTGTTGGCGAGTTCGGCGAGTTCGTTGCCACCCTTCTGCTTGTCGAAGGCGTGTGCTTTGGTTACAACACCCATATCGAGGAAGGGGTTGAGGGCAATATACCAATTCTGGTTGATGAGTCGGAAGCGTACAACCTTAACCCTCGCCTCGAAATTGGCCCAAGCGTAGCCGTCGGCCAAAATGCGGTTCTGGAAGACACCACGAATGGAGTTTTTGCCACCCAAACCTTCGTTTTTAATCTGACGGAGGTAGAGGGGTGTGGTGGTCTGTTGGAGGTAGAAGGGGGTGTTGCCGAAGGTCTGTTGCCAATTGAGGCGGTAGCCGAGCACAAGGTTGTCCTCCAATACGGGGAAGAATTGTCGCCAAGTGGCCATAATACGACCATAGGTTTCGCCCTCACCAAAGAGGTCGGGCGAGAAACTACCCACAATCTCTGCACAGTAGCCACGAGTGGGGGCTGCCTCCATATCGCGGGTGTCATAGACCAGACCCGCTTTGAGTTCGAGGTGGGAGCCTGCAACCTCATTGTCGCTGATGAGCCCCGCAAGGCGATATGCCTCATAGAGCGAGAGGTCGTCCTTGTATTTGTCGAGAGCCACATCGCCGGTGGTCACATTCCAGAAGGTCATACCTGCCATCCAAGTGAGCCTGTTGGAGATGCTACCCTGCACGTCGGCAATACCGCGCAACATTGTGCGGTCCATATAGTACCACGAACTATTCTTGGTGAGGTCCATATCGAGGGGCGCAGCGTAGCCGTTGAAACCATAGAATGGCGACATTGCCGAGTCGAGGTAACTCACCGCCGCCGTCAGGCGTAGGTTGGGCAGAAGATATTTCGAGTCGTAGAATATGTGAGCGATAGTCTCGCCTTTGGTGTAGTGGGAGAGTTCCACGTTGAATTTGTGGAGGTATTGGGGGTAGGTGTCGCCATTGCCGAAGTAGAAAATATCGCAAAGGGCACCATACTGAAATCCGAGGTCGGAGTTGTAACTTACGGCGGGCAGAGGGCCGAAGTTCCAGCCCGTTTTGATTTTCTCCCCCTTGTCCTGTGCGCTTGCAACAAGAGCACAAAGGGTGCAGAGTAGGGTTGTTATCGTCTTTTTCATAAGATTGATTCTATACCTATATATAATATATTATTAAAGTACCGTCATAAGCGAGTACATCAAGTAGCCGATGTAGTTGCCCGCAGCGTAACCAACCAATCCAATGGTTATACCCACAACGATGATGTCCTTGTTTTTCATCGAGGCTGCAATCATAGGCACAAAAATGGGCGAGTTGATGAGCGTATTGGAGGTAATCACTGCGGTGTCGCCATCCACCTTGAAGAGTTTTGCGCCCAGCAGGGTGAGGAAGAACGAACCGAAAATCACGATTGTCTGGAACAATACGATGTAGAGAGCACCCTCGTAGTTCATCGTGCGGAAGTTTGCCATCGAAGCAACAACCACCGAGAAGATGTAGATGATGTACATACCCGCATCGTAACTCTTGTCCCAAGTCTTAACCTCTTTCCAGAGCGAGAAGAGCAGAGCAAGGGTGGTGAGGGTGAGAATCATCACCACAGTAAAGATGTTTTCATCGTGTCGTTTGGCGAGGGTAGCCACACCAAATGATGCCGCCACAATCACCAACGTGAGCAACAATACCTTCAAAAGTTGGATTACGCTCTTGCGCTTGCCGAAATCTTTGTAGGGGTGTTTGTCGGTGTATTCATCCACATTAACCTCCGTGTCTGTGGTGTAGACACCTCTGCCCAACCACTTGCGTCCAAGTTTGATACCAATGGTCATCAAGAATACGAGATAGACGAAGCAGACCACCATATCAAACGAGTTGAGGATGATGAAGGTCTCGTTGTCCATACCGAGCATCACTTTCAGTGCCGCAAGGTTGGGAGTACCACCCGTACATTTGCCCATAATAGCACCACCCACAATGGGAGCCTCCTCGCCAATGCCTCCTCGGAACGAGAAGTAACCGACAAGTACGGCAATCGCTACGGCAAAAATGCCAATGATGGTGATTTTGAGCGAAGTCTTGATGGAGAACTTCTTGAAATCGCAACTGTAAAGCATCATCGGCAGCGCCAATGGAATTGCGATGGTTGAGATGGTGTCCTGCAATTTCAGACAGTCAGCAGGAATGAGATTGAGGTTGGCAACTATGATGCCCAAGAAATAGAGGATAAGCACAGGACCAATTTTGCCCAGCACCTTCCACTTGTTGCACGCCCACAGCACCACCGCAGGCGAAAGGAGATAGAATAGCACAAGTGCAATTTTACCTAACATAATGATTGAATAAGTTTTTAGTTTGGGTTCATCTTTTGCTCTTCGCAACGTGTATGGTTGCGCTCAAAGCAACGTGAGCGGACCCCAAAAGGTTTGTGTGTGGCGCATCAAATATACAAATTTTTTCATAAAGTGTTCCCCTTGCCCACCTAAAAGTGCCCACATACCCGATGAACCGCCCATTTGGAACCCCATTATATATAATTATAGTGTGATATTGGCGAAGGGGGGGGCTTTGTGTGTAATAGGCCAATAGATTCTATACACCTTCGATTTCTTGTCTGTTACCCCTATTTTGTAATTGTCACAAAATCAAATCGTTGCAAAATTACTCCAAAAAAATCACAAAAAAATGCGAAAATTTTTGGCGAAACGCTTGCAGGTTTCAAAAAAGTCGCTACCTTTGCATCCGCAATTGAGAAATAACAACGCCGAAAGGCAGAGTGAAAAGAAAATTGCAAAAAAAAGTTCTAAAAAATTTGGTGGTTACAAAAATAGGTTTTACCTTTGTACCCACGTTCGCCTCTGAAAAAGCGGCGATTTTTTTAGCGCCTCTCCGAAAGGGGAGGAACCAAAAAAGGTTCTTTGATTTATTGGTTTAACAGAGAGAAAAAGAATGCAGAAGCAATGAGGTCTTTGAAGACTTCATCAAGTTCAATTCAATTCCTTAAATGGATAAAGAAGTAGTCAGGCTCTAACAATACATTTTAATTTTTTTACAATGGAGAGTTTGATCCTGGCTCAGGATGAACGCTAGCGGCAGGCCTAACACATGCAAGTCGAGGGGCAGCACGGAGTAGCAATACTTTGGTGGCGACCGGCGCACGGGTGCGTAACGCGTATGCAACCTACCCGTAACTGGGGGATAATCCGGAGAAATTTGGTCTAATACCCCATAACATATTATATGGCATCATATGATATTGAAAGTTCCGACGGTTACGGATGGGCATGCGTTGTATTAGATAGTTGGTGAGGTAACGGCTCACCAAGTCTACGATACATAGGGGAACTGAGAGGTTAATCCCCCACACTGGTACTGAGACACGGACCAGACTCCTACGGGAGGCAGCAGTGAGGAATATTGGTCAATGGACGCAAGTCTGAACCAGCCATGCCGCGTGCAGGAAGACGGCTCTATGAGT
>JAZOCT010000004.1:0-20851 GCA_045596685.1 Tidjanibacter sp. | reverse complement strand
TTGCCATAGCACAAACTTCTCTATTTGTTTAGTTTCGAAACATTAGTTAGGCAAAGGTAGTATATTTTTAGCGATTTATCAATAAGCACCTCTATTAAGTAAAAATGTTTCCTTTTACCACAATAAATTGCTACCTTTGTGGGTACTAACCACAATTTTGCATTTTGTTAATTCAATTTACTATGAAGCAAGGAACAATGAATAGGTTGTTGTGTGCAGCGATGGCCCTTGCCACGCTTTGCGCACAGAGTGGTTGCACCCCACACCAATCGGCCTCGGTGAGCAACTACGACGTGATTCCCCAACCACAGCAGGTGACTCTCCACCAAGAAGAGGCCCCCTTTGTACTCGACAAAAACACACAGATACTCTATGGACCCGAGGTGGCTCTCCGCGATGCGGAGTTTCTCGTGGAGTACATAGCCGAGGCGACCTCCATACACCTTGCGCGCCCCACCCTTTTCGATGCCACAAAGGTTCCCGCTCAAACCCCAATCATTGTACTCGGCATCGAGGAGAAGGCTTCCCATTCGGAGGGCTACACCATCAGTGTCGATAGTCTGGGGCTGAACATTACGGGTGGCTCGGCAGATGGTCTATTCTACGGAATCCAAACCCTGCGCAAGTCGCTTCCTGTGGGTGAGTTTTGCTCTGTGGAGTTGCCCGCAGCCGAGGTCGTGGACTTCCCGCGATTTGGCTACCGAGGAATGCACCTCGATATCGCCCGCCACTTCCAGGGGGTGGATTTTATCAAAAAATACATCGACCTTCTGGCTCTGCACAACATCAACACCTTCCATTGGCACCTTGTAGACGACCAGGGATGGAGGGTCGAAATCAAAAAATATCCCCTGCTGACCACCATCAGCACCACGCGCAAGGAGACCGTAATAGGTCGCAATAGTGGTGTTTGGGATGGCAAGCCCTATGGTGAGGGTATGTACTACACCCAGGAGGAGTTGCGCGAGGTGGTGGAGTATGCTGCCGAGCGACACATCAACATCATCCCCGAGATAGATATGCCGGGGCATATGGTGGCTGTGCTGGCTGCCTATCCCGAACTTGGCTGTACGGGTGGTCCCTACGATGTGTGGACCATCTGGGGTGTGTCGGAAGACCTCTTGTGTGCCGGCAACGACAAGACTATCGAGTTTTGCAAAGATGTTCTCGATGAGATTGTGGCAATTTTCCCCTATGAGTACATCCACATTGGTGGCGACGAGTGCCCCAAAGTGCGCTGGGAGGAGTGCCCCAAATGCCAAGCCCGCATCGAGTCGGAGCACCTACACCACACCTCTGCCAAGTCGCCCGAGGAGGCATTGCAGGGTTGGTTTATGCGCCAGATGAGTGACCATTTGGCAACCTATGGCAAGAGTGTGGTTTGCTGGGATGAGGTGCTCGATGGCGACAACATTGGTGACAATATGGTCATTATGTCGTGGCGTGGCGAGGCTGGTGGCATCAAGGCCGCCCGCCGAGGTGTACCCGCCATTATGGTGCCCAACAACCTCCTCTATTTCGACTACTACCAGACCAAAGAGGTCGACAGGGAGCCTTTTGCCATTGGTGGCTACAACCCCATTGAGAATGTCTATGCCTACGACCCCACAGCCAAACTGCCCACCGACTCTCACCAATACATCATCGGTGTGCAAGCCAACATCTGGACCGAATATATCCACACCTCCGACCACATAGAACATATGGCACTACCCCGTATGTCGGCACTCGCCGAGGTGCAGTGGAGCAACCCCGAGCAGAAGGATTACGAGCGTTTCTTGCAACGCCTCCAACCTATGCTTGACCGTTATAGGGCTTTGGGCTACAACTACGCCCCCTATGTGCTGGATGTGGTAGCAGACCTGCAACCCGCAGAGGGGGAGCGTGCGCTGAAAGCCACCCTCACAACGCTCGACGGTGCCCCCATCCACTACACTCTCGATGGGTCGGACCCCACTCCCAAGTCACCCCTCTACACTGCCGAGGGGGTCACCATAGACCACTCATCCACACTGCGTGCCTCGGCACAGCGCTACGGGAGAATGAGTCAGCCTATGGAGGTGGTGGTTAATTTCTCCCAATCGACCCTCTGCCCCATTACGCTCCTCACAACGCCCGCCACGAACTACACTTTTGGTGGCGCACCCACGCTGGTGGATGGTATGGTGGGCAACAAAAACTACCGCACGGGGCGTTGGTTGGGCTTCTACAACACCCCCTGCTCGGCCATCATAGACCTCGCGGAGCAAAAGCAGACGAGTCGTGTGAGGTTCAATGTGTGTGTCAATAAGGACGATGGGTGTATGGATGCTCGCGGTGTGAAGGTGTGGCTCTCTGACGACAGGTCGGAGTGGAGAGAGGTTGTCAATGAGGAGTATGCACCTATGACCCTCGAAGACAATCACGGACTCTACCACCACACTGTGGAGTGGGCCCCCACCACAGCCCGCTACATCAAGGTGGAGATTGCCTGCGAGAGTAGCATTCCCGCTTGGCACGCCTATTTCCCAGGTGCGCAAGGATTCCTCTTTGTGGATGAGATTTCGGTGGAATAATGAATCGAAAAAGAGAGGTGCAAACGGATTTGCACCTCTCTTTTTTTATGCCTAATTCTTTATGTTCGCCAGAACCATTTTTTGCGCGTAGTGAACATCGTTATCAGAATGGTGACGGTTGTCAGAATCACTCCGTGCAGTGCACCCAACCAGGGAGAGGAGTAGAGGGGCCACAGAAGCGCCACACCGCCCGTAATGTTCAGGAGCGGATAGACCACCAAGTCGCACGCCACATAGGCCACCATAGGGTTCTGGCCACTCTGCCACAAGAAGGCCAAAGCCTTACGCCACCCAAAATAGTCCACTGCGACGCTCAATGCCACAAGTGCCGACACAGCCAAACCAGCCGTTGTGAAGAGATAGCCCAGCGTTGCGGGGTCCTTTTTGATGCCCCCCTGTAAGGGTTCTGCCACAACTCCCAGCACCACAAGCACAGCCGCGAGCATTGTGAGTCTTTGCCACAAGGCACCCATAGAGCCACTGACCCTCTTCGAAGCCACCGCCATAACCAATAGGGTTGCAATCGACACTATGGCCCACAGCCCTATTTTATGGTTTTGCACTGCTCCGAGGGTCGCCACAATAAGCACCACAGCCGCCACAGCCAACACCGAGGCCCACTTGTCGTTGGACCCGCCTCGCTCCGTCGGCACCAAACCCTCTCTCATCGACTCGCGCAACAACTCTCCCGCCTCGATTGCAGGTAGTAGTATGAGCAAGTAGCGCAGGTAGTCCATTCTCAACAGCCACCACACGGGTGAATAGTGCAGAATGTCACCTGCCCAACTACCCTCTACATCGGCTCCGAGAACCATCAATGAGAGTATAGCAAAAAGTACTATGCGAATCCACCTTCCCGAGCCACCAAGAGACTTTGCCGAGGTCGCCAAATAGACAACACCTGCAAAGAGTGCCACATTGGATAGAATTAGGATGATGATGTTGCTGAAATCGGGCGAGAAGAGTCGCTCCGAGGCGTAGGTGGTTGTGAGCAACATTGCCACCGCAACCCCATAAGCCGCCACCTTTATGGCAACACGCCCCCACAAAGAGACCTTCTCGAAGCGCATAAACATCGGGAAGAGCACCGCAAAGGCTCCCAAAGCCAAGAGCCAACTGCGCAAATCCTGTGGCGAGGAGAGCACATAGGGGTAGAAGTGTTGGATGAAGATGGCAAAAAATGCGAGTTGCAACCAACGCAGAACCACATCAATGGCTATGCGCCACACACGCTCCCCGCGCTCCAAGCGCGAGCCTATCGAAAATGGCAGAGCCGCACCCATAGCAAACAGAAAGAATGGGAAGACCAAATCCACCCAAGTAAGACCCGAAATTTCGGGCATATAGGCGTGTGTTGGGGGTGGCGTTTGGGCGTGGTACATCCACTCGGGGAGTATGCCCGCCACCACCGTAGCCGAAAGGACCATCGTAATGATGGCATATCCTCTCAATGCATCCAATGCGTATGCTCTGGGGCGTGAAGTTTTCATAGGTTACTCTTTGGTTTATTCTACTTCGGCAACATAAGTGCGACCAAAGCGGTCAGTAGCCCTCACCTCCAATTTGGCATTGGGGTTGCGAGGTTCTGCACAGAAAAGGTGGGGGGTGACGATGGGCGAAATCCACGCATAAACAACCCTCTCTTTGTCGGCACAGAGTTCATAGGCGGCTCTATCATAGCCCTCAAAGTGGGTCATATCGGCAGTTTTGACACCATCCTCATAGAGTTCCACACTCCACTTGGAGTCCCAATTCCACACATTGGCAACCACTGCAAGGGGTTGGTCGGCCTTACTTCCCGGCTTATAGGCGCGCATCTGGTAACTTTTGTCGTAGCCCGAGGATTTGTAGAACCAACTCACATCGGTTCCATCCACCTCATAGACCCCATATCCCATCGGGGTGCCATCCAGACAGACATCGCCCCTCCACCAAGTGCCACACACAGCACCCGTATTGTGCTCCATAGGGCCCTCAACGTGCTCAATGTTGCGATTGAAGTGCATATGTCCCGAGATGATGTGGCACTTTTCGTACCCTTTCAGCAGGTCAAATAGAGCACCGGCATTCATCGTCTGGTCGGCAAGAGCGTAACCCGTATATTCGAAGGGTACCTGCTCGGGGGTCAGGCGTGTGGGGATGTGCTGAATCACAAACACAACCCTATCTTTGGGCACATAACTCAAATCGCGCTCCAACCACTCCAACAACGCCTCCGTATAGTAGCCCACATAGAAATACTCCCTACCAACATAGAAGTTGTTGTTCAGGAATATATAGTGCGCCTTACCCCTATTCATCGAGTAATAGGCGGGGGCGAAAATCTGCTCGAAGGTCGCATAGGAGGTCTCGAAACACCTGCCGTGATAGTTCATATCGTGGTTGCCGAGCATACGCCATACAGGAATACCCACCTTGTCGGCAACCTCCAAATAGTAGGGGTAGAGCCAGGGTGAGTCACCTACGATGTCACCACAATCCACGCTAAAATGGTCTACCCCTATGCTCTCTGCCAGCCCTCGCATATCCTCCGCAATGGTAGCATAGCGTGCAATGTCATCCTGCGAGGTCGCCTGCACATCAGCCGTAGCGAAGAAGGTGTGGCGTTCATCATTCAGCGGGTTCTTGGTGAGTGTAAAGTCATAACTCTTTGTCTCCTCATTGATGGGGAGGAAGAACTGTGGAATACTACCCTTATTCTCCACCAAATAGCCCGAAGGTGTGGAGATATAGATATGGCGCGCACGCCTATCGACTTCGATTTTGAAGTTGCCACGCTTGTTGGTCTGGGCAAAGTTGTAGCCATCGGTAACAACCACACCCTCAATACCCTTGCCATCTGCACTGCACACCGAGCCACCCACCTCAACCGCAAAGCCGAGAGAGAGCGACCCCATAAGGAGCGCCACAGTAAGCACCAATACTCTTGTTAGTTGCTTCATATTGTTTGGTTTTCGATATTACTTCTCTATTTGTTTGCCTTAATGTAGGCATCTATGCCGGCTTTGAGGGCCGACCAATAGTCATACATCTTGACGTGAATCAAGTCGAAGCAGAAGTAGCCGTCGCAAGCATTGATGGCCGCATCGACAGTTTTGGTAACCTCGGCAGACTTACCGCCATTGGTCCAACCCGTTGGGTTGCCAATATCGGGACCACCTGCCACCAAGCAGTCGCCCATAACCTTCTCGTATGCCAACTTGCAGAAGCCCTGCACACTCCACTCGCCCGCACCATAGATGCTCGATGTGGAGGCATAAGCACCGATGAGCAACACATCCAAGTGGTCGGCATAGCCATAGTTCTTATAGTCCAGCGAAGCCCAGGCGTAGTGGCTGCTTACGGCATAGTTTGGCGAAGCCCAGTTTACACCCATATCGTAGTAGGTCGAGTACCAACCTCCAACGTAGGCACCAAACGAAATCTCGGTATTCACGCTCCTTACGGCCTCCTCTGCCTTCACAATGAAGTCGTGGATGGTCTTGGCGCGGAATTCGAGCCACTGTTTCTGCAATGTGTTGGGATAGGAAATGGTTGCTTGTGCTGGATTGAGGATGTCGTTAGGCCAATTCTCTACCGCCTGACCGATATAAGCCTCGAACTTTTGGCGCGAAATGTCCGAAAAGTCACATTTGAGGTCGTCGTAACGGCATCTATCGAGAATGATACCATCCAAATCTTCGTAGGCTGCGAGGTCTTTGAGCAGGTTGCACAAGAACTCCACAACCTCATCATTCGCAGGGTTGAAGAACTTGGTGCTATAATCAGTCGCATCCATCATATTGGTAAGTCCACCTTCGAGATTAAGGACAGTCACCCAATCGCGTTTGGAACTGTCGCGGTAGACTATGCCCTGCGCCTCCAAACCATACAGATCAGCGTTACCACAAGCCATAGTATTGAAGCCTGCGTGCACCTTCAAACCAACCTCGTGGGCTGCGTCAATAAAGGCTTGCAGATAGTCCCACGTTGCGGTGCGCTCCTCCCAGTGAAGACCGCCACTCCACGAAGAGAGCCTCTTGACTTGCTCGGTGTGGGTGGTCTCGAAGAGCACGTCGCCCATCGTGGGGCGAACATCTACGATAATATCCGTAAATCCCGTCTCGGCAATCTTTGCCACATCCTCGGCAATCTTCTTCTTGTCGTTGGCGTAGTCGTGGAAGTTGGCCGCTGCATCTATCCACAAGAAGCGTGGTTTGAGGTTGGCAGGCTCCACAACAGGAGGATTCTCGGGGTCCTCGGGGTCCTCGGGAGTGTCGGGATTATCGGGGTTGTCGGGGTTATCGGGCTTTTCGCCCTCACCCCACTCCCATTCGGGAACATAGGGTTCCTCCTCGGTGCAGGAGGTGGTCGCAAAGGCAACCACTCCCGCAGCCAAGAGCATCAGTATTGTTTTGGTAATCTTCATTGTCGAGTGTTATGCTTAATTTGTTTACTCCTCGGAGGCCTCACGGTCTATACAATCCACCTGATAAGCAACCACCAAGCGGTTGTTGTTGTCGATACAGTAGAGAGTCATATAGTATCCGTCCGAAGAAACCACCAAGATAACATCACCCACAGGGGCCACACCACCACCTGTGCCACCTCCCTGCTCATAGAAGGTCTCGGGCTCGACGTTGAACACCATTGCCGTTGTGGAGTCTATCGTACCACTCATACCCGCAAGGGTGGTCATATCGTAGAGATAGATGTAGGTATTCACTGCCCAAGCAGGCCAAGCGCCTGTTCCAAGCAGTGCCACATAGCGGGCATTGTTGAAGATTTTGGCGCTAATGGAGCGGTTGATAGGTGCATTGGGGAACTTGGTTGCGTCGTAGCCAGCCAACAATTGCGAGCAGGCGAAAGTTGTACCATCCACAAAGTAGAGAGCATTCTCGTCGTAGACACTCAACAGCAGACCATCCTCAATCCTTGTACCCAGAGGAGTGAATGCTATGGGCGAGTTGGCTGTAAAGTACCAGTGACCGACACCCCAAGCAGGACCGACAAAGCCAGTGATTGCCTGAATGGTAGGCTCGCTCACCACACCATCGGTAATGTGCCAGAAGATGATGTTGTTCTGACCGCCACCCACCTCGGTGCCCCAGAAGGGAGCCACGATGAGAGCGTTGCCCTTGATGTCGCCCTGAACCTTGAACGAACCACCCAGAGGATAGCCCATAGTGTTGTCGTAGGAGAGCAACAACTCGGGGGTAGCACTCACATCGGCGGTGTGCCAGATGCAGAAGGTTGCGTCGGTGTGATTCGAGATGAGCAGATTGCCTGCGTCGTCGTTGCAGACATAACCGGGCTCAACACCACCCGACAAGGTCATAGTCATCTCCTTGCGACCCGTGTTCTTATTCAACAGAATAGGTGCTTCGCCATTACCGGGGCAAGCCACCAAGTATTTGCCCAATACGGCCAGCGATTGGTTGTTGGTCTCAACACAAGGAATACCAAGACCCTCCATCTCCACATACCACAATTCGCTCTCACTACCTGGTGCATAACCATAGGTTACTTTCTGGGGTGTGGAGTTCTTGGTCTCGATGGTATAGGTCTGCGTGGTGCCGTCGTGTGCGGTAACTACAACCTCTTTGAGTGTTGTGAGGTCTATGGTCTCTTGGCCGTCAATCGACAAGGTTGCGTGGGGCGAGAGGGTGTATTCCACCTCGCACTCACCCAGCAAGGGCTCCGTAGCATCGGTGTAGGAGATATTTATCACCTTTTTCTCCTCGTCAATGATGGTTATCAACGCGGGATTGACAACCTGAAAGTCGAGAATCTTTTTGTGGGGCAGTTTGCGAATCTCACCACGAATCACAATATCGTGTACGTCGCCACGACCATCGGTGTAGGTAAAGTGGTTCTCCTGTGTCAAATCGAGCACACACAAACCAGGCTCCAAGAAGCAGTTGTAGTCCATCGAGGCGGTCACACGCATCTGGGTAATATCGGTAATCTGGTTGTTGCTCGCCTCGGGGAAGAACCAGGGAATAGCAATCACAATATCCTCTTCGAGCGAAGTCACCGTAGTGGTAAATACGGCCTCTTTATTGGTTGCCAATTCGCCTTTGAGGAAGGTGGCCGACACACTATTGATGCCAATTGCGGTGGTAGTGGGAGGCACCTCAACGGGCTCTTGACACCCCACCATTGCCAACATCACAAGGGCTGCTAAAAGTTTTATATTCGTCTTCATTGCTTTGTCTATATCTATCTGTGTAACAAATTAAGTGGGGGATTATTTCCACTCGGGATATTGGTCCACTGCGCTATTGCCATCCAACTCATCCTGTGGCAGAGGCACGCGGTAGAGGCGTTCTGGGTAGTAACGGTCCTGACCGTCGCAGTCGATGTAGGTATAGGTGAAGTCATTGTCGCCGACCTTATCGACCCTCAAACCGTGAACGCGGTAGTTGGAAAATGCCTGTGCCGACAATTTCAAACGGCGCATATCCCAATAATACTGACCCTCGTAGGCCAACTCCACTTTACGCTCGCGGTAGATGGCCTCTTTGAGTTTGTCGCCACTCACATTGAGGCTCTTCAAACCAACCCTCTCGCGAACCTGATTGAGAGCACCGAGAGCCTCCTTTTTCAGCACCGCATCACTACCCTTTGCGGCAGCCTCGGCAAAGTTCAAAAGAACCTCGGCATAGCGAATCGAAATCCAGGGCTGGGTGCTACGCGAGTAGATCGACAAATCGTGGCTCTCATCCACCAACTTGCGAAGGAAGTAGCCCGTAACGGTCTTACCCTCGTTCATAGGTTTCATCTTCCACTCCATATAGCCATCCACACCACCGTCGTAGGGCTCAATAGTGCGACCCTTCCACTCGCTGCCATTGTAGAGAATGGTGGCAGCAAAGCGGGGCTCCAATTTGTCGAAGGGGGGCACCTCATCAACAGCCTTACCTGTGTGCCAAGCGCTCCAATCGGGATAGTCGCCCTTGCCACCTGCCAACTCGTAACTCTCCACCATCTCTTGTGTGGGGTTGCCGAGTGCGCCCTGAACACGACCAGGGTCGCCACCGGGAGTGAAGTGGTCGTCGAAGTTGTGGGTTACACCCTCGCGGTTGTACTCATACTCCAAAATCGACTCCGTATTGCCCTGTGCGCGGGTCTTGCTCCACGCTGTTGCATACTCCTCGGTGAGCGAGAAGTTTTTGGAGTCGATAACCCTCTTGGCGGCAGTAGCGGCCACATCCCAACGCTCGGCGTAGAGCATAGCCCTCGAAAGCAGAGCGTCGGCAGCCTCCTTGCTCACACGCGATGCCGAAGCAGTAATGCTGGGCAGGTTGTTCGAGGCATACTGAAGGTCCTCCTCGACAATATCCCAACCCTCCTTCTCGGTGCTCAAAGGCATATCGGCCTTAATTTGGGTCATATCGTAGTCGTAGATGATAATCTCCTTGTAGCGTTTCATCAACTCAAAGTAGATGAAGCCCCTGAAAAAGCGCACCTCGGCAGTGTAGCGATTCCACTGCTCCTCGGTGAAGTTCTCTTTATACTCGTGCAGGTTGCTGAGTGCCTGATTGAGCGAGGTGAGTTTGCCGTAGCACCAACTCCAATTGCCCAAATAGTAACTTGCCGAACTTGCCGAAGGAGAGGAGCCATAGGCCATCTCGTTGGCAAACCACATATGTGTATTGAGCGATGTGGAACCATATTTGAGAATGTCGGTCATACCCTCCGAAATGCCAACTGCGGTCTGGGCAGTATCGAACTGTCCGAGAGCATCGATTATGTGGTAGAAACTATTGATGTTCAGTTCGGCATATTCGGGCTTGCTCCAAACGAGTTTGTCCGACACGGAATCTGTGGGTGTGGTGTCCAAGAAACTGTCCCAATCGGAGCAGCCCGCCAAAGTGCACACACCCATCAGCACCAATGCTAATTTCATATATCTTTTCATAGTCGTATTGTCTTATTTTTTAGCGTTGTTAATCTCTTTTGTTGCTCGAATCCTCTGCGGTTAGAATGTCACAGAGATACCACCCATAAAGGTCTTTTGTTGTGGGTAGTAGCCGTTGTTTACACCTGGCGACTCGGGGTCGATACCCTCGGGCAGACCACTCAAAGTGAAGAGGTTGGCACCCTCCACATAGAGCCTAACACTGCTCAAACCTGCACGCTCGCAAGCCTTCTTGGAGAGTGTGTAGCCCAATTGTACGGACTTCACACGCAGATACTTACCATCCCTAAACCAGAAGGTCGATGCCAAACCGTTGTTGTTGGTGGGCGCATTGACCGTAAGGCGGGGGTAGGTACCATTGGGGTTGTCCTCCCTCCAAGCGTTCTCCACCAAATAGACGGGAGAGTTGCCACCCTCCTTGAAGGTCTCGGTGAAGATGGTGTTGTCGTCCATACCGTTGTAGTATGTACCCGTCAGCGAGATGTCGAACATCGTCGCAGCGGTAATCAGGGTCGAGAAATCGAAATTACGCCAGAACATCGAAAGGTTCAGACCGGCTGTAAATTTAGGCCTATTGCTACGGCCCGTGAAGGCCTTATCCTCGTAGTCCACAATGCCGTTACCCGACAAGTCCACATACTTGATGTCACCAACTCGGGGGCGCTGTCCCCAGGGCCAGGGTGAGTGGTCAATCTCCTCTTCGCTCTGGTAGAGGCCATCGGCTACCCAGCCAAGCATTGCGCCCAACTCCTGACCGGCATAACATTGGTAGGCGGGGGTATCTGCTTTGTCGGTATATTTAATCCATCGTGCGTAGGCGTAAGTGAGGTTCAGAGCCATATTGTAGCGCAGTGCGTTGGCTCCCTCACCAATGGTGTTGGAGTGGGTGAGGACAACCTCCAAACCGCGACTATCCTGCTCGCCAAAGTTCTCCCATACGGGGTAATAACCACCCATCGAAGGGGGATATTTGCCACCCATATAGGTGAGCATATCGTAGGTGTGGGTATAGAACAAGTCTACCTCGAAGCCCAACAAGCCCCTCCAAAACGAAGCATCCAAACCCACGTTGAAGGAGCGGGTACGAGCCCAGGTGAGGTTAAGGTTGGCAATGGAGGTAACTGCCAGCGTATTGAAGCGGTTGCCACCCAGATAGACAGGCGAACCCTGACCATATTGGTTCAAGAAGCCGTAGGCGCTCACATCATCGACACCCACTTCACCTGCCGAAAGCCTGAATTTGAGGTTTTCGAGCCACTCGTCAGAGCCCAGCAAGAACTCCTCCTCGCTAATGCGCCAGCCAAACGACACAGCAGGGAAAAGACCCCAGCGTTTGTCATCCACATTGCCGGCAAACTTATAACTACCGTCATAGCGTGCGGAGGCTTCGAGCATATACTTGTTGGCGTAGGCATAGCGCAGACGACCCACAAAACCCATCTGGCGAGTGAGCGAACTGTAACCGCTAATGGGGCTATCGGAGGGTGTTGCAAAGCTCAACTCGGGCAATTCAATAAAGGGTAATTCTCTACCATAGGCCGCAATGCTACGTCCCCTATATTGCCTCATCTCTCCAACAACCATCATATCCAAGTCGTGGTCCTCGCCAATCTTGGTCACATACTGCAACTGTGCATTACCCAACAGCGAGGTGCCACTGTATATACCCTCGCCGAGTGTGTTGTAGGAAGTACCGCGCACATCCAAAACTTTCTGGTAGTTCATCTTGGGAGAGCCATCGGTGGGCACCGAAGCGAGCATCACATAGAATGGGGTGGCAACAATCTTGCTCACCGAGTAGCCGTGATCGAAAGAGCCCATAACGCGAGCCGTCAAGCCCTTCACCGTAGGCGACTTATACTCCAACTCAATGTTGGTCTGCACCTCGTAGCCATCGTTGCGATTGTAGCCGCTCTGCTCCACTGCGGCAATGGGCGACGAGCCCTGACCGATGTTGTTGGGGGTTGCGGTGGGGAGTCCTTCGTAGGTCTTGGGCAAGTAGGGGTGGGAGGCGATGGCCTGACGAGCCACACTCATCCAAGTACCGTCACTCTCGCTACCACCCGACGAGAATCCGGGGTTGTTTTTCCTATCGGTACCACCCGCAACGGTCATTTTCAGGGTGAGGTTATCGCTCACCTGCGCGTTGATGTTGGCGCGGATGTTATATTTTTCATAGGTATAAGCGGAGATGTTACCGTGTTGGTTCATATAGCCCAACGATGCGAAATAGCGCACCTTATCGTTACCGCCCGAGGTGGAGATGTTGTGTTTGGTGTTCACACCCGTACCAAACACCTCTTCAATCCAATTGGTGTCACCCCAACCATCCGAGTCGTCACCGTTGGTCATCAAGGCCACCTGCTCGGCAGTGAAGAGAGGCTCCATTCCGTCCATCTCACGACCCTTATTGTAGTACCACGCAAACTGCTCGGCATTGAGGAATTTGGGGAAGTTGGCATTCACAGAGACACCCACCGAACCCGTATAGTTCAGTTCGTTCTTGCCCTCTTTACCGCTCTTGGTGGTCACGATTACCACACCACCGGCACTATTAAGACCATAGACCGAAGCGGCAGCGGCATCTTTGAGCACCGAGATGCTCGCCACATCGTTGGGGTTGATGTCATCCAGCGCACGAGGCACGCCATCCACAATGTAGGTTACGCCATAGTAGGAACCACGCACCGTAAGTGCCGCGCCATCCATACCTGGCTCACCCGACTCCTGCACAGAGGTGATACCTGCAATACGGCCACCCAGCATACTTGTAACATTGGTTGCGGGGGCCTTCTGCAACTCGTCACCATCAATCGAGGAGATTGAGGCCGTAAGGCTACCTTTGCGCTGTACGCCATAGCCCACAACAACAATGTCGTCGATAACGTCGGCCTCGGTCTTCATCACCACATCAATGCTGGTGCGACCAGAGACACTCTCCAACAAATCCTGCATACCGAGGTATTGGAAGAGAAGTTTGGGGTTCTTGACATCTTTGGGGATGGTCAGGTGGTAGTTGCCGAGATAGTCGGTGGAGGTACCCATTGTTGTGCCCTCCACTACTACCGTAGCGCCAATTACCGGCTCACCTGCATCATCCTTCACCACACCACGAACATACGTTTGCGCCATCAGCGAGGTGGTGGTAAGCAGCATCAGCGCCAACAGCACCACTCTGCTTACAAATGAATTGGTAAAACTTTTCATAAGTGAATCCTTATTTGTAGTTATTATATATTTTGATTTCCTCCCTACAAGGGTATTACTTCTATTTTTCGGTTATTTCGGTGAGTAAATCTGCCGCCTCGATAAGCATACGGGGAACGTGGAAGGGGCCCTTGAAGATGTTGCCTTTGGCGGGCTGTGCCACACTGCCGTCGCGGTGCAGGTAGCCATACCATTCTCCCATCTCCTTATCCTTCAAGTGGGCATAAGCCCACTCGTGAGCCATACGGAATTTTTCCAGATACTCCTCATTGCCCGTAGCCTCATAGCAGTAGAGCGATGCGATAATCGCCTCACACTGTGGCCACCAGAACTTCATATCCTGCGAGTAGTCCTGTGGTGGGAAGCCTTTGCAGTCGCGGAAGTTGATGATGCCTCCGAACTCCTTGTCCCAGCCCCACGCCCAGGCCCAATCGTAGATTTTCAGACCTATGCGGGTGAGTCTTTCATCCCAACCTCGGCGTTTTGCCTCGGCGAGAATAAACCAAGCCGTTTCGATGCAGTGACCGGGGTTGATGGTGCGACCTGCGAGGGTGTCAATGAGTTCACCCTCGGGACCGACGAGTTCCAGGACGGTCTGATACTCCTCGTTCATAAGGTAACGCTCAATGTCATTGATGGAACTATCAATCTGCTCGTCCAACTCGGGAGCTTCAATCACGCCCTTCAAAACCGCAGCCACATTGATGAGAATCATCGTAATGGAGTGGCCCCTACCCTGTACAGTGGTTTTGGGCTCCAAGAAACCGGGGGTCGAGAGCATACGTTTCATACTCCTGAACACCTCCAATGCCTTCTCTGCATAGGTTCTATCGCCCGAGGCTTTGGCATACTCCGCCATAGCGATTGCCGCGAAACTCTCCGAGAAAACATAGCGACGTTTCTGTACGGGTGCACCCTCGGCCGTTACGGTGAAGAACATATGTCCATCGGTGTCAATGCAGTGTTTCTCGATGAAATCAATAGCGCTCTTGGAGGCTTCGAGCCACTCCTCGCGCCTCTCTACGCGGTTGTAGGCGGCAGCAGCCGTCCATCCCCAGCGACCCTGGAACCACACCGATTTGGTGGTATCCATAAGGGTTCCGTCCCTATCGACGCAGGTGTAGATGCCTCCATTGACCCTATCGACACCATTCTTCATCCAGAATGGCATCACATCCTCCGTCAATTCCTGGCGGTAGAGCGACGCACACTCTTTTAAGTACTGTTTCTGATTGTCTGTCATAGTAGTTTATCTCTGATTTTTATTTTTTGCTCTTGTTGTTCCAATAAGCCTCAATCTCCTCCAACGAAAGACCGGTGGTCTCGGGCACGAGTCGCCACATAATAAGTATATAAGGTATACACATCAGGGCGAAGATAAAGAAGGTGCCCGACTGGCTCCAACCCAACAATACGGGGGTGAGTTGGCCAATTAGATAGGTGCCCACCCAAAGGGCAAAGCCTGCGATACTCATAGCCCTGCCGCGCACGCTGTTGGGATACATCTCGCTCAACAGAACAAAGACGATTGCCGAAATGGAAATGGCGCAACAGAAAACGTATGCCAAGAAGAAAGTGAGCATAAAGCCGTTGCCGAGCCCCAGCGTTGCGCCCCATTGGAAGTAGACCGCAATGCACAGCAGGCAGAGAATCATACCCGACACACCCCAATAGATGAGTTGTTTGCGACCCACCTTATCAATAATAAAGACTGCCAAAATGGTGGTGACCATATTCACCACGCCCACCAGCACGGTGGAGAACATTGGGTTGTCGAAGCCCGCCTCGGAGAAAATCTTGGGTCCATAGTAGAGCACCGCATTCACACCCATAAACTGTCCCAAAATGGCAATGGCGCTACCGATGAGCACAGCCTTGAAGATGCCGGGTTTGAGAATGTCGCGCCAACTGCCCTTCTTTTCGCCACCCATCGACTCCTCGGTTGTGGCAATCTCGGCAGTGATGTCTGCCTCGGAGCGGTAGATTTTGCCATATACACGAGTGGCCTCGGTAAGTTTCTTATTGACAACAAGCCACTTGGGACTCTCGGGCACAAAGAAGATAATCGTAAAAAAGAGCAAGGCGGGTAAGGTTTCGCTTCCCAACATACCCCTCCAAGCCTCCGAGTTGAACATCCTTTGCCAGAGCGTCAGTTCGTCTGCCGAAGCCACCAACTCGGGGTTGATACCTGCGTCGATAACCCAGTTTGCCAAGTAGGCGAGCAGAAAGCCCACCGTAACGGCCAACTGATAGAGCGATACGAGCGTTCCGCGCACCTTTGCAGGCGATACCTCCGAGATGTAGATGGGCGACACGATGGATACCACACCGATACCCACGCCACCAATAATGCGGTATACCACCAGCCACTCGAAGTTGCCACACACAGCACAACCAATGGCCGAAATGCTGAACAGAGCAGCCGAGATGAGCATCGTAATCTTGCGTCCGAGTTTGTCACTCATAGCGCCCGCCACCGCAACACCGCAGATGGAGCCTATCAGGGCGCAACCAACATACCAACCCTCGCGCATATCCGAGAGCGCAAATTGGCTCTTAACCATTTCGGTTGTGCCCGAAATCACAGCCGTATCGTAGCCAAAAAGTATGCCTCCTATGGCAGCCACAAGCGCCATAAAAATCACATACCCCATATTCATTTTCTTATCCATAGTCTGATTTATACTCTTTGCCATAGAAATCCCTCCCTTATTTTATTTTGAAGTACTCTTTGTAGCGGTTGTAGAGGTGTCCTGCTTGAAGGTAGGACGATTGGGGCGAGAGGAAGTGCGAGAACTCAAAGGTGATGGCCTTGTCGTAGCCTGCGCGTTTGGCGGCTTCGAGTTTCATACGCAGTTTGTCGAACTTGATGGGCAGGAACTTGATGGGCATATCCCTATCGAAGGTCTCGGCATTGGTCCAGCACTTCATACCGTAGCGGTCTGCAAGTTTCTTGTTTACCTCAAAGAATGCGTCGAGTTCGTTGTAGTCGATGTGTCCGTCCTGGAAGGCACAAGCATCCACCACGTCGTGTATGCCGTCGAAAATCTCATTCCACTCCCTTTCGTGCTCCAACACCGACACAGCATTGGCATTGACACTATTGTTGGTGCCCATAATGGCCTTTTTGCCATCAATCCAGGGCGAGATGAAGGTGGGGAGGCCTCCCGACACATCCTTACACTGTTTGCCCATTGCGTGGAAGGCACCAATGGCACCTTTTGTCTTGCGGCTGATTTCGCCCGAGATGTACCATCCACCAAAAACGTCTTTGTACTTCTCACCATAGCGCTCCCACACCTCGTCGATGACGTAGCGGTTGTCCTCAATCTCCCAACTCAAATCACCGGTGTCCCAATACTTACCCGAGTCGTAAAGGCCAAACCAGAACTTCATACCGTGCTTGCGGGCCAGACGCAAGAACATATCTACCAAATCCACAGAGGGCATATAGCACCCTTTGCCGAGGAGGTATTTCGAGGGGTAGGTGATGAACTTGCGGTATCCCGAGCGAATCATAATGACGGTGTCGATACCGATAGCCTTCATATTGGCAAAGTCGGCATCCCACTCCTTCTCTCCCCAATTCTGGTGGGGAATGTCGTGTGAGATTTCATCGAGGAAGGTTCCTGTAATGGGAAGACCTGCGGCGGGGGGCACAATCAAACCACCCTCTCTCTCTCGGAACATTGGTGAATTGAGCACATCCTCCACTCTCTCGGCTCCGCGTGCCAACTCGGTGGGCAGAATCGCAGCAGCACCAAGCGCAGCCGTAGTTTTAAGGAAATCACGTCTTGTAAGCTCTTTCATATTGTTTTTCTGTTTAGTAGTTATTTGTTTTTCTTCTTCCTTTGTTGCCCGATGGGTGTGGGCGGTAGTGTTGGTTGTGGCAAGGGAGGAAAATTGGCCTACTCCGCACCATAACAAGCAACACAAAACTATATTTTATCCATTAATTAAACAAAGAAAGAATAGACAAAGCGATTAATTTATTTTTACATCCACCGCCACCCCCATAACACACGACAAACCAACGACTTACAAATAATATCAAGGTGTATAATTCTTAAATTGTTTTACGAATATTTGTGGGAAATTGGTGAAGAATAAAAAAATTGTTTAATTTTGTGAAAAATAACGATACAACTTGCGCCCTCGGCGCACTTCCCTTCCAGCACACACAACACGACTATGATTAACTACAACAAATCGCTCCAAAGTACCCCTCCCTCCGAGGCGGAAATTATCAAAGACGACATCCTGCGTCATTGTATTTATGAAGGCAACCAGATGATTCCACAAATGGCGGCAACGCTCGGTTACAGCGTACCAACCGTCGCCAAATATGTGGGCGAATTGATAAGTGACGGATACTTTGTGGAGTGTGGCAAGATGGACTCTCACAGGGGGCGCAAACCCATAATCTATGGAGTGAACCCCTCGGCTTGCTACTTCATTGGTGTGGACATCTCACGCTTTGCTCTCAACATCGGGCTGATGAACCTTACGGGCGAGATGGTCTGCGAGGTCGCGCTCAACGATTTCCACTTCGACAACACCCCGGCCACCCTCGATAGGGTGTGCCACAGTGTGGTGGAGTTCTTGGCGCAATCGGGCGTAGAGGGCGACAAGGTGGCTTTGGTGAACATCAACATCTCGGGGCGTGTCAATTCGCTCTCGGGGGAGAGTTACAGTATCTTCAACTTCGAGGACAACGATGAGCCCCTTGCAGCCATACTCACCGAGAAGATAGGCCACCCCGTGCGCATTGAGAACGACTCACGCGCAATGACCTTTGGCGAACTCTCAACAGGCAATGCGCGGGGGTATCGCAACGCCCTCTTCATAAATGCAAGTTGGGGCCTCGGCTTGGGCATAATTGTCAATGGGGAACTCTACTATGGTCGTCACGGCTACTCGGGTGAGTTGGGGCACATCAACGTCTACAACAATGAGATTATGTGCCACTGTGGCAAGAAGGGATGCCTCGAAACGGAGGTGTCGGGTAGTGCCATACACCGCAAACTCTTGGAGCGCATACGCCAGGGGCAGGCCTCGGTACTCTCGCCTCGCGTGGCGAGCGGACAACCCATCTCCACCTTCGACATTGTGTGTGCCGCAACGCGCAACGAAGACCCTCTTTGCATTGAGTTGATAGAGCAAACGGGGGCTGAATTGGGACGACAACTCGCCAATCTGATAAACATTTTCAACCCCGAGGCTGTGATTGTTGGTGGTGTTTTGGCGCTGGCCGACGAGTATTTCTTACCTCCTATCCGCTCGGCTATCCGCAAATATTCGCTCAAACTGATGTGTAAGGATATCGAGGTGCTCACCTCGGCCAACCCCCAGAAGGCGGGAATGGTGGGCGCTTGTATGGTGGCACGCCAATCCTTCTTCCCCAAAAAACGATAGACGAAAAACGAGAGGGCGACCACTTTTGTGTGGTCGCCCTCTCGTTTTTTCAATCTCTCGATGCCATCTACATATCGCTACGAACCTGCCAGCCCGTAATGGTCGAAACGTAGGGTATCAGAGCCATTGCCATCTTCTGTTGGCCCACACGATTGGGGTGTTCCGAGGCTCCCAACTCACTCGGACGTGCAAACGCCTCGGGCAAGATGCAGGCAAAGTGAAGATTCTCATCGCTCTGGGCAATGCGCCACACATACTCAAATGTGGGCTCAAAGACATAACTCGACACGCACAAAATGGGCACCTGGCCGTGTGCCGCCCTCACCTGCGCAACCAACTGTGCATAGCCCTCGGCAAACTGCTCATAGGAGGGCCAGGGCTTGGTGGAAAAGTCGTTGGTACCGAGGAAGATAACAACCAAGTCGGGGACGTAACTCTGGCGACGGAAGTTGTAGGGCTGGTCTTTGTCTGCCTCGTCGAACAAGAGTCCGTAGCGCTGCAACATTGTGTATTCCGAGGTGTTGTTTGTGTCGCCATAGTTGCGCACCGCACCCTGCCCCGAGTGGGCAACAAGGTTGTAGTCGGCATCGAAGTAGCGAGCAATGTAACAACCATAGGCAAGGTTGCAGTTTTGGGTTTCGGCAGTGTAGGGCTCCGAGCCACTTGCCGAATCGGTGCCGTAACCCGCTGTGAGCGAGTCGCCAATGAACTCAATGTGGCGACCTTTGGCGAGGTTCTGCCCCTCCACCAAAACGCCATCGGTAGTGAAGGAATAGATGGTTGTAAGGCCATTGAAACCCTCTGTGCGACGTTGCAGGCGGATGTGATAGGTGCCCTCCTTGCCCTCGAACAAGAGCACCCTCTGGGGCTCCTTGCCTTCGGTCTTTACGATGGCGTGCTGACGACCATCGACGATAACATTGAAGTAGTTGAGCCCGCTATCCGAGGCTGTCATTTCGAGCCTTGAACCACAGAATATCATCTCGGCATAGGTGCCACTCCAATCGAACTTCACCTCACCTTCGGGCTCCACAGCCACGCGGCCAACCCAACGAACAGGCTGACTATCGGCACGATAGGTGGTTGTGTGGGATTCTGCACCTCTTGTCTGCGCCACGACACCCAATAGTGCCAAGAGCGCAATAATTACTCCTTTTTTCATCTCTATTTTCTTGTTTAGTTTTGTATCTCTGGGAATAATCACCGCCGCAAAGGTAAGAATTTTTCGTGCTATTTATCTCGGGCGGAGCAAATATATCCCTCCTTCCCCAATATTGGCCAGCGTATGGAGGCTGGTATGGATGCCGAGGCGAGTATTCTTTTTGTTCCCGCAGCCCTCGCTCAAACAAGTCTGGCTCGGTTTGCAGAAACAAAAAAGGCTTCGATTTTCATCGAAGCCCTGCAATAATTCTTGCCCTTTTGCGGAGAGAGAGGGATTACTGCACCGCCTGCGGCGGCTTGTGATCCCTGTTACTCCTTAATGCTCAAAGAAAAATTTTCGACACCACTACGCGGTTTGCTTTTTATGCAGTAAGGTGGCTTATGAGCAAACTCCTGCCACCTTACTGCATAAAAAAAGACAACTGCCAAGGCAGTTGTCTATCGAAAAATTTTCTTTGTGGCGGAGAGAGAGGCTCCAGAACTTACGAAATCATAGAAAATCATAAAATTTCAATTCGTTGTAAATTAAGCGTTTATAAAATTGTTAAATTCATTGAAACTCATAGGGTGCATTTTGATATATGAAAAATTGGGTGTAATTTTGGGTGTA
>JAZOCT010000003.1:0-108756 GCA_045596685.1 Tidjanibacter sp. | reverse complement strand
ATACCACCACAACCTACTACACCATCTACCACAACGAATGGACCTTCACCATTACCGAGGCAGATATTGGTTTAAGCCAGAGATTGTATGGGAATTGTATAAAGGGGGTATGACTTTGCAACAGATTAATAAAAGTATGACAGAGGATGTTACTACACTACAATCGTTTAAGGCAAGGCTGTTGGAGGATAATGTGAGTCATACATCGTTAATAAATATGAAATTCAAATTCTAAAAATACTGCATTATGAAACGTTTGCTTATTTTTTTGACGGGACTATTGCTTTGGTCTTGTACTGTTCCGAGAGATATTAATGGTGAATTACAAGGAGAATGGATTTTTCAAAACGAAACCAGTTTAGATTTGAATATTTATCACGAACTAATTTACAGCAATAAACCGTATGAGGATGTTAATTCTGTATATAATTGGATGATTATCTCTAACAGTGTTGTGTCGGTGAAATATGAAAGATTTTACAATGACAACATGTTGACTTTTAGTACTTTTTTTACACTTTACGAGAAGGATATTATATCATGTCGTATGTATATCACAAACACAAATGGAGAAGTGGTAAAAGAGTGGATGATGGGGAAAGATAACGGCCCGCACGATATATTCAAGGAGGAGAATTGGGATTATCGGCAATGGGAAACGGAGCACGAAGAGTTGTTTTTTGGGACATACATAGCGGAGCACCACGAATGGACTTTCACCATCACGGATGAGGATATTGGGTTGGCAGAGTAGAAAACTCTCTATGAAATCGGCAAAAAGTCGCGAACATCGGCAGGTGTTCGCGATTTTTATTTATCTTTGCCGTCTAAATCGTTTGATGCAATGTTTGAAAACCTATCAGAGAAGTTAGAGAGGTCGTTTAAGATTCTCAAAGGTGAGGGCAAAATCACCGAAATCAACGTAGCCGAAACACTCAAAGAGATTCGCAGGGCGCTGATTGATGCCGACGTGAACTATAAGGTCGCAAAGACTTTCACCGATGAGGTGAAACAAAAGGCCCTGGGACAAAATGTGCTCACAGCCGTTAAACCCGGTCAGATGATGACCAAGATTGTGCGCGACGAGTTGGCGACTCTGATGGGTGGTACAGCCACCGATATAACCCTCACAGGGCACCCCGCAGTGGTCCTCATCGCAGGTTTGCAGGGCTCGGGTAAGACTACCTTCTCGGGCAAACTCGCCAAACTGCTCAAAGAGAAACGTAATCGTAGCGTGCTGTTGGTTGCGGGTGATGTTTATCGTCCCGCTGCTATCGACCAACTCAAAATCCTCGGTGAGCAGGTGGGGGTGGAGGTCTACACCGAAGAGGGCAACAAAAACCCTGTGGAGATTGCCGAGAACGCCATTAAGTATGCTCGCTCGAAGAGTATCAATACCGTAATCGTCGATACCGCAGGTCGTCTGGCTGTCGATGAGCAGATGATGCAGGAGATTGAGGCTGTGAAGGCGGCTGTAAACCCCTCCGAAACCCTCTTTGTGGTGGATGCAATGACCGGTCAGGATGCGGTCAATACCGCCCGTGAGTTCGACCAGCGCTTGGACTTCGATGGCGTGGTACTCACCAAACTCGATGGTGACACCCGAGGTGGTGCGGCTATCTCCATCCGCTCGGTAGTCAATAAACCTTTGAAATTCATCTCCAAAGGTGAGAAAATGGACGCTTTGGATGTGTTCCACCCCGAGCGTATGGCAGACCGTATCCTCGGTATGGGTGATGTGGTGTCGCTGGTGGAGAGGGCACAGGAGCAGTTTAGCGAGGAAGAGGAGCGTCGCTTGAAGAAGAAAATCTACCGCAATGAGTTCAATTTCAATGACTTCATTGAGCAGATTGGACAAATCAAGAAGATGGGTTCAGTGCGAGATATTATGGGTATGATTCCCGGTATGGATAAGGCGTTGAGGGGTGTGGAAATCTCCGACGATGTATTCAAGCAGACCGAGGTTATCATTGGTTCTATGACTCCTGCCGAGAGGGAGCATCCCGAGATTATCAACCCTTCGCGAAAGGCTCGTATCGCTGCCGGTAGCGGTACTACTCTCCAAGATGTCAATCGTCTTTTGAAGCAGTTTGAAGATATGCGCAAGGTTATGAAGATGGCTGCCGGTGCGGGTAATAAGCGTATGCCTATGCGTGGTATGCCGATGATGCCCCGCCGTCGCAGATAATAGCGAGCAAATCTCTTTGCGAGCGAATCTCGCGGGCATCTGCGGTGTTGCACTGCGATAAATCTCCCCCTCATTTACGTTCAGTAAACTGCGGGGGAGATTTTCTTGTGCGCCTTGCATCTGCCTCGCGATATTCTACTCGCTGCTCGCTCATCTCGCGGGGTGGGGTGTTTCTCGAAAATGCAGAAGAGAACCACCCTCACAAAAGAGGCGTTCCGCCTCCTCGTCTCGCCATCTGCACTCGGGGGGCTTTGGAGAACCACCCTCACAAAAGTGTCGTTACGACACCCACCAGCACAAAAGTGCCGTTACGGCACCCACCAGCACAAAAGTGTCGTTACTTCACCCATTACAGTGGGCCCTATAACAATCGCGGGTATCTTTTTTGATACCCGCGATTGTTGTGTGTGGTTTGTTCCTATTTGCAGACTACTGCATTGATGAAGGGGAGGTAGATGGTGAGTTTTGCGCCAAGCGAGTGGCTATAACCTGCACCAAAGGCGAGGGTGGGTTGCCAAAAGGCTCCAACTTTCAGGAAGGGTGAAATCATATAGCCCGCCTGATAGGACAAGCCAAAGACCGAATGGCGGTCACGGAACGACTCCGTACCGAAGCGCTCATCGTTGAGGCCTCCCTCTGCGGTGTCGGCAGCGAAATACTCGAAGGTGCTATTGCCCATCACAAGTGCGCCTCCCACATCCCAGCGCCCCATATGCCAATGGGCTCCCAGGTTGAAGTGGAATTGCGACTGCTGGGTGTAGCCATCGTAGGGCCCACTTGCGAAATTCACCATATTACCCCACATATTGTTTGCAAATTCCAGCGTAGCCGAGAGGCGCATATTGTCGGCAATAAAATAGCCGCCCTCAATACCAAAGCCCATAATTCCTGTGGCGCACATCACTCCGCCACCATACTGTCCACTCAAAGGGTGGCGCATACCGACCACAGGTGACATCGAAACACCAACGCTCCACACCCCCTCCTCGTTCATCTGGTCGTAGCGCAGTCTGTCGTGTGAGTTGCGCTGTGCGGAGGCAGTGAGGGCCACAAGGCTACATAATAATATAAATAGGTATCGTTTCATAGAGTGTGTGTATTATATATTATAGTTTTTTCATCTCAATCTCAAAGGTCTTAAACTCTTCGGCAAAGTAGGTCTCGCCAAAGAGTGTACGGCACTCCTCCACAAGTGCTCTCTCATCCTTGTAGCGCGAGGAGAAGTGACCGATAAGGAGTCGTTTTGCGCCACTCTCCACCGCAGCCTTTGCCGCCCCGAGGGTTGTGGAGTGGCCACGCTCTTTTGCCTCCTTGCGCATATCTTCGGCATAGGTTGCCTCGTGGTAGAGGAGGTCCACACCCCGCACAAGGCTCACAGCCTTCCCCGAGTAATTGGTGTCGCTCAAATAGGCGTAACTGCGTGGTTGCCAGGGCGTATATGTTACTTCGGCATTGGGGATAATGGTGCCGTCCATCAAAGTTACATCCTCACCTCTCTTGGCAGCGGTAATTTGTGCCACTCCCAAGCCATACTTCTCGATGGCCTCCTTTTGGACATTGAGCCCCGCAGGTTTCTCGCGAAAGAGGAAACCTGCTGTGGGCACCCTATGGCGTAAGGGCACGCTCCACACCTCCAAAACATTGTTTTCGAAGAGCAGGTTGTGCTCGGTGGTCCTCACCTCGTGCCACACGACCTCGTATGGTAGGGCGGTGTCGAAGTAGCGAGTGTGGTACTCCAAAATCTCATCGAAAGGTCGGGGGGCGTAGATGTGCAAGGGTGCCTTGCGCCCCATCAATCCGAGGCTCGAAATCAGCGGAAAGAGCCCAAAGACGTGGTCACCGTGCAGGTGGGATATGAAGATGGCGGTGAGCCTCATAGGGCTAACACCAACTCTCATCATACGGCTCTGCACCCCCTCACCTGCATCAATCAGAAAATACTGCTCTGCGTGATTGAGCAGTTGTGAGGTGTGGTGGCGTGTGGCCGAAGGCTTGGCACTCGCCGCACCGAGTATGGTTATCTTAAAGGTCATATTTTTTTGGTCTAACGTCAATAGTCGCTGGCGCGATGCGCCCGAAGAATTTTAGGAGTTCTAGGACTAATAGGACATCTGGGATTTTGTAGTTCTTCCAGTCCTAATTCTCAACTCTCAATTCTCAATTTACCAATCAATCTCCTCTTTGCCGATGGATCGGAGGTAGGCGTTGGCTTGTGAGAAGTGGCGCGAACCGAAGAATCCATTGTGTGCCGATAGGGGAGAGGGGTGGGCACATTTGAGCACAAGGTTGCGCGTGGAGTCTATCTTCGCCCCCTTCTTCTGGGCGTAGCCACCCCAAAGCATATAGACGACACCCTCTTTGAGTTCCGAGAGAGCCGTAACAATGGCATCAGTGAAGGTCTCCCAGCCCTTACCCGCGTGGGATGCGGCCTCGTGGGCCCTCACCGTAAGGGTTGCATTGAGCAACAAGACACCCTGCTCTGCCCACCTATCCAGATTGCCACTCGTGGGGATGGGCTTGCCGAGGTCGGAGTTTATCTCCTTGAAAATATTGCGCAACGAGGGGGGAAACATCACCCCGTCGTTCACCGAAAAGCACAAACCATTGGCCTGACCCTCACCGTGATAGGGGTCCTGACCGATGATTACAACCTTCACTCTGTCGGGAGGGCATTTGTCCAATGCGCGAAAGATGTTGCCACCGGCGGGATAGACGGTGTGGGTGGCATACTCCGAGCGCACAAATTGCACGAGATTTTCGAAGTATGGTTTGTCGAATTCGGGCTGGAGTATCTCCTTCCAAGCCTCATTGATGCGCACATTCATAACCATTCGTTTAGTTTATACCTCTGCTCCTCTTTCCGAGATGTAGCATACGACCTGCCCCTCGAAGAGGTGGTAGTGGATGAGTGGGGTAGTGAGTCCGTAGAGTTCTGCCGAAATCTCCCCCCTCTCGGTGTCTATATCCACAACGACCATATCTTGCAGAAAGTCGAGCCCCGGGTTGCTACCATATTTGTAGAGGGCCTCTTGTGCACTCCACATTATGGCCTCGAAGTGGCACCCCACGCGATATTCCAACCTCTCTCTCTCTTCGTGAGAGATGTAGCGTGAGGCCACCCTCGAAAAGTTCCTTTCCAGCGACTCCACATCCACACCGCAACGACCCTCGCAGAGCATTACAGCCACCCATTCGCTACTGTGCGAGATGCTAACATAGCGCACCTCACCAACGGGTTTTGTGAGAATGAGAGCCCCCGATGTGCTATATCTCAACGTCGCCTCCGCTCCCAATTCGCTACGCAGTATCTCGCGACAAGTGCTCCATTGTGCCCTACGCGCGGGGGCTGCAAGGGTTGCCAGGTAGTCGAGGTCGTCATCGGTCAGTAGCGGGGAGTTCTCCGCCTCGGGCCTAACGCGCGCAAGGAGGATTCGACCTCGGGGTATCTCTATGCGTTGGTGGATATTCATAGGACTCTTGGGGTTAGAGTGGTGGTAGGGCTACAATTTCTCGACCTTAATCTCTTCGGCGTGGTGTCCTACGACCTTCGTGACCGTCAATCTCACACCGTGAAAGACCATCTTGTCACCCTTTTTGAGAAATTCGCGCTTGGTTTCGAGCATCATACCTGCCACCGTCTCCGCCTCGCCACGAACATCGTCGAAGGTCCCTTCCGAAAGGTCCAAAACCTCCTCCAATACACCCACATTGGCCTTACCCTCAAAGAGATAGACTCCTTCCGAGAGTTCCTTGTAGAGCACCTCCTCGGGTGCATCGCTCTCGTCGCTAATCTCGCCCACAATCTCCTCCAAAATATCCTCCAACGACACCAATCCGAGGGTGGAACCATACTCATCGACAACGATGGCAATGTGTACCTTTTGGGTTTGGAACTCCTCCAAGAGTTCGTTGATTTTCTTGTGTTCGGGGGTGTAGTATGCGGGGCGCAGATGTTTGTTCCACTCGAAGTCGCTACCCTTACCGACGTGGCGCAACATATCTTTGACGTAAAGCATACCGACAATGTGGTCAATACTACCCTTATAGACGGGAATGCGCGAGTAGCCACTCTCATTGATAACTCTCCTCACCTCGTCGAAGTTCTCCTCCTCGTCGATGGCAACAATCTCCATCCTCGGGTGCATAATCTCCTCCACCTCCGTCGAGGCAAACTGAACAATGCCCGAGAGCATCTCTTTCTCCGTCTGGCTCGGGTTTTCGGTAATCTCCAAAGCGTTCTCCAACTCCTCCATAGAGATGTTTTCGGGCTGAATGATGCCCCTATTCTGGATGGCATCGGAGTACTTCACCAAGATGAACGACAGGGGGTTCAGCACTCGCGAGAGAAACTGCAACGGGAGGGCTATCAGGTTGGAAAAACCGCTGGGGTTGTAACTCGCATAGACTTTGGGAATAATCTCGCCAAAGAGCAAGAGTATGAATGTTACAGCCACCGTCTTGATGGCAAACTCCCAACCCGTAGAGTGGAAGACTACAATGTCGTCAATCAGGTTGTTGCACAGGGCAATGATGAAGATATTGACAAGATTGTTGAGAATCAAAATCGTCGCCAACAACCTATCCTGGTCGGAGAGCAGCCCCATAATTGCCCTGCGGGCTGCTGTGGGGTGTTTGCGGATGCGGTCAAGAGCGCTCGGCGAGAGAGAAAAAAGCGCGGTTTCGGAGCCCGACATCAGAGCCGAGCATCCCAAAAGTAACACAATGAGCGCAATGTTCCACAGCAGACCCCAATCAAAGGGTATGAAGGTCACTATTGCCAATAGTCGGTTAATTATCATCTCCTCTAATCAATATCTCTTAAAACAAAGTTCTCTCCTCTGCAACGGGGGCTTTCTCCTCGGCAGTGGTGGCATCGGCTATCATCTCGCCCACTTGCGACCTGCCACCACGACTGCTACCCGTTAGTTGCAAGCCCCTGCGGAAATAGGCGGGTTGGAGCAGGAGGTTGTCGATATCCTTATAGCGCTCCGTGATGTTCCACTTAACCTCCTCTTCCTGCTCACCTTCGGGGTTGATGATTGCCTCTTTGGGGCGCTCCATCTGCTGTTCGAAGCCCGTAGCCACCACCGTGAGTTCAATCTCGCCATCCTTCAAGTCGTCCGAAGGACCCGCACCCCAGATGATGTTGGCCTCGGCACCTCCTGCCGAAAGGCTCGCTCGGGCCTGAATCAGGTCCTGTACCCTAACGGCCTCCTCCATAGTGAGCGAGGAGTCATTGGCATAGGAGAGGTTGAAGAGAATCTTCTTTGCTCCCCTGATGTCTTGCTGGTTGAGCAGTGGGGAGGAGAGAGCCTCGCTCACTGCTATGTCTATCTTATTCTCGCCACTCGTGCGTGCCGAGCCCATCACAGCCATACCGCTATCGGTCATTGTCGTTTTGGCATCCTCCAAATCGACGTTGATGAAGTCGGTACGGGTAATCATCTCGGCAATACCTTTGGCAGCCGTTGCCAGCACATCGTCGGCTTTGTGGAAGGCCTCCATCACAGGCAGTGTGCCGTAGATTTTCGAGATGTTGTCGTTGTGAATCACGACCATCGAGTCGGTGTTGGCGCTCAACTCCTCCAAGCCTTTCAGTGCCTGCCCCATACGGGTGGGACCTTCGCCTCGGAAGGGGAGGGTCACAATCGCCACCGTCAGCAAGCCCTTCGACTTGGCGGCTTTGGCGATGATGGGCGCAGCGCCCGTACCCGTACCACCACCCATTCCTGCGGTGATGAATATCATCTTCGCCTTGCTGTTCTCCAACTCAATCATTATGTCGTCGAGCGATTCGAGAGCCAAAGCCTTACCCTTATCGGGGTTGTTGCCGGCACCCCTACCGCTACCAAGTTGTATCTTGTTCTCAATGGGGCTACTCTGCAAAGCCTGGCGGTCTGTGTTGCAAATCATAAACGTAACATCCCTGATGCCGAGGTCGTACATATGATTCACAGCGTTGCCACCGGCACCTCCCACGCCCATCACCAAAATATCCGTATGGCTCTTGGCGGGTGCCATTATCGAGTCTAAAAATGTGTTGTTCATACTTCTCTTCTCCTCCTCATTAAAGGTTCAATGGTGGCGGTGGGGCTAAATCTCGTCGTCGTCAATGTCGGCACCAAAGACCGCATCGTGGACCTTTCTCCAAAATCCACCTCTCTTCTTGCCCTCTTCGTCGTTCCTTTTGGTTCGTCGTTCCTTTGTGGTGGTACGCACCTCTTCTTGAACCTCCTCTTCTTCCCTGTTGGGCTCAACGTAGGGCTCTTGGTACTCCTGCTCCTCCACAATCTCACTCTGGGGGGTATAGTCGCTGGGGGCTATGCCACTCTCCCTGATGCCGAGCGAGAGCAGACCAATAGCGGTGGCGAGTTCGGGAGCCGAAGTGCCTTCCATACTCTCTGCCGAGATGTCGCCCTCGGCAGCGCCAAGCCTTACATCGTAGCCTGTGCGCTCCTTGAAGAGTATCTCCACGCCTGCGAGTTGCGAGCCTCCACCCGTGAGGATGATACCTCCGGGCAGACGGTTGTGGTAGCCCGAGGCGCGAATCTCGCTACACACAAACTCCACAATATCGAGCATTCTGGCCTCGATGATGGTGGCCAAGTCGCGGTAGGTAATCTCCTTGTTCTTCTGGTGGGGCGAGTGGGCATTGATGCGCACCGAAGAGTTGAGTTTGTCGGCAGGTATAGCACTTGTGGTGGCGTAGCCACACTTGGTTTTGAGTTTCTCAATAACACCCGCAGGTATGGCGGTGGAGCGTATGTCGTTATTGATGGCCGAGGAGCCTACGGGAATCGAAGCCACATACCTGACAATCTTGTTCTGGATGATGCACAAGTCGGTAGAGGCGGCACCCAGGTCGATGACAATCACACCCGACTCCTTCTCCTCTTCGGTGGCAACCACCTCCGCACTTGCCATAGCACCCGCAAGGTAGTGCACTCTCTCCACACCGGCCCTCTGGAACGCCTTGCTGATGCGCTCCAAAGCAACCTTGCCCGCCAGCACAAAACTGAATGTCGTTTCGAGCCTGCGACCAAACCTGCCCACAGGAGAACCGAGGGTCTCGTTAGCATCAACCTTGTAGTTCTGGGGTATGCGCGAAAGGATAACTTTCCCGTCGGGGGCCTGCACGTTGTTCATATTCTCGTGCAACTTCTCCACATCCCTCTCGGTAATCTCACCATCGGCACCTCCAACATAGACAAAGCCCGAGTTGTCGGCAGATACAATGTGTCTGCCCGAAACGCTCACCCACACATCGTTCACCTTCACACCCTGTCGCCTTTCGAGTTCCGATACCGCGTCACGAATTGCCGAGGTGACGTGTTCGATGTTGGTGACCTCACCGCGAGTGAAGCCATCCATAGGTTTGCTCACCGCATCCACAACTATCGTCTCGCCGTTGTGGGAGAGTCTGCCGAGGGCGACAGTAACCTTACTACCTCCCAAATCTACTGAAATCAAGTGCTGCTCCATAATATATAGTTTTTTTGTCTAACGTCTTGCGTTTGTCGAACTCATCTCGCGGGCATCTGCTGCGTTTCACTCGTGCTCGGATTGCTCATTTACACACAGTAAACTGCGCATCCTCGCCCTTCGCGGGCCTTGCATCTGCTCCGTGATATGAGTTCTTTGCGCTTGTTTGCTTGCGTTTGTCGAACTCAATCTCGCGGGCATCTGCTGCGTTACGCTCGGGCTCGAAATCCTCATTTGCGCACAGCAAACTGCGGTTTCTCGCCCTTCGCGGGCCTTGCATCTGCTCCGTGATATGAGTTCTTTGCGCTTGTTTGCTTGCGTTTGTCGAACTCATCTCGCGGGCATCTGCCACGCAACAAAAGTTATGAGTTACTTTCTCTTACCTTTCGTCTGCTTCACCTCTTTGGGAGCCTCCCAAAGTGCTTGGTCCCTATACTGCACATTGAGCCTCCCGCCCTCCATATCGACCACTCTTGCCTCTACGAAGGTGCGCCAACGCTCAATCTTCTCATCCACTCTCTCCAAAGTACCCAACTCCACAATGTAGTTGCCGTCGCTCGGAACTATCTCAACCTCCGGCTCCTGGAACTCCCCACGAGGGCCGTTGGAGGTGGGCGCAACGAGGTTGATTTGGACAATGCGACCTTTGGACCACTCATCGTGCTCGGATGAAACTACAAAATTAATCAGTTTGCAAAGAAAATTATAATTTTCTTTATGATTTTTTTCTCCCTCCGAGAGCCACTCGCGCAGTGAGCCCTCAAAACTCTTCCCAAAGGGCAACTCTACATCGCCTGTAATGATGGGTAGGTTGAGGCAGGCGTGGGGCTGTACGGGCAGCACATACATACTTCGGGTGAGGTAGAGGTCGTGGCCACTTTGGGTGCGGATGCGCGCCACAGGCTCCCGCTGCGTAACCTCCACAGTGAGTGTGCCTTCGTAGTCCACATAGGTTATGGCACCCGCAGTGAAACAATACTCCTCCACTGCGCGGTTGATGCGTGCCAAATCGAGGCTGTCTACGCTAACGCCAATGGGGTTGAGTCCCTCGCGTTGGATAATCTCAACAACCATTTCGGGGGTTATAAAACCCCTCTCGGCAGCATCCTTCACAATGACTTCCACGCTCTCCACCCTGCGTGCCCTCTCTTTGTGTGAGCGCAGGATGGCTGTGGCAACGAAGAACGCCACCACTGCGCACCAAAATATGGTCCTACCTACTATTCTCCAAACATCTTTCATTGTCTATCCTCTAACGTCAAATGGTCCTTAAAGCCATTAATGCCAACTCTCAACTCTCAACTCCCTTGCGATTTTTTCGCACTCGCGGTCAATGTCGCCCGCACCAAAGGTGACAACCACATCAACTTCCGAGGAACCTATCTTCGCCGCAAGGTCACTCTTGGCAACAATCTCGCAGGGGACAGTAATATCTGCCATCAGCATCTGGCTCGTAACGCCCTCAATGGGTTCTTCGCGCGCGGGGTAGATGGGCAACAAAAAGACTCTGTCGGCCATCGAAAGAGCCCTGCTGAACTCCTTTGCAAAGTCCCTCGTGCGGGTATAGAGGTGGGGTTGGAAGGCAACCGTGAGGTGGCGGCCAGGGAACATACCTCTGATGGAGCGTATGGCTGCCGAGAGTTCCTCGGGGTGGTGGGCATAGTCGTCGATATAGACTCTCTCGGGGGTGTTGATGTATACCTCGAACCTGCGTTTGACACCCTCGAAGCGCTCCAAACCATCCTTCAATCCCTGCTCATCGAACTCGCCACCTGCCCAGATGGCAGCAATGGCGGCAATGGCATTCTCCACGTTTATCTCACCACCGATGCCGAGTCGGCAATCCTCAATCCTCCTATCGGGGCACACCACATCGAAGCGGAATGTGCCGTCACCCACAGGGCGTATATTAGTGGCGTGGAAGTCGGCCTCGGGGTTGTTGAGCGCATAGGTATATGTGCTGATATTTTGGTTGTTATGTGCTATTTCGAGCCCGTAGCGATGAATGAGTGTGCCACCCTCCACTATGCGCTCCACAAACTCTCCAAAGGCGTGGCGCAACTCCTCGTGGGTGCCGTAGATGTCCAGATGGTCGGCATCGGTGCTGGTCACCACAGCGATGGTGGGCGTAAGGCGCAGGAATGAGCGGTCAAACTCGTCGGCCTCCACAGCCATCCTCTGGCCGCCTCCGAGCAGAAGATTGCTACCTATGTTGCGCGATATGCCTCCCAAAAAGGCGTTGCCACCCCCTGTGGCGCAGAGTGTGAGCCACGCAGTGAGGGTGGTGGTTGTGGTCTTGCCGTGAGTGCCCGCAATGGCGGTTGTGCGCTTACCAGCTGTGAGGTGACCGAGCGCCTCGGAACGCTTGACGACCTCAAAACCTCCCTCGCGGAAATAGGCAAGTTCCGAGTGGTCGGCAGGAATTGCGGGGGTGTAGATTACCAGCGTTTGCGAGGCATCCCTCCACTCCTCACCGATGAGCGACACACTATCCTCGTAGTGTATCTCTGCGCCCTCTTTTTCGAGTTCTGCGGTTAGGGGTGAGGGGGTGCGGTCATAGCCCGCCACACGACAACCCTCGTGAAGAAAATATCGCGCAATGGCACTCATACCAATGCCTCCGATACCCACAAAATATACAGTTTTCATAATTAATTCTGTCTAACGTCCTAAATCTTTAACGCCAATTTTGAATTTTCAACTCCTCCATCACAACTTTTGCCACGCGCTCCGCAGAGTCGGCAATGGCCATTGTGCGGATGTTGTGCGCGAGGGTGGCGAGCCTTGCCTCATCCTCCACCATCTGCTCCACAACCTCGAAGGTCTTGGCTGTGGCCTCCGCATCCTTCACAATCTCCGCCGCTCCTTTCCTCACCAGAGCCATAGCGTTGTGTGTTTGGTGGTCCTCGGCGACGTTGGGCGAGGGGATGAAGAGTGTGGGTTTGCCTACCAGACAGAGTTCGCTCACCGAGCAGGCCCCACTGCGGGACACCACCACTGTGGCGGCCTCGTAGGCGTAGTCCATACGGTCAATAAACGCGCCTCTCCATACGCCTGTCATATCTCTCCCTTTGCAGAACTCCGCCATCTCCTTGTCGTAGTATTTGCCGTTCTGCCAGATGACCTCCAACTTGCCCTCGCTCACTATGCGGTCAAGGTGGGCCTTCATCATATCGTTCATTGTGCGCGAGCCGAGAGAGCCACCCACAATGAGCACTACGGGTTTGGCTCCCGAGAGCCCGAAGTGGGCCAGAGCCTTCTGGTGGTCTACCTTCCCACCAAAACTCCCCCTCAAAGGGTTGCCTGTGAGGATGATTTTCTCCTCGGGGAAGAAGCGCTCCATACCCTCATAAGCCACACATATTTTGCGCACCTTTTGGGCGAGCAGTTTGTTGGTCACTCCCGCAAAGGAGTTCTGCTCCTGCACGATGGTGGGGATGTCCATCCTCTGTGCTGCTTTCAGAACGGGGGCACTCGCATAGCCACCAAATCCTACGGCCATATCGGCCCCAAACTCGCGTAAGGTCTTGCGTGCAAGCCACATACTTTTCAATACCTTGAAGGGTACCAGCAGGTTGGCGAGGGTGAGTTTGCGTTGCAAGCCCACGATGGGGAGTCCCACAATTTTGTAGCCGAGAGCGGGAATCTTCTCCATCTCCATCTTGCCCTCGGCTCCCACAAACAGGAACTCCACCCTCTCACCTAACGCTCTTTTGAGCGCCTCGGCAGTAGCCACTGCGGGGTATATATGTCCCCCTGTTCCACCACCACTCAATACTATTTTGATTCTTCTGTTCATACTCTTTCCGTTGTTCGACTGCATCTCGCGGGCATCTACTACGTTACGCTCGCGCTCAAAATCCTCATTTGCGCCCATCTCGGGCATCTACTACGTTACGCTCGCGCTCGTTTTTTATAGGCCCTATATGTCTTTTAAGTCCATCCTTATTTTTCCTCCGCTTTTGCGCTCACCCCCATCAGCACACCAAGCATCGTGAGGGTCAAGACGAGTGAGGTGCCTCCCTTACTCACAATAGGCAACTGCTGGCCCGTAAGGGGGAAGAGCGAAACACTCACCAGCATATGCAGAAACGCCTGCAAGACAATGACCGTACCTATTCCCAGCACCAACAAGCCCGGAAATGCAGTACCGCATTTGAGAAAGATGACCATCGAGCGGTAGAACATCACAAGGAAGGCAAAGAGGATTATCACCCCTCCAATGAGGCCGTGTTCCTCAATCAAGAAGGCGTAGGCCATATCTTTGTCCGCCTCCGCAAGGTAGCGGTTGGTGCTCTGTCCGGGGCCTTTGCCACTCAATCCGCCCGTCGCAATCGACATCTTGGCATAGAGGGTCTGGTCGTGTTCTTTGGGGGTGCCATCGGGGTGTTTGTGGCGTTGGTAGTACTCCTTGCCGTCGCTACCTTTGCTTGCCGACTTGGTGAGCACATTGGGGGTCCACGACGACACGCGACTCACAGCCGTACCACTACGGCTACCCTCACTGCCATAGATGGCAAGCGCCAGACCTCCAACCAACAGGCCGACAATCACTATCTTCCCGAGGTCGCTCCTATGTACCCTGCTCAAAAACATCATAGCCAAGCACGAGGCAGCAATAATCAAGGTCGTGGAGTTGCTGAACTTGACGGTCAGCACACAGCACAGCGCAATGGGACCAAGTATGGGGAGGGTTTGGGTGCGCAGGATGGCGAGTTGTTCCTCGCTATTATCCCTCCAATCCGAGATGCGGAAACTCGGCATTATGTGGAGGCCCTCCATCTGCTTCTGGCGTGTGGAGAGTTGGCGAGCGAGGTTCATAATGATGGCAAATTTCAGAAACTCAAAGGGCTGAAACTCAAAACCAAATATGCCCAACGAGCGCTCGGCACCTCCTCCACTATGGGTGAAAATCATAATCAGTGTCAATCCCAACGAGAGCAATAGGAAGGGAACGGTTATCCGTTTGTAGAACTTGATGCTAAACGATTGCGCAATGTAGAACCCCGTCATTCCTATGCAGATGAAGAGCAGTTGGCGGATGAGTTCTTGACTCGCGCTCACTCCCAAATCGTAGGCCGTCGTGGAGTAGACCACAAAGAGCGAGTAGATGAGCAGGATAACTATCACCACCCACATAACCTTATCGCCCGCAAAGATGCGTGCTGTTAGGCTATTCTGTCCGCTATCCTTCGTCCCAGCCATATTAATTTTGAATTTTGAATTTTGAATTTTGAATTTCCAAAACCCTCTCCTTAAACAACCTTCCTCGCTCTTCGTAGTTGCGGAACAGGTCGAAACTCGCGCACGCGGGTGACAACAACACCGTATCGCCACTCTGTGCCACCTGACGGCACACCTCCACAGCCTCATTCAGCGAGTGGGTGTTATAGACGGGGACTATGCCATTGAAGTTATCGACCAACTTGGCGTTGTTCACGCCCATACAAACCAGGGCCTTCACCTTCTTGCCCACAAAATCCATCAGGGGTTCATAGTCGTTGCCCTTGTCTGTACCGCCTGCAATCCACACCGTTGGGCGCGTCATACTCTCCAATGCGTACCACACCGAATCGACATTCGTAGCCTTCGAGTCGTTAATCCACATCACACCATCAATCTCACACACCCTCTCCAAGCGGTGCTCTACGCCCTCAAAGGAGTAGAGAGTCTCCAAAATCTGCTCCTCACTCACACCCGCTGCGAGGGCCGCGAGGGTTGCTGCCATAGCGTTGTAGGCATTGTGAAGGCCCTTGATTTGGAGCCTTGCGAGGTCTATCTCCACACGCCTGCCATCCAACTCCACGCGAGCCACCGAGCCCTCAATGTGGGACTTGCCGAAGGGGTGGCGCTCCGCAATGGGGCAGAGTTTGGCCACCTCCGCGAGGATGGTTTTGTCGTCCTCGGAGTAGATGAAGTGGCTCTCGGTGGTTTGGTTTTGCAGGATGCGCATCTTGCTGTCCACATAGTTCTGGAACTTGTAGTCGTAGCGGTCAAGATGGTCGGGTGTTATGTTCATAAGTACGCCCACATCAGCGCGGAAGTCGTAGCAACCATCGAGTTGGAAACTGCTCAACTCCAATACATACCACTCCTTGTCGCTCCTCGCCACCGTCAGGGCATAACTCTCGCCTATATTGCCACCCACAGCCACATCCAATCCCGCATCCGAAAGGATACGATGGGTGAGAGTAGTGGTCGTAGTCTTGCCATTGGAGCCCGTAATGCAGATAGTCTTTCCCTTGCTGAATGGGCGGGCAAACTCTATCTCGCTCACAATCTTCACTCCTTTCTCGCGCAGGAGCCTCACAATGGGGGCCTTCTCGGGAATACCGGGGCTCTTGACCACAAGGTCGGCAGCCAGAATTCTCTCTTCGGAGTGTCCGCCCTCCTCGAAATCTATCTCTTCGCTCTCCAAGAGCGCTCTATACTTGGGGTTGAGAGTGCCACCATCCGAAAGAAACGTATCGAACCCTTTGCTTTTAGCCAGCACTGCCGAGCCGTATCCGCTCTCTCCGCCACCAAGAATAACTATGTTTTTTATCTTATCCATAAATCTTCACTCAATAATAGGTTTTGTTTAACGTATAACGTCAAAAATTTTTGACGCTATCTGATTTTCAGGGTTACCAGAGCAAAGGCTGCCAGCAGAATCTGCACAATCCAGAAGCGAATGACGATTTTATTCTCGTGCATATTCTGTTTCTGGTAGTGGTGGTGGAGGGGGGCCATACGGAAGAACCTCTTGCCCTCGCCATACCTCTTGCGGGTGTACTTGAAGTAGAGGGTCTGAATCATTACACTCACCACCTCCACGAGGTAGATGCCACAGAGAATGGGGAGCAACAGCTCCTTGCGGATGGCAAGCGCAAAGACCGCAATGATACCTCCAATGGCGAGAGAGCCCGTGTCGCCCATAAATACCTGTGCAGGGTGGCAGTTGTACCACAAAAAGCCTATCAGTGCGCCCACAAATGCCGCCCCAAAGACCGCCAACTCGCCACTGCCGGGGATGTACATAATGTTGAGGTAGTCGGCATAGATGACGTGACCGGAGAGGTAGGCAAGGATGGAGAGCACTACCGCAACAATCGCACTCACACCCGTATTGAGTCCATCAAGACCATCCGTAAGGTTGGCACCATTCGAAACAGCAGTGATGACAAATATCGCCACCAGAATGTAGAACAACCACGTCAGCGTGTCGCCTGTCTTGCTCTCGGAGGGGATAAACCAATGGTAGTCGAACTCGTTGTTTTTCACGAAAGGAATGGTTGTCTTGGTGCTCTTCTCACCCACATAGTACTCGTTGATGTGGCTCTCGATGGTGCCATCGGGGGCAACGACCTCCACAACCTCCGAGGTCTTCGAGGTGGTATTCTTATCGACCACCACAACCTGCTCCGAGAGGCACATAACGGTACCTACGATGATACCCAAACCCACCTGTCCGACAATCTTGAATTTGCCTTTGAGTCCGTTTTTGTTTTTGCGGAACACTTTGATGTAGTCGTCGGCAAAGCCCAAAATGCCGAGCCAAATGGTGCTGATAATCATCAGCCACACATAGATATTTGTGAGGTCGCCAAGCAGCAGAATGGGTACGAGCACCGAGAGGAGGATGATGATACCACCCATCGTGGGGGTGCCCTTCTTCTCCATCTGTCCCTCCAAACCGAGGTTGCGAATATCCTCACCAATCTGTTTGCGACGCAGCATACGGATGAGTTTGTCACCAAAAATCATCGCTATCAGCAGTGCCAAGATTATGGCTCCCACCGAGCGGAATGACAAATATTCAAACATACCCAAACCTGGGATGTCGAAGTGTTGTTCGAGATACTTTACCAATGAGTATATCATTCTCTTTCTATTGTTTTAATTTTGAATTTTGCATTTTGCATTTTGAATTTCAAACTCTCTCTTCACCTCTTCTTGGTCGGAGAAGTGGCGTTTTTCGGTGCCGATGATTTGGTAGTCCTCGTGGCCTTTGCCGGCAATGAGAACCACATCGTCAGCCTCCGCCATACGCAGGGCTGTGCGGATGGCTTGTGCGCGGTCCGTTATTGAGAGGTAGTTGCTTCTGCCGACCACTCCCGCCTCCATATCGCGGAGTATAGCCTCGGGGTCCTCGGTGCGTGGGTTGTCGGAGGTAAAGATTGCCATATAGGACTTCTCGGCGGCAATCTGTGCCATTTCGGGGCGTTTTGTTTTGTCCCTGTCACCACCACAGCCACACACCGTCAGCAGTCGGCGGGTGGTGCCCACCTCCAAGATGGTGTCGATAACATTGTCCAGCGCGTCGGGCGTGTGAGCATAGTCCACAATGGCCGTAACTCCCCTTTCCGAGCGGAAGGTCTGAAATCTACCACTGACACTCCCTAATGCACTCATCGCCACCAGAACCTCCTCCTTCTCGAAGCCCAGCAGTCGTGAGGCTCCATAGACGGCTGTGAGGTTGTAGCCGTTGAACTTGCCGAGCATTGACGACCACATCTGCTGGCCATCGATTTCGAGGAGCATACCCTCCAAAGTCATCTCCACAATCTTGCTATTCACCTCGCCCACACCTCGTAGCGAGTAGGTGTGTTTTGCCGCGCGGGTGTTTTGCAACATCACCAGACCATTCTTATCGTCGGCATTCACGAGTGCCCAACTATCTTTCGAAAGGCCGTCGAAGAGGCGTTTTTTTGCCTTCAAGTACTCTCCAAAGGTCTTGTGGTAGTCGAGGTGGTCGTGTGTGAGGTTGCTGAACAACGCGCCCGCAAAGCGCAAGCCCGCAGTGCGTCCCTGCACAAGACTGTGCGAGGAGACCTCCATAAAGCAGTAGCCACACCCCGCATCCACCATCCTCGCCAAAAGGCGGTTGAGGTTGATGGCATCGGGGGTGGTGTGGGTTGAGGGCTCCTCCCTTTGGCCTATCTTATAGACCACCGTCGAGATAAGTCCGGCCTCGTAGCCCAACTTACGAGTGAGGTTGTAGAGCAGGGTGGCGGTTGTGGTCTTGCCGTTGGTGCCCGTAACGCCCACAAGGGACAACTTCTCGCTCGGACGACCATAGAAATTCGAGGCCATCCATCCCACAGCCTCGCCCGTATCCTCCACCACAACGTAGGTTACACCCTCGCGCACCTCTTCGGGTAGGCGGTTGCATACGATGGCACTCGCCCCTGCATCCACAGCCGCACAGATGAAGCGGTGCCCATCGACCACCGTACCTTCGATGGCAACGAAGAGCACACCACACGCCACTTTGCGTGAGTCCATCGTGATGTTCTCAATCTCCTTTTCCCACGAGCCCACGCACTCTCGCACCTCTATTCCTTCGAGTATTTTATCTAATTTCATACGTTTTGTCCAACATCAAATATCCTATAAGTCACATAAGTCCTATGTGCCTTATTTAATTCTCAATTGAGCAGACCTTGTCTGCTCTAAAATGCTCACGCTCGGCATAATGCGCAAGCGACTTCTGCCCTCGCTTACTCGCATTTGCCTCAATTCTCAATTTTCAATTTTAATTTTACCTCTTCACCCGGGGTGAACACCCTACCTGCCTCGGGGCTCTGGCGCACAACCTCGCCCACGCCCTCGAAACTCACCTTTAAGCCCCTGCGCTCCAACTCCCAGAGTGCATCGCGCAGGCCCATACCACTCACATCGGGCATCACGCCCTCCTCGGTGGGCTCCACCACGCTACGGGGCTTGGGGGTGGGGGCTTGGAATGCGCCACACACCGCCTCGCTTTGCCACTCCCTATCGTGGGAGTAGATATACTCGGCAATCTCCTTAAACACGGGAAGCGATACGCCCGCGCCCGTATAGAACTTCACCTCACCCCTCTTACGCAGGGTCTTGATTGACACTATGCAGGTGTATTTGGGGTTCTCGGCAGGGAAGTAGCCCACGAAGGTTGCAAGGTACTCCCTGCTGCCATCTTTGGTCTCGTAAGCCGTCCTTCCCATATTTTCCTTCGTCTGATAGACCTGTGCCGTACCCGTCTTGCCCGCAACCCCAAAGGGGAGTGAGGCGAGGGCCCTGCCTGTGCCGTGTTCGTCGCTCACCACAGCCTCCATACACTCCCTCAATTTGGCAAGGGACTCGGGAGAGCAGATGGCGGGATTGACCACCTCGGTGGTGAACTCCTCCAAAATCTCCCCATCGCTCTCAATCTGTTTCACAAGGATGGGTTGGAGCAGTTTGCCACCATTGGCCACCGCGTTGTAGAACATCAGGGTCTGCATAGGGGTCATATCCATCTCATAGCCATAGGCTGTCTGTGTGAGGGTGGTGTGCGACCAACCGCCACGCTGTTTGTAGGTTGAGGGGTGTTTTATGCCCTTGAAACCGTAGCCTTTGATGCGCTGAATGTTGCCTGTTTTGTCGATACCGATGGCGTTGATATACTCCACCCATCGCTCGGGCTCCTCGCCATACTCCTCTGTGACGGTCTTGGCGAAGCCAATGTTGGAGGACTCGGTGAAGATACCTTTGAGTGTGGTCTTACCCGTCTTTTCGCCCACAACGTGGGTGTCGGTAATATTCAAACCACCAATGACCATCGAGGGCTTCTTGCCACAATCTATACGTTTGTCAATGCTCATCCCTGCCTCGTCGATGAGTGCCATTAGCGACACACCCTTGAAAGTCGAACCCGGGGAACCCTGCCATTGGATGGCGTAGTTGAAGTCGTCATTCATCTCACCCCCTTTGTGGTGTGTGAGGTTGGCCATCGCGCGAATCTCGCCCGTTGTGCACTCCACAACCACCGCTGTACCACTGCTCGCATTGTTCTCCTCCAACTTCTTACGCAGGGCACCCTCCACCACATCTTGGAGGTCGATGTCGATGGTTGTTATGATGTTTTTGCCATTGGTGGCGGGGGTGTTGTCACCATCAATGATGGGCACCGAGTGGCGGTGGCGCGAGTCGAGCCACACAAAGCGGTTCTCGCCATCCTCGGCAGCAATCACATCGCTGTATGCCCTCTCCACTCCACTCGAAATGGTATAGGCCGCCAGCGAACCATAGACCTTGTGGCGGATGGGACGTTGCTCCACAACCAAACCATATTTGGGCTGCATCAGCGGAAAAGAGCGCAAACGGTCATACTCCCTCTGATTGAGTGTCCCGGGGATGAAGGGTTGGTTGTAGGGCGAGGGGCCTATCTTATTGACCGCACGGTGGCGTGTGTCGGTGAGGAATTTCTGGTAGTAGGAGGCGCTCTTGCCAAACATCGCCGACAGAGAGTCGCACAAGGCGGGAAGGTCTCTCTCGAATATGCCTCCACCCAGGGCCTCGGCGTGCAAGTCGAGCCTCAAACGGTAGCCCCTCGTGTCGGTGGAGAGAATCTCGCCGTTGCGGTCATAGATGTTGCCCATACTACCCTCCACAGGGCGCGTGGTGTAGCACCTCTCGTCGGAGAGGTTGCGCAATGGAGTGCCATTGGGCCCCCATTGGGTGATGATAATCTGCCCGAGAATCATAATCGAGAGCACACCAAAGACGCAGTAGAGTATCTTCACTTTCGTCTGGATGCCCCTCTTGATTCTCCCGGGGTGGGGGTCGTGGGCGGTGGTATTACTCTTTTTTGTCATCTCTGTTGCGTTTTATAACCATTGGAGGCGTGCTCCACTCTTGGAGCCTCAATCCTCGGCGCTTAATCTCCGCCATTATGTTGTTGTGGCGCGTAGCATCGAGTCTTTCCGAGGAGAGAAGTAGTGACTTGGAACGCTCCCTTTGTAGTTCTATGCGACAAGCAATCTCCTCTCGCTGTGTGCGCTGGCAGGTGAAGTTGTAGCCCATATAGAGCAACATCAGCAAGCAGCAGTAGAGCACGAAGGTGTAGTAGCGCCTTATGCTCTTGCTGTAAAGCACGTCACCCGAGAAGATGCTCTTCGAGGAGCGCCTTCGGGCTTTGTCTATCTCGCTCGGCCTGACCGCACCCATAGGTTTCTCATCCTTACGGGGTGCTGTTGCCTGACGGCCATTTTTGCTGACCTTATCTTTTCTGCCAAACAACCTCATATCTTGGCACCTAATTTTGAATTTTGAATTTTGAATTTTGAATTCTCTCCGCCACGCGGAGTTTTGCACTCCTCGACCTCGGGTTGCGCTCCACCTCCTCGGGGGTGGGGACTATCGCCTTGCGGCTAATGGCCTCCATCGCGGAGGTTACGTTGCCGTAAAAATCCTTCTCCACCTTACCCTCGAAGTTGCCCGTCTTGATGAAGTTCTTGACGAGCCTGTCCTCCAACGAGTGGTAGGATATGACACACAATCTACCTCCGGGTTTGAGCACTTTGAGGCTCTGTTCGAGGGCCATCTTCAACGCCTCCATCTCCCCATTGACCTCAATGCGCAGGGCTTGGAAGAGTTTGGTGAGGAATTTGGCACCATCCTTTTTCGGGGTGCAGGGCATTACCGACTCTATCAATTCACCGGTGGTGGTTATCTCCTTTTGTTCGCGGTAGCGGACAATGCACGAGGCAATCTTCCACGTCGTGTCCAACTCGCCATACTCTTTGAGCACCCTGGCCAACTCCTCGGCAGAGTAACTGTTCACCAACTCGCGCGCAGAGAAATTGGCCCTCTGGTTCATCCTCATATCCAGAGGCGCATCTGCCTTGAAGGAAAAGCCCCTCTCGGCGGTGTCGAAGTGGTGCGAGGAGACCCCCAAGTCGGCAATGATGCCATCCACCTGGCCATCCATCACACCGCGTAGGCGCAACTGTGAGCGCAGAAAGCGAAAATTGCTCTCCACGAAGTGGTGACGCTCATCGCCCGTGAGATTCACCTTCGCATCGGCATCTTGGTCGAAGGAAAAGAGGGTACCCTCGGGTGAGAGTTCCCCGAGTATGAGGCGCGAGTGACCGCCCCCACCGAAGGTCAAATCCACATAGATTCCGTCGGGGTTAATCGCCAATCCCTCAATGGTTTCATCGGCGAGTGCGGGAATATGATAAGTTTCGGGCATAGGGTCTTTATACAAAGTATTAAAAATACTTTGTAAAGGTACGGCTTTTAGAGCATACTATGCAAGAAAAAAGCGGGAAAGTTATTAACAATCGGGAAAATTGGAGGTCTAACGTCTAACGTCCAATGTCTAAACGACGCGGGCAACCGAGTTACCCGAGAAATTATAATCTTTTTTTCGGATACAGCGTGTCCGCGACTTTCGACGTTAGTCCTTCGACGTTGGACGCTTGTCGAAGATTATTCGACAAGCACAACGGCATAGGCAGCAACGCCCTCACCGCGACCCGTGAAGCCCAACTTTTCGGTGGTTGTAGCCTTCACCGAAACGGCCCCCACCTCTATGCCCATAACCTCTGCCAGGCGAGCCCTCATTTGGTCGATAAGGGGGCGGAGTTTTGGCCTTTCGAGCGCAATGGTAATATCCACATTACCAACCTCATAGCCCTCGTTATGGATAAGGTCGATAGTGCGTTCCAGAAGGATGGTGGAGTCGATGCCCTTGTAGGATTGGTCGTTGTCGGGGAAGTGTTTGCCGATGTCGCCGAGGGCGGCTGCTCCAAGCAGTGCGTCACACAGCGCGTGGATGGCAACATCACCATCGGAGTGTGCCACACAACCAAACGGTGACTCTACCTTCACACCGCAAATTACAAATGGAAGCCCCTCTGCCAGAGCGTGTACATCAAATCCAAAACCTATGCGCATATCTTTCGTGGTGTTTGTGTGGTGCAAATGTAGAAAAAAAATAGTACCTTTGAAAATTGATTTTTGAATTTTGAGTTCAAGAAGCGGAAATACTAACAAAACTATAAAACTATGAGTACTATCAGCCAACTTTCGCCCTCTTTGGTATGGGGCATTTTTGAGGAGATTACGCGCGTGCCAAGACCCTCGAAACACGAAGAGAAAATCATCGCCTATTTGGTGGATTTCGCCACCCGTCACAACCTTGCCCACAAAGTTGATAAGGCGGGTAATGTGGTGATTTACAAGCCTGCAACTGCCGGATATGAGAATTCTCCTGCGGTGGTTTTGCAGAGCCACAGCGATATGGTCTGCGAGAAGAACAACGACACCCAGCACGACTTTATGAACGACCCCATTGAGGCCTACATTGATGGCGAGTGGGTGAAGGCAAGGGGGACAACCCTCGGTGCCGATTGTGGTATCGGTATGGCAGCGGCACTTGCTGTGTTGGTGGACGATTCGCTTGCTCACCCCGCCATCGAGGCGCTCTTTACGGTGGATGAGGAGACGGGTCTTACGGGAGCCTTCAACCTTGCGCCCGATATGCTCTCGGGCAAGTACCTTCTGAATCTCGATTCGGAGGATGAGGGTGAACTCTTCATTGGCTGTGCGGGTGGCGTGGATACCCTCGCAACCTTCACCTACAAGAGTGAGTGTGCTCCCAGGGAGTATGCTTGGTATCGCGTGGAGATTGGCGGTCTGAAAGGTGGTCACTCGGGTGACAACATCCCCGATGGGTTGGGCAACTCAAATAAGATTATGGCGCGCTTGTTGCAGGTTGCATCGGAACGTTACTCGTTGAGAATTAGCGACTTTAATGGTGGTAATTTGCGCAATGCCATTCCTCGCGAGGCCTTTGCTGTGGTGGGTGTTCCTGCAAATAAGAGGGGGGCTTTCGAGCGCCTTGTGAAGAGTTTTGCGGGCGATGTGTCTGGTGAGTTGCAATATACCGATAGTGGTTTTTGGATGAGGGCCGAGGCGTGCGAGAGGCCCGCAAAGGTGATTGATTGCGACACCCAGGAGCGACTGCTGACCGCCATTGTGAGTGTGGCAAACGGTGTGTTGGCGATGAGTTTCGCAATGAAGGGCCTTGTGGAGACCTCCACGAACCTCGCATCCGTGAAATTCCATCCCCGAAATAGGATTCAGGTGGTGACCTCACAACGCTCCTCGGTGGAGAGTGCCAAGAGGTATGCCGCGCGCACTGTGGAGGGTACATTCCGCCTTGCGGGTGCCAAAGTGGTGCACTCCGATGGCTACCCCGGATGGGCTCCCAATCCCCAGAGCCATCTCTTGGATGTGGCAGTGAGCACCTATCGCGAACTCTTTGGTAAAGAGCCTATTGTAAGGGCCATTCACGCAGGTTTGGAGTGTGGTCTGTTCCTCGAAAAGTATCCACACTTGGAGATGATATCCTTTGGTCCCACGTTGCGTGGCGTACACTCTCCCGACGAGAGATTGGAGATTGCTACGGTGGAGAAGTTCTGGAAGCACTTGGTTAAACTTCTTGCTTCGTTGTAGTACAAGCACATCTCGTCGTGCTTAAAGTATTAAGGATGATTTCTCGGGGCGCGCCTATTTGGTGCGCCCCGCGACTATTGACCAGACTGCGTCTGCTCTAAAATGCTCACGCTCGGCATAGTCTGCAAGCAGCCTCTGCCCTCTCTTACTCGCATTTGCGACGTTCGACGTTAGACAAAAAAAGAAGGGGTGCCTCGCGGCAACCCTTCTCCAATCAAACTTCTCTAACACCTAATTAAACATTGTAGAACACAATGTTTTGTTTTTGCTTTTTAATTTGCTCTTTGGGTGAAACATTCTCCGAGCAGTGTGTCCAAAAAGAGCAATTCGTGCTCTCCGCAGATGACGTGGCCCAACAGCAACTCGTAATCTTCGCCCACAAAGCAACTATTATCCTTCTCGTAGTCAATCTCTCCCATAGGCAATGTGGTTTTGTTGTTTGTGTTGTTTGCAACTATAACGCACAGCCTTGTGGGTTTATTGTGGAGGCCCTTTACTCCAAAGCGATATTTTTTTCCTTTATCATCTTGCGCAGGTTGATGAGGGCATAGCGCATACGACCAAGTGCCGTATTGATGCTCACCTCCGTCTGCTCGGCTATCTCCTTGAACGACAGCCCACCCCAATAGCGCAGTCTTACCACTTCGCGCTGTTCTTCGGGGAGGAGTGTTACCAATTGGCGCAGGTCGGCCTCTATCTGTTCGCCCACCAGACGGTCCTCGATGGAGCCCTCCGTTATGCGCTGTGTGGCGAGGATGTCGTAGCCTGCCTCGTGTTCGTTGATTGTGTGATTCTGCTTTGCGGCTCGGAAGTGGTCGATGACCTGGTTGTGGGCAATACGCATCACCCACGAGAGGAACTTGCCGTTCTCCTGGTAGCGCCCGCTGTCAATCACGCGCACCACCTTGACCATCGTTTCCTGAAATATATCATCGGCCAAGTCGCCATCTTTGACCATCATACGGATGTAGTCATAGACGCGCGGGCGATGACGTTCAATGAGTTGGGAAATAGCCTCTTTGCCTCCTGCAAGGTAGTCTTGGAGCAACTCGTGGTCGCTCTTACCCTGTGAGATGTGTATCATACTCTTTCTTCTAATGTTGGTTATAAAGAGTAGATGTTTTCGATAGGCAAAAAGTCTTTTAAGAGTTAATATTAATTATACGAAACTGCGTGCAAGGTAGGTAATTTTCCCCTAATTTCCAAATCAAACACGAGTTTTTCCGATGAACACCCACCTCGACACGCAGTTTATCCCTATTTGAACAAAACTTGTGCCAAAATGGAGGGATTAATACAGCACAATGCCTGCCACTGCCGAGAGAACGATGAGAAGGATAGGATTGACCCTCTTTACCGAGGCCACAAAGCAGGCTGCAAAGATTGCCCAACTCTTCCAATCAATGAAGGTGCCATCGCCAAAGAGCATCAGTGCCGAGGAGAGAATCAGGCCTATCATCATAGGTTGCATACCATCCATAGCACCCTTGAATTGACGGTTGCCACGCAATTTAAGGTAGAACTTGGTGGCCAGCATCATAAGCGTCAGCGAGGGAAGACAGACAGCAATGGTTGCCAGCAGCGAGCCCCACACATTGCCCGTAACGGAGTAGCCCACATAGGTCGCGCAGTTGATGGCGATGGGGCCCGGGGTCATCTGCGAAATGGCAGCAACGTCGGCAAGTTCGGTGGCTGTGAGCCATTGGTTTTGCACCACTATCTCGTTGTAGATGAGCGAAATCATCGCGTAGCCTCCGCCAAAACCAAAAAAGCCGATTTTCAGGTACGAGAGGAACAATTGGAGGTAAATCATCTCTCACCCTCCTTTCTCTCCTCTATTTTGCCCTCGGAGCGGAACGACCAGCCGATGCCCACAATGGCACCGATGAAGATGAACCAGATGGGGGAGATGCCGACGAGCCAGATGACTACCGACACCGCGAGTGCCAGCGCAATTTTCCACCACTGCATCCCTCGGGTCATACTTATGATGGGGGCGGCAATGAGTGCCACCACTGCGGGGCGCATACCCTTGAAGGCGGCAGCCACCACCGTGTTATCCTTGAAATCCGTAAAGACGGTTGCAATCAGTAAGATAATCAGAAACGAGGGAATCACAACCCCCACGAGGGCCGCAAAGGCTCCCTTTGCTCCGCGCGTTTTGTAGCCCACAAAGACCGCAGTGTTGAGTGCAATGGGCCCGGGAATGCTCTGTGCAATGGTGAGTTGGTTGATGAACTCTTCTCGTGTGAGCCATCCGCGCCTCTGTATCATCTCCGCCTCAATGAGTGGTATCATTGCATAGCCACCACCGAAGGTGAAGGCTCCAATCTTCAAAAACGAAGTAAATATGGTCCAAAGAGAAGCCATTTGAGTTGTCAGTTAACAGTTGTCAGTTAACAGTTAGTTATTTACAAACGCTGTGAACATTGTGGCGGCGAGGGCGGCAGTTTCAGTGCGTAGGCGCGACTGGCCGAGTGTTACCTCCTTGAATCCCGCTTTGCGGGCGGCCTCAATCTCCTCCTTCGAGAAGTCACCCTCGGGGCCTATGAGCACCATCACGTCCTCACCCTTGCGAATCACATCACCCATAAAGATACGCTCCATATCCTCCTCGCAGTGGGCAATGAGCCTTGTACCCCCGAACTCCTCGGTCAAGAGTGTTTTGAGGGGAGTGAGGGGGTCTATTTGTGGCAGGTAGGCTTTCAGGGACTGTTTCATTGCGCTGGTGGCAATCTTTTCGAGCCTCTCGCCCTTTATGACCTTGCGCTCCGAGTGGTCACACAGGATGGGGACAATACGGTCTATGCCACACTCGGTAGCCTTCTCCACAAACCACTCTATGCGGTCTATGTTTTTGGTGGGGGCTACGGCTATGGTGAGCGAGTAGGGGCGTTTTTCCCACTCGCGGTGCTCCTCCACGATGCGCACTGTGCAACGCTTGGGGTGGGCATCCTCCACCTCGGCACGATAGAGTGTGCCCCTGCCGTCGGTGATGTGGAGCGAGTCGCCCTCTTTGAGGCGCAGAACCCTCACGCAGTGGCCGCTCTCCTCTTCGGGGAGGGTGTAGAGGGGTGGTGTTATGTCGGGGGCATAGAATAATTGCATAGCGCAAAGGTAGTCACAAAAGTTGAATTTCTCAACTTTTGTGACTACCTTTGTTGGTCGACCGTCGACCGTCGCGGGCTCGGCAAAACTTTTGCCGAGCCCGAAAACTTATTAGGGAGATTAGTGAATTTAGTGAATTTAGTGAATTTAGTGAATATCCCTACATTCTCTACACTCCCTAACCTCCCTATAATGACTCGGGGGCTCCAAACTTGGAGCCCCCGAGACTATTGACGTTAGACGTTTATAATTTTTTCCATAAAATTTGGAAACTTTTTCGCGGGGTGGGATATTATATTTGCACCCAACCCCACTAAAACCATCTACGATTATGAAACGCTACCATATTTTGATTCTCGCCCTTACTCTGCTACTTATTCTGGCCCTCGGAGCGCTCGGTGTGAGCATAAGGAGAGGGCACCGATTGGCTGCCAACCAAGAGTCGCTTGTGGCTGAAAATCAGTCGCTACGCTCGGAGGTTATGGCGGGTGAGAGGTCTATTGCGCGGTTGAGGATGACGGTGGGCGAGTTGGAGGAGTTCCGCAGGGAAGACGCACAGCGCATTGAAGAGTTGGGCATAAGGTTGCGCCACGCGCGCTCGCTGACCCTCGTCGAGAGCATCCAAAGGCTCGATACGCTCCTCACCCCAACTCCGCCCCCCATCCTCTCCGACTCCCTTTACCGTCTGCACTTGCGCGATGGCTGGGTAAGCCTCAATGTGGAGTTGGACCCCTCGCAGGCCCACATCTCCTTCACCTCGTGTGATACGCTCTTTCAGGTTGTCCATCGCGTACCCTGGCGTTGGTGGATATTCTCGTGGGGCACCAAAGCCATACGCCAAGAGATACGCTCCTCCAATCCCCACACGCGGCTCGTCTATGCCGAGTATATTGAGATAGAATAAGAGAGCCCCGAAAAGGGCTCTCTTATTCTATCTAATTGACCGTCGCGGGTATTAAAAAAGATACCCGAGAGGAAAGGGGAGAGTCTGACTGCTGACCGCTCTAATTGTGACACTCGTGGTGGTCGCAGGTGATGCCCGAGTCGAACACAAAGCCCATAAGGTAGGTCTTAATGAGCACCTCCACGTCGCCACTGCACCCCCTCACCACGCGAATGCCCGCAGCGGAGAGTTTGTTCTTGGCACCCTCGCCCATATTGCCCGCCAACATAACCTCCACACCCATATCGCGGAGCGTCGAGGCAATGTTGCTCTTACAGCCACACCCCTGTGGCGAGGGGAGGGTTTCGGTAGCCGTAACAGCATTATTCTCAATAGTATAGATGGTGTAGTGGTCGCAGTGACCGAAGTGGTCATCAACTCTACCATCCCTTGTCGGTATCGCTATTTTCATAAATTTTTAAGTTATCAGTAATCAGTTATCAGTAATCAGTTTTTCGATTCTCAACTCATCCTATTTTTGTAATCTTCGTAGCCGAAGCGACGCACAATCTCCACCTCGCCATCGGTGTGTGCTATGGCTATTGAGGGGTGCGATACGCCATTGAACATCGTAGTCTTGACCATCGTATAGTGAATCATATCCTCAAAGACGAGCCTGTCGCCCACCTTCGGTTCCCTATCGAAAGCCCAATGGCCCACCCAATCGCCTGCCAAGCAACTGTTGCCGCCCACACGCCACTTTTTCTCCCCCTCTGCGGGGTCGTGGGCACCCACAATGGCGGGTTTGTAGGGCATTTCGAGGCAGTCGGGCATATGGCAGGCAAACGAGACGTTCACAACCAGCGTGCTCTCGCCACCGCCCTCCACGATGTCCTCCACCGTAGCCACAAGCGTACCCGTACGCCAAGTGAAGGCGCTGCCGGGTTCGAGGATAACCCTCAAATTGGGGTGGCGCTTACGGAAATCGCGCAGGGTACTAATCAGCAAATCAACATTATATCCCTTGCGGGTCATAAGGTGGCCACCACCCATATTGAACCACTTAATCTTGTCCAACAAGTGGCCAAACTTTGCCTCCACAACCTCCAAAGTGGCTACCAAATCCTCCGCCTGTGATTCGCACAGCGAGTGGAAATGCAATCCCTCGATGCCTTCGGGAAGGTCGGGTAGCAACTCCGCGCGGATACCCAGGCGGCTGGTGGGCGATGCCGGGTTGTAGAGGTCGGTTTCGACGGTGGAATATTCGTGATTGATGCGCAGACCACACGAGATACCGTTCAAGAGAGCCCTCTCGCGGTAGCGCTCCCATTGCCCGAGGGAGTTGAAGGTTATGTGGTCGCTGTAACGCATAATCTCCTCCCACTCACACTCCGAGTAGACGGGTGCGTAGGTGTGAGCCCTCTTGCCATACTCCTCAAATACGAGCCGTGCCTCGGCAAGCGAACTCGCCGTAGCACCGTCGGAGTGCTCACGGAGGATGGGGAAAATGCTCCACATAGCCGAGGCTTTCAGGGCTACGATAATCTCCACGCCCGCCTCACGCCTTACGCGGTCAATGACGGCCATATTTTTCAGCAACTCCGCCTCCTCCAAAACATAGCAAGGCGACGGAACGGTGTTGTAGTAATTCATCTTTTTTTGCGACTTTTTATAAAAAGTCGCCCAAAAATTTTTATGCGATACGTTGTATCGCCAAATACTTCACAAATTGATTATATAGCCATCGGGCGAGCCCCAACGGCTCGCCCGTGACATTTAGACGTTAGACGTTGGTCATTAGACTACAACTCCAAATCCACATCGTGTAACTCAACCCAGGGCAGACCCTGTGGGCCGAGTTCCGCCAAGAATGGGTCGGGATCGAACTCCTCCACATTGTGAACACCAGGCTTCACCCACAGACCCTTTGCAAACATTGCAGCGCCCAATGCAGCAGGCACACCGGTGGTGTAACTTACAGCCTGGGTGCCGGTCTCCTTGTAGGCCTCGGCGTGGTCACAGTTGTTATATATATAATAGGTCTTCTCTTTGCCATCCTTGATACCCCTGATGCGGCAACCAATGGAGGTCTCGCCGTGATAGTTCTCGCCCAAAGTCTTGGGGTCGGGAAGTACCGCTTTGAGGAACTGGATGGGGACAATCTCCATTCCGTTGTACATAATTGGGTCGATGCGGGCCATACCAATATCCTGAATCACACGAAGGTGGGTGAGGTACTCCTGACCGAAGGTCATCCAGAACCTTGCGCGTTTGATGGTGGGGTAGTTGATTACAAGGCTCTCCAACTCCTCGTGGTACAAAAGGTAACTCTCCCTCGGACCAATGTTGGGGTAGTTCAGAGTCTTGTGAATCTCCAACGAACCCGTCGTTACCCACTCGCCATTCTCCCAATAGCGACCATTCTGGGTAATCTCGCGGATGTTAATCTCGGGGTTGAAGTTGGTGGCAAATGCCTTGCCGTGATTACCTGCATTGCAGTCTACGATGTCGAGGTAGTGAATCTCGTCGAAGTGGTGCTTTGCAGCATAGGCTGTGAAGATTGCCGACACACCCGGGTCGAAACCGCAACCGAGAATGGCGGTAAGGCCGGCCTTCTCGAACCTCTCGCGGTAGGCCCACTGCCACGAGTACTCAAAGTGCGCCTCGTCGAGGGGCTCGTAGTTGGCGGTGTCAAGATAGTTCACGCCACACTCCAAGCACGCATCCATAATGGTCAAATCCTGATAGGGGAGTGCCACGTTGATTACGATGTCGGGCTTAAAGGCGCGCATCACGCGACACAAATCCTCCACACTGTCGGCATCTACACGCTCGGTTTTGATGCGGTTGCCACCTATGGCTGCTGCAATCTGGTCACATTTGCTCTTTGTACGGCTTGCCAACATAACATCCGTAAATACGGGATTTGCGGCAACCTTGTGTGCAACAACGGTACCTACACCGCCTGCACCAATGATGAGTACTCTACACATAGCGATTTGTTTTCGTTTTTGTGGGTTTATATTTTTTGTGTTTCTTGTTTCTGTGCCTTTGGCTGAAAGATAGCCAACATACAAAAGTAAGAATTTTTTTTGAGATTTGGCTTGTGGCTCCCAAAATTTTCATTACTTTTGTTGGAAAATTCCAACTTTTCCAACTTGTAAAACAAAACGCACTATGCAGACAGAGAAAGATAAATACCTTTTTGGTGTTGTGAAGGTGGGTGACAAAGGACAGATTGTGATCCCCAAAGAGGCTCGCGAAGTGTTTGATATTAAGCCTGGTGATTCGCTACTTGTATTGGGTGACATAACCAAGGGGCTCGCTCTTGTCAAAACCCAGATTTTTGACTCGGCAGTGGGAGAGGTCTTTAAGTAGCGAGCGTGCTTTGTGGCGAGGGTAGTGAAGGTCTAACGTCTAACGTCTAACGTCGCGGGCGATAAATCGCCCGAGGAAATATTAGTGAATTTAGTGAATTTAGTGAATTTAGTGAATTTAGTGAAGAGAGCCCTAACCTCCCTAACCTCCCTAACCTCCTTAATTGGGGTAGAGCAAAGGTAAAAGCGATACGCAGTATCGCATAAAAATTTTTGGGGCGACTTTTTACAAAAAGTCGCAAGTATAATTCTCAATTCTCAATTTTATGAAGAATCGTTACTATTTTTTGGACAATCTGCGCTGGGTGACTGTATGCCTGGTGCTCTTCTATCACGTTTTCTACAACTACAATGCTGTGGGTGTTTTTGGTGGCATTGGTGGCTTTGCCGAGCATCAGTGGCAGGATTTGTTTTGTGCCCTGCTGAATCCCTGGTTTATGACGCTTATGTTTGTGGTGGCGGGGGCTTCGAGTCGCTATGCGCTCGGTGGGCGCACACCGCGTGAGTTCCGCCAGGAGCGCACCCGCAAACTACTCGTACCCTCCACCCTCGGACTTCTGGTCTTTGGTGGCTTTCTCGGCTTTTTGAATATGACTATTGCGGGAGCGGCGATTCCCGAGGAGATTCCCTTTTGGGTGAAGTGGCTCATTGCCGTAGCGAGTGGTACGGGCCCTTTGTGGTTTATTCAGGACCTCTTTGTTTTCTCGCTATTGTTGCTTTTGGTGCGCAAGGTGATGGATGTGGAGGCTGTCGATAGGTGGATAGCAGGGCTCTCGAAGTGGAGTTTGGGACTTCTTATGGTGGGTTTTCTGGCCCTATTGTGGGTGGCCTCGCAAGCCCAAATAGACAATCCCTCGGCAGCGCAGGGGCTCCTGAATCTCTACCGCCCCATCTACTATTTTGTGGCATTCCTTGCGGGCTACTACATCTTCTCCTCGGAGCGTATCCATACCTATCTTGCCGAGTGTGCGCCACTACTCATTGTGGCGGGCGTGGTGGGAGCCATAGGTTTCTGCTCGGAGTTCTACGGCAGGGACTACACCTCACCCGAGGCTGTGCAGGGTCTTTGGGGCAACCTTTTTTGCTGGGCTATGGTGTTGGCGATGATGGGAGCCTTCAAGCGTTGGGCAGACCACACGTCGCCTTTTGCGGGCTATATGACGCGCAGTAGTTTTGGGCTCTATGTGGTACATATGCCGGTGTGCACGGGTGCGTGCTGGTTGCTCAAAATGAGCACACTGCCCGTGTGGGCGGACTATGTGTTGGCATTGGTGGCCACCTATGTGGGTGCTGTGGTGTTGTGGGAGGTGTTGAGCAGGGTGCCTGTGGTGAACTATTGCATCTTTGGCATAGGGGGCAAGAGGGCTAAATAGCACCTAAAAATTGCGCCAAACGAAAAAAAATATGCAAAGAGTTTGCAGAAAAGGATTTTTGCCTTATCTTTGCACCGCTTTTGGACTGAAAGCGCGATGATTCGCTAGCTCAGCTGGTAGAGCACAGCACTTTTAATGCTGGGGTCCTGGGTTCGAGCCCCAGGCGGATCACCGAAGAGGCGGAAGACGATGAGTCTTCCGCTTTTTTTGTATTCATTGTTGGGGCTCGAACCCAGGATGCCCCCTTTCAAGGGGGTAGGGGGTTGTAAATAAACCGAGCACACGACTGCCTACTGCAAGTAGCGCAGTCGAGCCCCAGGCGGATCACCGAAGAGGCGGAAGACGATGAGTCTTCCGCTTTTTTTGTATTCATTGTTGGGGCTCGAACCCAGGGCGCCCCCTTTCAAGGGGGTAGGGAAGGTTTTTGGTATTACTAATAAATACTCGGGGGTGCCAAATTATTTGGCACCCCCGCGACGTTAGACGTTAGACGTTGGACATCTTATTTACCCGACTCCTCGCGGATGATAGCGCACATCTGGTCGTACTGTGCCTCCATACTCTGCAAGAGTTTATACTGTGCACGGGTGCGAACCAAGTTGTGGTCGGCATAGGCAGTCTTATAGTATTTGTCGCCATCGATGTAGTCCATCAAGAAGCGCAAAACCTGCTCGTAGGTGATGTAGCGTGCCGAGAATGCAAGCCACTCCAACTCGCTCTCACACAAAGTTTTCTGTTCCGAAAGGTAGCCCTGGGCATAGGCACGGAACATATCTATGCTCATCGACACATTGTCCAAATTGGGGTCATCCTCGGCACCTGTATTGGTGTAGGAACGGATGGCATCGCCAAAGTCGTTCAGCGAGGTGGAACTCATAACCGTATCGAGGTCGATGGCGCAGAGTACCTTGCCACTCTCCTTATCGAAGAGGATGTTGCTGATTTTGGTGTCGTTGTGGGTGACGTGGGTGGGGATGGTGCCATCCTCGACGAGCGACCAGAAGTTCATCATCTCCTCGCGACGGCTCTCAATCCAACCAATCTCCTCCTGCAACTCTTTAACCCTGCCTACGGGGTCGGCAGCGATGGTAGCGTCCCACTGGGTGAAACGGTGGCGGATATTGTGGAAACCTTTGATGGTCTCGTGCAGGGGCTGGGTGAAGTCTGCAAGCAGGCTCTGGAAGCGGCCTATACCCACACCGCCCTGATATGCCAATTCGGGAGAGTCGGCACGGTCAAAACTCGAAGTGCTGGGGATGAAAAGGCACACTGCCCAGAAGTTACCATCCACCTCGGCGTAGAGTTTGCCATCTTTGGCGGGGATAACGGTGAGGGTCTCGCGCATAGGGTCGGCAACTTTGCCTTTGATATGCTCGGTAACGGCCTTGATATTGTCCATCATTGCGGGAACATCGGGGAATACGATGTGGTTTTTGCGTTGGAGGATGTAATTGGGTGCCTCGCCAGCAGTTTTCACAACGAATGTGTCATTAATAAAGCCCTCGCCGAGGGGTTTAACCTCCAAAATCTCACCCTCGGTGGCAAAGAGGTTGGCAATCTGAAAAAGTTGTTCTTGTGTCATTATTTCTTTTAGGTTAATTATTGTCCGCAGTAAAGGTACAGATTTTTCTTCGAATTTAGGCCTCACTCTTGCCCGAAAGTTTCACTGTGCCGAAAAAGTCGGGGCAGTGGAAGTCGGGTGAGGGCAGGGCTATGGGCGACCAACTCAAAAAGTGCATAGGCTCACACTTGTCGCCACACTTGTAGAAATTGGCGCTAATCTCCTCGGGAGTCTCCTCCAAGCCAAGCAGCGAGAAGGGAATAATCTCCACAATCCACCACTCGCCATCCCTGCAATCTATCCTCTCGTGGGGAAGTGAACCGAAGCGACGCACGCTCGCCAATTTCTCGGCAGAGAACATATTGGCATCGGTACGCGAGCGACGATTGGCAGCCAAAAGGGTGCCTACGCAGTTGAGTTCGAAGTTGAAATAGCCCTCGCCTCGGGGGTCGCGCACGAAAAATTCCACGCAACTATCCTCCCACACAGGACCATTATCTTCGAGTGTTACGGCTTTGGTATTCTGCTCCTTAACCTCAAACATCAGGGCCAGCGCTCGCTCGGAGTGGGCGATGTGGAGGGTTACTTCGGGGGCATAGGGGTAGTCGCTCCAATTTATGCACGCAATGGCGTGAGGCTCGGTGGAGCGAAGCGTCGTGACCACCTCCTCATTGGAGAGCATCTCGATGGCGGAGATGAAGGGGGCGGTGAGTTCTTTGCGGTTTTGGTTGTTGCTCATAATCCGTTGTAAGGTGAAAAACAGAGGCGCGTGACGGGCCATTGCGGTAGCCAATCCACACGCGCCCCATAGATTATTAAATCTCCTCTACCTCAATCAGATAGTTGAGGCGGAAGGTGGGAGTGATATAGGGCTCTGCACCCTCAATGGTATAGGTGTGTTTCTCGTCGGTGGTGTACTCGGTAACCTTGTACTGTTTGGTTGCATCCAAGCCGCGAAGTTCCACCTTCTCGCCACTCCACTCATCGGCATAGAATGCGTAGTACATCTTGCCATTTTTGCGGATGACGTGTCCCTCGGGTTTGTCGAAACCGAGGTCGTAGAGGTTCAGGTAGTCACCTGTGGAGAGCATATAGTCGTTGTAGAGTCCCACCCATTTCTTGAAGATGACCTCTTTTTCGGGGGTGAGGAGGTAGTCTACAAGAACGTCGTTGTCGAGGTAATTGACCTTCACATTGGGGTTGTTCTTGGGCCAAGTGAATTTCGAACCCAGAACGCCACCAATACCGAGTTGGGTTGCAAAGTCCATACCACCATCGCTCAACTCAACGTGGTCGGCATAGTATGCCATTTTGGGGTTGATGGCAGCGTAGGCTTTTCTCTTCATACGAATCTGTGCGCTGCTGGTGGGGTCCGAAGCAACGGCCTGATTCATATAGGGGGTGTGGAAGAAGTTGATGGCGCAACCGCAAGGGCAGAACTGTACGACTGCATAGTCCTTAATGCTGCGTGCGGTGTCGTAGATAGCCTTGAAAATCTCGGGCATACGTTCCTGTGCCTCCTCGGGGTAGTCCAAGCCACTGTGGTGGTTGTGGTCGGGTTCGCAGAGGTTCATATGTTGGCCGTCGAGTTTCAGACCATCGAAGCCCCAATCACCCAAAAAGCGTTTCACAAGGTCGGTGGTGTACTTTGTGGTGTGGGGGTTCACGGGCGAGAGGTAGTAACTATCCCACCACGAGATATACTCGGGAACCCACTCGCTGGTGAGGAGTTTCATCTCGGGGTGCTCGCGCAGAACCTTTGTGCCGGGGTCGGCAGCAATGGGGGCCCACCAGAGTTTGGCTTTCAGGCCACGTTTGTGAATCTCGCGGGTGAGGTAGCGCATACGGTGGTCGCCACCGATACGTTTGTTGGTCTCCCAATCGCCCTCGGCAATCTGGTAGCCATCATCCACATCAACCCATTTGAAGGCCACCTCTTTCACCTTGTCGAGAGTGCCTACAACCTCCTCGATGGTGAAGGTGCGCTCGTAGCCCCAAGCACACCATACGGGCTCGAAGGCCTCGGGTTCGCTCTCGGCGGGGGTGATACCCTCGTGGGCGTACATATACTCGGAGAAGAGTTTGAGAGGCTCGAAGTAGTCACCTGTGCTAACGGCCACAAAGGAGCGCTCCATAGTGAGGGTGTCGCCCGCTGCAAACTCCATCCTCTCTTCCCAAACCCTTTCGAGTTTCATCTCTGCTCCCTCCTGACCCGCGATGCGCTCAATGGGCATATTGATGGTCTTCAAGACGGGCTCTACCAAGCCGACGCTCACACCACCATCCCTGCGCCAGAGGGTAACAAAGGGAATACCACCGCCATAGTCACAGTTGTTCATACCCAGGTAGTTCTTCTGATAGAATCCCTCCTCGACGGGCAGAATCCAGTTGGCACGAGCCGAGGTGGAGGTGGGCTGGAACGACCAGATAACCTCCTGGGAATCCACTTTGGTGCGGTTCTGCTCTACGCTCTTGATACGCAGGGCTTTCTCACCGGTGTTTACATATTTGGTCTCGACCAGGAGCATTCCATCGAAGCCCTCGGGAGCAATGATGGTCTGGATTTTCTCCACACCGAATCCTCCCTTGTTGTACTCGCCACGAAGGGTGAGTGCCTCACCGCGAGGGGTGGTCTCTCGGCGGCTCTCCTTCAAACTCCAAGAGTCGATTTTCACCTCCTCGGCAACGATGGCATCGGGGGCGATAAAAGCGTCGTGGAAACTATCTGTCGCCTCATTGTTGGAGGTGACGCGGGTCTGCATTTTGTTGTTGATTTGCAGAGTGATATCACCATTGGTGATCTCTTTGGTGGAGCAACTTGCAAGCAAGAGAAGCCCTGCAAGGCTCAAAAGAGTGAGTTTTTTCATAGTGGTAGGTCTATTTGTTTAGTATTTTCTTCAAGCGCTCGGCATTTTGGTAGTAGATTTTACGCAACACATCGTCCGGAAGGTCGAAGGCCGAAAGGGGCCAATGGTAACCAAATGAGGGGAAATAGATGTGCTCGTCTTCGGTTTCGAGGATGCGGTAGACGGTGCGGTACATATCGGCGCTGGTGCCGTTGTCGGTGCCGAAGAATATGCGGTCAGAGTACTTCTCCAAGAAACGGCGGGTGGCACGAGGTGTGGCTGCCGACTCGGCAACGCGAGCCGCAATGTCGAGCCACACGTTGGGGCACTCATCGAGAATGGCACCCAAGCGCTCGTAGTCCTGATTCATATTGAGGTAGTGGCAGGCGATGAATTGGGTGTTGGGGTGGGCCTTTGCAGCCTTCACAAAGCACTCCATCACCTGGTCGTAGTCGTAGCAATTCTCCGCAGAGGTATCCACAAACCAATTGGCACCGTTCATCAAGCCATCGTTGTGCTCATCAATGGGCTCATACATCCAAATGGGTTCGCCAACGTGGATGCTGATGGGCATACCGATTTCGCCAACGTACTCCAAAATGGACTGCATCTTGGGGTGGTCGAGGTGGATGTCGTAGCCCTTCACAGGGTGGGCATAAACATCACCCACGCCCTTATCGACCATCTCGCCAATACCAAAGGCACCCATCGCTTTGCACTTTGCAAGGTGGGCTTTGCACCTCTCCTCCCAATCCTCGGACTCGAAGTCGGTGTAGTCGAGCGAGCACCATACGGTGAAGCGGTCCGGGTACTTGCCATAGGCGGCAACTGCCTCCTCGAAGGGTTTGCCAATCCACTCGCAGTGCATAACGTGGGTGTGAGCCACGCCACACGCATCCATAGTCCTCACCCACTCGGCGATGAGTTCGGGGTCGGAGTTGTTATAGTCGTGGGAGTGCATATCAATCACCCCATATTTGGCCTTCTCGATGTTGGTTACGGGAATGTTGAAGATTGACACGGGGTCGTAGTCCTTCAAGAGAATCTGCGCCGCAATTTCGCGAGAAGTATCTTGTGCGCTCTTCTCGCCTCTGGGCGCACACGCAACAACAAGTGCTACGGCTGCCAAAATGTAGATAAATTTTTTCATCGTGAGAGTTGAGTTATTAGTTTTGAGTATCGGTTTTTACAATCCTAACGAGCGACCAAAGAGTCTTTGTGCCCTCTGTTCAATCTCCTCGGGAGAGGTAAATGCACCCGTACCGCCTGCGGCTGTGGTGTTGAGTGCGCCGGTCATATTGCCCACCTCTTGGCACTGCTCCAATGGGAGGCCCTTCACAAAGGCGCTCACGAAGCCCGAGTTGAAACTATCACCCGCACCAATGGCATCCACAACATTGCGGTTGAGGAACGAGGGGAGGAAGTGCTGGGTGCCATCCTTGCGCACCAAAAGTGAGCCCTTCGAGCCCATCTTCACAACCATCGCACAGCCCAAATAGGGGAGTACAGCCTCAATGGCCTCTTCGAGAGAGGAGGTGTGTGTGAGGGCCTGCAACTCCTTCTCGTTGGGGAGGAAGATGGTGATATTGGGCAGAACCCTCTTGTAGTCCAATGCCCACTTCTCTGCGGGGTCCCATTGGGTGTCAAGCGAAACGGTCACACCCTTTGCGGTGGCTGCCGAGAGCACCTTCTCTACGTCGCGCAAGAGAGCCGACTGCATAAAGAGCGAGGAGAGGTGGATGTGGCGGCACTTGTCGAACACCTCGGGATTGATGTCGTCGTAGCCCATAAGGTCCATAGCACCCTGATAGGTGAGGTTGGCGCGGTCCTCGTCGTAACTCATCACGATGGTTGCACCTGTTGCCGAGTTGGGGTTTTCAATCAGATACTCGGTGCCCACACCCTTTGCTTGGAGTGACTCTCTCACGAGTGTGCCGAAGGAGTCTTTGCCAATCATACCCACAAAGCAGACTTTCGAGCCGAGCGAGGAGGCGTTGGCGGCGAAGATTGCGGTGCTGCTACCGAGGGTGAGGAGCATATCGCCCGCGAATTTTTCTTTGCCCATTTCGGGGAAACCATCAATCTGGTTGAGGATTACATCTACATTGAGTTCGCCGATGGCGGCAATGTCGTATTTGTTCATTTTGTTGCTTGTTTTTATGGTAGTTTTTGCTTTCAAAATACAATTATATAAAAAAATGAAAAAACATCTATCGAAACGAAACATTTTTTACACCCTTACCCCAAAACCATTCGGTCCTCAAATAACACTAATGGTCGGATTTTTAGCGCAATAGTTCCCCATATTTCGCCAATAAAAAATATTTCGTATCGTTTCGATTTGAGTTTCATTTTTTTATCCCTACCTTTGCACAACCTAATTGAATAAACCGCAAACCAAACACATTTCTAACCAAAAAAAACTATGGATGTTTACGGCTCTACAAAGGGACGACGCTCTATGATTTTGCAAAAACTCAAAAGCAATTCGACAGTTTCGGTTGCCGAGTTGAGCAAGGAGTTCGGAGTCTCGGAGGTTACAATTCGTAAGGACCTTAATATCCTCTATGAACGCAACTTGGTGATTCGCACACACGGTGGTGCCATCCTCGGTGCCAACCCTGTGACCACATACGAGGATGTGCATATCAACTCAAAAAGGCTTATCCACTACCGAGAGAAAAAGGCTATCGGTAAGGTGGCGGCCTCCATCATCAAAGAGGGCGATACCATTATGCTCGATTCGGGCACCACAACTCTCGAAATTGCACGCAACCTGCACAAATTCCAGCACCTGACCATTATCACCAATGCCATCAATGTGGCGGTGGAACTGCTTGCCTACAAGCGCTTCAATGTGATTATGCTCGGCGGTAATCTGCGCGAGACGAGTCAATCGACTGTTGGTCCCGTTTCGGAGTCGGTGCTCAAAATGTTCTATTGCGACAAACTCTTCCTCGGAGTTGATAGTTTCAACCTCGAAAGTGGGCTCTCGACACCCAATATCGAGGAGGCGAATATCAACCAAGTTATGATGTCGCGCGCAAAGGAGGTGATAGCGGTTTTCGATTCGAGCAAAATCAACAAACGAGCCCTCGCTTTTATCGCCCCGATAGAGAAAATCGACACCATCGTTACCGACGACGGAATGTCGATGAAATTGCGCTCACAAATCAAGTCGGCAAACATCAATCTGGTGGTTGTTTCGCCCGTGTAGTTGTGTGTGCTAATGAATTGATATAGAAATGAAAAGGTTGGCAGTGGTGCCAACCTTTTTTTGTAGTTTTTCACTCCACCGCCCAGGGCTGTGTGAAGGTCGCTCCGCCCGCCCCGTAGAGGGTGGCGCGGAGGTATTTTTTCACCCCTTTTGTGCGGGCATAATTGATGGTTGCACCCTCTGCCACGCGAGCCCCGTTGGAGGTCCAAATGATGCTGTCGCAGTGGGTCGCGGAGATGGTAATTTTCCCCCTTTTTGCGTCGTGTGAAATGGAGGAGATATGGGGTACTTCGCCCTTCGGATTTGCCACCATTTTTGGGGTCGAAAAGAGGGATTTTCCACTCGTTAGAGCCTCCCTTACAGCCTCCTCTGTGCGCTCCTCGGCAAGGAGTGTTGTCCAGCCGAAACCGGCCTTGCGGGTGGAGTGGGCATCGTCACTTGAAGAGCCCCAAACCTGCCTTTCGGGCATCACTAACGAGAGTACCTCGTCCCACAATTTTATGGAGTTGTTGCGCTCGAATTGCCCCACGTTAAGTACTTCCATACCATACACTTGTGGGTATTTCAAAAAGACCTCGGCACTGAACTCGGCACGACAAATGTCGCCGCTGCGCATCGGGTGGGCAAGGTAAATCACACCCCCGCTTTTGCCTCCCGCCTCGATGCTCTCAAAGAAGCCCTCGGTGGAGGCGGGACCTGTGCCGGGAAGGTCGAGCCAATCGGAAAAATAGAGGCACATATTGTCATTTTTGCTCAATTCGTTGCCCTTGATAGCCAGCAACTTGCTGTCGCTTTTCCCATACTCTTCCCAGGGGTAGGTGATGTAGTCGTGGTCGGTGATTGCCAACACGTCGTAACCGAGGGCCTCATAGCGCTCGATTTGCTCTTTGGGGGTTACTGTTGTTCCCTCCTCGATACCGTGTTCGATGGTCGAATTGACGGTGTGAACGTGGAGTGAGGATTTGAGTTGCAGGGTGCTCTCCCAACAGATGTCGGCATAGGGGTCATTGACCACCCTTACGCCTGTGCAGTCGCAACCTTGAAGTCCCACCCAGAGGAGGGACAAGAGGGGTAGTAGGAGTGATTTAGGTTTCATTTTGTAGCCTGTTTTGATTTGCCACCACGAAGATAGCAAGAAAGGCGCGATTTTGAACACTCGCGGGCAAAATTTTCTCTTGGCAACTTACAGTTTATAACCTGTGAGTTTGTTGCAGTTTTCCAATTTTTTGTTCCCTAAATGAGCGTGTTCGGGTGTTTCGGTTAGTTTCGAATTGGGGCGACAGAGTGGAGGTTAATGTGGCAGGAAAGGGGGTCTGAACACATATTTATATGCCGAAAAACACAAATCGAAAGTTTCGAAACGAAACGTAGCGAAATGTTTTTTATGCCCGTATGTTGGGGGCTAATACGCTGAAAAATAGGAAGATAATACCCCGTAGGGGGTGGTTTTTCCACTGTTTGTGCAAAAAATATTGGTATTTCGATATGATGTTTTGCTGACTTTTATTATTTTTGCATTGACGGATATTGTGCATTGACTAACCGACCCAAACAGAGAGAAGATAAGAAATCGTAATCAAACTATAAACACAACGAAATGATGAACTTGAATTTTCACACATACAGAGAGATTCGCCAGCAGCCCGAAATGTGGCTCAAAGCATACGACCTGGTGCTCTCCCGTAAGGCAGAGATTAAGGAATTCGTGGACCGCTATGTGAAGGCGGGTTACAGCATCGTTCTTACCGGTGCGGGTACCTCGGCTTACATTGGTGATGCGCTCCAAAATGCGCTCTACAACACCACCTTTGCAGGTTGTCGCAGTATTGCAACTACCGACATCATCACCTCGGCGGAGATGTACTTCAACAAGCAGAGCAAGGTGCTTTTGGTGTCGTTTGCCCGCTCGGGTAACAGCCCCGAGAGTGTTGGCACCATCAATCTGGTGAATAAAACCGCAGGTGAGGTTGCTCACATCTTTATCACTTGCAACGAGAATGGTGAACTTGCCAAGATGGCTGCCGCAAGCCCCGAGAACACCCTCTTGATGCTCCTTCCCAAAGAGACCAACGACCTCTCGCTCGCTATGACCAGCAGTTACTCCACAATGCTTTTGACCTGCTCGATGATTGCAAATATCGACAACATCGAGTCGCACGCTGATTACCTCCGCACTATGGCGGATGCAACTGCAAAGGCTCTGGATAAATATGAGGCCGGTATCCGCGAAATCGCCTCGCGCCCCTTCAAACGTGCCGTATTCCTCGGTTCGGGTGAGTTGCAGGGCATCGCAGAGGAGTCGCGCCTGAAATTGCAGGAACTCACCGATGGTGCCGTAATGTGCGCCTTCGACTCCTTCCTCGGCTTCCGTCACGGCCCCAAAGCAGTTATCGACAAAGATACCTTGCTGGTCTACCTTCTCTCGGAGGAGCCCAAAGTGCAGCGCTATGAGTATGACCTTGTGCGCCAGATTCGTGCCAACAACGACATTGTGGGCTATGTGGCAATCTCGCAGACCGAGCCCAAGATTGAGGGCGACTACTTCGATTTGAATGTGGTTGTCGGCGCACCCACCGAGGAGCACCGCTACTACTCCTGCGTAAGTTACGTTGTTGCTTCGCAGTTGCTTGGTATGTTTAAGTCGATTGATATGGGTTTGAGCCCCGATGCGCCTTCGGTTTCGGGTAATATTTCGAGGGTCGTAGAGGGTGTGATTATCTACGAAGATTAAGTTTTTGGGAGATTAGGGGGTGATTTTTTTCTCTTCCCCGAGAAAAAAGGGTGGAAAACCGCGCGGTTTTCCACACAGAACCCTAAAATACGCTTGGAAAACAGAAGTAAATATCTGAATAAAATCAAACAAAACGCAAATGGCAAAGACAGAAGAACTTTTGAGGCGAATTGGCGAATTGGAGCAGCAGACAGGTGTGAAACGCACCATCTTCGCTGTGTGCCCCAACTCGACGGCGGTAATCCGCGCCTCGTATCGCGCTGCAAAGCGCAACAACGCCCCTATCTACTTCGCTGCCACTCTCAACCAGATTGACAATGACGGTGGTTACACCGGTATGACCCAGTCGCAGTTCACCAAACTCCTCCGCTTCGAGCAGGAGAGGGTAAACTACACGGGTTGCTCCATTGTCGCCATCGATCACGGTGGTCCCTGGCTCAAAGACAAACAGAGGGTTGAGAAATGGTCCACCGAGGATGCTATGCAGGGTGTTAAAGAGTCGTTTGAGGCTGCTGTGGCCGCAGGCTATGACCTCATTCACGTTGATCCCACTGTTGATATCAATGTTCCCAAAGGTGAGACCATTGATATTCACGTTGTGGCAGCCCGCACCGTAGAGCTCATCAAACACGTTGAGGAGTATCGTAAGGCAAACGGTTTTGCCCCCATCTCCTATGAGGTAGGTACCGAGGAGGTTCACGGAGGTTTGGCAGACGACACCACTTTCGACACCTTCATCGTGGAACTCAAAAAAGGTTTGGAGGCAGTTGGTTTGGCCGACGTATGGCCCTGCTTTATCGTAGGTAAGGTGGGTACCGACCTCCACACTACCGTATTCGACCCCGAGGTGGCACGCAAACTCACCGCAAAGGTTCGCCCCTATGGTAGTTACATCAAAGGCCACTACACCGACGGTGTGAGCAACCCCGAGGAGTACCCCTTGACCGGTATGGGCGCAGCAAATGTGGGTCCCGAGTTCACTATCGCCGAGTATGAGGCACTTGCCGAGTTGGAGGAGGTAGAGAAGAGGCTCGATGCAGAGGGTCAGGTGGCAGTTTGCTCCGAGATGGTTGCCGTTCTGACTCGCCTTGTTCGCGATTCGGGCAGGTGGCTCAAATGGTTGCAGGACGACGAGCAGGGTTTGACCTTCGAGCAGTTGGCACCCGAGCGTCGCTTGTGGTTGGTGCAGACAGGTTGCCGCTATATCTGGCAGCACCCCGAGGCACTCGCAGCCCGCGCACAACTCTATAATAATCTCGCGCGTGTGGGAATCAACGCCGAGGAGGTTGTGCTTGGTCGCATCGAGAGGGATATGGACAAATACTTTGTTGCCTTCAACCTCGTGAACCTGAACGACCTTTTGTAGTGAAAGTATGACAGAACAATCACAATTAACTCAAATATTCACTAATAATTAAAACTTTAATCAGATGAAACACAATTCACGCATTTTGACGGCTCTTCGTGGCAGTCTGATGGCTTTGACACTGATGGTTTTGGCAGTTCCTGCCTTTGCACAGAGAGTCGAGGTTAAAGGTACTGTTACCGATGCCGAGAGTGGTCAGCCTCTGGTTGGCGCAACTGTTTTCGCCGACAGTGGTGCAGGTACTACTACCGATGCACAGGGTCACTACGCTCTGTATGTAGAGTCCAACGACGGTCTGTTGTTTGACTACCTGGGCTACACCCCCGTAAATGAGAAAGTTGCTGGTCGCACCACTGTTAATGTGGCAATGTCGCCCGACGCAAAGGCTATCGACGAGGTTGTCGTTCTGGGTTACACCACACAGAAGAAAGCCGAGATTTCGAGTTCTATCGTATCTTTGAGCAGTGAGGCACTCAACGACTTGACCACCAGCGATGTGGGTAGTATGTTGCAGGGTAAGGCAGCCGGTGTGCTCGTTATGAGTGCTTCGGGTCAGCCCGGTTTGGCAGCCGACATCCGCATTCGTGGTACAGGTTCGATTACCGCAGGTGCAGGTCCTATGTATGTAGTTGATGGTGTTGCTGGTGGTTCGTTCAACCCCAACGACGTTGAGTCGCTCACCATCTTGAAAGATGCTGCTGCTACTGCACTCTATGGTGCTTCGGCATCGGGTGGTGTAATCGTTGTTACCACCAAGCAGGCAAAGAGCGCTAAACCCGTTGTTAATTTCAAGGCTACCGCTGGTATCAAGAAGGCAAATATGGGCCGTTTCGCACCTATGGACTCCGAGGAGTTGTACAACACCCACAAAGGTATGTACTCGCCCGCTCTGTTCAAATTGCAGCGCCCCGAGACCCTCTTGGAGCAGGATTACAGCTGGATTGACGGTTTGTTCAAAACCGGTTTGGTTCAGGACTACTACGCATCGGTTGCTGGTAGGAGCGGTAAGACCAACTACTTCGTAAGTGTTGATCACTACGATGAGGAAGGTACCCTTATCAATACCAACTACGAGCGCAACTCGGCACGTTTGAACCTCTCGACTGCCATTACCGATAACCTCCACTTGGATGTACGTTTGAGCTATGACCGCTCGAACAACCAGGAGGAGTCGTCGTATGTGACTTTGGAGTGCGCATACAGGGCACTTCCCTGGGATATCCCCTACGTTCAGAAACAGGATGAGGAGGGTAACTGGTACATCACTGACGAGGTTTTGAAAGTTGATGGTGCAAAACGTAACGATAACGACAAAGACTGGTATTCGCACGATAAGTACAACGTACTCCACAATGAGCAGTACAACTACGCTCGCAACACCGGTGAGGAGACTGTTGCTGACCTCCAACTCTCTTGGAACATTACCGATTGGTTGATGCTTACTTCGACCAACCGTTTCAGCAGCAGCAACTCGTCCTACGAGCAGTATATCGACCCCCGCACCGTATTGCCCGGTTACGCAAATGGTCGTATCTATGAGTCGAATTGGAGCGGTAGCGGTTTTGGTACCACTAACCTTCTCAAAGCACACAAAGAGTTTGGCGACCACAGTATTGATGGTATCGTAGGCTGGGAGTTCGGTAAGAGTTTCAGCAAAACTATGTGGGCAGAGGGTACTCATATGCCTAATGGTCAGGCATCTTTGAGCAACGCAGTGATGAAAGAGATTGGTGGTTACAACTACCACTCGGCATCGTGGGCTTGGTTGGCACAGGCACAGTACTCCTACCAGGGTAAATATGTTGCCACTGCATCGGTTCGCTACGATGAGATTTCGAAATTTGCTCCCAAAGCACGCGGTGGTTACTTCCCCGGTGTATCGGCTGCTTGGTTGGCTTCGAAAGAGGAGTTCCTCTTGGGTAACGACGCTGTAACCTTCTTGAAGGTTCGTGGTGGTTACGGTAAGACCGGTAACGATAGCATCGAGGCGTTCCTCTATCAGGATACCTATGCTTTGAATGCTAAATATGAGGACGTTGTTGCTGCCGTTTTGGAGCGCCAGGCTAACCCCAACCTCGGCTGGGAGGAGGCATATATGGCCAGCTTCGGTATCGACGCTACTTTGTACAACAACGTAAATGTAACTTTGGAGCTCTATAACACTACCAACAAGAACCTCTTGCTTGCAGTGCCCCAGGCATCGAGCACCGGTTTCTTTGAGTTTATGGACAACGTAGGTGAGGTTCGCAACCGAGGTATTGAGTTGGCAGTTGATGGCGACATCTTCAAGACTCGCGACTTGGTATGGAACGTAGGTTTCAACATTGGTCTCAACCGCAACTCTGTGAAGAGCCTTCCCAATGGCGAGTTCTTGCAGAGCAACTCGAACAAGGTTAGCCAGTTGGTACGCGAGGGCGTAGCACTCGGTACTTGGTACATTCCCGAGTGGGCAGGTGTAGATCCCGCAAACGGTGATCCTCTGTGGTACACCAATGCAAAAGACGAGGAGGGTAACCTCATTCTCGATGAGAACGGCAACCGTCCTACTACCAACACCTACAAGGATGCACAGGCTACTATCGTAGGTTGCGCTACTCCTAAATTCTCGGGTGGTATCAACTCGTCGCTTACCTATAAGAACTTCACTTTGAGTATGAACGGTTCGTTCATCTACGGCAACCTCATCTTCAATGAGACTCGTCGCTCGATGGACTCGGACGGTGCATACAACGACTACAATATGCAGTCGCACAAGAATGGTCTTGGTTGGACCCGTTGGGAGTATGAGGGTCAGGAGGCAACTCACCCCAAACTCAAATTGCAGGGTAACCGCGATGCAAACAGCGTTTCGTCGCGTTACTTGGAGGATGGTAGTTTCTTCCGTCTGCGTAACGTAACTTTGGCATACGACGTTCCCGCTGCTATTGTTAAGAAGGCAGGTATGTCGAGCGCTCGCGTATTCGTTTCGGCTGACAACATCCTCACCCTCTCGAAATTCTCGGGTATGGACCCCGAGGTACGCTTGGAGTCGAGCGGCTACTCGCTTGCAGGTACCTACTCGGAGAACTATCCCGTGCCTATGTCGGTTAGTGTAGGTTTGGACGTTAAGTTCTAATTTATAATATATAATAGGTACGATGAAACGAATTTTCAATACAATCCTTATCGTAGGAGTTGCCTTGTTCGCCACAAGTTGCCAGATCGACGAGTACTATCGTTCCGATACGATGACCTCTGCGCAACTGAAAGACGATCCCACTTCGGCGATTTATACCACCGATGGCAACTACTCTATGTTTAAGGACACGAAGGAGTATCGTGGTTCAGAAGATTCGGGTTCGACTTACCAAAAGATGTGGTTCCATATGAGTGAGATGCGTGGCGACAACGCGGTTTTGTCGGGTCGTACCACCTCGCCCATCTACAACGCTACCACTCTTACCGACAACGGTACCCTCAAACATCAGACTTTCTTCTGGTGGATTGCCTACAAGATTATCTACTCGGCAAATACCATCATTGAGAGCCTTCCCGAGGGTGAGAGTGAGAGCAGTGACCACTTGCTTGGTGAGAACTATTTCCTCAGGGCTGTTTGTCACCTGAATCTTTCGTGCCTTTTCTCGACACAGTATTCTCACGGCAGGGAGAAACCCGGCGTGGTGTTGCGCACATCTACCGACTGCTCGGTGACCAAGAGGGCCACTGTGGGTGAGGTCTATGACCAGATTGTCAAGGACCTTATCAAAGCAGCCGTGTTGATGAAGAACGGCACACCTCGTGGCGATAACGGCTACGCCTCCTATGAGGCGGCGCGCGGTCTGCTTACCCGCGTATACCTCTATCGTGAGGAGTGGGGTAATGTTATTGAGTTGGCAACCGATATGCTCGGTGCCGATGCCAGGGGCAAACTCGACAATGATTTGACCAATCTTTTCGTGAATGCTCGCACCTCCAAAGAGGTACTCTGGTGCATTGCCAATACCGTTACTGACACTCGTGGTCGCTCTTCGCTTGGTTCGATGTACTACTCGCCCAATGGTACGGGTGGTATCGGCTGGGCAGAGTTGTACTACTCCGACCCCTTGATGGAACTCTTCGACCGCTATCCCGAAGATCTGCGTTATGCAACACAGTTCGAACTCTACGGTGCTACCGGAGAGGAGGATAAGGCGATGGTTCACTGGCCTTTCGACCAGGGTGATGGGGTAGAGTGGCGTACTAATGCTATTGCTGTGGACGTAACCAAAAATGCCGAAGGCAAATGGGCTTTCAACTATCAGGGTGCAGACTATGTGGTTGAGAGCAAGGATAAGAATGGCGATGGCTATCCCGAGAACTACATCAAAGGTAACCCCGAGGGTGCCGATGTGGACAAGGATGGCGAGGTTAAGGTCTATGTTCGTCCCAACACCGATAAGGTGAGCGGTATTCGCCAGAACTTCCCATTGTATATGATGAAGAAGTTCTCGAATCAGGACGGAGACTCGAACCTTTCGTCGCCCATTATGATTCGTTGGGGAGAGGTTATCTTGAACCTTGCCGAGGCATACGCAATGGACGGTCAGGATGCTAACGCATTGAAATATGTGAACGTTATCCGCAATCGTGCCGGTATTCCCGAGTGGAACGATGGCAACAAGTGGAACGAGCACGGCTACACACAGGTTATCGAGGTTGTCAATGACGAGCGTCGTATGGAGTTGTGCTTCGAGGCACACCGCCCCTATGATGTGATTCGTCAGAAGCGCAACATAGACCGCAGGTTTGCCGGTGTTCACACTTGGGAGATTGTGAAATGGGATGACCCACGTCTTCTCTATCGTATTCCCTACGATGAGACCAATGTGAGCAACATTGACCAGAACCCTTGATTTTAACAACCAAGACTAAAAACAACAAAAAACGATGAAAAAGATATTTTTATTTATCAGTTTGGCTGCAATGATGGCATTGACCTCGTGCGAGATTGAGGAGTACTTCCGCTCGGACACGATGACATCGACCCAGCTTAAAGCAGACCCCAGTGCTGCGGTATATACTACCGATGGTAACTACGCGATGTTCAAGGACCAACTTGAATATAAGGGTTCTACCGACTCGGGTAACACCTACATCCGCCACTACTTCCAGATGGGAGAGTTTCGTGGTGATAACGCTTGTCTTTCGGGCCGTACTTCGGACTGCTTGTATGAGGCATTCAACTACACCGACAATGGTACCTTGAAGAACGTATACTACTTCTGGTGGGTATCCTACAAGATTATCTACGGTGCAAACTCGAACATTGAGGCTATCCAGGAGGGTATGTCGGATGAGGCTGACCATATGAAGGGTGAGAACTACTTTATGAGGGCATTCTGCCACCTCGGTTTGATTAACGTCTATGCTAAACCTTACTCTTGCGGTAGGGATAATCCCGGCGTAGTATTGCGCACTTCGACAGACTGCTCGGTTACCGAGAGGGCTACCGTAGGTGCTGTTTACGATCAGATTGTTGCTGACTTGCAGGAGGCTTCGCGCTTGATGAAGGGCAAGAGCAGTCGTGGTGACAAGGGCTACATCTCCTACGAGACTTCGCAGGCTCTCTTGTCGCGTGTTCACCTCTATATGGAGAACAATACCGAGGTTTTGAGTATTGCACAGGAACTTCTCGGTGGTGGTGACGGCTACGACAAACTCGACACCGATTTGCCCCATTATGTTGCAAACGCTCGTACTTCGAAAGAGACTCTCTGGTGCATTGTACACGTTGAGTCGGAGGACCGTGCTCGTAGTTCGGTAGGTTCGATGTACTACTCGCCCAATGGTACCGGTGGTATTGGTTGGGGTGAGATTTACTGGTCGGATCCTCTCTTGGAGCTTATGGGTCGCTACAAAGATGAGAATGGTGAGTACCAGGACAACCGTTTGAAAGCCTACTTTGAGCAGTATGCAACCAAAGATGACGATATGGCATTGGTACACTGGCCTTTCGATCAGGGTCCCGACAGCAACTGGCGTGCAAACGAGACCGTTGTTGATGTGAAGAAGAACGCCGAGGGTAAATGGGCATTCAACAAAGGTGGCAAAGACTACGTTGTTGAGGAGAAAGACAAAGATGGCGACGGCTTCAACGAGTACTACATCAATGGCGCTCCCTCGAATGCTGATAAGGATAAAGATGGCGACACCAGGGTTTATGTTCACAAGAACTGCGACAAGGTTGCCGGTATCCGTCAGACCTTCCCCTTGTATCAGATGAAGAAATTTGCCACTTCGGAGGCGCAGTCGAACCTCTCTTCGCCCGTTATGATTCGCTACGCGGAGGTTATCCTCAACGCAGCCGAGGCAGAGGCAAAAGCTGGTTCCGAGGCAAATGCTCTGAAATATGTTAATGCTATCCGTCGTCGTGCAGGTATTCCCGAGTGGAATGATAGCAACAAGTGGAGCGAGCACGGCTACGACAACCTCTTGGACGTAGTTCTCGACGAGCGTCGTATGGAGTTGTGCTTCGAGGGTCACCGCTCGTTTGACGTATGGCGCAACAGGAAGTCTATGGACCGTCGCTTTGCAGGTGCTCACCCCTGGGAGGTTGTTGAGTACACCGACAATAGGATTCCTTACACTATTCCTCTGGATGAGACCGATGTAAGCGGCATTCCCCAGAACGATAAGAACAACTAATCTATCGTTGGAATAGAGAAAATTTTTCCCGAGGGGCTTGATTGCCCCCTCGGGGAGCAAGGCAGAGATGCCACAATAAACCAAAACCCTTTATTAACCTAATTAAAACCTAAAAGAGTATGAAAAAGATTTTTACGATTGTTGCGATGGCCGCTATGCTGATGGCTTGCGGTGGTAATGAGGAGGACCCCCAGAACAAACCCGGTAACAAACCTGGTCCTGGTGATGAGGTGCAGTATGAGGCTCCCATCAAAGCCGATGGTAATTTTGCCGATTGGGATGCTTTGGATGCAAGCAAAGTTTCGGTTGCAACCCTTCCCGAAGGTCTTGTTAAGTATGACGGTTTGACCACCTTGAAGGTCTATGCCGACGAGATGTATGTTTATGCCTATATTGAGTTCGACGACGTAGTTATCGCCGATAAGAGTGAGGTACCTTTCCACTTCTACCTCAATGCCGACAATAGCGACGCTACCGGTGGTGGTGACGACCTTTGGACCGACTGCGACGCAGAGTGGCTGTTTGAGGGCTTCATCTTCGCAGATGGCGAGTTTTGCAGTTACGACCCCTCCATCTACGATTGGCGTGGTGAGGTTGGCGTAGCCGATTGGGCTTGGGCTCCCGAGGAGGAGGTTACTCTTCCCTCTGGTTCGGGCGTTAGCTCGGGCGCTGGTAGCGGCAATGCTTATGAGTTTGCCATTATGCGCGAGATGCTTCCCTTCGAGTTGGAGGATACTTTCACGCTTGGTGTAGACATCCAGCAGGATTGGAACAGCGTAGGTATGCTTCCTTGCGGTGTCATCACCGATGACGATTCGCTTGGTACTGCCACCAAACTTGTTGTGAATGTGGACAAATAGTCTGCCGATTTGCGATTAGACACACCTTATTAACAATATTAATAACTTACAAAACACAATGAAAAAACTTTTTGCAATTGCAGCAATGGCTGCTATGTTGATGGCTTGCGGTGGTGACAACGAGGACCCCCAGAACAAACCCGGTAACAAACCTGGTCCTGGTGATGAGCCCGAATTCGTAAGCAAGATTACCATCGACGGTAACTACGCAGATTGGGACGCTGTAACCGAGAACATTCAGATTGCAACTCTTCCCGAGGGCGAGGTTCAGTACAGCCAACTGAAAACTTTCAAACTCTACGCCGACGAGATGTTCATCCACGTTTACTGCGAGTTTGACCCCACCAACACTTTGGTATTCGTTCCCTACTTCGACCTCGATAGCGACGCTACCACCGGTAACACCTCGAAATGGGACGGTGCAGGTTATGAGGCAAAGGCAGAGGGCGCTGTTTGGACTACCGACGAGGCCGAGACTACCCTTTTGGAGCCCCAAGCGTGGGATCCCGCATTCTACCTCTACACCGACGCAGGTACCGAGGAGATTTGCGCTGCTGGCACAGGTGCTGTGATTTCGAGCGTTCCCGCTCCCACCACCGGTGGTCTCTATGCATTTGAGGCTTCGATTGTACGCGATTTGATTGCTATATACGGTTTGGGCGAGACCTTCACTATGGGTATGATTCAGTACGACATCACTTGGTCGTACATCGGCAAACTCCCCTGCAAGAATGCAGCAGACCGCGAGGCTGGCGCATTGGAGGAGATGCTGACCGTAACTCTTCCCTAATTCTCCGTGTGTAGAAAATTAGAGAAAACCTTATCCACAAGGGGGCTGAATCCCCCCTTGTGGAACACAACAAAAACAGACAAGTAGAAAAAAACCCTTTTATTAACTTAACAAAAACAAAAAACACAATGAAAAAGATTTTTGCAATTGCAGCAATGGCTGCTATGTTGATGGCTTGCGGTGGTAACGACGAGGATCCCCAGAACAAACCCGGTACCAACCCTGGTGATGATGATCCTATCGAAGAGGTTACTCCCGACATTACCATCGACGGTAATTTTGACGACTGGAACATCGAGGGCGTTGCAGAGGTAGTTCTCGGCACCGAGGGTACTTATGCTGACGTTGACCTGAAAAAAATCAAACTCTATGCTGACGCTTTGTCGATCAACATCTACGCAGAGTTCGATCCTACCGTAGCAATGGTTCTTGGTTGCCACATGGATATCGACGGCGACGAGACCACTGGTCGTAGTGTGCCCTGGAAAGGTATCGAGCTTTACTTCGAGGGTGCTATCTACAACTGGCGTGCAGAGGGCGAAGGCGATAATGCTGTGAATGTTGAGCAGTTGGAGGGTGTTGCTTGGAACCCCGGCGTATTTGAGTTCACCGGTGATGATGGTACCGACGTTTGGAGCTGGGGTAGCCTTCTCGAGGGTGGTCTTGCAAACGGTAGCGTTCCCGCTTCGATTGGCAACGGCCTTGCAGCTATCGAGGTTCAGATTATGCGTGAGATGATTCCCGTTGCTCTTGGTGACGCAGTAGGTGTTGGTATTATGTTGACCAACAATATGTGGGACCAGTGCGGTGTTCTTCCCCAGGTTTCGATGGAGCAGGAGGAGGCTGGCGAGGCTTCGGCTGTTTTGAGCGTAACCCTTCCCTAATTTAGGAACACTTACTCACAACAAAAAATGAATCATTGGCAATAGCGGGCAGTAAGGGAAGTTTTCTGATTAATTAAAAGGGTTTTTCTAACACTTCCCCCAACCCCAAAATTGCAACCCAATCCCTCGTGGGGGTGATACCCCGCGAGGGAACAAGAGAGTTGATTTTTCTATAAGTCTTATAAGAAAAACAACACACCCTCGTCGCTTTGCGACACCCCTTCTGGAATCAGAGGGGGCAGATGAAACCGAAAAACTAAACGACAAACAATAACTAACAATCTAAAAACAATGAACAAACGAAACTACATCTCCCCCGCTGTGAGCGTTGAGGAGTACCAAATCGAAAACGGCATCGCTGTGAGTACGCAGATTATTGAGCAGAATATGATTAACGAAATCTGGCTCACCGAGGAAAATATGACTTGGGACGAATAGTCACATTGACCAAAGTACAAAAAAGACGCAAACCTTAAAAAAATGAAAATCGCTATGAAAAAGATATTCAACATTTTGATGATTGCTGCTGTTGCTTTGGGCGCAGTGGCTTGCCAGAACGATATCAACGACGATGTAACCCCCGAGCAGAACGGTGAGAGCGTTTCGATTACCGTAAGTATCGCCGAAACCCGCGTGGCTCTTGGCGAGGCAGTAGATGGCAAACTCCCCCTTGTTTTTGAGTTGAACGACCAACTTTGCGTATCCGACAATTGGGGCGGTTATGGTGATGACAGAGATTTCTGGTTCACTTGTACCGCTGCTGACGTTGAAAAGAACACCTACACTTTCACTTGCGAAAAGGAGGGCGTGGGTGCGATTGTTGGTACCGAGAGAAAAGTATTCTACTTTGGTGGCGCTCCCGCAGGCAATGGAGCTGTGTGCAACACCGAATTGGAGAGCATCAAAGGTGTGGGTATGAGTGGTGGTACCAGTGCGTTAGGTACAGACCCCATCTCGCTTGACGTGAATCCCGTATTGAAACTCACCGCAGATTTCCCCGTGACATTGGAGGCAAGTACGGGTACTTTCTCTTCGTCGAAGGGTCGTTGGGCAACATCCTATACAACCACCACTACCGGTACCATCTATGTACCTATGTACAGCGATGGTGCTTATGACCTCTCGGTAGTTGTTAAGGGACAGACGGTGAAAAAGGCAACCAATTTCACCTTCGCGAAGAACAAAATCTACAACCTCGGCACCATTGAGGAACCCGAAGAGGTGGTAGCAGATGGCGACCCCGCAGGTATTGCAATTGCAATTGATGGCACCTTTACCGATTGGGATAGTATCACCAAGAATGTGGCAACTCTTCCCGCAGAGGCACCCGAGAAAACCAACATTAAAACTCTTAAAGCATACGCAGATGCAAACAATATCTATGGCTATGTAGAGTTTGCAGTTGTTGAGGATAATGTGAGATTTGTGATGGGTATAGACCTTGATAATGACGCGGCTACCGGTAGTAATAACTGGTTGCTTACCAATGTAAAAGGTTGTGAACTTATTATTAGTAGCGGTACATTCATTGAGTCGGGTACTTTCGCACTTTATTCTGCACCTTTTGCGTGGGCTAATTATAGCGTAGGAGATAAGACAATGGTTACCTCCACAGGTGCAACCTCTATTGGTGATGGTCTTGCTGCTGTTGAGTTTGCAATCGCTCGTGAGACACTTAATGAATATATGACAAGTCCTAATATCGGATTGGGTATTACAACCTATGGTGCTGGTGATAAGAAATTGGGAACTATGCCTTATGCAGATAAAACGGCTCTCGTTATCCCCGTGCACAACTAATTCGCAAAACCTTTATTAACTAACAATACCAAAAACTATGATTAAGAAATTTATGGCAATTGCAGCGGTGGCTGCTATGTTGATTGCCTGCGGACCCGATGAGGACCCCGTAGGGCCCAATCCCAATGACAAGCCCGGCACCGAAAACCCCGAGCCCGAACCAGAACCCGAACCAGAGCCCGATTGCGCAATCGTACTCGATGGCGAGTTCGACGATTGGGACGCTGTGGAGTGCGTAACCGCAACCCTCCCCGAAGCAGGTGAAGGCGCTACCATCGCACAGCCCGCACTCAAAGAGTTTAGGCTCTACGCCGACGAAATGTACATCTGCGTATACCTCGAATTCGACCCACGAGGCGAGTGGGATGAGGTGCTCGGACAATACTCCGGCGTGCGCTATCTCGACCTCTTCTTCGATAACGACAACGACCCCGCAACAGGCCGTCTCTACAATTGGAGCACCTGCGCAGGTATTATGATGCAGGGCGCTTTCTACGGCACAACCGAAGCCTACAACCCCGAAATAAGCCTCTACACAGGTGTGGATGGCCAGCCCGATTGGGCGTGGGAAGACCTCGGCATCTATGGCGCTATCAACGCCATCCAGCCCGTTGTTGTAAGCGAGGGTATGGCAAAAGTGGAGATTCAGATGATGCGCGAGTTGCTCTCGTTTGATATGGCAGACACCATCGGTGTGGGTGCCAACATCGAAACCGAAGATTGGAAGTCCATCGGTCACCTCCCACAGAACACTATGGAGGTCGCAGCAACCGACGGCACCCCCGCAATGCTCTACATCGCACTGCCCTAATCCGGCGGTAGCATAAAACCCTAAAACGTGAGCCACCCAATGGTGGCAACCCCACAAGGAGGGTGGCTCACGCCTTTTTTGCGCAACCACTAATGCGCAACCGCAACAAAATAGAATCACCCCCTCATTGGAACCCCAACTGCAAGGCAAGAAAGAGTCACACACAAAAACACAGGTCGCCCGAGAATGACCACTCACGGAGGACCCACCAAATGAGAAAACAATAATTACAAAAACAAATAATACAATGAAAATTAACGCTATGCTTTTCGCTACACTCGCAACCTTGATGATGGTTGCCTGTGGCCCCAACGAGCCCGTAGGCCCCAACTATGACGGACTTACCGAGGTGACCTACACCGCACACAACAAACGTATCGCCAACCCCGAGCGCGGTCTCTACACCCAGAAATCGTACCACTCGGTGAGTGACGGTGTGCTCGGCGCTACCTCTGTGAAGGCAGCACGCTCGGCAGGTCGTACCCTTTTCCTCACACTCTTCTACCTGACCGACTACATCGACTGCGACATCGAGCAGGCATACCTCGACAATATGCAAACCACCTTCGATAACCTCCGCAAAGGTGGTGGTAAGGCTATCGTAAGGTTCGCATACCAGAACAGCGAGAGCAACAAACCCTGGGACGCAACACAAGAGCAGGTGGCACGCCATATTGAGCAGGTGAGCCCCATCCTCTCGAAAAATGCCGACGTAATCTACGTTGTTCAGGCAGGTTTCATCGGTGTGTGGGGTGAGTGGTACTACACCTCCAACTTCCACTATCCTATCAAAACCGACGAGCAGTATGCAGACCGTCGCAAAGTGGTTGATGCGCTCCTTAACGCTCTTCCCAAAGACCGTCAGGTGGAGCTCCGCACCCCCGCATTCAAGATGAAGATGTACAACGTGGGCTTGGCAGATACCCTCACCATCGCCACCGCACACAACGGTACCGACCTCGCACGCCTTGCAGGTCACAACGACTGCTTCCTCGCATCGAGCAGCGACACCGGTACCTTCGATAGCAAACGCGGTCAGGGCGACTGGCTCTTCTGGGATGCCGAGACCCGCTACACCATTATGGGTGGTGAGACTTGCGGCAACCAATACAAGACACTCTGTGGCTGCGAGAACGCCATCAAACGTATGGAAGAGCAGCATTGGAGTTACCTCAACATCGGCTACCACCAGGGCGTAATCAGCGGCTGGCAGACCGACGGTTGCTTCTCCGAGATTGAAAACCGCCTCGGCTACCGCTTGGCACTCACCAATGCATACTTCACTACCAACGCTACCGCCGGTGGCGACTATCGCGTAGTGCTCAACATCGAGAACAGCGGTTTTGCAGCACCTATGAACCCTCGTGGTTGCGAACTCGTGCTCGTGGGTGACGACACCAAAGAGGTATTCAAACTCGACACCGACCCCCGCTTCTGGTTCGAGAAGAACATCGTGAATATCGACACCACCATCACCCTCCCCGCAGGTTTGGCAGCAGGCGAGTATAAACTCTACCTCAACCTGCCCGATGGTTACGAGAGCCTTGCAGATATGCCCTCCTTCTCCATCCAGTTGGCCAACACCGATGTTTGGGATGAGAAGACCGGCTACAACTTCCTCACTAATGTAACCATTCAGTAGTGATGACCGTGCAGCAGACAAAAAAAGGGTGGTTGATGTATGCCATCATCACCCTTGTCACTTGGGGTATCTGGGGTGCATTTAGCGAAGTCCCCGGCTGTCCCTCCACAATGGTCTATGTTGTGTGGGCACTCTCGATGACCCCTTGTATGATTGTGGCCCTCTGGCTCGGAGGCTGGAAGGTGGCTCACGATAGGAGGAGCGTTATCTCGGGAGCACTCGTTGGCTTGCTCGGCTCGGGCGGTCAGTTGTTGCTCTTCTCGGCACTCAAAGAGGGTCCCGCCTACATCGTATTCCCCTTCATCTCGATGTCCCCCATTGTGACCATCGTGATGAGTATGATTTTCCTCAAAGAGAAGGCAAACAGGACACAGTGGATAGGTATTATTGTGGCTTTGGTGGCAATCTTCTTCCTCTCGTGGCAGGACCCCACCGACACCAATATCAAGAGTTACGGATGGCTCATTCTCGCAACCCTCGTATTTTTGATGTGGGGTGTGCAGGGCTACTTCTTCAAGTTTGCCAATGACTCGATGCCCTCCGAGAGCGTCTATTTCTACCAGACCGTATGGTCGTTGGTGCTCATTCCCGTAGCACTACTGATGACCGAAGGCGGTTGGGATGGTATCCTGATACCCAAGAGCGTCTTTTGGACCGTATTTGGTATTCAGGTGCTCAACTCCATTGGTGCTCTGACGATTAACTACGCCTATCGCTATGGTAAGGCCATCATCGTGTCGCCAATGCAGGGCTTGGCACCCGTAGTGACCATCATCATCTCGCTGGTACTCTACGGCAAGGTACCCGGCCCTATGCTCACCATTGGTCTGGTGCTCGCCACCATCGCCATTGTAGCCCTCTCGTTGGAGCCCAAGCCCGAGAAAGAGGCATAGAGGAGGGATGGAGCGTTTGATGGAAAATAAATAAGAAACAAAAAAGGAGAGAAAGGATATGAAAATCAATCGTATGGTTGCGCTTTCGCTGCTGGCTGCTTTGATGGTAGGCTGCGCGGAGAAGAATGAGCAGAAGGGTGTTACCTCCTACACGGGTGGCGAACCCTATAAGACCGTTGAGGTGAAACAGCCCGCCAAAGGCAAGAGCCCCAAGAATATCATCTTTATGATTGGCGATGGTATGGGTATTGAGCAGATTGGTGCTGCTTGGGTTGCCAATAGGGGCCAACTCAATATGGACAAGATGCCCTACGTTGGCCTGCAACGCACCTACTGCCTCGATTGGCTCGTTACCGACTCGGCAGCAGCAGGTACCGCTCTGGCAACGGGTAATAAGACCAATAAGGGTATGGTCGCCACACTGCCCGATGGCACCGAACTCGCAAGTATGCTGGATAAAGCACAACAGGTGGGCAAACGCACCGGTGTGGTTGTGGTTTGTCGCCTGAACGATGCTACCCCCGCAACCTTCTGTTGTAATAACCCCGATAGGGATGACGCAGAGGAGATAACGGCTGACTACCTCACCTCGGGTGTGGACTACATTGCTGGTGGTGGTATGAACTATTGGCGCGATGAGCGCACCGATTCGCGTGATATCTTTGCCGAGATTGGCGAGAAGGGATACAATACCTACGAAAAGGTTGAGGACCTGATGGGTGCCACCTCACTTCCTGTGGCTGCCGTATTGGCACCTCTGGAACTGCCTTCGGCTTTGAGTGGCGAGAGGGGCGATATGTTCCGCAATATGACCAGCAAGGCCATCGAGATGCTCGATAAGGATAACAAAGAGGGCTTTGTGATGATGGTTGAGGGCTCGTGTATCGACGATTGGTTGCACGCCAATAGGGTAGATGCTGCTGTGGAGGAGATTTTGGACTTCGACAGAGTTGTGGGCGATGTTTTGGAGTGGGCCGAGAAGGATGGCGAAACGCTGGTTGTTGTCACCGCCGACCACTGCACAGGTGCTATGACTCTCTTGTGGGGTGATATTGCAAATGGTACCGTTGAGGTGAACTTCGCAAACGAGGGTCACAATGGTATGATGGTACCCTTCTTTGCCTATGGTGCGGGTGCCGAAAGGTTCGATGGCGTGGTTGAGAATGCCGAGTTGTCGAAGATGATTTCGGACTATATCAAATAGCCACAACCATTGGCAGGGATATTTAGTGAGATAGAGAGAGTTTTAACTATAAAATAATTAGGGTTATGAAACGTGTTGCGAAGATTATGCTTCCCGCACTTGCGTTGTTGATGGTCGCTTGCCAGGAGAAGGGCTATATGGGTGAGTATGCCGACTACAAGCGTGTGGCGCTCGAAAGTGAGATTACGGGTGTGCAGCCTATGACGGGTATTGTGGTGTGGAACACTACGGGTGCCAACAGGCAAGAGTATGTACAACTTGAATTCTCCTATATGCTCTACAACGATGTGTGCAAGGAGAAGGATGTCTTCGATTGGACCCCTATGGACAACCTACTGAAAGAGGTGGCCGCCAGGGGTAATCAAGCAATAGTACGTTTCAGATACACCTATCCCGGCTACACCTCGGCAGTGCCCGATTATATCAAAAACCTGCCCGACTATGAGCAGAGGAGTGCCAAAAGTGAGGGTAGGGACACCGAGTTCCCCGATTGGCGACACCCCGAACTCCAAAGATTCCATAAGGAGTTCCACCGTAGGTTCGCGGAGCGCTACGACAAAGACCCCCGATTGGCCTTTGTACAGACGGGCTATGGCTTGTGGGCCGAGTACCACATCTATGACGGTTTGCGCATTATGGGACAGACCTTCCCCAGCAAGGAGTTCCAGAAGGAGTTTTTCCTCGGTATGGACGAGTGGTTTGAGGATTGCTCGTGGAGCATTTCGATTGATGCGGGCGATAGTTCCTATGGTCCTTTCCAGATGGATGCGAGCCTCCTCGATTTGCACTTCGGCAACTTCGACGATTCGTTTATGTGCCAGAGTCACGATGGGTACAACCAGAGGATGTGGAAGGTTTTTGGCGAGGAGAGGTACAAACACTCACCCTTCGGTGGCGAGTTTAGTTACTACACTGATTACGACCAAAAACACTGCCTCGACGTGGAGGGTATTCACGGACGTACCTTCGAGAGTGAGGCGGCCAAGTACCATATGACCTACATCATCGGCGACGGTCAGCCCCGCTACCAGAAGAAAGAACGCCTCATTGAGGTGGGTATGGCTATGGGCTATAAGTTCCGCATTGATGACTACCGCGTGAGTGGCTCTTCGGTGGCTATTCAGATATCCAACTATGGCGTTGCCCCCATCTATCGTGATGCTTGGGTGGCCGTTAATGGCAAGAGGGGCGCGGAGAACCTGCGCAACTTGATGCCGGGTGAGAGCCTGTGGGTGGAGATTGAGGACTGCTACACCGAGGGTGCAGTGCCCACCATTGAGTGTGACCACTTGGTTGCGGGACAAAAAATTGAGTATGCTGCAAATGTTGTGGCAGAGGTCGTAGAGTAAGTAGAGGCTCTTTGAGAGGTAAGATGAGGCAAGGCAGGTGTAAATCTCTCCTTTGTGTGCTGCTCGCCACTTTGTGTGTGGCTTGTGGCAATAGGGTGGCCTCACCACTTGGATGGTGGGAGGAGTTCAACCCCGAGGTGGTGATGGAGGATGTGACCGAGGCCGAGAGAGATTTTATGGAGTGGGCAAAGGCACTTATTGTTGCCGATACGACCACCCAGAGGATTGCCACAGAGGAGTTTGTGGCGGCACTCGCCAAAGATGAGGTCTGCTTCTATATCTACACCGAATGGGCGTGCAACTACCTCTATGGTTTGGGGTCGCCGGTGCGCAATGAGTACGCCTTTGGGCAGATTCTGCGCCAGATTGTTGCCGATGAGAGGTTTGCTACGACGGATAGGAATTTCATACCACCGCTGTTGGACGTTTTGGACCACAATAGGGTGGGCGAGAGAGTGGAAGAACTCAATATGCTCGACCCGCAGGGTGGACTTCGGAGCCTTGCCGATTTTGAGACCCAAAGGGTACTGTTGCTTATAGTGGATACTACCTGCCCCTCGTGCATAGATATGATGCAGAGTGTGGAGCAGTCCGATGCCATTATGAGGGCTGTGCAACATCAGGAGTTGTTGCTGGTGGTTGTGGCTATGGGCCAGAGCCCCGAGAGTATTGCCGAGTTTGCAACCTCCAATACCGAGCGCGGTTGGCTCACCTTCTGCACCGGTAGAGGCGACCTGAAAAGGGCACACTTCGACCTGAACTCTTCACCCGTACTCTACCTCATAGGTGAGGGTGGCGCGGTTGAGGTGGGTATGACCCGCGATTTGAATGAGATTGAAGAGAAATTATAGATACACATAGGTGAAAGAAAATTCAAAGAAGAAGAGAAAAACCAATTTGAATTTTGGTTAGTTAATGAAGGGAGAGGCGGAGTGTTGCGTGAGCAACGCTCCGTTTCGTTTTTACACGACAAAGGGCGATTTGAGGCGGTTTTAAGCCTCTCGGAGTGCTTTGAGGAACGCCTGCTCACCCGCCCAAAGATGTTCGGTTTGGAGCCATAATTCGCGTGCCTGCGCCTTTTTTGAGGGACGGTTGGAGTCTATGTCGGCAAGGTAGGCCTCGTCGATGGGATGCTCCTCTGCGCGCCACTCGTCGAGATAGGGTGCGTGGAAGCGTCCCAGAGCCACCAACTCCTTGCGATTGAGGGTGCCGGTGCGCACAAAGTCGCTCCACAGTATGAGCAACGACCTCTCGGGACTCTTGTCGGAGATGTCCGCGAGGATGTCGTCGAAACACTCCCACTCACCGAGTGCTATGTAAACAAAGGCGAGGAGAGTTGTGGCCTCCAAATGGTCGTCACTATCCACGTCGAGTACCATCTCGAAACCCGCCGCTGCCATCTCCCAATCGCCTACAAGGAATTGGTCCACAGCCGAATAATAGCACACGAGAATCGCATCGCGCGTGGGTTTGTCCTCCCAATCCAACTCCACAGGTTCATCTTCGGGGAGGAGGTCTACGAGAGCCTGCATAGCCTCAAATCGTATCTCACAGGCATCCTCAAAACGACCCTCTTGCTCCGCCCTGCGCGAGCGTGCAAGAGCATCCGAAAAGTCCATAGTCGTCCCCTTTGCGCTCTGGTCGCACACGATGCGGAAGGTCTGATTGAGGGTGGGTTTAAGCGCGAGTTTTGCCATAACTAAACACTTTTTTGAGCATAAATGCCGAGATTGCAATAGTGAGAAGGCCACCCAATAGGTAGGCGACAAGGCGATTCGCCATACCGAACATCAGTGGCGAAACGAAAATGTAACTCGAACAAACATAGGTCATTACAATGGCTGGAATGAGCGACAGCCAAATGCACTTTCCCTTGTGGCGCAACCATACGGTGATGGTCCAAAGGGTGAAGACGGCAAGGGCTTGGTTGGCCCACGCAAAGTAACTCCAAATGGTGCCAAAGGGAAGCATAAAAATGATGAAAAGTCCGAGCGCAAAGATTGGGAAACATATCCAAAGACGTTTCGTAAGGCTCTTCTGCTCAATGCCAAACATATCGGCAGCAATGAGCCTCGCACTACGAAATGCTGTGTCGCCCGAGGTGATGGCACACGCTACAACCCCGAAAATCACAAAGTAGGCGAGTACCTCACCGAGGGTCGCAGAGGCAATCTTATCGACCAAAATTGCCGCCTTGCCACCATACTCGGCAATGGCCCCGTTGAGCCCCTCGACACTACCCCAAAATGCCATACCGATGGCAGCCCAAATCAGAGCAATAACACTCTCGGATATCATTGCACCGTAGAACACTACTCGGCTCTCGTTCTCGTTGCGCATACAACGCGCCATAAGTGGCGATTGGGTGGCGTGGAAGCCCGAAATGGCACCACAAGCAATGGTCGTGAAGAGCATCGGAACCAACGGGAAACGCTCGGCATCGGCCTTCATATTCTTGAACCCCTCAAACTCGGGAATCTGGCTGCCATACTCCCCGAAAAGAGACCAAAGAATACCCAACGCCATAAATATCAATAGCCCGCCAAAAATGGGGTAAATCTTGCCAATAATCTTGTCGATGGGGAGCAGTGTCGCCACTAAATAGTAGACCAAAATCGCCGCCAAAATGATGACCAAAAGTGTGCTGAAAGTGTGCCCTGCGGGGCTGGTGAAAGCCACCTCGGAGAGTGCAGGAGCATTGATGCGCTCGGCTATGAGTTCGGCAGGTTGGGACATAAAAACAGCACCCACCAGCACCATTAATACCAATGAAAACCAGCGCATTACGGTTTTAGTGCCACCGCCCAAATATTTGCCCACAATCTCGGGGAGCGAAAGGCCACCATTGCGGAGTGAAATCACGCCCGAGAAGTAGTCGTGCATCGCGCCAAAAAATATGCCACCAACGGTAATCCACACAAAGGCCACAGGACCGTATGCCGCACCAAGCAGTGCGCCAAAAATGGGACCCAAGCCTGCAATGTTAAGTAGTTGAATGAGGAAAGTTTTCCAGCGAGGCATAGGGATGTAATCCACTCCGTCGAACATTGTTTTGGAGGGTACCTCGGAGGTGTTGCGTATGCCTGCTACGCGGTCAAGATAGGCGCCATAGAGGAAGTATGCTGCCACGAGCGCCACAAGGCAAATGATGAAGGTAATCATAATTGTTAGTGGTTTTTGATTGCACAAAAGTACTAAAAAGAGTTGAAAGTTGCGTTACGCCAACGCTTGATGTTTCAAGAAAAAACATTTTTTTCAACTTTCAATTTTCAACTTTCAACTTTCCATTGTATCTTTGCGCCCACAAAAGCCGAAATCGACATCGGCGTAAGGGTGCCGAAATAGCTCAGGTGGTAGAGCGTTTCACTCGTAATGAAAAGGTCGCGGGTTCGAGTCCCGCTTTCGGCTCAAAACAAAAGGGAAGCATTTTGTGCTTCCCTTTTGTTTTGAGCCGAAGTTTCGGCATCTATTTATTCGACCACCCCCCCTAAATTCCCCTCCTGTGGGGGGGGGCTTGGTCAAAAGTAAACCTCGTGTGCGCGGGCAAATGCGGGCGTATGCGAGCGGGTGCGAAGTGCAGAAAATCATTGCGCACGATTTTAAGAAGAGTATTCGTGTGATTTTTAGCCCCTAAAAATGCAAAACCAAGCGAATTTTGTTTCTTATTTCCCTAAAAAGTTTTTAACTTTGCCCCATATTGTTAAATACGCGGAAAGTGTAAGTTTATTCTCAATGAGATAGGGTGAAAATCCCCAAGCACGGAGGGTAGGCTGGTGCTTTCCTACGTTGTAATCTAATGGTGAAAACGTGGGGGTATCGTCTATTCTTTTTCTTGTTGCAAGGGGCAAACCCTCCTCGGCGAAGAGTAAGTTTCCAGCGCCACGCTTTCTTTTTACTACTGACTTACCACATCGGCGCGGGGTGGAGTTAAAAACTTACTTAATTATGAAGAAATTTAACTTGGTTTTGGTCGCTATGTTGGCCGGATTGATGCTTACCTCGTGTTTCGGTGGTAAATCGCTCAGGAACCCCAATGGTCGTGTTGCAATCGAACTCTCCGAGGCAGAACTCTATGCAAATGAGGCTCCCAAAGGTGTGTTGCGCGCAGCAGGTGAGGCAACCGGTGCAGAGCAGGGTTGGGCTACAAGAGAGGCGACTGCAATGGCACGCGCTAACCTCGCAGAGCAAATCTCCGCCAAGGTTATCTCGGGTGTAGAGATGTACAGGAATAGTTACACCAAAGCAGCCATCGCCAAAGATGCTGTTTCGATGGTAAGGGATTCCGAGGGTGGCGAGCAGCAGTCGATTTTGCAGGTGTGCGAGCAGTCGATTTCGGGTGCAAGGCCTGTGAAGATTTCGACCTTTATGCTTCCCAATGGTGCTTACCAAGTTTTCGTATGCGTTGAGGCTGACGTTGAGACCGTATCGCAGTACATCTCCGACAACGAGGAGGTAAAACAGCTCATCAGCGACAGCGAGCGCGAGAAAATCGAGTACAATCGTGACCAATTCAAGAAGAGACTTGACGAGGCTTTGGCACGATAGGGTGTTCTTTCTTTTTTGAAAAAAATATGTGTGGACTATGAGATATAGTGCAAGATTACTTAAACTATTCTTCATTCACATACTATTGGTTCTTCCGATGTGTGTTTGGGGACAGACTTTTGACCAGATAGCCTCATCGGCGGACTATATTTATGGCGAGGGCAATGCGAGATCTGCTATGCAAGCAGACCGCATGGCTCTGGCCAGTATATCCGAGCAGATAAGCGTTTCGGTGCGCTCGGTGTTTGAAATTCAGAACCGAAAAACAACGGAGGATGTTATTAGCACCTACTCCTCCGCGAAGTTGACCAACTGCCAGAAGATGGTGTTGGAGAACGGCCCCGACAATTTCCGAATTGTGAGATATATCCACAAAGACGAGATTGAACGTATGTTCAAGTCGAGGGAGTTGAAGGTGCTTGAAATGGTCGGTACCGCCCAACGTGCCGAGGAGGAGAGAAAGTTCGACGTAGCACTGAAATACTACTCTTGGGCAAAACTGCTTTTGGGCACACTGACCTACCCCAACGAGGTTTACTGTGAGGATATGGACGGGGAGAAGCACCAAGTTGGCCTGTTCATATCCGAAAGGATAAACGATATTCTCGATGGTATTGGTTTTGAGTTTGGTGGCTATACCTCCGACGACAATACCCTCGCGGTTGTCTATGTAACCTGCAAAGGTTCTCCTGTCACTTCGCTCGACTACGCCTATTGGGATGGCGTGAGTTGGAGCGCTTTGACGCAGGCCAGAGATGGCCGAGGTACTATTGAGTTGAGGGCGAACTCCAATGTTTCGTCTATCAACATTAAGATTGAACATCTCTACGAGACGGAGATGTGTATCGACCCCGACTTCTTGAACATTGCGGAGTATTTCGCTCCACGACAGAATCCCAAATCGCAAAAGAACTCCATCTCGATTGCGCCTCCCGCGCCTCCTACCCCTTCTGTACCTTCACAGAGTGCTGTGCAGAGCAATGGCGGTGTGATGGTTGAGGGCGTGAGCATTCAGCAGTCGAATATTGAGTCGGCAATCGTGCTTGCCGATAGGAGTCAAACACAGAGTTCTGGTACAACCACTGCCGAGGCGACAAATGGTGGCGTGGTGAGCGCTGCAAGTGTGACCACTACGGGCGTGGGTGTAGAGGGAAGCGCCTCTGCAACTCCCACCGCTCCCGCTACAACTACGACTGCAACTCCTGCGGGTACGACTCCCGCAATTCCCGATAGTGCTATGGCTCCCGCTGGTACAACGACACCTGTTGGTGGTGTGGCAACCGAGGGTGCCGCTCCCGCTGGCGCAAGTGCGCAGGCTACTGCTCCTTCGAGTGCAAAGACGGTGGATATCAATGCCGGAAATGTGAGAGTGGAGGATATAACCATCAGCGTTGAAGAGGCAGACCACGTGGCAGTTATTGAGGATATCGTCCCCTACCAAAAGACCATTGGTTCGGTGATTTCGGCAATTAGTAGCCGCAATTACAAAGCTGCCAGCCAATATTTCACCGAGGAGGGCTACGAGTTCTACTCGAAACTCATCGCCTATGGCCGTGCAAAAGTTCTTGCGACAAGCAGTTTCAATCCCGTTGAGGATTTGGAGGTTGCGAAGTTCGATGGGGAGTACATTTGCCGCAGTATCCCAATGCTATTCTCCTTCTCGGGAAATAGGAGTTTTGTGGAGAATGTGGTCTTTGTATTCAATGAGGAGGGGAAAATCTCCTCTGTGCAGTTCGGTTTGGAGAGGATTACGCTCAATGAGATTTTGAGCAAACGCCAGTGGAGCGCCAGCGCTAAACTCGTGCTCATCAACTTCTTGGAGAATTATAGGACCGCCTTTGCGCTCTCGCGTATCGACTACCTCGACTCGGTATTCTCGGAGGATGCGATTATTATCACGGGTAAGGTGGTTAAGCGCACCAATGTGGAGGGACTGATTAACCTCCAAAATAAAGACCATATTATCCTCAACCGCCAGACCAAGAGCGAGTATATCAACAACCTGCGCCGTAGTTTCAGGAGCAAGGAGTATATCAACCTCCAATTCTCCAATATGAAAATTACCCGAATGGATAGGGGTAACAACGAGATATACTGTATGGAGATTAAGCAGGACTACTACTCGTCGAACTATGCCGATACGGGCTACCTGACACTCGTGGTCGATGTGACGGACCACTCATTGCCAATCATCCACGTTAGGACTTGGTTGCCTGAACCCGTCCCAGAGTTTGGTACCTTCTCGGCGGGACATTTTTAGAGTATAACCACACAACCCAAATTGCGAAGAAACAACTCTCCTAACCCTATGAAAAAAATATCCCTTCTGCTATTTTTGGCGCTAACCCTCGCGGTGGGGTATGCCCAAAGCCCGCAACTCTTCGTAGAGGAGGAGTTGGTGGAGGATATGACCGATTTGGATGCGAAGGTTTTTTCCTCGAAACTTGATGCCAACGACAGGCTATGTGCGTTGATAAAAGTGACGATGATAAACACACCCAATAACCCTCTGACTTTGGAAGTCGGAGGGTTAGGTGTTGTTGATCGAGTGGATAAGGAGAATGGTGAAGTGTGGTTCTATGTGCCCGCGAGGGTGAAAAATCTGTTTTTCAAATGCGCTGGTTATAAGCCACTTGACCCCATTCCTGCCTACTTCAAGGAGGGCGTGGTCTATCGCCTTACCCTGAAAGCATCAACGAATGCGGAGGCCTCGCAGGGGAAGGATAGCGGGCGCAAGAGAAAGGGTGAGGAGCACCTGACCTTTATGGGAGTACCCATCAAAGGCACCCTGAACAGGTTTGTGAAGAAGATGGAGGACGAGGGGTTCAGACGACCACTCTACAAGGATGGATGGGCAACTATGGAGGGTGGCTCATTTGCCGGTTTGGATGGGTGCGATTTGAGCATCTACACGACGGGCAAGAGGGGGAGCGTCTATGCCGTTTGTGTGAAGTTCGCCAACCAGAACACCTGGGACACGCTCTACTACAACTACGCCTACCTGAAAATTATGCTGACCAAAAAGTATGGCCAGCCAACACTATGTGTGGAGGATATGCCCACCGATAGAACTCTTCGTGACGAGGAGGTTTTCGAGGGGCTCAAAACGGGTGATGTGACCTTTATGGCCTCCTACGAGGTGCCCGAAGGGTTCATAACCCTCTGCATAGAGAGTATCGAGTATAGGGGTTACAACTTTGTGACACTCACCTACACCGATAGGACCAATTCCGAACCCATCCGCAGGAGCGCACAAGATGATTTGTAGCGCCCGACGAGAAGGTGAAAGAGAAGAGAAAATAGAGAAAAGTTAAAGAACATAAAGCCCAAAAAAGAAAAGATAGTTTGGCAATGAAGAGATTACTTGTACTGCTTTTTGTTACTGCAATATCTGCATCGGTAGCGTATGCACAAAATCCCAACCTCACGGTCAATGGTGAGGTGGTTGAGATGCACGACCTCGATGCGAAAGTCTATTTCCCCAAGTACGATATCAACGATAGGTTGTGTGCGCTCATTAAGGTGACGCTCACCAATACCCTGCGCAACCCCTTGATATTGGAGGTCGGCGGTCTGGGAGTTGTTGCCCGCGAGGAGAAGGAGAATGGCGAGATATGGTTCTATGTGCCCGCACAGGTGAGAAACCTCTCGTTTAAGTGCGCAGGCTACATTTCACCCGCTCCCATCCCTGTGGTCTTCAAGGAGGGTACCGTCTATGGTGTCACTTTGAGTCCGGGTGCTATGGTGGAGACCGTGACCAATGCAGTTCTCTCGACCAACTATCTCAAATTGAAGGTCGATGTGCCCAATGTGACCATTTCGTTGGGTCGCACGAGGGATTACGAACTCTTCACACAGAATGTTGGCGAGGGAGAGTTTGCCGAGTATCTCGACTACGGAACCTACTACTACAAGGTGGAACACCCCTTGTATGAAACCTATACGGGAGTTGTGGAACTCAATGGTTCAACCCCCAAACAGGAAGTCACCCTCACCCCCGCATACGGCTACCTCGATGTGAACTCCACACCCGAGGGTGCAACTATCTATCTGGATGGTAAGAAGATGGGCGTAACCCCCTACCAGATTGAGGAGCCTCTGTCGAAGGGTATGAAGGAGTTGCGATTGGAACTCAACGAGTACTACACCTTCACCTCCAATGTCAATATCTTGGGCGATGGCTCGCGTCAGTCGATAAGTCCCAATCTCCGTCCCCGATTTGCGGAGGTCACTTTGGTGTGCCCCGATGCCGAGGCGGAAATCTGGATTGACAGCCAATTGAAGGGTGTGGGCACTTGGAGTGGCCGTTTGCGTAGCACCTCGAAACACTTGGTGGAGACTCGCCGCGCGGGACACCGCAGCCAATCGACCCACATCTCGCTGACCGATGGCGGAGTGGTGACCCACTCGTTGAAGGCACCCGTACCCCTCTATGGTAGCATCAATGTGAGGACTACCCCTATCGGCTGCACCATCAAGATTGATGGCAATGTTGTGGGTGAGAGCCCCTATATCGGCCAACTCTTGGTCGGCCCACACGAGGTGGAACTCTCGAAGGATGGTTATCAGAAAGTTACCGTATCTGCGGAAATTGTCCACAATCAGGTTGTTAGCCTCAATGAAACTCTCGAAAAAGGTGGCGTGCAGGCCGAGGTGATTGTGTCGTGTGTGGATAAGGATACGGAGATTTATATCAACGACAAGAGTGTTGCTACGGGCGAATGGAGTGGCAAACTCTACGAAGGCGAATATGTATTTGAGGCTCGCAAGGCGGGATGTCTCCCCAGCATCCAAAAGGAGGTTATCTCGGGCACAAGGAGGGTTGTTGTTTCGCTGCCCGCACCCCGAAGGCTCTATGGTAGCCTTACAGTGGAGGGCACAAGAAAGGCTACGGTGTCGGTACGCTCGCTTGCCACAGGTGAGAGCAACGATTATGACCTCGAAAGAATCAAGGAGTTGAGAATGCCCATTGGCGACTACGAAGCCTATGCATATAAGGAGGGACACTACGACTCGCCCAAACAGAAATTCTCGATTCTTTCGAACCAAAATACCAGACTGACATTCTTCCTCGAACCTTCGGAGGCGAAAGAGGAGGAGAGAGTTGTCGAGATTCCGCAGAGGGTTGAGGAGGAAGAGGTGCCTTCGGAACCCGAGGTACCCACAAATAGTAGGTTCGTTACGGAACTCACCTACGATGGTGCCTATGTGGGTGGCAATGTCGGTATGTTCTTTGGCAAACGCTTTGGTCTTTATGGCTCCTTTGCTATGGGCTTCGCGAATGTTGGCAGTGAGTTCTCGGTTGGTCCTATGTTCCGCTTGGGCAACTTCGCAGGTGTCGATACTCAACTCTTTGCGGGTGTCGGTTTCAATGTCTTTGAGAATGAAGAGAAGTTCGATATCGGTGTGCGCGTGGGCTACGATGTATTGAAGGGCGTGGGTGGCAAGGCAGCCATCTCATTTGGTGCGACTCTGTCTCACGGCAAACTCTATCCCAAGATTGGTATCGGTATTCTTTGGGGAAGAGGAAAATAGTTGGAAAGGGTAGTAGTTCAAAGAGAGACGAGAGAGGACCGGTATGACTATTAAGAGGTTGTTGTTATTACTTTGTTGCGCGCTATCCGTTGCGGTGACCTATGCCCAGAAAACGCCCACTATCGTTATGGATGGTGGCGTAATGGAGATGACCACCGACCAAGATGCGAGAGCCTACTTCCCCAAGTGGGATATCAACGATAGGCTGTGCGCGTTGGTGAAGGTTACAATCATCAACCGTCCCAAGAATCCTCTGATTTTGGAGGTCGGAGGCTTGGGTGTCGTTGATCGCCAGGAGAGGGAGAGTGGCGAGATATGGTTCTATGTTCCTGCACAGGTCAAGAACCTCTCGTTCAAGTGCGCCGACTACATCACTCCCGCCCCCATTCCTGTGGATTTCAAGGAGGGTATGGTCTATACGGTGAGGCTTATTGCCGACACGGTGGTGGAGACCATCACGAAAGTGGCGCTGTCGAGCAACTACTTGAAATTGAGCGTCAATGTGACCAATAGTAGGATTTCGTTGGGCAGAACAAGGGGGTATGAACTGCTGACCAAGAACATTAGGAGTGGCTCTTTTGCCGAACTGCTCGACTACGGCACCTACTACTACAAAATCGAACACCCCGACTACGAAACCTACTACGGCATTGTGGAGGTGAGCGCTTCAACCCCCAAACAGGAAGTCACCCTCACCCCAGCATTTGGCTATCTGGATATCTACACTTCCCCTGCTGGTGCCACAGCCTACGTCAATGGCAAGGTTGTAGGCACTACACCGTGTAGTGTTACCGAGCCACTGCCGAAGGGAGAGGTGGAGTTGTTCTTGGATATGGACGACTACTACACCTCCACCACGATGGTCAGAATCATAGGCGACGGCTCACGCCAGAGTGTCAATCAGGTGATGCGCCCCCGCTTTGCGGTGGTAACCCTCACTTGTGCCGACCCCGAGGCGGAGATTTGGATGGATAATGAGTTCAAGGGTAAGGGGCGTTGGAGTGGTCGCCTGAATAGTATGACCAAACACTTTGTGGAGACTCGCAGGGAGGGCTATTACACACAGTCGGTGAATATCTCTGTGACCGATGGTGAGAATACCTCCTACACACTTCCTGTTCCCCAGGCGCTCTATGGTATGCTCAATGTGATAACCGACCCCTTCGACTGTACGATTGCCATTGATGGCGAGGTGGTAGGTGAGACCCCCTATATTGGGCAAATGTTGGTTGGCGACTATATGGTTTCTCTCTCGAAGGAGGGGTATATTGAGGAGGTTTTTCCCGTAACTGTCACCTACAACGAGACGCTCAATGTGGAGAAGGTGCTGACGGAGTATGTGGAGCCCACACCCGCTCCTGCGCCCGTTCCCGCCCCCGTAACGACTCCCGAGCCTGTTGCGGAACCCATCCCCACACCCGTTTCGGAACGGGCTCCTACGCCAATTGCCACACCCGAGCCTACAAGTGTGCCCGAACCCGTTGCTGCACCTACACCCGAGGCTGTTGAGGAGCCCGAGGCTGATGGTGCTACCGAGAATGCGGCGGCTGATGGTGCAGTGGAGAGTGCCGAGATTGAGGGAGCAATGGAGGAGGGTGTGCCTTCCGAGGGTGGTGAGCCCGAGGGTGTGCCTTCCGAGGGTGGGGAGCCCGAGCCCGAAGTTGAGGAGAATCCCGCTTATGTGAAGGTGGATGTGATGCCCACGTTTATGGGTGGTGGTCTGAAAGAATTCCGCGCTTGGATTGTGAGTAAGTACCGCTTCCCCTATGAAGCGTCGGAGTATGGCATAGAGGGAAAACTTATTGTGAAGTTTGTGATTGAGAAGGATGGCTCCATTGGAGATGTTCAATTCCTCCGCTCGCCCCACGAATCCTTCGAAAAAGAGATACTGCGCGTCTTTGCAAAAGCCCCCTATTGGACTCCGGGCTACCATCAGGGAGAGTTGGCGCGTGTGCAGTTTATTTTGCCCTTTGATTTCCGATTGAGATAGAGCTCACTCGGGAGTGCGAAAGAGATAGAGAAACCTATGAAACGATTGTTGTTGATACTTATTGGGGCGCTTGCCATTGCGGTAGGTTACGGCCAAACGCCCACCATTGCTGTGGATGGTGGCGTGGTGGAGGTGACTACCGATTTGGATGCGAAGACCTATTTCCCCAAGTACGACATCAATGATAGATTGTGTGCACTCTTGAAGGTGAGCGTTACCAACGAACTGAAAAATCCTCTGATTTTGGAGGTCGGAGGTCTGGGTGTTGTTGCCCGCCAGGAGAGGGAGAGTGGCGAGATTTGGTTCTATCTTCCCGCGCAGGTCAAAAACCTCCACTTCTTGTGCAAGGGCTATGCCCCCATCGACCCCATTGCGGTGCAGTTCAAGGAGGGTGTGGTCTATCGCCTCACGCTCAACCCTTTGGCATCGGCAACGGTGGTATTCGACGCGATGCTCTCCACCAACTACTTCAAATTGGAGGTCAGCGAGCCGAATACGGTCATTTCGATAGGCAGAACCCAAGAGTACGAACTCTTCACGAAGAATATCGACGAGCGCAACTTTGCCGAACTGCTCGACTACGGCACCTATTTTTATAAGGTGGAACACGAACTCTTTGAGACCTACTTTGGGAGTGTGGTCATAGACAATGCGACAACCAAACAGGAAATCACCCTCATCCCCGCATACGGCTATTTGGATATTGACTCCACCCCCTCGGGTGCGGTTGCCTATGTAAACAATCGGAGAATTGGCACCACCCCCTGTCGAGTGGAGGAGCGCCTGCCCAGAGGCGATGTGGAGTTGCGCTTGGTGATGGAGGATTACTACACCTCCACCTCAAAGGTGCGGATTGCGGGTGACGGTTCACGCCAAACCGTAACGCAGCCACTTAAACCTCGCTTTGCGAATATTACCATCACCTGCCCCGATAGTGAGGCGGAGATTTGGGTTGATAACGAGCCAAAGGGCCGAGGAGGTTGGAGTGGTCGCCTGGGTAGTATGACCAAACACTTTGTGGAGAGTCGCAGAGAGGGCCACAAGTCCCAATCGCTCAATATTTCGGTGCAGGATGGCGTGGATGCTACCCATACTATCGCCGCTCCGGTGCCACTCTATGGCACCCTCAACATCACAACCACCCCTTTGGATTGTACCATCGCGATTGATGGCAGGGTGGTGGGAGAGAGCCCCTATATTGGTAAGATGCTCGTGGGCGACTATGAAATCTCACTGTCGAAGGATGGCTATCATCAGTTAGTATTCCCAATTACTGTTAAGTACAATGAAAATCTATCTGTAAACAAGGAACTTGTGGTTGATGATAGTTTTTCAACTGCACGAGATCTAATAAAAGAGTTGATTAATAACCAAATTGATGAACAATCTGAGAGTCAAAATAAGATTATTGTCGAAGATATTGAGGTAGGTGAGGAGGAGATTCTTGAAGAGCCCGTATTTGTGAAGGTAGAGCAGATGCCTTCGTTTATGGGTGGCGACCTTAGCACCTTCCGTAATTGGTTCGTGTATGAGTTCAAGATTCCTGCGGAGATGGCCGAGAAAGGTATTCAGGGTAAAGTTGTAGTGAAATTCGTGGTTGAGAAGGATGGTAGCATCGGTGGTATCGAGTTCCTCCAATCGCCCGATAAGGTATATGAGGATGAGGTTCGTCGAGTTTTGATGAAATCGCCCCGTTGGACCCCTGGCAAACAGCGAGAACAGTCGGTTCGCGTATTCTACATCTTGCCTATCGACTGCCGTTTGCAGTAAGTAGTAAGAAAGTAAGTAAGTAAGTAAGGAATAAAACAGATATACTATGAAAAGATTACTAACCATTTTGTCGGTGTTGGCGCTATCGAGTGTGGGCGCAATGGCACAAGTGGATGAGATGAGCGACTTTGAGCGTAGGCGCAAAGAGAGCAACGAAGCGTTCAAGAGAACCAAAGAGAGAAGCGTCAAGAGGTTTAACGAGGAGAAAAACCGCGAGTATGCAAAGTGGATGAAACAGAAATGGGAGTTCTTCGAGTCGCAAGAGGGACTCACCCCTCCGCCCTCGCCAGACCCCGTAACCCCACCCGAAGTGGAGCCCGATACAGCCCCCATTCCCCCCAAACAGGTGGACCACGAGAATGCACCCATTCTCCTCGCGGAGCCCGCACCCAAGCCCAATGTGGAGGTCGTACCCCCCGCTGTGGAGCCTATGGGTGACCAGCAACACGTCTATGCCGACTACTACGGCTCGGAGATGGCGATTGCCTACACCCCCACGATGGTCACACGAATGATAGACTGCAAAGAGGGTAGTGTTTCCTCGGCGTGGAGCCACCTCTCGGAGAGTAGTAGCAACTTGTGGCTCAAAGAGATGTTCGACTTGCGCAACCGACTTTCGCTGTGCGATTGGGCCTACTATAAACTCGTGGAGAAGGCAAGTCGTGCACTGCTTGGTGAGAGCAACGATGCGGTGTTGTTGCAGGTGTTCACCCTCGTACAGTCGGGTATGATGGTGCGTGTAGGACGCGAGGAGGGCAGTTTGCGCCTGCTCTATCCCTCAATGATAGACCTCTATGGCTACTCCTATGTCACCATTGAGGGGCTGAAATACTACGTTATGTCCGATGGTCCTGTGGGCGGTATCTACATCTACGACTCCATCTTCCCGGGAGAGCAACTCCCCTCGTCGCAGATTACCATCCCCAATTTGCAGGTGGACCCCACTACAAAACAGTCCCACGCCTCAAATAGGTACCCCAATGTGGCTGTGACAGCGGGTACAAGTTTCAACCTTATGGACTTCTACAACGAGTGCCCCCGCAATACCTCGTGGCAGTACTATGCTAATGCCAACATCAGTGAGGACCTGAAAGCACAGGTGTATCCCACACTCAAACAGGAGATTGAGGGCCTGAATGAGAAGGATGCCGCGAATGTGCTCATCAACTTTGTGCAGACGGGCTTTGAGTATAAGACCGACAACGCACAGTTTGGCTACGAGAGGCCCCTCTATGGCGACGAGATGTTCTACTATAACTTCTCCGACTGCGAGGACCGCTCGATACTCTTCTCCATTTTGGTGCGCGACCTGCTGGGGTTGGATGTTGTGTTGCTGCACTTCCAGAACCACTTGGCAACGGCTGTGCGCTTCCCCTCGGATGTGGATGGCGACTACTTGCTGATTGGAGGCGAGAAGTATATCGTCTGCGATCCTACCTACATCAATGCGACCATTGGTATGACAATGCCCGGTATGGCAGATAAGTTGGAGAATATTATTGCACTGAACTAACCCCTTTTGCTACACAGTGTGTGTGGCATACCAACCCTTTACGCGATGAAGAGATACCTATTATATATAGTACTCACTGTGGTGCTTGCTACTGCGGGCTGCACACGCGGTCTGTGGCTCGATGAGGTTGTGGCCCAACGCGATGAACAAGAGGAGGTTGTGCCCATCTTGCGGGCTGCCAAAGAGAAAGGCTTGACCGTAGATTCTGCCGAGGAAATTGAGCGCACCAATAAGTACTATACCGTCGACACTGCCAACGGCTACTACAATGAGTTTAAGCGTTATAGGCTTGTTTTCTCCGACAAGACCACCGTTGAGTTCGATGTATTGGGACAACTCAATGGGGTGAAGAGTGATTATTACGAGAAAAGGGGGGTGGCCTATATTAGTTCTATTGATTTGGTTGACGTTGTAGGAGGCTTATACATTTGGATTGCCCAATCCGATGGCATGGGAGGTGGTCTATCATTTCAGTACACCACTCCAAACAACGGAGGAAATACCCCAGAAAACAACAAAATCTACTACACCTCGACCGATGGAGAGATTGTGACGCCCAATGACACCACTGTTTTCGGTGCAAATATTTTCTCCAATACTTATGAAAATGGCCAGGGCGTAATTACCTTCGATGGCAAGGTTATGGAAATTGGAGGTCAAGCATTCTATAATTGTTCGAGCCTTACGAGCATAACCATTCCTGATAGCGTTACTTATATTGGGTATAATGCATTCCACAATTGTGATGCGCTGACAAGTATCACCATTCCCGATAGTGTTACTTCGATTGGTGGTCAAGCATTCTATGGATGTTCGAGCCTTGTGAGCATCACTATTCCCGATAGCGTTACTTCGATTGGATATATGGCATTCGCTTATTGTTCGAGCCTTACGAGCATCACTATTCCCGACAGTGTTATTTCTATTGGAAATTCTGCATTCGCTTATTGCACATCGCTGACAAGCGTTACCATTCCCGATAGTGTTACTTCGATTGGAGAGAGTGCATTCTCTGGTTGTTCGAGCCTTACGGAGTTCAGCGGTAAGTTTGCATCGGAGGATGGAAGGTTCCTGATTGTTGATGGTGTGCTTAATTCGTTTGCTCCCGCGGGTTTGACCGAATACACCATTCCCGACAGTGTTGCTTCCATTGGAGATGGTGCATTCAGGGGTTGTTCGAGCCTTGCGAGCATCACTATTCCCGATGGTGTTACTTCGATTGGATATCAAGCATTCATAGAATGTTCGAGTCTTGCAGAGGTATATTGCAAAGCCATAACACCGCCCACTGCAATAATACCCGATTCTTCATACGGATGGGGCGCATTCGACTATAACGCCTCGGGTCGCAAAATTTATGTGCCCGAGGAGAGCGTGGAGGCCTACAAGACAGCCGAGTGGTGGAGCGACTATGCCGATGCATTTGTCCCCTACGACTTCGAGAAAGGCGAGGTGGTGAATCTGGAAAGCCGCAAGATTTACTACACCTCAACCGATGGCAAGGTTATTGAGCCTTACCATAAAACTTGTGTTGGTCAAGGACAGATAGTCACAAACACATATGAAAATGGACAGGGGATAATCGTTCTTGATCGGGAGATTGGGGATATTAGCGATGATTTCCAGAACTGCCAAACATTAAAAACCATAACAATTCCCGACAATGTGTCAATCATTGGCGGTTGGGCTTTCCGCAATTGTACGAGTCTTGAATCTTTTACAATTTCAGAGAATATTGTGTCAATTGGTGATAGGGCATTCGAGAATTGTTCTTCTTTAACAAGCGTGACACTACCCAATAATGTTACCACATTGGGTGTATCTGTTTTTAGCAATTGTCAAAGTCTTAATAGTGTCACGATTGGTTCTGGCATCACATTCATTGCAAACAATGCCTTTTATCAATGTGGTAATTTGGCGTCGGTTGTGCTATCTAACAATGTGGAGAAAATCGGTGATTATGCATTTTATGAGTGCACACAACTATCTCAAATAGAATTCCCTAGCAACCTAAAAACAATAGGATTAGATAGCTTTGGATATTGTGCAAACATAGAAAGTATAACTCTTCCTCAAAGTATCACAACTATTGGTGGTTGTGCTTTTAGGGGATGTACACGTCTGCAATCTATTTATTGCCAACCCATTACACCGCCAACGGCAGAAGGTGGTATTATGTTTGACAACAACGCTTCTGGTCGTAAGATTTATGTTCCCGCAGAGAGCATTGAGGCCTACAAGAGTGCCAATTATTGGAGCGACTATGCCGATGATTTCGTAGCCTACGACTTCGAGAAGGGCGAGGTGGTGAATCTGGAAAACCGCAAGATTTACTACACCTCCACCGACGGTAATGTCGTTACGCCCAACAAAACCAATGTTTTTGGCGCAAACATTGTGTCCAATACCTACGAGAATGGGCAGGGCGTGATTACCTTTGATGGCAATGTTACGAAGATTGGAAATTCAGCATTCTATAATTGTAAGAGCCTTGCGAGTATCACTATTCCCGAGGGTGTTACTTCGATTGGAAATGAGGCATTCTTGGAATGTACAAGTCTGGCGGAATTTAGGGGCAAGTTTGCATCGGAGGATGGTTGTTGCTTGATTGTAGATGACGTTTTCAAGCATTTTGCCCCCAAGTCAGAACTCACGGAATATACCATTCCCGATGGTGTTACTTCGATTGGAAATTGGGCATTCTATAAATGCACATCGCTAACAAGCATCACCATTCCCGATGGTGTTATTTCGATTGGAGATTGGGCATTCTATGCTTGTTCGAGCCTTGCGAGCATCACCATTCCCGAGGGTGTTACTTCGATTGGAGATAATTCTTTTATCGGTTGCTCAAAACTTACAAGTATTACTATTCCCAATAGCGTTACTTCGATTGGTGATCAAGCATTCTATGGATGTTCGAGCCTTGTGAGCATCACTACTCCCGATAGCGTTACTTCGATTGGATTTGCGGCGTTTCGATATTGTCGCAATCTTGCGGAGGTTTATTGCAAGTCTGCGATGCCTCCTACGGCAGTGCCAAGCACTTCCAGTTCTCCCTATTGGGATGCCTTTGACGACAACGCCTCGGGGCGCAAGATTTATGTGCCCACCAAAAGCGTGGGGGCCTACAAGACAGCCGAGTGGTGGAGCGAGTATGCCGATGCGATTGTGGGTTACAAGTTTTAGAATGAAGAATTGTTCAAGAGGAAAGATATGAAGAGATACCTATTATATTTAGTATTCACTGTGGTGCTCGCTACTGCGGGCTGTACTCGTGGGCAGTGGCTCGATGAGGTTGTGGCTGACCGTCAGTATCAGGCAAATGCAGTGGAAGAGTTGAAAGAGGCAAAAGCAACAAACCTCTACGTCCTCTACGTCAATAAGGACAAAGACGAAAACTACACAATACACTTCTCGAACAATACCTCAACCTCCTTCAATATAATCAACAAGGAGGAAGACGGGCACAAGTATCCCAATATGCTCTTCGTAACGAGCATTGTCGATACCCCAACAAAAGTGACCATCACCATCGACGGTAACGGGGAACAAGCGCTCTCCTCCGAATCGGAACTGACCTTCTACGTCATCGGGCGCGACGGCACAGGCATACCCGTAAACGAAATTAGATACACCACCACCGATGGGACTCCCATTTCGCCACAGTCCGTCTGCTTCGGAACCTCGGATGTGGTCATCACCAGCAATGTCTACAAAAACAGCGGTGGTGTGATTACCTGTGGGGGCGATATTACTTTGGTCGATAACTCGGCATTCAAGGGGTGTGGCAACCTCGAAACTATCTCCTTCCCCGAGAGTCTCACCACAATCGGCAACAGCGCATTCGCCGAGTGTAAAAGCCTCAAAACCGTCAATCTCCCCGAGAGCCTCACCACAATCGGCGATGAGGTATTCCTCAACTGCGAGGCGCTCGAATCTATCGACCTACCTGGCAATATTACCTCCATCGGATTCTTGGCATTCGCAGGGTGTAGTAGCCTCCGTGAGATTGTTATCCCCGAGGGAATAACAACCATCGTAAATAATCTTTTCGAAAACTGTGGAAACCTTGTGAGCGTCACCCTCCCCGAGAAAGTCACCACCATTGGTGACTCGGCTTTCGCCGGGTGTGCTTCACTCACGAACATCCCTATTCCCGAGAGCGTGATTGCATTTGAGGACAATGCATTCAGCGGTTGCGCGAGTCTTGCAAGTATCAACATCCCCGACCTTTTACACTCGATTGGCAAGTCGGCATTCAACGGCTGTGCGAGCCTCACGAAGATAACACTCCCCACTTATAATCTCACAAAGATTGGTGAATACGCCTTCTATGGGTGTTCGAAACTCACGAGCATCAACCTGCCTGTCGTGATTGACAATATCGCAGACTTCTTGCTGGCTGGCTGTTCGAGCCTTACGAACATCGAGATACCTACCCTTATTACCTCCATCGGTGAGGGTGCATTCAACGGCTGCTTGGCTCTCGAAGAAATCAACATCCCCGAGAAAGTTACCACCATTGGGGCCTCGGCTTTCGCCGGATGTTCGAAACTCACAAGCGTTACAATCCCGTCGGGTGTCACCTCAATTGGTCGCTCTGCATTCTACAATTGTTCGAACCTCGCGGGGGTCTACTGCAAACCAACGACCCCGCCCGCTGGTGGCAATTCGATGTTCCACTCCAACGCCTCGGGCCGTAAAATATATGTGCCCGAGAAGAACATTGAGGCCTATAAGAGTGCCGAATGGTGGAACAACTACACCGATGATTTTGTGGCCTACGACTTCGTGAAGGGCGAGGAGGCTATCCCCGATAACTTCAAGATTTTCTACACCACAACCGATGGGAAGGTTCTAACGCCCAATGTTTTAGATGGTTTTGGTGCAAATGTTAGGTTTAACACCTACGAGGACGGAAGGGGTGCCATTGTCTTCGATGGGGAGGTTACGCACATTCCTGCCGAGGCATTCCAGTCTTCCCAGACCCTCGCAACCATCACCATCCCCGAGGGTGTTACAACGGTTGAAGAAGGAGCCTTTGCCCACTGTCTGAACCTCTCGAAGTTCGAGGGCAACTTCGTGTTCGTCTCTACCGACGGCAGAAGCCTCATTCAGGAGGGAACACTTGTGGCCTTTGCACCCTTCGGGACGACCAAATACACCATTCCCACCAGAGTCACCGCCATTGGAGGCTCGGCCTTTGCCGGCTTTGACAACCTCACGAGCATTACTATTCCCGAGGGCGTTACCAGCATTGGCGACTACGCATTCGAGGGGTGTGCGGGCTTTACAACCATCACCATTCCCGAGAGTGTCACCACCATTGGATGTGGTGCATTGAGTGGTTGCAGTAGCCTTGCGACGGTCTACTGTAAGCCCACAACGCCACCTGCGGCCAAAGTCTTGGGTAATTATTATCCCACTCCCTCGTGGAATGCCTTTGAGGGTAGTTCTCTGACGCTCGTCATCTATGTGCCGTATGTGAGCGTTGAGGCCTATAAGGCCGCTTCGGGTTGGAGCACCTATGCCGACGCATTCGTGGCCTACGACTTCGAGAATGGAGAGGTTTTCGTGAACGAAAAAATGAAAATCTACTACACCTCCACCGATGGTAATGTCGTTACACCATCCTTCTTTGCTTTCGGTGTAAATATTGTGTCGAATACTTACGAAAACGGTCAGGGCGTAATCACTTTCGATGGCGAGGTGACCAAGATAGGAAGTGATGCATTTCACGATTGTGCAACTCTTGCGAGCATCACTATCCCAAATAGTGTTACTTCGATTGGGTATAGAGCATTCACTGATTGTTCGAGCCTTACGAGCATCACCATTCCCGAGAGTGTTACTTTGATTGATACTTTTGCATTCTCTGGCTGTACGAGCCTTGCGAGCGCAACCATTGGCAATGGTATTACTTCGATTGGTGATTCTGCATTCTCTGGTTGTTCGAGTCTTGCGAGCATAACCATTCCCGAGGGAGTGACTTCGATTGGAGAATCTGCATTCTATGGTTGTTCGAGCCTTACGAGCATAATCATTCCAGAGGGTGTGACCGAGATAGAAAGTTCTACATTCTCTGGTTGTTCGAGCCTTGTAAGTATTACAGTTCCCAAGAGTGTTACTTCGATTGGACAAAGTGCATTCTATAATTGTTCGAGCCTGAAAGAAGTGCATATTTCAGATGTGGCTGCTTGGTGTAAAATAACTTTCCAAATAAATGAAAGTAATGAGTTTAATTCGGACATAAACCCACTCTATTATGCTAACAATCTATATTTGAATGGTGAGTTGGTATCGGATTTGGTTATTCCCGAGGGCGTTACTTCTATTGCAAGTTATGCTTTCAATAGTTGTAAGTGTCTTATGAGTGTTACTATTCCCGAAAGTGTTACTTCGATTGGATGTTATGTATTTGAAAATTGTTCAAGTCTATCCAGGGTTTATTGTAAGCCCACAACACCTCCTAATCCAGAATGGCAAGTTGCTGAAACCTATTGGCATACATTTTCTGGTAACGCTTCGGGTCGCAGTATCTATGTGCCTGCCGAGAGTTTAGAAGCGTATAAGTCTACCTATGGTTGGAATGATTATGTTTATTCGTTGGTACCCTACGACTTTGAAAATGACGAAATTGTTGTAGATGATAATAGGAAGATTTACTACACCTCTACTGATGGAAATATTGTAAGACCTTATAAGGAGGGTTCATCTGTTTTTGGAGCAAATATTATATCTAATACTTATAGGAACGGTAGAGGTGTTATCACCTTTGATGGCGTTGTGACAATGGTTGGACAGCAAGCCTTTTATGGTTGTTCAACCCTGACAAGTGTTGCTATTTCAGATAATGTTACATCAATAGGAGATAATGCATTCTACGGATGTAATAATCTTGCAAATATTGACATATCCGAAAATCTCACATCCATCGGTATTAGTGCCTTCTCTGGTTGTTCAAGCCTTACATCCATAACTCTACCCCAAAGCATTACTTCAATTGGAGAGAATGCCTTCTATGATTGTGTGAGCATAGCAAAGGTTGATGCCTCTGATTTAACTGCATGGTGTAAGATTGTTTTTAAGGACTATTATTCAAACCCCACCTATTATTCAAAAAATTTATATCTGAATGGTGAATTGGTAACCAATGTGATTATTCCAGAAGATGTAACTCGCGTTGGTAAATATGCGTTTTATCGCTGTTCAAGTATTAAGAGTGTAACTATTCACGATGGTGTTACCCACATTGGGTTGGACGCTTTTGGTGGTTGTTCGAATTTAGATGTGTACATCACAGATATGGTGACATGGTTTGATGCAGGTTTTGGAGAGAGTCCTATCCAAGAACTCTATCTGAATGGAGAATTGGTGACAGAAGTGGTTGTTCCCGAGGAGGTGGAGCACATCGGAAGTTACGCATTCTTTGGGTGTGCATCTATTACAAACGTAATCATTCACGACAATGTTACCAGTATCGGAGAGCGAGCATTTGAAAGTTGTCAGAACCTTAAAAGCGTAACCATAGGCAATAATGTTTCTTCTATTTATGCAGAAGCATTTTCACACTGTTCAAGTCTTGCAACGGTATATTGTAAGCCAACCACACCCCCGAGGGCAGAGGAACTATGGATGGGTGGTGCTCCATATTGGGATGCCTTCGCTGGTACCGCAGATGATCTTATTATTTATATCCCAGTTGGTAGTGAAAATGCGTACTATGATGAACATTGGTGGTCGGATTGGGCAAATGTGTTTGTTCTCTACGACTTTGAGAAAAATGAGGTGTATGTTCCAAATACTCACAAGATTTACTACACCTCTACCGATGGTAATGTCGTTACGCCCTTCCGTTCCGGAACATCTTATTTCGGCGCAAACATCATATCCAACACCTATGCGGATGGCCAGGGCGTGATTACTTTTGATGGCAATGTTACGAAGATTGAAAGTCAAGCATTCTATAATTGTTCGACCCTTGCTACCATCACGCTCCCCGAGAGTGTTACTTCGATTGGATATTATGCATTCGGGCGTTGTTCTAACCTTGCAAGCATCCTCATCCCCGAGCGTGTTACCAAGATAGGAAGTGGTGCATTTCAGGAATGTTCGAGCCTTTCGAGCATCACCATCCCCGAAAGTGTTACTTCGATTGGAAGTTCTGCATTCTGTGCTTGTTCGAAACTTGCAGAGTTTAGTGGTAAGTTTGCATCAGGAGATGGTAGGTGTTTAATTATAGATGGCGTTCTTAACACTTTTGCATCCGCAGGACTGACAGAATACACCATCCCCGAGGGCGTTACTTCGATCGGAGAGGATGCATTCCGAAGTTGTTCGAGCCTTGCAAGCATCACCATTCCCGAGGGTGTTACTGAGATTGGTTTAAGTTCTTTTAGCAGTTGTTCAAAACTTACAAGCGTAACCATTTCCAATAGCGTCACTTCGATTGGTGGTCAAGCATTCTATGGATGTTCGGGCCTTGCGAGCATAACTATTCCTGATAGTGTTACCGAGATTGGATATACGGCGTTTCGATATTGTCGCAATCTTGCGGAGGTTTATTGCAAGTCCTCGATGCCGCCTATGGCAGTGTCAGCTTATTCTAGTTTCTTATATTGGGATGCCTTTGACGACAACGCTTCGGGTCGTAAGATTTATGTGCCCGAGGAGAGCGTCGAGGCCTACAAGACAGCCGAGTGGTGGAGCGAGTATGCCGATGCGTTTGTCCCCTACGACTTCGAGATGGGCGAGGTGGTGAATCTAGAAAATCGCAAGATTTACTACACTTCGACGGATGGTAATGTAGTTACGCCCAACCATTCTGGAACATTTTATTTCGGCGCAAACATTGTGTCAAATACCTACGAGAATGGTCAGGGTGTGATTACTTTTGATGGCAATGTTACGAAGATTGAAAGTCAAGCATTCTATAATTGTTCGAGCCTTACAAAAATCACCATTCCAGAAAGTGTTACTTCGATTGGTAAGGGGGCATTCGATGGTTGTTCGAGCCTTGCAGAATTCAAAGGTAAATTTGCGTCGGAGGATGGGAAATGTTTGATTGTTGATGGTGTGCTCAATTCGTTTGCTATTGGTTGTGGCTTGACCGAATACACCATTCCCGAGGGCGTTACTTCGATTGGAGATTGGGCATTCGAATTTTGTAAGAGCCTTGCGAGCATCACTATTCCCGATAGTGTTACTTCGATTGGGTACTATGCATTCGGTTATTGTAAGAGCCTTGCAAGTGTAACCATTGGCAATGGAGTTACTTCGATTGGAAATTCTGCATTCTCTAGTTGTTCGAGCCTTGCGAGCATCACCATTCCCGACAGTGTTACTTCGATTGGAGGTAGTGCATTTCGGGATTGCGACTCGCTAACAAGCATTACTATCCCCGATAGCGTTAATTCCATTGAGGAGTTTGCGTTTTATTCTTGTGATAAAATAGAAGAGTTTAGGGGTAAGTTTGCATCGGAGGATGGGAAGTGCTTGATTGTTGATGGTGTACTTAATTCGTTTGCTATTGGTTGTGGTTTGACAGGGTATATCATTCCCGAGGGAGTCACGTCAATAGGAGATGGGGTATTCTGGGGGTGTCAGAGCCTTGTAAGTGTAACCATTCCCGAGGGGGTAGAGATAATTGGCTACGGAGCATTTGCGTGGTGCACAGGTCTTACAAGTATTACAATTCCCGCAGATGTTACGGAGATTGAAAGAGACGCTTTTATGGGTTGTAGACTTACTTCGGTCTATTGCAAGCCTACGACTCCGCCAAGTGGAAGTTCGCGGATGTTTGATAATAATGCCTCGGGGCGCAAGATTTATGTGCCCGAGGAGAGCGTGGAGGAGTACAAGTCGGCAGAGTATTGGAGCAACTATGCTGACGATATCGAACCCTATGTCTTTGAGTAGGCATTAAGGACTGATGGGGCTTATAGGACTTTTAGGACTTATGGGTCATTAAAGACTTTTCGCCATTTTGTTCGCGGGTATCTTTTTTGATACCCGCGATTTTTTCCTCCGCCGCCCCCCTTGTTCTCGGGTGTCTTTTTTAATACCTGCGCCAAAAAACAGACCTCACCCCCGCTACGCGGACCCTCTCCTAACTTATGAGAGGGTTTTTCCCTCTAATATTAGAGGTTTCCCCCCTTTGTTCGCGGGTATCGAAAAAGATACCCGCGAGGAGTTGTGAGCCCTTATTGGCGAATCCCAACTCGATGTTGTGGTGGAGTAGGGCCTGTTGCGTCGCAACTTTGGGGTGGGGTGCTCGTGTCGTTTGTGGGCGTGGAAAGCCTGCTGATGTGACGTATATTACTGATGGTTAGTGCTGTTGGGTGTTTGCGCTCGATTGTTGCGGGTTTGATTTGCCCTCTGGGGTGGGGTGCTATATAGGGCTTGTATTCAGCGCCTGATAGAGCGGTGTGTATTTTTCTGCAAAAAATGCGTGTAAAAAGTTGCACAATTGAAAAAGTCGTTGTACTTTTGTCCCGCTTTTAGGAAGTAAATGCTGTTTTAGCTCAGTGGTAGAGCACTTCCTTGGTAAGGAAGAGGTCCCGAGTTCAATCCTCGGAAACAGCTCAAAGCAAACAATGAGAAGGTGAAACGAAAGTTTCACCTTTTTTTGTTGCGCGGGGGGGTGGGAACTTGTTCACATACACCCCGCACAACAAAAAAAGAAGAGGGCGACACTCGTTGTCGCCCTTACTCATTGTTTGCTTTGAAAGCGCCCCTGCGGCAGCAGCAGAGGAAAGGGCAACACGAAGTGTTGGCCAATCCTCGGCTTGGGAGTTTACTCACAAAAGCCCATCACAACAAAAAAGAAGAGGGCGACACTCGTTGTCGCCCTTACTCATTGTTTGCTTTGATGGCGCCCCTGCGGCAGCAGCAGAGGAAAGGGCAACACGCAGTGTTGGCCAATCCTCATCAAAACCCTCGGTAGCGCCAGAGGAAATACAAGTGCAGCGCACTCATTTTTCGGGCAATTGTTAAATGGGATTTAACAACTGAAAACTCATTGTGCGCCTCGGGGCGCACCCCACCCGCCCCGCTCGGTTTTCCCCTCGCTACCAGATTAAGGGCGAGCCGAGCCAATCTACCTCGCGAGTTCGAGTGGCCCTCTCCACCGTACACAAAAAAACAACCGACAGTCTGATGACCATCGGTTGTTGCGGTATGGACGAGACTCGAACTCGCGACCTCCTGCGTGACAGGCAGGCATTCTAACCAGCTGAACTACCACACCGTGTTTTTGCGATTGCGGTACAAAAGTAGTACAAATTTTTTGTTCTGCAAATTTATGAGAGGTTTTTTTGCACTTTTTTTGCTACTTTTTGAAGAATGTAAACTGAACGCTACCGTAACTTCTTGATTGCCAGAAATTAGGGTGCTCATCGAATTTCTTCTCTTTTGAGTGCTCAAAAATCAAAAAACCATCCTCCGAGAGCAAGTCCCTCTCGAAAACCAACTCAATGACCGCCTCGCTACCCTCCAAGTCGTAGGGCGCATCGGAGAAGATGACATCAAACTTCTTGCCACAACTCTTCAAATAGAGAAACACGTTGGCGTGGGTGGCATAGAGATTCGCAAAGCCCAACTCTTTGGCGGTCTTTCGGATGAAAGCGTTGTGCACCGAATTGACCTCCACACTCGTCACGCTCCTTGCCCCGCGCGAGCAGAACTCATAACTGATAGAGCCTGTGCCCGAGAAGAGGTCTAATACGTCAATGTCCTCGAAATCAACAATATTACCCAGCACATTGAAGAGGTTTTCTTTGGCAAAGTCCGTTGTGGGACGTGCGCGCAGATTGCGAGGCGGGGTGATGGTGCGCCCCCTATATTTACCACTAATTATACGCATATCTTACATTGTGATTGAAAGTTTTGGAAAGTTTCTCTTCCCCCTCCGCCCATTATTTGGGGCCCGTTCTCAACGCTCTTTGCTCACCCTACGGAAATATTTTCGGAGGGTTTTATAGTACTGTGCGCTCCTTTCACCCAGCAGTATGAAACGTGCCTTGCGCAGTTCGAAATCGCGGTTGAGGAGCGCCACGAGGTTCACGAGTTGCTCTTCGCCATCAATGGGCAGAGCCTCTGCATACTTCACTCTCTTCTCGTCGGAGAGTGCAACGTAGGCGGTGCCATTCTCGATGCGCAGAACCACTGTTTTGGGTCGTCGTGAGCCCACGATAGCCCTGCGAAACACCCCCGATAGTGGAGTGTCGAAGGTAATCTCCACACCTCTCTCTCTCCACTCCTCGACGACCTCGGCACTCTCACGAGAGAGCCTTATGGCGTAGGCTACGGTGCCTTCGTTGTGGGCGGTGACGATGTGGTCATCTTCGGTTGTGGCTATGCCTGCGGAGTCCATCAGACTCCTCAAATCGACCTCTGTGTCGAGTGTGTGAGGGTAGGGCACAACGGAGGCACCCTCGAAGGTGAGGAGTGCGTGTGTCACCTCGGAGCCTTCGGGGAGCATATCCCTATGCAAAGATTGTCCACTCGGGATGCGAATGGACAATCTTGTAGGGTTGAGTTTGTTATCTTTACTCCCAGTTACCTGCATCGTTGGTTGCTTGGTAGAGGTCACCGACCTTGATACCGGGGTAGCGGTAGAGCACATTTTTCTGCTCGTCGATAAGGTTGATGAGGAGTTGCTCATTCTGGTCCAAGAGGAATGCTTTGTAGGGTGCTTTTGCCTCGAATACGGGCACTTTCACGTTACCTACCTCCACTTTGCTTGCGCCCATAATGAACTCTTTTGCTTCGCCATTGTTAGCGACAGCCGAGTTGGGGATATAGCGGAGTTGTTGAACCTGTTCAGGGGTGAGTTTCTTTGCGCCGAATACGGTATCGATAGCCTTAACGGTGAATTTCTCGATATTTTTCTTGCGCATTTTTTTGAGTTTAGCCAAACCTACGGAGTCATCTGCCGAAACCAACTGGCGCTCAAACTCCATCTCGCCGGTGAGAACGAAGTTGATGAGGGTGTCAAACGAACCGGTGTACTGACCATAAACCTGTTTGTAGCCACGCTGTGCTGAACGGATGTCGCTGATGCGCTCAATAACTGCCTTCTCGCGTGCGATGCGTGTGTTGTCGAACCTCACGGGAGCCATAATGCTGTCATAGAGGACATAAGCCAATGCAACCATAACGATTGCAAGAACGATTTGGATAATAGTCTTTTTCATTTCTATTTTTGTTGTTAAGTTTGTAGCGTAAAAAACCAATTAATATGCTTAATGAGCACATTGCGTCCCAAATTTACGGCAAATTTCAATTTGCTCCAACTTTTGGGCAGAAAAAAATCATAGAATCTTTATCGGAGTGGATTTCCGACGAGGATTATGAGCGCATTTTCATCCTCAATGGCTATGCCGGAACGGGTAAAACCACACTCATAGCCGCCTTTGTGGAGGTGTTGAAGGATTTGCGTCTGAAACCCATCCTGCTTGCTCCCACAGGGCGCGCAGCGAAGGTTATGACTCTTTTTGCGCCCGACACTCCCGCCTACACAATCCACAAGCGCATCTATCGTGAGCGTACCTCGGGGGGCTTCGACTCCAAGTTCGATCTTAATTTCAACCGCGAGAAGGACGCGGTATTCATCATTGACGAGGCCTCTATGATTGCAGATTTCTCGGACGAGGGGTCGCTCTTTGGGTCGGGTTCGTTGCTTGACGATTTGTTTGAGTATGTGCGCTCGGGTCAGCGGTGTAGGATTATGTTTGTGGGTGACTCGGCGCAGTTGCCACCCGTAGGCCACGAACTATCGCCTGCCCTCGACCCACGCAAAATGGCCTTTTATGGTTCGGTGAGTTACAACACCCTCGATGAGGTTGTACGCCAGGAGGTGGAGAGTGGCATCCTCTACAATGCCACGATGGTGAGGTGTATGATTGAGAATCGTATCTACGAAACTCCCCTGCTGGATATGAGTTTCCCCGATTTCAAGGCCATCTCGGGAGGGGAGTTTATGGAGAAGGTGGAGGAGTGCTATTCGCGCTATGGCAAGGATGAGGTGATAGTCATCACCCGTAGCAATAAACGTGCGGTGCATTTCAATCAAGGAATACGCGCGCGTGTGTTGTTTGCCGAGGAGGAGATAGAGTCGGGCGATATGCTGATGGTGGTGAAGAACAACTACCACTACACCGAGCGCGACGAGGAGGCAAAGGCGGCATTCATTGCCAATGGTGATGTCGCACAGTTGCGTCGCATTCGTCGCTTCAAGGAGTTGTATGGTTTCCGCTTTGCGGAGGCCACACTGCGCTTCCCCGACTACGACGACTACGAGGTGGAGTGCAATATTCTGCTCGATGCTTTGGGCTCCTTCTCACCTGCCCTCACGAGGGAGCAGATGAAGGAGCTGTTCTACGCTGTGGAGGCGGACTATCCCGAGGTTAAATGCAAGGCGAAGCGTATGCGTGAGGTGCGCGAGAATGAGTACTACAATGCTATGCAGGTGAAGTTTGCCTACGCGGTGACTTGCCATAAGGCGCAGGGCGGCCAGTGGAGTGCGGTGTTTATAGATAGGTTGTTGTTTGGTGAGGAGCGGATGAATAGGGAGTTTCTGCGCTGGCTCTATACGGCCATCTCGCGTGCAACGTGTGAGGTCTATTTGGTCAATTTCGATGAGAGTTTCTTCGACCCGACGACCTACGAAAAGGAGGAGTTTTGATAACTCCTCCTTTTGGTAGATGGCGAGCGAATCTCGCTTTTTTGGTCTAATCTCCAACGTCGCGGGCTCGCAGAAAGGCGAGCCCGAAAACATTAAAGTCATTAACGCCCTTAACGCCCATAAGGCTTATAAACTCTATACGCCCTATCAAAAAAAGTTCGCGGGTATCAAAAAAGATACCCGCGAGCGATTTTTAGTGAGTGACTACCACTTTGTGGCTGCCGTCGGAATCGATGATAACCTTATGCGCCCCGTGATCAGCAACGGTGGTATGTGAGCCATCGGAGCCGATGATAACCTTATGCGCCCCGTGATCGATGATGGTTGCCGATGTGCCGTCCGACTTGGTGACAACTTTGTGCGCCCCGTTATCAATAATAGTTGCGTGCGTGCCATTCGAGTGGTTTATTGTTGTTATATTGCCGGTGGTGTTGCTGGTGATAACCTTTGTTCCCTCGGCATCGGTAACGACAACGTGGTCGCCATTCTGATTGACGACAACCGTATTATTGGGTTCGGTGGCGTTGGCAACGATGTAGGCAGCGCCTGCAACCGTAGCCCCTGTGATGGCAAGCGGATAGAGAGTGCTACACGAGGTGCCCCCTATCGTTAAACCGATGATTAATAGTGCTTTGTAGATTCTTTTCATCTCTTCTGAAATTGGAGTTTCACTTTTCTCTTTCCATCCCTACTACTCGCGGGTATCTTTCCCGATACCCGCGAGTAGTGTGAAGTCCTATTTTGGGCACAAATGTGCCTATGCCATTGCGTTAGCCCTTACAGTCCCCTGACGTTTTTCTCCCACGCCCAAGCAGCGGCGAGAGTCTCGTCAAGGGTACGCTGTGCCTTCCAGCCCAACTCCTGGTTGGCGAGAGTGGTATTGGCCCACACTTCGATGGTGTCACCCTCCCTACGACCAGCGATACGATAGTTGAGTTTGAGGTTATTGACCCTCTCGAATGCTTTGACGAGTTCCATTACCGACACGCCACGACCCGTACCGACGTTGAAAATCTCATAGTCGGCCTTGTTGCGTCCCTCAATCAGACGGCCAATGGCGGCAACGTGTGCACCTGCAAGGTCACATACGTCAATGTAGTCGCGGATACAGGTGCCATCGGGGGTGGGGTAGTCGTCACCGAAGATGGAGAGGCACTCCCTCACACCTGCTGCGGTCTGGGTGATGAATGGCACGAGGTTGTTGGGCACACCGCGAGGCAACTCACCGATGAGTGCCGAGGGGTGAGCACCAATAGGGTTGAAGTAGCGCAGAGCAATACCTTTGAGGCCCTTGTAGGCGGAGGTGGCATCGCGCAGGATGTCCTCACACATCTGCTTGGTGTTGCCGTAGGGCGAGGTCGAAGGTTTGCGTGGCGAGTTCTCCGTAACGGGGAGCGAGTCGGGCTCACCATAGACGGTAGCCGACGAGGAAAAGAGGATGTTTTCGCGTCCCTCTTCCTTCATCAGTTCGAGGATGTTGATGAAGGATGTGAGGTTGTTGGAGTAGTATTTCAGTGGCTCCGAAACACTCTCACCCACAGCCTTATAGGCGGCAAAATGGATGGCCGACTTGAAGGGATATTTCTTGAAAATTGCGCGGAGTGCCTCCTTGTCGCAACAATCCACCTTCTCGAAGGGAACATCTACACCTGTAATTTTTCTAACGCCCTCCACAGCACCCATATCCGAGTTGGAGAGGTTATCGATGATAACCACATCGTAGCCCGCATCAATGAGCGCTACGGCGGTGTGGGAGCCGATGTAACCTGCGCCACCCGACACCAAAACATGCTCTTTTGCCATAATTGTCTTCTCTCTCTATTTGTTTGAATTTCTTATGCATACGGCATACCCCCACGAGGGTATGCCGTATTGCACTCTATACGTTATCTTTTTTATAATCTTTGTCCGATTATTCAACGATGAACATAGGCTGACCCTCCTGCAAGGTGTCGCCCTCGGCAACCAAAATCTGGCGAACAACACCATCAACCTCCGAGGGGATGTCGTTCTCCATCTTCATAGCCTCCAAAACGGCAACCTTCTGTCCGGCCTTCACAGCGTCACCCTCTTTCACACAGATTTCCAATACTTTGCCGGGCAGGGGAGCAGTAACCTTCTTGCCTGCTACGGGAGCGGCTGCTTTGGGAGCCTCTGCCTTTGCATCCTCAATAACGAGAATTGCCTGACCCTCCTGCAAGGTGTCGCCTTCGGCTACGAGAATCTGTTTTACAACGCCGCTGTGCTCCGAGGGGATGTCGTTCTCCATCTTCATAGCCTCCAAAACGGCAACCTTCTGACCGGCCTTCACAGTGTCACCCACCTTCACACAGAGTTCCACAACCTTACCTGGCAGGGGAGCAGCAACAACCTTACCGCTAACTTTCTCTGCGGGTTTTGCAGCCTCTGCTTTGGGAGCCTCCTCTGCTTTGGGAGCCTCTGCGGGTTTGGTAGCAGCCCACCTCTCGGTCTTAACTTTGGTGAGGTAGTCTTTGGCAACTGCGGGGAAGAGTTCGAGGAGGAGTTCCTCTTTCTCATTCTCGGCGAGTTTCACGCCACCTGCATTCTCCAATACGGGGTTGGGCTGGCGCTGGTTCTTCGAGGTGTCGTAGGGGATAGCCTCGCGAGTGCCTGCAATCTTCAAGCGGAACTCGGGATTAATCTCTACGGGGGTACGACCATACTCACCCTTCACCAAGTTTACGAATTGGGTCGAGGTGGTAGCATATTTATCTTTGCCCTTCTCCAAAGCGATGGCGCAACTTACAGCCTGCGAACCTACAATCTGGCTGGTAGGAGTTACCAGAGGAGGTAGACCTGCATCCAAACGTACCGAGGGGATGAGTTTCATTGCGGGCTCCAAGAGGTGCTCACTTTTGAGTGCTTTGAGTTGTGCCACCATATTGGTGTACATACCGCCGGGAATCTCTGCTTTTTGTACGAGTTCATTGGGTTTGGGGAAGCCGAAGTAGTCCTCAATTTTGTGGCAAGCGTCAATCAAGGTCTCCTCGTCCACAGCGTATGCGGCCTTCACTGCGCGGTCAAACTGTGCATCAATCTCTGCGGGAATGGTATCGGTGAGGGGGTTGAAGGGTTTGGGGAACTGTTTAACAGCGTCATAAGCCTCCAACTCTTTGCGGATACCGAGGAGTTCGGCATTGATTTTAGCCACAGCCTCCATATTTACACCCAACTTAACATCCATCTTGCCTGCGAAGATGTAGACGAGTTCGAGTGCGGGAGCAGCGGGGCCACCTGCGAAGTTCCAAATGTTGGTATCGACAACATCCACACCGGCAGCGATAGCAGCCACCACCGAAGCCAGACCGTAGCCAGGAGTACAGTGGGTGTGGAAATCTACGGGAATCGACACGTTAGCCTTGATAGCCTTGATAAGGTTGTAGACCCTCTTGGGAGGAATCAGACCACTCATATCCTTGATGGTAATCATATCGGCACCCAGCGCTGCCAACTCTTTTGCTTTGCCTACGAAGTAGTCATCGGTAAAGACGGGTGCGGGGTTCTTTTTGCCTTTGAGTTTATCGAGGAGTGAGAGTTTGGGGTATTTGGGGTCTACGGTGTAGCACACTGCGCAGTCGGCAATACCGCCATACTTCTTGATATATTTGATGGTCGATTTCACGTTGTCCACGTCGTTGAGAGCGTCGAAGATACGCATAATACCCAGACCGCTTTCGATGGCATTGCGCGAGAAGCCCTCGATTACATCGTCACCATAGGGTGCATATCCGAAGAGGTTACGACCACGCGAGAGAGCGGTGAGGTAGGAAACGTCGCCCACAGCCTTTTTGATGCTCTCCAAGCGGTGCCAGGGGTTCTCACCCAAGAAACGCATAACGGAGTCGGGCACTGCACCGCCCCATACCTCCATTGCATAGAAAGCAGCATCTTTGTAGTAGGGCAAAACGCGCTCTACTTGGTTCTGGTTCAGACGGGTAGCAAAAGCCGATTGCTGGCCGTCGCGGAGAGTTAAATCTCTGATTTTAAGTTCTCTTGCCATAGTTTTGTTTGTGATTTTAGGTAGTGTTATTTAAGTTTTCTTGTGTTTCATTGTTATTTGATTCACAAATATAATAAAAATCCCGAATTGATGCAACAATTCGGGATTTTTATTATCTACCGCTACCAGCAGTTGTCAGTTAACAGTTAACAGTTGTCAGTTGTCAGTTTTTCTATGGCTTATAGGGAAAACAACTTTCAACGTTCAACTTTCAATTCTCGCAAATGCGAGTAAGCGAGAGCAGAGGCTGCTTGCAGGCTATGCCGAGCGGGAGCATTTTAGACGAAAAACATTTTTCGTCAATTCTCCTCCACTACGCCTTTGACGAAGAGGGTTATGTATCCGCCGGGGATGTTGGCGTGAAGGTCGATGCTTTTGTTGAATATCCCCACATCTTTGGGGTCGTAGGTGACCGCCACAACTCCCTTTTCGCCAGCCTTTACGGGGCGTTTGGGGTGTTTTATGCTGATGCAGCGGCAAGAGGTTGTGGCGCGGGTGATGATGAGAGGTGCGCTTCCCGTATTGACGAATTCGAAAAAGTGGGTGACTTTCTCGCCCTTATGGGGGAGGTTTCCGAAGTTGTGATTGAGGTGTTCGAAGGTAATTTCGGCTCCTTCGGACTTGTTTTTTGCCCCGATTACACCCAAGAGTGTAAGCAGGAAGAGGGTGAGTATTATAATACGTTTCATAATCAGGGGGGATTTTAATTGCGGCCACCCGTATTGAGGCGGAAATGGTAAGTTATGGTTCCCACTTGCAGGTCTTGTTCGCTCTGGTCGAACTTCACACCGCGTGCTGCTTTAAGTGCTTCATTAACAAGCGGGGAGGAGGGTGAAACGGTGGAGCCTTTGGGTTGGAAGGCGGTGCCTGTAACGTCGCCATTGCCATTGACCCATATCTCCACAACCACCACACCCTGATGGTTATCCACATAGTTGGGGCGTGGAAATTCGTTGCGGGGTCGTCTGCCTTCGAGGTTCCAGTCGGGTTCGAAGCCTCCTTCGCCACCCGTACCCTCATAGACATCGCTCACTGTGCCACCTATGTAGCCTTGATTACCCTCTGCCTTCTCGGTTGTACCCTCCGATTTCGACTCCGAGGAGGGGGTGTTACCGGGGAAGAGTGCTCGATGGTTCACCTCACGAGGTTTCACCTCTTCGGTGGGGGTGATGGCCTCTTCGACCTCTTTTTGTTCCACCTCGGGGGCAGTGGTGTCGGTTACGATGTTGGCCTCCTCCACAACGGGGCTCTCTTCGACCTCTTGGGTTTGTATGGGTTCACTTTCGGGCGTGGCGGTGGGCTCGGGTAGCGAGTAGTCATCGGCAAGGGCTGTATCCTCCTCACCGCTACCGCTTTCGAGTGTTGTGCCAAAGTCCACGAGGATACCCTGTCCGACCTCTTGGACCTCCACCGATACGCCACCCCAAACCATCAGACCAGCAAACAGCAGGGTGTAGAGCAGAGTGAATACTCCACCTACAATTTTGCTTGTTTTGTTCTCGTCGTTGTAGTACATAGGGTTACTGATGTTTGGGCGTGTAAGGAGGGTTTATTCGGGTTGTGTTGCCAGAATTAGTCGGTATTGGTTGCGGTTGGCGATGTTCATAACCTTCACAATCTCACCGATGGGCACACCCTCATCGGAGTGTAGCGAGATGGTTTTATCCTCGCTCTCTGCCATCTTTGCAGCGATGGCTGCTTCGAGTCCTGTGAAGGGTACTCTCTGGCCATCGACATAGAATTGGAGGTCTTTGGTGACGCTCACAGTGGTGTAGGGTCGCTCTTTGAGTTGGTTGGAACTCTTGGGGAGCGTGAGTTTGAGCGCATTGGGGTTGATGAGGGTTGTTGCCATCATCATAAACATCAGGAGCAGGAAGATAAGGTCGGTTTGTGCCGACGAGCCTGCCTCCTTGATTATCTTTGTTCCTCTTTTGATAGCCATAGTATGCTGCTATTTTTTCTCGACGGGTTGGTTGAGAATATCCATAAAAGCGATAGAGTTGGCCTCCATCTGGAAGATGAGTTTCTCGATGCGTGCCACCAGATAGTTGTAGCCGAAGTGTGCGGGGATACCCACAATAAGACCTGCGATGGTGGTAATCATTGCGATGTACATACCACCCGAGAGGGCGCTCATATCGACCACGCCACCTGCCTCGCTCATCTGCATAAATGCCTTAACCATACCGAGTACCGTACCCAAGAATCCGAGCATAGGGGCACCGCTGGCGATGGTTGCGAGGATGGGGAGGCCGTTTTCGAGCCTCGACACTTCGAGGTTGGCGACGTTCTCAATCGAGGTCTGGATATCACCCATAGGGCGACCAATGCGGCTGATGCCCTTCTCCATCATACGGGCGATGGGGGTGTTGCTCTTTTTGCACAGGCGCAGGGCGGCCTCAATCTTACCTTCGCAAATCAAATCGCGCAGGCGATTCATAAAATTGGGGTCGATTTTCGAGGCCTTGCGGATGGCGATGAAGCGCTCCACGAAGATGAAAATCACAACGCCTCCCAACAGCAAAAGGGGCCACATAAGCCAACCACCTGCCATAAAGAGTTCGCCAAATCCCATAGTTTTTTCAGCCGTTGCAGTGGCACCCTCTGCGAGTGCCACACCTTGAAGTAGTCTAATCATAGTTCTCTGTTTCTTTATTTATTTTCTTCTGTTTTACCTTTTTTGGTTGGAGCCGCTCTCTTCTTGATGTTTCGGACTCACAAAGTTATCACTTTTTTCATTCTCCTCCACTACGGTTCTCTTTTTTTTGCGCCATAGGTCGGAAAGGCGGTTGAAACTGCGCTTGTAGTAGAGACCTGCGCCATTCTCCTGCAAACCCTGGTTCTCGTCGAAACGGTCTATGGTTCGCGAGAAGCCTTTCAGGTAGAAGTCGCCATCCTTATCCAGCAGGAGGGTGATTGCGCCACCACCGGTGAGTTGGTTGCCATTGCTGTCACCGAAGTTGTAGTAGTCGCCCGTATCGACATTTGCCTCCAATTCGAGCAGTAGCCTATCGTTTATGATTTCCGTCTCGAAATCAAGACTATAACTCGACGAGGTGTCGTCGATGGCTTTGTATTTGAGGTTGAATTTGTAGGCATCATTCGACACAAGGCGGCTCACCTGACTTGCCAGGAAGTCTATGCCGATAGCCGTACTTGCTGCTCCCGGTGTATTGGTTTGCTCGGGTGCCGTGTCGGAGTAGAAGTTGCCGAGTGCCAACAGGTAGACAAACTGCGTAGCCATCATCTCCTGCGAGGAGAAGTAACTCGACAGGATGTTTTGGTATTCGGTGTTGGCGTTGGGCACGTTGATATCGAAACTAACGTCCACCCTCGAAAGACTACCCGTCAAATCCACGATACACTCCACAGGGGTTGAGGCCCTCGAAGCGGTACTCTCGGCACCCAATAGAGGGGCGAGTGAGGTTTTGAGTTTGTAGGTTGCGCCCACGTTGATATTGGCATCCATCGGCGAGCCGTTCCAGCGGATGTAACTATCGGGGTTGATGTCGAACTGTTTGGTAATCAGGTTCTGGAAGTTGAAGTTGTAGACACCCTCCGAAATCTCATAGTCGCCACGAATCGCAAAGTCGTCTTGGCGACCATTATAGGTCACACCCAAGTCTGCCACACCCCTCGCCTCGATGACGTTGTCGGTTGCGGGGTCGATAATCAGTCGCAAGAGGGTGTTGGTGCCCACACCGAGCATCACGTCGAGGTTGGTACTCCTTCCTTCGTTTTTTTCCTCTTTGCTCTTTTGTTTCTCTCTCTTTCCGCGCACCAGAATCTCGGCTCTTGTCTCTTCCACCTCTGCGGAGCGGTCTACGAAGGTCACAAAGTCGGCACCTGCAAAGTCGTTGTTACCCTTCAATGGGAGGTTGAATATGGAGCCGGCTCCTGTGGTGATTGCGCCACTGATGTTTGTGCCCGCAACATCCGATTGCAACTTTATGCCACCCGAGGCGAAAACCTTACCATAGAATGGGTTGTTTGCGTCGGCAGGCAGGTCAATGGCTATGAGGTTGTGGGGCACAAGCGAGACCCCAAAGCCTACATTACCAAGCCTTTCGAGGTCTATGTAGCCCTCTGCCTCGGCCCAACCACCAGCGCCATCCTCAATGCGGGTGGGGGAGATGATACCGCGATTGTCTTGGAAGAGCACCTCCACTTTTTCTGCCGAGTAGTATGCACCCGTAAGGTCGAGTTTTGCTCCCAGGTTGGCAATCTCCACCCCGCCATCAATATCGAGGATATTATCCCTACCCGAGATGTGGAGGTCGAGATTTCCACTACCCTCAATGCCACTCACGAGGTCCGAGAGGAGCGGTTTGAGCATAGAGAGTTCTATTTCGCGCACCTGCATATTTGCCCGATAGTCGCCTCTGCGATAGTCGTAGGAGCCATCTGCCAGAGTGCTACCATTCTGGATGTTGTGGAGTGCAATTTGTGCGATGGTGCTCTTTGCGGGGATGGTGACATCCAAGCCGAGGGGGTCGATAGTCACACCTCCTGCCGAAAGCCCCGAGAGGGTGAGGGTGCCTACTCCGTAGGGTTCTTTGAGGGCCGAATGGAGCGAAACCTTACCATCGGCAACACCATTAATATCGCTCGTATGTGCCAGAAGTTCAATCCATTCGCCCAACTCTACATTGTCGAGGGTGATGTCCAGAGGGGTTTGTGTGCCACTCAACTCGCCATCCACAAAGAGTCCTCCGGTTGCGTTTTTGGCGGAGAATCCATCAATGTTTACCGACTTCGAGGAGTAGTCAATCTCCTTTGCCACCAAATCCCAACGACTATGGGGGGAGATTAGGTAGGAGTCCTCAATGTGGGCCGAGAGGGTAGGTGAGCCCTTCTCATCGCGAGAGAGTGTGCCTCCGACTGCCAGCCTGCCACTCAACGCTGCGTCTGTATTGCTGAAATAGAGGGTCACATCGACCTCTCCACCACTATGTGAGCTCGCCTGTACCGAAATCTCGGGAATGCTGATGCCCATAGCCAACAATTCGTCACACTCGGCATTGAGCCCCAGCGTATATCCTGCGCCATCGGCCTCCAAACGTAGTGCCGAGACCACAACGTCGTCTGCTGCAAGGTAGTCGCTATCCACCAGGAGTGAGAACTCGCGGGCCGAGGGGGAGAATTCCAACGTCACCGAACTATCGTCGGCCAAGTTACCTCCGGGGATGATAACAGCCGCAAGGTTTTCACCCTCCTTAATTCTGACCGTCGCGGCAGTGTAGTCGTTGGCGGCATAGAGGCGGTTGCCATAGGTTACTTCGCTACTCTCTCCCTCGGGTAGAGGTCGCTTTGCCAAAGGAAGTTGCGAGGGGAGTGTGTTGGTCAGGTAGTCGAGTACCTGCTTATAGGAGGCGGTACTCTGATACTCCACCTCCGCGATGGGGGAGTAGAGCAAGAAACTCTTGTCGTGCTCACCGCCCGCAAGAGAGATGTTGATGAGTTCGGTGGAGAGAGTGTCGGTGGCAGAGGCGTAGACAAAGTTGTTAATCATAGCCCTGCCCACCATATCGTCGATAGTGCGTCCCGAGAGGCTTGCCTCCATATTGCCCGAGAGCCACGAAGTGTTACCCTGTCGCGAGAAGCCCATTGCGCCCAAGTCGGCACTCTCCACGTTGAGAATGAGGTCATACTCGGGCTTCTCACCTGCGAGGAGGCCTTCACCTGCGGCATAGAGCCGGAGGTTGGGGTCGTTGGAGGTGGCCCGTGCCACCACGAGGCTGTCGGTGAGTGAGGCGTGGAGGGTAATATCTCCAAAGTCATACCCTGCCCAATCGAGCCTCTCCACTTGTGCATTCACATCGCCCGAGAACTCTTTTGCTTTGTAGGCAATCTTACCGTCGAGATTGAGGTCGGCCCTGCCGAGCGAGGAGGTTGCGAGCAACTTGCCCAACTCCACACCCTCTGTCACAATCTCGCCCTCGAAACTCTCGCCCTCGGAGCCATAACCTATCGTTCCGCGAATCTCCACTGCTCCGAGGTTGGTATCGAGGAGTGCATCGGTAATAATCTTTTGTGGGGCCACGCGGGCGCGGGCGCTGATGTCTATGTTGGCGAACTTATCGACCCACACAGCAACCTCTTCGGGCAGGTCGCTATGGAGCACTCCGCGATAGATTCTCTTTGCTTTTTCGGGGGTGGTGGCGACCTCCACATTCAGGTCGGCGGTGGCGCGGGCAATATCCGTAATGCTCTTGACTTCGCCGATGACCTCCACCTCCGAGTCGTACATTCTCGCCACAAAATCGGTGGCAAAGTTATTTACATAGCCCTCGAATATGCCGTTAATATTCTCACCCTGCAATCCGTATGTTTCCAACTCTGCCACCCATTTGCCCGCCGAGAGGGGCTCCAATTTGGACCCTCTCACGTTGAGGTTCATACTTACTGCGTCGTTGAAATCACTATATTCCTCCCAACTTGGGGCCGAGAGTATGAGGTAGGGTAGGCGCAGGCGACTATCCCCCGAGAGGAAATCAACATCTCTGAAATCGAGCAGACCTTTGCCCACAAGTAGCGAACCCATCGAGGAGTTGTGCAACTCCGCGCCCGACTTATCCTCGGCATTGATGTTCTCCACATTGGTGATGAGCACATCTGCGCCATCTATGGTAATCTTCTCGAAGTGGGCATTGCTCACCATTATGTCCATATCCGAATAGTCGATGGCTGTTGGTGGCGTTCTGCCCGCCAATTTGTCGATATAGAGCCTGAAACGCAACCCCTCCACCTCTACGTTTTCGATGATAAAGGTGCTCTTGGGTGCGGTGGTGTCGGCGGGGAAGAGAGCCTCGATGTGCTTTGTGAGTTTGTCGATATTGTTGCCACCCTCACCCTCCTCAACGATGTAGAGTTTTGCTCCCGTTACTTTTGCGTCGTAGGGTACGAAGCGCCCCTCTTCGAGGAGAGCCTTGCGGTTGATTCTGCCCGAGAGTTTGTTCACCCAGAGGAGGGTGTCACCTGCCAAGTCCTCCACATAGACCTCTTCTGCCACCAGACGGCTGATGTTTTCCAGCGAGATGGCTCCCACCGTGACCCTTACTTGGCACTCTTTGGCGAGCCAATCGGTAGCCTTCTCTGCCACAAAAGTCTGCACACGAGGGAGTGAAAGTGCCAATGATACCCCCAAAATGAGCAAAATAGCCACTAAAACGACACCCGAGAGAGTGTGAAGTAGGAGGTTTGCTAATTTTTTTATAACTTTGCTCATTGTTGGTACTTTTAACCTACAAGTTTACGAATTTTATCGTCGAAAAACAAATATGGAACCCATTATTTTAGGTATTGAGTCCTCGTGCGACGACACATCAGCCGCCGTATTGCAGGGAACAAAAATGCTCTCCAACGTCATCGCCTCACAAGCGGTGCACGTCAAATATGGAGGTGTAATCCCCGAACTCGCCTCGCGCGCACACCAGCAAAATATTGTGCCTGTGATAGATACGGCGCTCAAAGAGGCGGGCGTTACTGCCGATGAACTCGATGCTATTGCCTTCACCAGAGGGCCTGGTTTGCTCGGTTCGTTGCTCGTTGGTGTCTCCTTCACCAAAGGCCTTGCGCTTGCAAAAAATATACCTATGGTGGAGGTCAATCACTTGCAGGGACACATTCTTTCGCACCTTATCGACCTGCCCGAGGAGAACCTCCCGCACCCCAAATTTCCCTTCCTTTGCCTACTCGTTTCGGGTGGGCATACACAGATTGTGAAGGTGCTCTCACCCCTTGAATTTGAGATAATTGGCACCACCATAGACGATGCTGCGGGTGAGGCTTTCGACAAGTGTGCAAAGGTTATGGGGCTGCCCTATCCGGGAGGCCCCGTGATTGACCGCTTGGCGCACGAGGGTAACCCCGAGAAGTTCCGCTTTGCAAAGCCCTCGGTGAGCGAGTTCGATTATAGTTTTAGTGGACTGAAAACCTCTTTCCTCTACTTCTTGCGCGATAGGATGGAGGAGAACCCCAATTTTATCGAGGAGAACAAAGCCGACCTTTGCGCCTCGCTCCAAAAGACCATCATCGACATCCTCGTAAAGAAACTCGTGAAGGCCTCCAAAGCGCTCGATATTAAGGAAATAGCCATCGCGGGCGGTGTGTCTGCAAACTCTGGATTGAGGGAGGCTATTGTTGATGAGGGCCGTCGTCGCCATTGGCGCACCTACATTCCGCCCTTGAAGTTCACTACCGACAATGCGGCGATGATTGCCGTAGCGGGTTACTACCACTACCTCAATGGCGAGGAGAGTACTCTCGATGTGGCACCCGTTGCCCGCTTGGAGGAGTTTTTGTAATTCGCCGAATGTTAATAGATTATAGCAAAGAACCCGAGAAACTCATTATTTCTCGGGTTCTTTGCTGTTGAGACAAAGCCTATTCTGCCGGCACGAGGTCGTAGAACGAGCTAATCTCCATTTGGTCAATGGCTTGGCGCACATTAAAACGCTTGGTTTGATCTGTATTGCCTGGTTTTGTTACTTTAATTTCAATCTGCACGTCGCGCGAATTCTCGTAGGTAAGACCCAGAATGTTGAACGAACGAGTCTCCTCAAAGGGCGTGGAGCCGAGGTAGCTCTCGTTGGTGTTCTTCACTTGCGCGGGTATGCTCGAAATCACACGCCAGAATACGCGCGCACCTCGGGGCTCCGAGTCGAAGAACCAACGGATGATAGTCTTCTCCAGTCCGCTCGCACCCGGCGCATTCCTCGACACCTCCACTCCCGACTCGCCCGCAGGGATGGTCGTATCCACCGATGCCATATTTGACAATGGCTGCATATTGGCGTAGATACCTTCTGGATATAAGTAGTCCAAGCCCAATACTTGTCCGTTGTAGTTTCTATAACCGCTCCATCGTTGTGTTATAGTGGGCTTAAATTTAACTTCTTCGGTTTGATAACCTGCTTTTACAAACCTAAATACCGTCGCCGACAATTCTGCACTTCTATCGTACCTCTCGGCGGGAATCATCCATCCCGTTGTGAGGAATTGGTACTTTAATGGAACGTTGACAGTCAAAGGAGTTACACCTACATATCTGCCATCCATATAAACCTCCGCTCCTGCGGGCACACTTGTTACAGATATGATTTTATGTGTTGGTTCTGGTGGAACTTTGTCCGCCGATGGAATCAGAAGAGCCGAACACGATGTTTGGGTTGCTGCTATTATACCCAAAAGAAACACAACTAAAAGTAGATTCTTCTTCATGGTGAGTTTTTTTATTATATATTACATTTATTCTTTCGGAATAAGGTCATAGAACGAGCTAATCTCCATTTGGTCAATGGCTTGACGCACATTAAAACGCTTGGTTTGATCTGTATAGCCTGGTTTTGTTACTTTAATTTCAATTTGCACGTCGCGCGAATTCTCGTAAGTAAGACCCAGAATGTTGAACGAGCGAGTCTCCTCAAAGGGTGTGGAACCGAGGTAACTCTCATTGGTATTCTTCACCTGTGCGGGTACGCTCGAAATTACACGCCAAAATACGCGAGCACCTCTGGGCTCCGAGTCAACAAACCAACGAATGATTGTTTTTTCAAGTGCAGTTGTGCCATAGGTATCACGACCAACCATCGCTCCTGCCTCGCCATCAACAATTGTAGCATCTTTCTCGTGTTCATATCCGCTTGTACGCTCTACATAGTTAGTGGGGTGTTCATAATTATTGTAGTTTCCTTCTATCGGATACATCTCAAAGTAGTATGAATCATTGCGAGGTTTTGTTATTGCACCCGTTGCTGTATCAACTGTGAAACCAATAATTCCACCCAAAACAAGGTTCATAAGGGTCGTGGGGTTCATTTTCTTTTTGATGGTAACTTCTGCAGGCTCATAATTTGGAGCTTCAGCCCTGACTGTTGTTGCCTTAAAGCCTCTTCTTACTTCAATTTGAGTAGGAAGAATAACATTGTTTTGGCGTGTTCCATCATAAATAAGGTCAACCGGAGTTCTTCCAACATTGCTAGAAAGGTTTACCGATGCTTTTGTGCCCGAAAAAAGTGTTGCGCAAGAGACACAACATAGTGCACAAAAAAGAAATACGAATAGTTTCTTCATGAATTTGTGTTTTAGTTAAACGATTAATAGGTTAATTGTGTTCTCTGCCAGCAGATGGCAACCGTTTAACTACAAAAGAAAAACGCGGGTCACGCTTAATACCGAAGGGACGACCAAGTACCCGTGTACACATAAGCACAACCCACGCCATACAGCGTGGGCATTTAGTGTGCCTATTGCTTGTGTACTAATAAAAATTGGTCGTTTTTCGGTACAGCAATAGCCTAAATGCCATCTAATGAACTGCGTATTCCGCAACTCATTTGCAAAGATAGTAATTGTTTCCCAATATCCAAATCCCCCCACCACATAACTTTTCCTCCCACTTGTTCTCGGGTATCAAAAAAGATACCCGAGAACAAGGGAGCTCCACTGAACAAAAAGGACACTCCCCAATCTCTCGGGTATTAAAAAAGATACCCGAGAACAAGACGGTCGTCGGTTGTCGGTAGACAAAAAAATAGAGGTTCCCGAAATGGAAACCTCTATTTTTATACCCTTAAAGGGATTAGTCGCAAAGCGATACGCGGTGGAAACCGAGAATCTTTGCCTCTGCATCAGCGGCTTTGAGAACGTCCTTAACGGAAGTCTTGCCATCGCCCATCTGGTAAGCCTGCTCCTCCAAAGTCTGCTCTTTGAAGAATTTAGCCAAGCGGCCTTTGGCGATGTTCTCAACCATCTGTGCGGGAAGGTTTGCTGCCTTCTCTGCCGATACGGTCTTGATGATTTCGCGAGCCTGCTCTGCCTGCTCTGCGGTAATCCAACCTTTTGCCTGGTTCGACTCGATGTGGTCCTCGCTATCAACGTGTGCGGGGTTGATACCTGCTTTCGAGAGAGCAGCATCAACAGCCTTCTGAACCAATTCGTCTTTGGTCTTCTGGGTTGCTGCTTTGAGCTCCTCGTCGATGATGTTCTGGGGAACAGAGTCTGCCGAGATAGCAACGGGGTTCATCGAAACAACCTGCATAGCGATACCTTTTGCGAGTTGCTCGTCTACCTCTTTGTTGAAACCTACGATAGCACCGAGTTTCTTGTTGAAGTGAACGTACTGTGCGCAGAAGGGAGCCTCTACACGGTTGTAGAAGGGAACCTCCACTTTCTCACCGGTCTGACCGGTTTTCTCGGTAACGAGGTCTGCAACGGTGCGACCATCTGCGGTGCCACAAGCCAAGAGCGACTCGAGGTCGGCAGCGTCGTTAGCAACAGCGATGTCGAGGATAGTCTGTGCGGTAGCACCGAAGGTGTCTACCTGTGCCACGAAGTCGGTCTCGCAAGCGAGGCATACGATGTATGCTTTGCCATTTGCTGTGGTAGCAACAACGATACCCTCCGATGCGGTACGGTCCGAGCGCTTTGCAGCAACGAGTTTACCTTTCTCGCGAATGATTTCGATTGCACGCTGCATATCGCCACCGGCCTCTTCGAGAGCCTTTTTGCAATCCATCATACCCGCCTGGGTTTTGTCGCGGAGTTTCTTGATGTCTGTAAGTGTAACAGCCATAGTCTTTTTCTCTGTTAAAAGGTTTGACTTTGTGTGTCTTGTTTTTACTCGGCGGGAGCCTCTACGGGAGCCTCTTCCTCGGTAGCCTCAACCTCAACCTTTACGGTTTTGCGGGCGCGAGTTTTCTTCTCGGGAGCGGCTGCCTCTTTTGCGGCGTTCTCCTCTGCCTCTTTCTCCTTCTCGATGCGACGCTCTTCGAGACCCTCGTTGATAGCGCCACACATAGCGTCGAGAATCACAGCGATACTCTGTGCGCGGTCGTCGTTTGCAGGAATTACATAGTCGATGTCGGTGGGGTCACAGCAAGTATCAACCATTGCAAAGACGGGGATGTTGAGGCGACGAGCCTCGCGCACTGCGTTCACCTCTTTCTGCACGTCTACTACGAACAATGCAGCGGGAAGGCGAGTAAGGTCGGCGATGGAGCCGAGGTTTTTCTCCAATTTAGCCCTCTGGCGAGCGATTTGGAGTTTCTCACGTTTGGAGAATTTGTCGTAAGTGCCGTCGGCGTTCATCTTGTCGATGGTAGCCATCTTCTTAACGGCCTTGCGTATAGTGGGGAAGTTGGTAAGCATACCACCGGGCCAACGCTCGGTAACATAGGGCATACCTACTGCTTGCACCTTCTCGGCAACAATCTCTTTTGCTTGTTTCTTGGTTGCTACGAAGAGAATCCTGCGACCACTCTTAGCAATCTGTTTCTTAGCTGCTGCCGCCTCATCGATTTTTACCACAGTTTTGTGGAGGTCGATGATATGAATCCCGCCTTTCTCCATAAAGATGTAGGGAGCCATTTTGGGATTCCATTTTCTTTTGAGGTGGCCAAAGTGTACGCCAGCCTCCA
>JAZOCT010000002.1:0-20049 GCA_045596685.1 Tidjanibacter sp. | reverse complement strand
CAAAAGCCACGCACGACATCTCTGGCGGGAGGGCGGAGCGCAAAGCCTAAAACAAACGCTACGCGGGCAAAGCATTTGCCGTCTTTGTTTTTTAACGCCTTTGTGCTCCGCCCTCGCCACGACCTCACAAGGAGGTCGCTTCTCCACCGACGATGTAAAGTGCGGGTCTATGGTGCGCCCTAATGGGCGCAAGTATTAAAAAAGATACCCGAGAATAAGGGGGAGCGGCGGAGGATAAAATCGCGGGTATCAAAAAAGATACCCGCGAACAAAAGGGGGTAAAACCTCTAACAAAAAAGGGGAAAACCCTCTCATAAGTTAGGAGAAGGTGTCGTAACGGCACTCTTGTGAGGGTGGTTCTGCCGACCCTTTCAAATCTGCAAAATAGTGCATATCGTGGTGGGATTTTTGTGCCAAACAAAGGAGCGGCTCCGCAGTTTGCTTATCGCAAATGAGGAAGCCGCTCTCTGACGTTTGGTGCAAAAAGCACCCACGAGATGTGCTATTTTTTTGGTTTGGGGGCGAGCATCATCGTCATTCGCTTACCCTCCAACTTGGGCATCATCTCAACCTTGCCATACTCTTCAAGGTCGGTGGCAAAACGCAACAAAAGAATTTGGCCCTGCTCACTGAACACAATGGAGCGACCTCGGAAAAAGACGTAAGCCTTAACCTTCGCACCCTCCTGCAAGAAGTTCTGCGCGTGACGAAGTTTGAAGTTGTAGTCGTGGTCGTCGGTCTGGGGACCGAAACGTATCTCCTTAATCACAACTTTGGTCTGTTTGGCCTTAATCTCCTTTGCCTTTTTCTTCTGCTGGTAGAGGAACTTCTGGTAGTCGGCTATGCGGCACACAGGGGGCTCGGCTTTGGGCGAAATCTCAATGAGATCCAACTCCATTTGGTCGGCAAGAGCCAGCGCGTCGCGGATGGACATAACCTGCGCACCCTCCAACTCGTCACTCACAACCCTCACTTGGGGGGCGGTGATTTGCGAATTGATGCGGTGTTCACCCTGTTGTTGTTTGCCCTGTGGGCCCTGCTGTGGGCGGGGCTTGGGTGGATAGGTTGGTTTTGGTCTGTAAGGTACTGCCATCTGAATAGTATGTGTTAGATTATTGATTGTCAATCTCTTCGGCAACGAGTCTCTTTATCATCTCGGCAAAAGCGTCGGTGGTCATCTGACCCTTGTCGCCAACGCCCTGCTGACGTACCGACACGAGGTTTTCGCTCTCCTCTTTCTCACCCACGATGAGCAAGAAGGGGACACGTTTGAGCTCGTTGTCGCGTATTTTGCGGCCAATCTTCTCGTTACGCAAGTCAATCTCACTGCGAATATCGCAATTATTTAGATATTTAGAAACTTTTTCTGCATAATCGTTGAATTTTTCACTGATTGGCAACACCACACACTGTGCGGGAGAGAGCCACAAGGGGAACTTACCACCCGTATGCTCCAACAATACTGCCACAAACCTCTCCATCGAACCGAAGGGAGCGCGGTGAATCATAATGGGGCGGTGGGGTTTGTCGTCGGCACCCGTATAGGTCAAGTCGAACCTCTCGGGGAGGTTGTAGTCTACCTGAATGGTACCAAGTTGCCACTTACGACCAATAGCATCCTTCACCATAAAGTCCAACTTGGGACCGTAGAAGGCTGCCTCGCCATACTCCACAACAGTTTTCAAGCCCTTCTCCTCGGCGGCCTTCATAATGGCCTGCTCGGCACGCTCCCAATTCTCATCGGAGCCGATGTACTTCTCCTTATTATTGGGGTCGCGGAGCGAAATCTGGGCGGTGAACTCGTCGAATTTGAGAGTCTTGAAAATATAGAGCACAATGTCGATTACATTCTCGAACTCCTCCAAAAGTTGGTCGGGGCGCACGAAGAGGTGGGCATCATCCTGGGTGAAGCCCCTCACGCGGGTCAAACCGTGCAACTCACCACTCTGCTCGTAGCGATAAACGGTACCAAACTCCGCAAAACGCAAAGGAAGGTCCTTATAGGAGCGGGGTTTGAACTTGAAAATCTCGCAGTGGTGGGGGCAGTTCATAGGTTTCAGCAGGAACTCCTCGCCCTCATAGGGGGTGTGGATGGGCTGGAACGAGTCCTTACCATACTTGGCATAGTGACCCGATGTCACATACAACTCCTTCTGACCAATGTGGGGAGTGATAACCTGCTCATAGCCATATTTCTTCTGCACAGCGCGCAGGAAGTTCTCCAACCTACCCCTCAACTCTGCACCTTTGGGCAACCACAAGGGCAAACCCTGACCTACCCTCTGCGAGAAGGTGAGGAGTTCCAACTCCTTACCGAGTTTGCGGTGGTCACGCTTCTTGGCCTCCTCAATCATCGCCAAGTGCTCGTCCAAAAGAGCCTTCTTGGGGAACGATACACCATAGATACGGGTGAGCATCTTGTTCTTCTCGTCACCGCGCCAATAAGCGCCTGCAATGCTGGTGAGTTTGATGGCTTTGATGTAGCCCGTATTGGGCAGGTGAGGACCACGACAAAGGTCCGTAAAAGCACCATTGGAGTAGAAACTGATGGTACCATCCTCCAAAGCCTCAATGAGCTCTACTTTATATTGGTCACCCTTCGCCTTGAAGGTCGCAAGTGCCTCCTCTTTGGGTACCTCACGACGAACTACGGGCTCTTTGGTGCGAGCCAACTCCTCCATCTTCTTCTCAATCTTTTGGAGGTCGGCCTCGGTGATGGGGGTGGGTGAATCTACGTCATAGTAAAAACCGCTCTCAATGCTGGGACCAATGCCAAACTTTATGCCGGGATAGAGGCTCTCCAAAGCCTCCGCCAACAAGTGCGACGAAGTGTGCCAGAATGTACGACGACCATCCTCGTCGTCCCATTTGTTGAGTTTGATGTTTGCATCGGCTTCGATGGGTGCCAAAAGGTCCACTACCACATCATTGACCGTTGCTGACAGAACATCTGCCGCCAATCGGGGGCTGATGCTCTCGGCAATCTGCATCGCCGAGGTTCCCCTGGCATACTCACGAATGCTGCCATCGGGGAAAGTAATCTTAATCTGTTCCATAATTTTTAGTTAATGTTTATGGGGCACCGCAATACGACCTGCGGTCTACCGCCCCGTTTTCTATCTTTTTATATCGTATTTTTTCTTCTTTTCGCGCCTTTTCATAGAAAGGCGCTCCTTTCTGTCGCTTTTTTGTAAAAAAGCGACGCAAAAAACTTTTATGCGATACTATGTATCGCTGTATCCTGCACTACCCTATTAGGGAGGTTAGGGAGGTTAGGGAATTTAGGGAGTTTAGGGGAAATTAAAAACTTGTGCCGGAGGCACACCTCAATTTTCCATTTTCAATTCCTTAATATCTTTTGCATCCCTATCGCGGCCACCTCTCTCGCGCACAACGTGGGGCAGAGGGTTGGCGGCATACTCCTCCTCCCTCTCGCGGGAACGGTAGATATCCAGAGCCATATAGATGGCGTTGCGCATAGAACTCTCATCGGCCACACCCTTGCCGGCAATATCGTAGCCCACGCCGTGATCGGGGGAGGTGCGCACAACATCCAGCGAGGTGGTAACATTCACACCATAGGGGGTCAAGGTCTTGAAGGGTGCCAAACCCTGGTCGTGGTACATTGCCAACACCGCGTCGTACCTCTTGAAAGTGCCCGCAGCAAAGAAGCCATCAGCCGCAAAGGGACCAAAGGCCAACACACCACCCTCGTAGGCCTCCTTGATGGCGGGGGCGATAATCTCCTGCTCCTCCTTGCCCAGCAAGCCACCATCGCCCGCGTGGGGATTGAGCGCCAGCACTGCAATCCTCGGAGCCCTCACTCCAAAGTCGCTCTTCAACGAGGCGTTCAGTTGTAAGATGCGCTTGGCGATGAGTTCCTTCGAGAGCGCCGCAGCAACCTCCGAAACGGGCAAGTGGATGGTCGCCAAGCCCACTCTCATCACGTCGCTACACATCAGCATCAGGGGCTCACCCCCAAACTCCCGAGCGAGAAATTCGGTGTGTCCCACAGCGCCAAAGCCCGCCTCGTCCATCGAGTTCTTATTCACAGGGGCGGTGACCAAAACATCCACATCGCCCTCCTTCATATCCTCCACAGCCCTGCGCAACGACTCCACAGCCACAGCACCCGCCTCCGCAGAGGCCTCGCCCGCCGTGATGCGCATATCGGCCTTCCCACACTCCACAAGGTTCAATTTGTGGGGGTGGGCATCCGCAGCCGAGCGCACAAGGGTATAGTTCACACCCTCGGCATCCTCCACCTTCGACTTATAGAAAGAGAGAGCCTTCGAAGAGCCATAGAGCACGAAGGTCGCCATATCGAACATTCGCTGGTCGCGGAAAATCTTAATAACCGTCTCGGCACCCACTCCCGATGGGTCACCAAGCGTAATTCCTATTTTGATGTTTTCTTCCATTTCCCCTTTGTTTTTCGCACCTTTTTGCAAAAAGGTGCTACCAAAAACTTTTATGCGATACTTCGTATCGCTATTCCTTTGCTATACCCTATTTTAGCACCACCATCACAAAAGACGCTGTGCGTCCCATCACAAAAGACGCTGTGCGTCCCGTTACGGCACCCACCGGCACAAAAGACGCGGGCTTACAAATTAAACACTTTCAACTTCCTCGTAGGTGAACTCGGTCTTATTGCCCAGCGAGAAGCGAAGGTAGGTGATGGGCATACCATGCGCCAAGAACTTACTCTCATAGGCGGTCTTCACCGAGAGGGTCTCATCTGCATAGCCCGTACCATAGATGTCGTTATTGGCAACCTCCACAGGCAATTCGTTCTGGGCTATCACATCTTTGGTGTACTCGTGCAAAAATTGCGAGTCGGTTTTGAGGTTTATCACTCCTCCCTCGCGCAAAATCTTCGCATAGCGCGCCAAAAAGAGGGGACCCGTAAGGCGATGCTTGGCCCTCTGCTTGGGCATCTGGGGGTCGGGGAAGGTTATCCATATCTCGCTCACCTCACCCTCGGCAAAGAGCGACTCGATGAACTCTATCCTCGTGCGCAAAAAACCCGCATTGGGAATGCCGCGCTCGGTTACGGTCTTGGCTCCGCGCCACATCCTCGCACCCTTAATATCCACACCTATGAAGTTTTTGTCGGGATTCCTCTCGGCAAGAGCCACAGTATACTCGCCCCTGCCACAGCCCAACTCCAACACAATAGGGTTGTCGTTACCAAAAAACTCGCCCCATTTGCCCTTCATCGGGTGTTCCACGCCAAAGACCTCCTCAAATGCCGGCTGAACCATACACTTGAAGGTCAAATTCTCACTAAATCTTCTTATTTTGTCTTTTCCCATTTTCCTTGCGACTTTTTGTTTTTCGCACCTTTTTGTAAAAAGGTGCTACCAAAAACTTTTATGCGAAACTTTGTTTCGCCATACATTTGCTACGCCTTATTTTAGCGCCACATTACACAAAAGACGCTATGCGTCTTGTCGCGCCTTAATTCTCTACTTTCAACTCTACTCCCACGCTCCACACGCCTCGGAGGTCACTCTCGGGGGTGAAGGTGAAGAGGTACTCACCACTCTCGGCAAAGTGTGCGTCCTCAATCCACGCACCCACACTCTCGGTGAAGGAGCCTCCTCGGTGGCTCTCCTCGGGGACAACCACCCCACTCTCGAAGGTCACACCCGAGGGACTTGTGCATCGCACTCGCAGGGGCATTGCCACCTCCGTAGCGCTCGCCTCTCGGCGCACGACCACCGCCACATCGTAGAGTGACAGGGTGTCGCAATTCTCATAGCGCACCTCGACACGCGCGCCTGCCAGCCACTCGCCACGCGGGGTGTCGGTCACAGCCGCGCCCACAGGCCTCTCACTGCACGCCACCATCGTCAGAGCCACAGCCACTATCGACAACCACCTGCGCATCCCTCCTTCTCTCAAATGCTACTCGCTCTTCTTCTCGCCTTTGGGCTGTTCCGAGCGGGGGTTGTTGTTTCTTCCTCGGTTATTCCTGCCGCGATTATTCCTACCGCGACCTCCTCCCCTCTGTTCGCCATCCTTACGCTCGCCTTCGGCTTTGGGTTGCGCCTTACTCTCCTTGCGCTCGCCTTCGGCTTTGGGTTGGTGCTCTTTGGGTTGGCCATCTTTGCCATCTTTGGGTTGTGGGTTCTCTTTTTTAGCCTCGCGGGGTTTGTTACCACTATTTTGTCCGCCCTCCTTACGCTCACCTTGTGCGCCTTTGGACTTATTCTTGCGTTTTTTCTTCTTCGACTTATCGAAGCGGGTGATGCTATCCTCGCCAATGACGTTGATATAGGTAGGCTCCTCGGTGGTCATATCCACAACCGTATCGGAGGTAATCTTCTCGGGTTTCTTGCCCTCGGCATTGAGCCTCAAAATCTCCTTCACCCTACCCACCGACAAGGTCACAAGACCGGCCATAGAGCCGGGTTGGGTGCTGAAACTCATCGTGCGAGCCAAGATGTCGCTCTTGATGTGGAAGTAGTCGGCATCCAGAGCCTGCAAGGGGCCATTCAGTCGTGGGAAGTCCTTACGCGCATCGGTATAGCAGTCGAGTTCGTAGGAGAGGCAACATTTGAGTTTGCTGCATTGTCCTGCCAATTTCTGGGGGTTGAGCGACAACTCCTGTGTGCGGGCAGCACCCGTCGTTACGGAGTTGAAGGAACTAATCCACGAGGCACAGCACAACTGCCTACCACAAGCGCCCAAGCCACCAATCCTACCCGCCTCCTGACGTGCACCAATCTGTTTCATCTCGATGCGGATGCGGAATTGGTCGGCAAAGACCTTGATAAGTTCGCGAAAATCGACCCTCTCGTCGGCAATGTAGTAGAAGATGGCCTTGATGCCATCGCCCTGAAACTCCACATCGCCAATCTTCATATCGAGTTTCATATCGGCAGCAATCTGACGCGAGCGAATCATAACCTCGTGCTCCCTTGCTACCGCCTCGTGCCACTTCTCGATGTCGTAGGGGCGGGCCTTGCGATAGACCTTACGGAACTCGCCATTGTGGGGGTTGAATCCCACGCGGCGCATCTGGCGTGCGACCATATCGCCCGTGAGCGAAACGATGCCGATGTCGTGACCGGGCGAAGCCTCAACAGCCACGATGTCGCCAATAGCAAGGGGGAGATTATTTACGTTGGCATAGTAGCCTCGGTGGGTATTCTTGAATCGCACCTCCACAATCTCTTCGGGGAGGTTGTTGGGGTACTCTGCGAGCCAATCCGTCTCGTGGAGTTTGTAGCACCCGGGGCGGGCTTCGGCGGAGAGTTCGCCATCTTTGGGGCAGAACTCGCAACCGTGTCCGAGCGAGAGGTCACACCTGCGACTCTCGGGCACACACTCGGGGTTGGTTTGAGCGTTATTGTCTATGATATTTTGGTTTTCCATAAAGTGTACATTCTATTTAACCAACAAAGATACGATGCAGATTTGAGAATTGAAAATGGAGAATTGAAAATTCTCGCCCAAAATGCGAGGTTTATTCAAAAATCTATGATTTTTTAACAGCCCACAGGTGGAAATTTTGATTTTTGGGGGCAAAGCGTTAATTTTGTAGAGAAACATTTATCCTTATTACCGCTATGAAACGACTGACCGCTCTGGTTATGGCACTCCTTGCCGGCCTCACCATCACCCTCGCAGAGGGGTATGAGAAGTACTACGTCAATCTCCCCGTCGAGATGCCGACACCCACCCTCGCAGAGATTCCCGACAACACCGTCTGCCTGACCGACTTCGGGGCTGTGGGCGATGGACTGACGCTCAACACCGAGGCCTTCCGCAAAGCCATAAGCGCTCTCGAAAAGCAGGGAGGCGGTCATCTGGTGGTCCCCGCAGGCATTTGGCTCTCGGGACTTATCTCGCTGAAAGACAACATCGACCTCCACTTGGAGCGCGGAGCCATACTCCTCGCCTCGCCCGACAAACGCGACCACCTGAAAGGCGACAAAACAGCCACCTTCATCTCCGCCAGCAAACGCAAAAACATCGCCATCACGGGCGAGGGTGTGATTGATGGCAACGGTGCCTATTGGCGACCCGTCAAGCGTGGCAAAGTGAGCGACGAGGAGTGGAAGGTATTTTTGCGTATGGGGGGCACCGTCACCGACGATGGTGGGTTGTGGTACCCCTTCGACTTGAAGCACTACCCCAACATTGCCGACACCTATGCCGCACAAGAGAAGATGCGCACCCATATGATACGAATGACCGACTGCGAAAACATCTATGTCGCAGGCGTGACACTCCAAAACTCCGCCAAGTTCCACATCATTCCCACACGATGCAAAAACGTCATCATCGACGGCATCTTGGTACGCTGTCCCTGGAATGCCCAAAATGGTGATGCCATTGATTTGAGCAGTTGTCGCAATGCATTGGTTGTGAACTGCGTAGTCGATGCAGGCGACGACGGCATCTGTATGAAGGCGGGGGCCGGCGACAAGGGCGCGGAGTATGGGCCCTGCGAGAATATCCTCATCGAAAACAACACCATCTTCCACGCTCACGGAGGGTTCGTCATAGGTTCGGAATTTTCGGGCGGTATGCGCAACATTGTTGTGCGAAACAACCTCTTCTCGGGCACCGATACGGGCCTGCGCTTCAAGAGTGGCATTGGTCGCGGAGGTGTGTGCGAGAACATCTACATCAGCAACATCCAGATGACCGACATCAAAGACCAAGCAATCGTCTTTGAGTGCACCTATCAGAACCGAGGTGTAGGTATCCAAGTGAAGGACGATAGCGAGATGCTCAAAGTAGCACCCTACGCCCCCAACTTCTGCGACATACACATCTCGGGAGTCACCTGTCGTGGCGCACACACAGCCATCACCGCTCACGGACTACCCGCCCTGCGTGCAGTCTACGACGTGAAGATTGAAAACTCGGTATTCTTCTACACACACACCGCCACCGACATCACCGATGCGGAGGTTACCATCGAAAACTGCACATTCAAAACCTTTGATTTAGAGTAGTCAGTTGTCAGTTGTCAGTTGTCCGCCTTGTTCTCATAGGCCTTATAATGTTTCGGGCTCGCAGAATTGCGAGCCCGAAACATTAGACTGTACTATCGTCTGCCCGTGACGCTCTTTACCCTGCGGAAAATCTCCTCGGGGGTGATGGCGCGCATACACTGGTAGTCACCAAAAAGACAACGGTGGCGACCATCCGTAGAACAAGGACGGCAGGGCAACTCCTTTTGGAGCGCATTGCGGGGGTCCTGACCATAGCCACTCGATTCGAGATAGGGGTGTGTTGCGCCCCAAATAGAGATTACGGGTGTGCCTACAAGCGAGGCCAAGCGCAGCACATCACCATCGACACTCACCACCGCATCGAGCACCGAAAGTACATCCATCTGCTCGGCAAGCGACAAGCGACCAGCCACCGACACCACATTTCCATAGAGGCTCTGCATACCCTCGCAAAATTGTCGCTGATAGACCCCCTCACCAAAGACAAACACCCTCTGGTAGCGCCCCGCCAAAAGGCCCACCAACTCCGCAGCCTGGGGTAGTGGATAGCAGGTGCCGTGATGGTTCGAAAGGGGGGCTACACCAACCCAATTGGCACTCTTCTCGCCCGCGAGAATCTCCACTATATTAGGCAGTTGAGTACTCCGTGTGTGTTTCACGGGTGCAGGCATACAGAAGGGCAAGCCAAGCACCCCAAAGACCTCGCGCGAGCGACTCGCAAGGGTGGGCAGTTGCACCATAACCTTGCGATATTTGCGCGTCAGGGCTTTACCCTCCAACCTATCTCCGAGGAGCCTTGCAACCTTGCGTCGCCAGGGGGTGAAACTAAACGAAAGAGCGCGCGAAAGGGCACTGTTTGTCAGGTCGGCAACGGCATCCACACCAAGCCTTTGGATGGCACGCCAAAGTCGGAATCGACCAACGCAACCCCTATATTGCTCCTCGTCGGCAAAGATAAAATCGAGCCCCTCGACACCCCTGAAAAGGGGTTTATAGGAGGATAGGGTGAGAACCGTAATGCGCACCTCGGGAAAGTCGCGCACAAGACCACGCAGAGCGTGAACACACATCGCCACGCTCGACAATGAACCGAGGCGGATGATGAGAATATGGCGGATGTCTGTTGTGAGCATTCGTGGGAAAAAACTAATAATTCTGCCACAAAGGTACGAAAATTAACCGCTATTGGAACGAGTATCCAAAAAATATCTATCTTTGTACTTTAATTTATATACTCATCGGAAGAGAATGAACAACTTGAAGCATATAGTTTTGGTCGTGGCACTTGTGGCAACCTCAATGGGCGCTTGGGCACAGCAGACAATGACGCGAAAAGAGTACATTGAACGCTATGCACCTCTGGCTGTGGAGCAACAAACCCTCTATGGCATCCCCGCAAGTATCACCCTCGCACAAGGACTTTTGGAGTCGGCAAACGGCAACAGCAGACTCGCACGCGAGGCCAACAACCACTTCGGCATCAAGTGCGGTTCCTCGTGGGATGGCCCCTCGGTACGTCACGACGACGATGCTTTGCAGGAGTGCTTCCGCGCATACTCCTCACCCGAAGAGAGTTACATAGACCACTCGCTGATTCTCTTGGAGCGCAAGTGGTACAGGCCCCTCTTCGACCTCGACCCCAAAGATTACAAAGCCTGGGCTCACGGGCTCAAAAAGGCAGGGTATGCTACCAACCCCCTCTACGCCGAACTGCTCATAAAGATAATCGAGGACTACGAACTCTACCGCTACGACAACTCCCTGGTGGCAGATTGGCAGCCCGCAACACCCGAGCAACCCACCACCACAACCGACACCTCCGAGAAGGCAACCACCACAACGCCCGAGCAACCTACCGAGGCTCCCGAACCCGAAGAGCCCCAAAAGCCTCGCACTGTGGATGTGGACAACTACCGCGTAGCAATCACCACCATCGGTGAGTATGGCATCTACTCCGAAGGGGGTAAGCGTTACGTCATAGCAACCGAGGGCGACAACCTCGCGCGTGTGGCAAAACGACTTGGCGTGTCGGTGCGCCGTCTGCGCAAAATCAACCACCTCGAACCCTCACACACCATCATCGCAGGTGAGCGCATCTTCATCGAGTAACAGATGAGAAAAAAATAATAGACAATACAAATAACTTATAAAATATATCACCATAAACTATGGAATCGCAATCGGATTTACGCACACACATCAAACAACTTCTTGTCAGCAAATCGGGACTCAAACAGCAGATTTTCGACAACACCAACTCGCTCTTCAATGAACTCAAAGAGGCCATCCACGAGTTCTCCACCGAACTCGACGAAGAGATGGACGAGAAAATCGACAAACGTATCCGTATTGAGTATAGCGACAGGGGTAAATTCGAGGCCCAAATCCAGATTGCCGGCGACCTGCTGGTCTTCGTTATGCACACCAACGTCTTCAACTTCGAGCGCGAACACCGCATATGGCAAAACCCCTATGTGCAGGCCGACCACAATAATAGTTATTGCGGTGTCATCAACATCTACAACTTCTTGGCCGACTCTATGAAGTTCAAACGCGAGGAGGATGAGGGCTACCTGATTGGCCGCATCTTCGTAAACCGCGAAAACAAATTCTTCGTGGAAGGCAAACGCCAGGAGCGTTGGCGCGTGGATGAGTTTGGCAATGAGAGTGTTAGTCGCGGTGCGATTCTCGAAATTCTCGAAAGGGCCATCCTCTACTCCCTCGGCTTCGACCTCTTGGTTCCCGCCTACGACACCGTCAAAAAGGTGAGCGCCGAGCAGTTCCTCTCGCGTCAGGAGAACACCAAACTCCAAACCGGCAAACGCCTCGGCTACGAGTTCAACGCCGACGATATTTAACCACCTTCTCCACTCCATTTCGGTAAGGAGTGTGAAAAGAATAGGGGAAAAAATGGAAGAAAAGGGTTGCAGAACGAATTTTTCTTCCATTTTTTTTGGTAGTTAAAAAATTATATGTACTTTTGTGGGCTTTCCCGCAAGAGATGAGGTGAGATTAGCGAGGGGGGATTGTTAATTAATCGTGAAATTTGCGTTGCAGATTTGGCGAAACAAAAACTCCGATTTACCTTTGCGGTGAAGTTTAAGGTTCATTTAGGTTAGTAGTTTTAGGTTAGTGAAGGAAAGAGGGGGAATGGCGCAAGCCACCCTGATTTCCTTGTTTTAAGCCCAGGTGGTGGAATTGGTAGACACGCTACTTTGAGGGGGTAGTGGCCGTTTTGGCCGTGCAAGTTCGACTCTTGTCCTGGGCACAGAAACCGCGCTGAACGCAAGTTTGGCGCGGTTTTTTGTTTGGGTTATAGGGAGAACTGGGAGAACTAGGAGAACTAGGAGAACTAGGAGAACTAGGAGAACTAGGAGAACTGGGAAATCATAGTAGTCCTAGTAGTCCTAGCCCCCCTAGTAGACCTAGCCCCCCTCCGTCACGGGTATTAAAAAAGATACCCGTGACCGAGGGGGGCACAAGAAAATCTCCCCCGCAGTTTGCTAAAAATCGCAAAAACCTCAAATAGGCGAGCAGATGCAAGGCATACGAGAAAGCGGAGTCCGCAGTTTACTTTGGCGTAAATGAGGAACTCCGCTTATCGAAGTATAACGCAGCAGATGCTGCTTATTTGAGGTTTTTACGCGAAGCCGCCACCCAACATAGGGTTATTGTGCGAAGGGGTGCTCACTTTAATCTGGCCAAAGTTGCGTTCATAGCGGTTTACGTTCTCCTGCAAAGAGAGAAGGAGCCTCTTGGCGTGCTCGGGAGTGAGCACAAGGCGGCTCTTCACCTTCGCCTTCTGCATACCGGGCAACATCGACGCGAAGTCGAGAATGAACTCCGAAGTGGAGTGTGCAATGATTGCAAGGTTTACATACTGACCCTGTGCCACCTCGGGCGAGAGTTCAAATTCGAGTTTGTGGGTGTTGTTCTGTTCGTTTGCCATAATTTTATCTGTTTTTTGTGTGATTATTCTTTCTCCAACAGCGCAATAGCCTCGTCCCTATCGTGGCGAATCTGTGCAACCAACTCTTCACGCGAGGCAAACTTACGCTCCTGACGCAAGTGGTAAAGAAGTGTGAGTGACACCTCGCTGTGGTAGAGGTCGCCCTCGAAACCCATAATGTGAGCCTCGATGCGGCGCTCACCACGCTCCACAACCGAAGGGCTATAACCAATATTGATTACGCTCTTGTAGGCCCTGCCTTTCACCTCGGCAACCCCCGCCCATACCCCATCGGCCAAGTCGGGCACGACCTCCGAGGGCTCAACATTGGCTGTCGGGAAGCCAAGACGCTGACCTAAACCATTGCCATAGGTCACGCGACCTACTATTTTTATATTCTGACGGTTGGTTTTCGCCATTTGTTGTTGTCCTTATGGTAAAAAATTTGTAACTTGCGCCAAATATACGCATTTTTTATGGAAGAGATTGTTCATCCCAAAGGTAAAATTTACTACTCTATGGGTGAGGTGTGTGACATCTTCGGTGTCAATGCCTCGCTTTTGAGGTTCTGGGAGGCGGAGTTCCCCTCACTCAAAATAGCCAAAAATAGTCGCGGACACCGCATCTACACACCCGCAGATGTGGATACCCTGCGCTCCATCTATCACCTTGTCAAAGAGAAAGGTATGACCCTCGAAGGTGCTCGCAAACGACTGCGCCAAAATCCCGAAGGTGTGGACCGCGAGGCAGAGATTATTGACCGCCTACGCTCGGTACGCAATATGCTTGCCGCACTACGCGCAGAGTTGGGCGACGAAGTGGAGGTTATCGAGATTGATGACGAAGTGGCGGAAGATGCAAAAACCGAAGTGACCATTGTGCCCGAGAAGGTAGCCATTGAGAAGCCCACAGTAGTCGCAGGGCCCGAACCCGAGGTCAAACCCGAACCCGCAAAGGAGCAACTTGCCGACTTCGAGATGAAGATGCCCACGAGTGAGCCCCAGCAGGTGGAAGAGCCCAAAAAGACCCGCACACCAAAGATGGGAACACTCATAGGTGGCGACCTCTTCTCTCCCGAAGATATACGTCTTGCGGTGGCAAAGAAAAACTCCAAAGAGGCAAAAAAACAAGTCATCGAACAGACCCTGTTCTAATGTGTATTGGACAATGAAAGTCAGAGAGATAGCACAACTATTGGAGGAGAGCGTGCCCCTCGCGTGGCAGGAGTCGTATGACAATGCGGGGCTCGTTGTGGGCGACCCCGATGCGGAAGTCCACTCGGTGCTCGTGGCCCTCGATGCCACAGAAGAGGTGGTGGATGAGGCGATAGAGTTGGGGGCACAGATGGTCGTAACCCACCACCCCATAATATTCCGCCCCATCAAGCGCCTCGCAGGCGAAAACCGTCAGCAGAGAACCATCGCCAAAGCCATAGCAAACGGCATAGCGCTCTACGCTGCACACACCAACCTCGATAGCGCCCCCAACAGAGGTATCAGCCACCACTTGGCCGAAGTGCTCGGCTTGCAGGAAGAGGGGCTCTTGGAGCACTCCGATACCGAAGGTGTAGGAATAGGCATTGTAGGCAAGTTTCGGGAGCCAATGGAACCCCAGCGCGTCTTGGCACTCATCAAGGAGAGGCTCGGTGTGGAGGCACTACGCCACAGTCCCATCAGGACCGACAAAGTGGAGAGAGTGGCAATATGTAGTGGCTCGGGGGGCTCACTCATCGAGAGCGCCGAGAGGGCAGGTGCAGACCTCTACCTTTCGGCTGACTTCAAGTACCACGATTTTGTCGATGCAGACCGTATGATTCTGGTCGATGCGGGACATTTTGAGACGGAAATTTGCGCAATTGATATTTTGTTTGATATATTATCAAAAAATTTGTCTAATTTTGCACCCCACAAGAGCGCACTCTGCCAAAACCCTGTGCGTTATATGATTTGAGAGCAATAATATTCAAAGAGATACAAGATGGCTACAAACAACAAAAAAGCAGCAGAAAGCAACGATTACACTATGCAGGAGCGAATCAAAGCGCTCTATGAGTTGCAGAAAATCGACTCCAAAATCGACGAAATCAACAAAATCAAAGGCGAACTCCCTATGGAAGTTGCCGACCTCGAAGATGAGGTTGCAGGTCTGCAAACCCGTATTGACCGCATTCAGGGCGACATTGACGAACTAAACGCCCTCCTCCGCCAAGCAAAAGAGGATATTGAGCAGGGTAAAGATATGATTGCTAAATACACCGAACAGCAGAACAACGTGCGCAACAACCGCGAATTCGACGCTATCGGTAAGGAGATTGAGTACCAAGATTTGCAAAACCAACTCTCCGAAAAACATATCAAAAACTACAACAACGACCTCAAAGCAAAAAAACAACTCCTCGAAGAGGCTGTTGCTACCAAAAACGAGCGCACCATCGACCTCGATGCTAAACGCGAAGAACTCAACAGCATTGATGCCGAGACCGCAAAAGATGTTGAGGCTTTGAGGGCAGAAGAGATGAAAGCACGCAGCGTTATCGACGAGAGGCTCCTTACTGCCTATGGTCGCATCCGCGCAAATGTGCGTAACGGCTTGGCTGTGGTACCCATCAAACGCGATGCTTGTGGTGGCTGCTTCAACCGCATCCCTCCCCAGCGCCAGAGCGAAATTCGTATGGGTAAGAAGATTATCATCTGCGAGTATTGCGGTAGGATTTTGGTGTCGTTCCCCGACGCAGAGTAAAAACTCATATAAGCGACATCTTTGTCGCCCAACTGCGAAAAATCCCCTCCCCATCCTGCGCAAGCAAACTACGGAGGGGATATTTTTGTGCTGTTTTTTGGGAAAAAGTGCAAAAAATGCATTTTTTTTGGCAAAAGTTTTGGAGGTTTGGATTTTTGCTCTATCTTTGCACCACCAAAACGGAACAATGCTCGGTTCGTCTAGCTGGTCCAGGACGCAAGATTCTCATTCTTGAAATCATGGGTTCGAATCCCATACCGAGTACAACAAATCAATTCTGCCTCCACTCGAAAGAGTGGGGGTTTTGTTTTAGGGGGATAGAACCGTGAGTTTACTCATATAGTTCTATCCCCCTAAAACAAATAATCCTGCTCCGCAGGGGCAGAATTGATTTGTTGTGCAACTGCCCCGCGGCGAGCGCAAGGGATGGACAAGCGAAGCGCAGTCAATCCTATCTCCCACGCATACAGACCCCTCCATCGCTTCGCGACACCTCCCCTAACTTATGGGAGGGTGCCGTAACGGCACTTTTGTGAGGGTGGTTCTCCAAAGCACCCTCCGAGTGCAGATTGCGAGGCGAGGAGGCGGAACGCCTCTTTTGTGAGGGTGGTTCTCTTCTGCATTTTCGAGAAACACCCCACCGCGAGATGAGCGAGCGCGAGTAGAATATCGCGAGGCAAGTACAAGGCGCACAAGAAAACCTCCTCCGCAGTTTACTGAACGTAAATGAGGAGGAGGTTTATCGCAGGGCAACGCAGTAATTGCCCGCGAGATTCGCTCGCTACCTCCCCACAATCACCCCTCGTGGAGTATTGTCGGGAGTGTAGGGACCCTGCGAAAGACGGTCTATAAGATAGGTGGTAACCAACGGAGTGCGGTGGCTCTCCGCGCGACGAGAATAGGCGTAGGTCTTATTCTCATAGACATAGTTGGACATCGCAACCGTATAGACATCCTTTTTCACCTCGGGGTGTAGGCGAACATCCACAGCGTCGCCACTCTTATTGGTCACAATCTCATACGTCAAACCCGAAGGCATCAAATCCACACGATGGGATTCCTTATAGTTGGTTGTGTCGTTGAACTTATTAATAATCACCTCCTTAATCTCGACAAGCGACATCTCTGTAACAACCATAGTGCTACTAAAAGGCTCCAACTCAAAGATGTTGGCTCGGGTGACCTCGCCCGCCGGGAGGAAACCTATGCGGGTGCCGCCAATGTGGTAGAAGGCCAAATCGGTACCCGCAACCCTACGGCCCTCGTCTGCCATTAGGTGGGCAAGTCCCGTCTTTGTGGCATCGGCAGTGAGGGTACCAATGCTCTCATTGATATAGGGGTCGTCGAAGTAGGTCTGTATCTCGGCTTTGGTGCTCTCCTTTTCCTCCTCGGGGAGTTCGATATAGCATGAGTGGAGATTTTGGATTTCTCCATCCACAACTTTGATGGTGGTCAGGCCCACAGCGCGCAACTTACTGTTACCCTGCACAATCTGCACACCACCGACCCTCTTATCGCTCTTCTCGTGGGTGTGGCCACTGACAATCAAATCGGCATAGGGCAGTGCGGTCACAAGATTGGTGCTATCGCGGTCCAAACCACAGTGTGAGAGAACGACCATCACGTCGCACTTCTCCCTCAACTCCCTACCGTAGCGCTCCGCAACCCACTCGGGGGAGAAAAATTCGGTGCCCACAAAGATTGCATCCCTGCCATCGGGATGACCACTGGCATAGTTAGTGACGATGCCGAGGAAGCCCACCTTCACACCCCCTGCGCGCTTAATGACGTAGGGTTTGGGTTGGCGCAGAGGAGTGTCGCCCGTATTGACATTGGCCAGCACAAGGTCGAACTCCGCATCCTCCACACGTTTTTGGAGCGTATCGAGTCCCATATCGAACTCGTGGTTGCCGAAGGTTGCCACATCGTAGCCGAGGCGGTTCATCTGCTCGATGATGGGTCGTCCGGCGTGGGGTGCCATATCCACAAATGGATTACCCGTCCACCTATCGCCCGCATCCACAAGGAATACGCGGGCACTATCCTGCGCCCTCGCCTCATCCACAAGGGTCGCAAGGCGTGGAAGCATATCCAATTTGGCGTGAATATCGCTGGTGGAGATGATGATGATATTCTCCTCGCGGGGGGCACAAGCAACCGCCAGCGACATAACCACGAGGGATAAAAGGGTTGTTTTAAGTTTTTTCATACTCTATTAGTGCAGTTTTTCACTTCGTTTGTGACAAAAGTACAAAATTTTTCGTAACTTTGAAGAGAACACCACCATCTTATGGCAGATAATTATGAGTATCAGTAGAGTCAAAATCGTATGCGAAAACATCGACTCCACAATGGAGGTCGAATGGGGCACCACCCTGGGAACCATAGCCCAGGGCTTAAAGAGCAAAAGCGGCTATCCATTCCTTGCCGCCTATGTCAATAATACCATCCGCGAATTGGACGCGAGAATTGCCGAGCCTGTGAGCGTGAGATTCATAGACATCACACACTTCGAGGGCGAAAGAGTCTATCAGCGCACCCTCTTTCTGGCACTACACAAGGCTGTGCGCGACCTCTACCCCACCCGACGATTCCGCATCACACACTCCATCTCACGCGGTTTCTACTGCGAAATAGAGGGTGTGAACTCCTCACCCGAGATGGTCGCAGCCATCAAGCAAAGGCTCGATGAGATTATCGCCGCCGATATGCCCATCGTAAGACACAAAATGCTCAAAGATGAGGTGTTGGACCTCTACCACAGGCTTGGATTTGAGGACAAAGTGGAGATTATCTCCTCGCGCCCACACCTCTACGTCACGGTCTACACTCTCGACGACCTGGCAGGATACTTCTATGGCGCACTCGCCCCCTCCACAAAATATATCCACCTCTACGACCTGCGCGTATATTACAATGGTATCTACATTGCCGTACCCTCACGTCGTGAGCCCGACAAATTTGAACCTATGGTGCCACAAGACAAGATGTTCGATGTGTTCCAAGAGTACAAAGGGTGGGTCGATATTATGGGCATAGCCAACATCGGACAACTCAATAGGCGTATAGCCGAAGGCGATGGCGGTGACCTGATAAAGATTGCCGAAGCCTTCCACGAAAAGAAACTCGCAGCCATCGCTGACCGCATAGCCGAAGCACACAAAACAAAGGGTACAAAAATGGTGCTTGTGAGTGGCCCCTCGTCGAGTGGCAAAACCACCTTCTCGAAGCGCCTGGGCATACAGTTGCGAATCCTCGGACTGCAACCTACAATGATTTCCCTCGACGACTACTTCCTCAATCGCGAGGATACCCCCAAAGATGAAAATGGCGAGTACGACTTCGAGACCATCGACGCACTCGATGTGGCAACCTTCAACGACCACCTCCATAGGCTCTTTGCGGGTGAGAGCGTGGACATCCCGCGCTACAACTTCATAACGGGGCGTAGGCAGTGGCACGACGAACCTTTGAAACTCTCCGAGCGCTCGGTGCTGATTGTCGAAGGCATACACGGACTCAACCCACGACTCACAGCCGAGGTTGCCGAACACCTGAAATTCAAGATCTATATCTCGTGCCTCACGTCTATTTCGATGGACGACCTCTCGCACATCCACACCACCGATAACCGCCTGATTAGGCGTATGGTACGCGACAACGCCTACCGAGGAGCGACTGCCGAATCGACCCTCAAACGATGGCAAAGTGTACGTCGTGGCGAAGAGAAATATATCTTCCCCTTCCAAGAGAATGCCGATGTGATGTTCAACTCGTCGTTGCTCTACGAACTTCCCGTGCTCAAACGCCACGTTGTGCCCCTGCTTATGGAGGTGCCCGAGACCGAGGAGGTCTATGGAGAGGCTACAAGACTGCTGAAATTCATCGACAACTTCTCGCTACTCGACGATAGGGAGATACCACCCACCTCCCTACTACGCGAATTTATCGGAGGCTCCTCGTTCAAGTAGCAGTCAGCGGTCAGCAGTCAGCAGCCATCCCCCCCTTATTCTCGGGTATCAAAAAAGATACCCGAGAATAAGGGGAAAACCCTCTCATAAGTTAGGAGAGGGTGCCGAAGGCGGGTGAGGTCTGTCAAGCCTCCCCTACGATAGGAGAGGTTTGGAGGGGTGGTCGAAATTGCGCTCGGTGTCCTCACCGAGCAGTCCGCGTAGCGGGGGTGAGGTCTGTAAAATCTGTCTTGCCACGACTACCGAAGGTAGGCGGTTAGCATCCACCGCTCTTTATTGCGGGCAACCGAGTTGCCCGCTTTTCTTTGCCACTTTTGGTGGCAAAAGTGGCGCAAAAGCCACGCACGACATCTCTGGCGGGAGTGCGGAGCGCAAAGCCTAAAACAAACGCTGTCGCGGGCAAAGCATTTGC
>JAZOCT010000001.1:0-106019 GCA_045596685.1 Tidjanibacter sp. | reverse complement strand
GGAGGCTTGACAGACCTCACCCGCCTTCGGCACCCTCTCCTAACTTATGAGAGGGAATAATTTTGAATTTTGAATTTTGAATTCTCAATTGACAGACCTCACCCGCCTTCGGCACCCTCTCCTAACTTATGAGAGGGTTTTACCCTTGTTCTCGGGTATCGAAAAAGATACCCGAGAACAAGGCGTTAGTCCGTTAGACAAAAAACATCTATCCTCTCTGTTTTTCCCAGACTTCGAGGTCTTTGGGGGTGCCGTCTTCGAGGGTGAGGCGCACCGCTGTGCGCACCCTATGGAAGCCGTTGCAACCAGCAGCCCCCGGGTTGATATTCAGCACCCCTAACCTCTTGTCGTAGCCCACGCGCAATATGTGGCTATGGCCACACACGAAAATAGTAGGGCGCAGGGTGCATATCTTGGCATAGACCTCGCGCAGATACCTCCCACCATAGAAACCTATGTGGGTCATCAGTACTTTCACACCCTCCCTCTCGAAGCACTGCCACTCGGGGTAGGTGAGCCTTACGAGGTGGTCGTCGATGTTGCCATAGACCGCAACCACTCTCTTACCAAAGGCGGTCATCGCTTTTGCGCACTCCTCGCCTCCAATATCACCCGCACACCAAATCTCATCGACCTCGGAGAGAAAATCACAAAGCGATTTGTCGAAGGTGCCGTGAAGGTCCGATATGATACCTACTCGTAGCAAATTTTTTGTCTAACGTCTAATGTCCAACGTCTAACGACTCCAATACTCTAAAAGCTTTAACCTCCGCTTTTAGAAGGGCATATCGTCGATGGGCATCGAGGAAAATGCGGGCTCCTCGGTGGCCATTGGGGGCATATCGGTCATAGGCGCGGGAGCCTCGGACTGTTTGCGGGCGAGTTTCCAAGCCCTTGCCTCGGTGTACCAACGACCATTGTACTCCCTCGATTCGAGGTTGATGGAGACCTCCACCTGCTCACCAGGTTTGAGTGAGGCGGCCTCGGTAGCCTTGTCGCCCCAGAAACCTACGCAAAGTTTGCGGTTGAAATCGCCGGGAATCTCAAACACAACCTCCTGTTTTGTCCATTCGCCACGAGCACTTGTGCCCTTTACCACAGGGAGAACCCTGTAAACCAATCCTTCAAATTCCATAATCTTTCTCTTGTCGTTTTATATTTTGTTCTAATTTTTAGTTCCTCCTGAAATAGTTGTCGAAGAAGAGCAATTGGTGCTGGATGGAGCCCACCCAATAGGACCAATTATGTCTTCCGGGGCGCACATAGAAGTCGTGGGGAATGCCACGCTCCAAGAGTTTGGTGTGCAACTCGCAATTGACCTCATAGAAGAAATCCTCCGTTCCGCAGTCGATAATGAGCGACAGAGAACCATCGGTGGAGAGCAGATGGAGCATATTGGTAACGGTGTACTCCTCCCAATGCTCCGGGTGTTCCTCCTTTGTGCCGAGCCTTGTGGCTATCTCCCAATCGTCGAAGGGGCGAATATCAACGCCTCCCGAGGTGCTACCCGCAGCACCGAAGGTGTCTTGGTGGCGCAGTGCGAGATAGAGTGCTCCGTGACCACCCATCGAAAGACCCGTGATGGCGCGACCCGAGCGTGTGGCATTGGTGTGGTAGTTGGCATCAATCCACTCCACGAGTTCCTTTGCTACGAAGGTTTCGTAGCGGAATGTGGGGTCTACGGGACTGTCCCAATACCAACTATTGTTACCATTGGGGCACACGAATATGAGGTTATAGTGGTCGGCGTGAGGTGCCACTTTACCCAATTTTGCCCACGATTCGTGGTTGTCGCTATATCCGTGAAGCAGGTAAACAACATCGTACACCCCCGAGGAGTTGTAGCCCTCTGGGGTAATGATTGTGACGGGCACCTGTTTGTTCATAGAGTGGCTGGGAACGCCCACTACCGTGAGGTTGTAGGCCTGCATTGAGGTGGCAACCATAAGGAGTGCCACAAGGGTAAAAAAGTATCGTTTCATCTTCTCTTGTGTAGGTTTTCTTTCTCGTGTAGGAGGTGTTTTTTCTCCACTCCCGCGTTGTAGTTGCCGAGTGTGCCGTCGGCGTGAATGACCCTATGGCAGGGTATGACTATCGCTATTGGGTTGGCACCCACTGCATTGCCCACTGCGCGGTAGGCCTTCGAAAAGCCCGTTGAAGCGGCAATGTCGGCATAGGACACACTGATGCCGTAGGGGATTTTGAGCACCTCGCGCCACACCTTGCGCTCAAAGGGGGTGCCCTCCAAATAGAGGGTTAGATTGGCCGAACTCTTGCCGTCGATAATCTTGACCATCTCGTGATGGCAGGGCTCGGAGCGCTCGGTGAGCACAGCCCCGCGCATCTCGGCACGCAACTCGTCGAGGGCCTCCTCCTTGTCGTCGGCAAATGCCACACGGCAGACACCCTTGACGCTCGATGCAATGAGCATCTGGCCATAAGTGGTGGAGTAGATGCCATAGGAGATGCTCTTATTCTTCATCCTGGCAAACCCTAACGGACGGATGGTTATCTCCGTAGTGCGTCGAGGTAGGGAGTTTCCATAGGCCCAAAGGTAGAGCGAGGCCACCGATGAATAGGGCGAAAAGAGCCTTCGGTAGTGCTCCATACGTTTGGGTGTAAGTCGCCTCTCGCCATAGAGGGTGGCGATGGCACGACGCAATATCAGGTCGCCAGAGGAGAGTATATTCTCTCTGCCAAGCGAGAACATAAGGAGCATCTCGGCGCTCCACACTCCCACACCATCGAGCCCCACAAGCCTACGGATGGCCTCCTTGTCGGAGAGGGTGACCATCCTCTCCTCGCTGAACTCTCCGGCAGAGAACCTCTCGGCAGCCGAGAGTATCCATCCCGCCTTGCGCGCAGGGAGGCCTACACTACGCAAGCCCTCCTCCCCAAGAGCCAAAACAGCCTCGGGGGAAACCTCTCCGCACCTTTGGGTGAGTTTGCCGTATGTGCGCTCCGCCACCGAGGTGGCAACCTGCTGACTTGTGATGTTTCTCACAAGGGTGGGGAAAAGGGGCGCATTGGTTGGGCGCTCCAAATAGCCGAAGCGCTCGATGATTTGCGCCATCCTCGGGTCGGCACTCCGCAGGTGCTCAACCTTATCTACAAATGGGAATAGTGAGTTCATAGTGTCGGCAAAGAGTTAGTTACTCTACAAAGGTAGTAATTTTGATGGAAATTCCATCGAAAAACACTACCTTTGTTGGGCTATAATAATCCGAAACTTTCAAGTGAGTTATGAGCAACGGCAACATTCGATACATATTGCGCAATTTGGGTAAGCGTCACCGCATAAGTGTCACCGACGAAAGCGGCAAAGAGGTGTGGTACTCGTTCTCCACCGCACTGCGAACTCTGCTCTACGTTTTGGGAGTGGTTGTAGTGGTCTTTGTGGCCTCGCTTTTGGTGGCCGCCTACACCAAAGTGCTCGACGTGGTACCAGGCTATGATGGTATAACCTCGCGTGAGAAGATGATAGAGAACATCATACGACTCGACTCGCTCGAAAGAGAACTCGCCTATATGCAGGTCTATGCCGAGAATGTGGCGCAGATTATGGAGGGTAGAGCCCCCGTAGTGCGAACACTCGCACCCACAGAGGATGAGAAGATTACCTCCGAAAAGGAGGTGGTTGTTCCCTCGGCTTTGGATTCGCTTCTGCGTAGGGAATTGGAGGGCACTGGTCGCTATGGGCTTGTCACCCGTCCCGAAAAGCAGCGCATTACCAATGCCGAGATTTTGCGCCCTGTGGAGGGTGAGGTCGTGGAGAAGTTCTCACCCGCATCGGGCCTCTATGGGGTGAGGCTCTCGACGGGAGCCATCCGGCAGGTGTGTGCGGTGCAGGACGGTACGGTGGTTATCTCCACCCTCGAACCCGAAGGATACACTGTGCAGATTCAGCACTCCGCCAACTTCCTCTCCACCTATCGAGGGCTGGGGCAGGCGCACAAGAGTGTGGGTGTGAGAGTTAAGGCGGGTGAGGCCATCGGTACCACTTGGAATGACGATACAGCCTCGGGTGGAAAGGCAGAGTTGGAAATTCAGTTTTGGTTTGACGGTTCAGCCGTAAACCCCGAAAATTATATCACTTTTTAGGTTTGTTAGGACTATGAAACAGAGGATTGCACTACTCGGCTCTACGGGGTCGATTGGTACACAGACACTCGATATTGTGCGTCGTCGCCCCGACGAATTTGAGGTAACAACACTCACTGCGGGTAGCCGTTGGGAGGCTCTTGTGGAGCAGGCACGCGAATTTCAGCCCGATAGTGTGGTGATTGCCGACGAAAGGCACTACAAGGCTGTGAAAGAGGCACTTGCCACCGAACCTATCAAGGTCTATGCCGGTAGTCAGGCGCTCTCGCAGGTGGTGACAAGTGGCGAGGTTGATACGGTGGTCAATGCCCTTGTGGGCTATGCAGGTATGCTGCCTTCGCTCGCAGCGGTGAAGGCCTCCAAGCGTCTGGCACTTGCCAACAAGGAGAGCCTTGTGGTGGCGGGTGAGCACATTATGCGCGAGGCGGCAGCACGCAATATCCCCATCCTCCCTATCGACTCCGAGCACTCGGCTATTTTCCAATGTTTGGCGGGTGAGGTGTCGGCTCCACGCAGGGTGATAGTTACTGCAAGCGGTGGGCCATTCCTCCGCACCCCTGCCGAAAAATTGAAGGACGTAACCGTCGAGCAGGCACTTGCACACCCCAATTGGTCGATGGGCGCAAAGATTACCATCGACTCCTCCACGCTCGTCAATAAGGGCTTTGAGGTAATTGAGGCTCGCTGGCTCTTTGGGCTCAAACCCGAACAGATTGATGTCTTGGTTCACCCCCAATCCATTGTCCATTCGATGGTGGAGTTTGAGGATGGAGCAATCAAGGCGCAACTCGGAACCCCCGATATGCACCTCCCGATTCAGTATGCGCTCCGTTTCCCCGATAGGGGTGAGTTGGGCGAGGAGAGGCTCGATTTTGCCAAGTGTGCAACGCTCACCTTTGAGGCTCCCGACTTGGTGCGCTTCCCATTGTTGCAGACCGCCTATGATTGTTTGCGCAAGGGGGGAAATAGTTGCTGTGTGATGAATGGTGCCAATGAGGTGGCGGTGGCTGCTTTTTTGCGTGGGGAGATAAAATATATCGACATCCAGCGCGTTATTATTGGGACACTCGAAAGGGCACAGTTTGTGGCTACCCCCACGATTGAGGACTACGCAGCCTCCAACGAGGAGTCGCGCAGAATAGCAAGAGAGATAATTCAAAATTGAGTTTGAAGAGATAGTTGCGATACGGAGTATCGCCTAAAAATTTTTGGGCGACTTTTTATAAAAAGTCGCGAAGAAAAGAAAAGTCGCGAAAAGAATGGAAATAGCAATCAAAATACTACAATTCATTTGTTCGTTCACCTTGCTGGTCTTGGTGCACGAGTTGGGACACTTGATGTTTGGCAAACTCTTCGGTGTGAGGGTCGAGGAGTTCCGCATATTCTTTGGCAAACCCTGGGTTAAGTGGCGTTGGGGAGAGACGGTGTATGGTATTGGCTGGCTGCCGTTTGGCGGCTTTGCCAAACTCTCGGGTATGATAGACGAGAGTATGGATACCGAGAGCCTCAAAAGTGAACCCCAACCCTGGGAGTTCCGCTCAAAACCAGCCTGGCAGAGGCTCATTATCATACTCGGAGGTGTGATGATGAACATCCTCTTGGCATTTGTGGTCTATGTGGGCATCAGTATGGCGTGGGGCGATAGGTATATTGCCAACCAAGAGATGCCATACGGCTATGTGTATAGCGACTATGCCAAAGAGTTGGGATTTGAGGACGGCGACAAGATTATCTCCATTGGAGGTGAGCAGGTGGTTGATTTCTCGGATATTATGACCTCACTGCTCATTGAGAATGACAAAACTACCATCGTGGAGCGTGGTGGTGAAAGGGTCACCATCGAGATACCCGTACAGAGTGTTATGGAACTCTCCGAGCAGACCGATTTCCTCTCTCCGCGCGTACCCTTTGAGGTGGCAAGCGTAGCGGAGGGTATGGGTGCCGCAACTGCGGGAGTGAAGGTTGGTGAGAGGGTCGTGAGGGTCAATGGCGTGGCCAAGAGTTACTACGACCAGATAGCGCCCGAACTCCGAGCAAATGCAGGGGATACGGTGATGCTCACACTGCTGGATGGCTGCTTGGCGCGTGATGTGAGGGTGGTTGTGAACCCCGAGGGACAGATTGGCGTGGGGCTCGCCACAGAGAAATATATCCCCATCCGCACCCGCACCTACAACTTTTGGCAGGCCTTGCCGCGTGGTGGCGAGAGAGTTGTGGAGGAGATGAGCGACTATTGGAAACAACTCAAAATGATTGTACAGCCCAAAACCGAGATGTATAAGGCGTTGGGCGGTCCCATAGCCATCGGTGGAATCTTCCCCAACGAGTGGAATTGGTTCTATTTCTGGAAAATTACAGCCCTGCTGTCGGTGGTGTTGGCCATTATGAATGTTTTGCCCATTCCGGCCCTCGATGGCGGTCACGCTCTGTTTATTCTCATTGAGATGGTTACGGGTCGTCGTCCGAGCGATAAGGTGATAATGGTTGCACAGGCAATAGGTATGGTGCTTTTGTTTGCATTGATGTTTTATGCGACCTTCAACGATATAGCAAGGCTATTCTAACGGGTATCTTCTGCACCAAATTCAAAGAGCGAGTTCCTCATTTACCTCTGTAAACTGCGGACTCGCTCCTCTCTTTTGTGCAAAATCTCTCGATTATCAATTATTCTCGTAGTTGCTGATTTTCTCGATGCGACCAGAGTGTCTGCCACCCTCGAACTCCGCATCGAACCAAGCATCCACAATCGCCTTGCCCATCTCCAAACCGATGAGCCTTGCTCCCATCGCCAAAACATTGGCATCGTTGTGGTTACGCGAAAGGCGTGCCGAAAGGGGCTCCGAACACAGCGCACAGCGAACACCCTTCACCTTGTTGGCTGCAATCGAAATACCAATACCACTACCACAAATTACCACTCCACGCTCGCACTCGCCACTCGTCACAGCCTCGCCAACAGCAATGCCGTGATCGGGATAGTCGGCCCTCTCGGGTGAGTAGCAACCCTTGTCTACAACTTCGTGACCCTTCTCTGTGAGATAGGTCTTAATCTCCTCCTTGAACGAATATGCCGCGTGGTCGCAGCCAATTGCAACTTTCATATCTTTTTTTGTTATGGTTTAATCTATAATTTCTCCAAAATTTCAACAAAAGGCGCGAAGTCGGTGTGCTCCGTAACAAACCTTTCGAAAGAGTCGGCATCGCATCCCAACTCGGGAGTGTCACTCACCATCTTCATAACCATCACAGGCACACCCCTTTGGGCCGCAATCTGGCAAACAGCCGTAGCCTCCATATCGAAGAGTGCCCTCGGTGTGGAAAACCTCGCCTTTATCTCCTCAATCATCTCCTTGCCCACGAAACTGTCGCCCGTATAGATGGTAGCATCGTCGGTGCCAACAAGAGGGTAGGGGTCGGTGAGGAAACTTACGCCATCCAACCCTGCGGGTACTCGCGCATCGTGGTAGCGAGCCTCACGAGGACAAACTATATCGCCCGTCGAAAACTCCTTCGAGGCAGCAGCATAGCCAACCACCACCACAAGGTCGAACCTCTCCTCCTCCATAGCAAGGGCTGTGGCAGCGGCGGCATAGACCTTACCAACATAGCCACGACGGATGGTGTAGGAGTTGAGGAGTGGGTTGGGGTAGGAGTTCAGAGCAGAGAGCATATTCTCCCTCTCCGAAGCCATAGGGGTTATGATGAGTATATTCTTCATTGTCACTATTTATTAAGCAGTTTTTCCAGCAAGTCGCCATACTCGGCAAGGGCAGCATTGCTCTCCTCAATGTTGTAGAACTCGGGGTTGCCACACTGCACAACGGTGAGGCCGGGGACATCGCTGGCGGTTTTCAGATTGGACTGCGTGCGGCAGACCTCCAATACGGCCTCCATAACCTTGCGCTGCGGAGTCCAACCCTTAACCACAAGATAGAAACCCGTCTTGCAACCCATCGGAGCAAACGAAACAACCTTATTTCCAAGCCTTTCGCGCAGGTAGTGAGCCATAAGATGCTCGATGGTGTGGATGGCCTCGGGCGAGAGGTACTCCTTCTCACGGGGCGCACGAAAACGCATATCGTAGGAGTTGATGGGGTAGAATCCCAGGGCGGTGTATTGAGAACGGAGGTAGAAACCACGATTGAGAGTCGTGTGGTCTACCGCAAATGATGCAACTTTACTTTTCATATTCGGGTCCTTAATTTTCAACTCTCAAAGATACAAAGGAAAGTTGAGAAAATGAAATTTCCACTTTCACAATGGTGACTACGATGGACAAAATCAAAAAAGTTTCACGCTCCATCTTTCATTTTCCAACTTTAATAGGTATTTTTGTCCTTACAAGAGTTATATATATATAATTAATAGGTATAAAATTATGGCAAAGCACACTCTGCGAGAGTGGTATCTCGCAACCCGTCCCTGGTCGTTCTCCGTTTCGGCAATGCCCGTAGTGGTAACAACAACATTCCTGTTTTGGTATTCGCGCACAAGTGGCACTTTCGAGGTCAATTGGTTGGCCGCGCTCTTGGCTCTCGTTGGCATTGTGGCATTCCACGCGGCGGGAAACCTTTTGAGCGACTACAACGACCACCGTACGGGTGTTGATGAGGGGGTTGTGATGTTGCCTCTTGTCAATGGCTCATTCCAACCTCGTGAGTTTGTGCGCTTTGGCGTGACAATGTTGCTCATCGGCATAGCCATAGGTTTCACCCTCATAAGCCTTACGGGGCTTGATATTCTGTGGGTTGGTATGGTAGGTGCGCTTCTGACTGTGGGCTACTCGTGGCTCAAATATCACGCACTCGGCGACTTGGATATATTCCTTACTTTTGGTCTTTTGCCCGTAGTGGGCACCTCGATAGTTGTGGCCGGGCAGGTGTGCCTTCCAGCGTTGCTATTGGCTCTCCCTGTGGGACTTATCACCGTTGGGGTGCTCCACGTCAATAACTCGCGAGATGCTGTGACCGACAAAAACGCAGGAATCAAGACCTTTGCAATGCTCATCGGACCCAAATGGGCGGTGGTTGTCTATCAGTTGGAGATTCTTCTCCCCTTTGTTTTGGTGGCATTGGCAGTTGCTCTGGGCGTTCTGCCCTGGATGTGCATCCTCTGTTTCGTCGTTTTCCCAAGAGGCTATAAACTCGCACGTCGTATGACTTCGCTCCTGACGGTGGGCGCAGAGGGTATTGCCGATGTGGATGTGGCAACCTCCCAACAGCAACTCTTTTTCAGCCTGCTATTGTCACTCTCGTTGGTGATTTCGGCACTTGTGTTCTAATTGCGATATGTCGAAAAAAACAATCTTCCCAATCATTGTGGCGCTTGTGCTGTGGTTTGTGATGTTCAGCCCCTGGACTGCACCACACCTTAACTTTTGGCTCACAATGGCACTCTCGGGGGTGATTCTCACCTCTATGAGTTTGAGTATCAGTCCCGAATTGCGCTCTTCGTTGCGGGAAAACTTCCGCGTGAGCGATGTGCCCCTCGGGGTGGCGATTGGCGCAGTGCTGTGGGGTGTATTTTGGGTGGGCGACAAGGTCGCAGTCTGGATGTTCCCGTTTGCCGATGGCGAGATAGGCTCCATATATGCTATGCGTGATGGGATGGACTATCTTGCAATCGGGGCGCTATTGCTTTTGGTCGTGGGGCCTGCCGAGGAGATTTTCTGGCGCGGATTTGTGCAGGAGAGGTTGTCGGTAAAATGGTCGCCCACAATGGGTTTCGTTCTCACAACGGCCATCTATGCGCTGGCCCACATCTGGTCGTTCAACTTTATGCTTATTGTTGCCGCAGCAGTGGCAGGTGGCGTGTGGGGTCTACTATACAGACTCTTCCCCAAGCGCATTTGGGCACTCGTTATCTCACACGCTGTGTGGGATGTGGCGGTATTCCTTATATTCCCCATTTGATGACCTTATGACACACGTCGGAATAAAAGGCCCTTTCGGGAGGCTCTCGCGCTTTGAGTGGGGATTGTGGCTCACCTCTATTGTGGTGGTAGCACTCTCCTATGTGCTCTCACCAGAGGGCGACCTGCTCAACCTTACGACTTCACTCATCGGGGTTACAGCCCTGATATTCCTCGCAAAAGGAATGCTCCTGGGGCAGATTCTCTCGATTGTTTTCTCGGTGCTCTATGGCATTGTCGCCTTCTTTTTTGAATATTGGGGCGAGGTGATAACCTATGTCTGTATGACCCTGCCGATGTCGGTAGTGGCGCTTGTGCAGTGGGCGAAAAATCCCTATGGAGATGGTGCGGAGGTGACTATTGCACGCATTAAAGGCGTACAAGTGGCGCTTATGGCTGTGAGTGCGCTTATCGTGACCACAATATTCTATTTTGTGCTTCGTGTGCTCCATACCCCTAATCTTATAGTGAGCACAATATCCATAACTACGAGTTTTGTAGCGGTCTATTTGACTGCACTCCGCAGTCCTTATTATGCCATCGGATACTCTCTGAATGATTTGGTGCTCATCGTTTTGTGGATTATGGCAACCATTGCCGATCCCTCCTATGCACCGATGATAGCCTGCTTTGTGATGTTTCTTGCAAACGACCTCTATGGTTTCGTGAATTGGCGCAAAATGCAGAAGATGCAGAGTAGGGTTAGTAATTAATGGGAAATTTCGGATAGCATTGGAGACCTTAAACGTTGTTAAACGTCATTAAAGACCCTAACCCCCCTATCTCATAGATTCACTTGTTATTTTCTGGCTCGGCATTCCTGCCGAGCCAGAAATGTTTGTTGGCTGACGAACAGCACATTCAGCACCTCTGCTATATCCCACACAAACTCAAACCCACAAAAAAAAGAGTGTCACCTTGTGGGTGACACTCTGTGTGTTTGCCTTTTGGTTCACAATTAGAACTTGTAGCTGAGCGAAACCTGTGCACGACCGAGGGGCATAAACTTCCAGTTTGCACGACCGTCGTATTTACCCAAACCTGCACCGATACCGATGTTGGTGTCAATACCCCAGTAGGTGTTGAGTTTGAAGTAGTAACCGTAGCTAACACCAAGACCAGCCACTTTTACATTGTTGTAAATATTGTCAGCGATAACGGGAATACCACCACCCTGACCATAGCGAGCAATCTCACCGAAAGCACCGAAGTGGTGACCATTGAATGCGCGGCAGAGATAGTAACGACCCTCTGCAACAGCGCTCCAACCATTGAGGTACAAACCAGTGTCACCAACATTCTTCCAGGGCGAGAAGAGAACGATAGAACCCGAGAGGTCAACAGTCCACTGGGGAGCCACCGAGAACTCTGCGCCGAGGTTGAGACCACCTACGCCAAGCCAAAGAGCATTCGATTTGAGAGCACATACCTGTGCGTTAGATACGGTTACCGCTGCAACGAGCGAAAGAACCAAAACTGCAATTTTTTTCATCTTAAATTAAGTTATTTGTTATATTAATAATTCACTAATTTTTTATGTGGTTTCATAATCGCATCAAAGGTAATACTTTTTTTGATACGATGGCACAAAATTACTAAAATTTTTTATCATTTCGCACAATAAGGCAAAAAAAATTGTGTAAAAAGCAATTAAGTCCCAATTCTTGGGCAAGAATCGTGCACATCGGGTGGGCGGGAGAGGAAAAATATCACCCTCGTGAAAAATATTTTGCCCAAAAGGTTTGCAGATACGCAAAAACTGCTTATCTTTGCCCTGCTTAATCAGTCAAGCACGGAGAGATGGGTGAGTGGCTGAAACCAACAGTTTGCTAAACTGTCGTACGGGTAACCGTACCGGGGGTTCGAATCCCCCTTTCTCCGCAAAATGGCAAAAAGCCCAGAACCTCTGCTTCGGCAGAGGTTTTTTTATTCGGCAGAGGTGGCTGTGAGTTCACTCACAAAGCTACCTCTGCCGAATAAAAAATGCCACCAAAGGTGGGAATGGCTTTTTGCCATTTTGCAAGGGCCTCGCGGCGAGCGCAGGGGATCACGGAGCGCAGCGACGTAATCCCCATATTATCAATATTTTTTGCTTGCTCCCAAACCACCATCCCTAACTTTGGGGGCAAAAAAGTTCGGGCTCGGCAACATTTGCCGAGCCCGAACAGAGGAAAACAAGCGTGAGGATTAGCGGTTATGGTACATCTCCTCGTAGTATTTCTCGTACTCGCCAGAGGTGATGTTGTCCATCCACTCCTCGTTGTCGAGGTACCAGCGAACGGTCTTTTCGATACCCTCCTCGAATTGAAGTGAGGGCTCCCAGCCGAGTTCCTTTTGCAACTTGGTGCTATCAATTGCGTAGCGAGCATCGTGGCCCAAGCGGTCAGTGACGTAGGTTATCAGGCCCAGAGAGTGGCCCTCGGGATTACCCAGCAGCCTATCGACGGTCTTAATCATTACCTTAATAAGGTCGATATTCTTCCACTCGTTGAAACCGCCAATGTTGTAGGTCTCGGCCACCTTGCCCTCGTGGAAAATGAGGTCGATTGCGCGGGCGTGGTCCTCGACATAGAGCCAATCCCTCACATTCTCACCCTTGCCATAGACAGGAAGGGGTTTGCCCTTGCGGATGTTGTTGATAAACAGCGGAATGAGTTTCTCTGGGAACTGATAGGGGCCATAGTTATTCGAGCAGTTTGTCATAATCGTGGGCAGACCATAGGTGTCGTGGTAGGCCCTGACGAAGTGGTCACTCGAAGCCTTCGCAGCCGAATAGGGAGAGTGTGGGTTATACTTGGTGGTTTCGTAGAAGAACTCGTCGCCATAGGCCTTGTGGCCCTCCGACGATGCAACGGTCTTAAAGGGAGGCTCGATGCCCTCGGGGTGGTTCATAGCGAGAGCGCCATAAACCTCATCGGTGGAGATGTGGTAGAAGCGCTTGCCCTCGTAGCCCTCGGGCAGGCTCTCCCAATAGAGTTTGGCGGCTTGCAGGAGCGAGAGGGTACCCATCACATTTGTGCGTGCGAAGGTGAAGGGGTCTTTGATGGAGCGATCAACGTGGCTCTCGGCAGCAAGATGGATGATGCCGTCGATGTGCTCCTGTTGCATAAGTTTGTAGAACGCCTCGAAGTCGCAGATGTCCATCCTCACGAACTTGTAGTTGGGCTTCGACTCGATGTCTTTGAGGTTTGCGAGGTTGCCTGCATAGGTCAGCAGGTCGAGGTTTATGATGTTGTACTCGGGGTACTTGTTCACCATCAACCTCACAACGTGCGAGCCAATAAAGCCCGCACCACCGGTGATTACTATACTACGCTTGGAGTTCATCTATACACTTTTTGAGCGACTCGCGCCACTCGGGAATTTCTATGTTAAAGGTGCGCACAAATTTGCCCTTGTCCAACACGGCATAGTGTGGGCGTGGTGCCCTTGCACCGTACTCGCTTGTGGTACAGGGCTTTATGTTGCATTGGGTGTTGCCTGCCAAATGTGCAATCTCTCTCGCAAACTGCCACCAACTGCACTCTCCGAGGTTTGTGTAGTGGTAGGTGCCCTCGCGGAAGTTGCGCTCGGAGATGATCCGCACCAAAGACTCTGCCAAATCACCCGCATAGGTGGGTGTGCCAAGTTGGTCATCTACGACACTAATCTCATCCTTCTCGGTTGTCAAGCGCAACATTGTTTTCACAAAGTTGCTACCAAACTCCGAATAGAGCCACGCGGTACGAAATATCATATGGTGGCAACCACTTGCCCTGACAGCCTCCTCGCCCGCCAATTTGGTACGCCCATAGGCGTTCAGAGGTTGGGGGTGGCTCTCCTCGGTGAGCATCGCACAACATCCACCCATAAAAACATAGTCGGTGGAGATATGTATCAGCAGTGCGTCGCTGTGCTTTGCTGCCTCGGCCAAGAAACCCACCGCAGTGGCGTTGAGCAAATGTGCCATTGGCTCCTCGCTCTCGGCACGCTCCACATTGGTGTAGGCAGCGCAGTTGATGATGATGTCTACCTGGTTGTTGCTAACATAATCCATCACCTGCCAGCGGTTGGTGATGTCCAAGTCGGCCACGTCCGTAAAAAGATATTCATCGGACACACCCTGCGATGCCCGACGAATACTCATACCCAATTGTCCCTCGGCTCCTGTGACTAAAATTCGCATAACTCTTTAAGCAAAGGGCGCTTTTGGTCCTTCTCGGAGAGAACTATATCCTTTGTAGCAATCCCCCAATCAACGCCAATCTGTGGGTCGTTCCACGCAATTCCCTCCTCCGAGGTGGGGTGGTAGTACTCGTCGCACTTGTATTGGAACACCGTGTCGTCTTCCAACACAACATAGCCGTGAGCAAAGCCCTTCGGGATGAAGAGTTGGCGTTTGTTCTCACCCGACAATTCAACCGCAATATACTTACCAAATGTCACCGAGTTTGGGCGAATGTCCACTGCTACATCCAGCACCCTGCCACGCACCACACGCACCAACTTGGCTTGTGCATAGGGCTCCCTCTGGAAATGCAACCCACGAAGAACACCCCTCTTGGAGAGGCTCTCGTTGTCCTGCACAAAGGTCACTTCAATACCCGTCTGGGCAAGAAATCGCTCGGCATTGAACGACTCGAAAAAGTATCCCCTCTCGTCGCCAAACACTTGTGGCTCAATAACAAGAACGCCCTCTATATCGGTTTTGATTACATTCATTTCTGCTCCGATAATTTAAGCATATACCTCCCATAGGCATTTGCCCTCATAGGCTCGGCAAGTTCTCGGAGGCGCTCACTCGAAATCCAACCTTTCCTCCAAGCAATCTCCTCCAAGCAGGCAATCTGAACACCCTGACGCGACTCGACAACCTCCACAAACCTCGAAGCATCGAAAAGACTCTCCTGGGTACCCGTATCTAACCACGCAAAACCGCGACCTAACTGTTGCATATACAACTCACCGCGCGAGAGAAATGCCCTATTGAGGTCGGTGATTTCCAACTCGCCACGAGCAGAAGGCTCAATTGTTGCGGCCAACTCCACGACCTCGTTGGTATAGAAATAGAGTCCTGTGACGGCATAGTCGCTCTTGGGATGAGCGGGCTTCTCTTCGAGGCTTAAAATCTTGCCACTCTCATCAATTTCCGCGATGCCAAAACGCTCGGGGGTGGACACTCGATAGCCAAAAATGGTCGAAATATGTTTCTCTTCCGCCCTTGCCACCGCTTCGCAAAGCATACCCGTGAAGCCTTGACCATAGAATATGTTGTCACCCAGCACCAAGCATACGCTATCGGTGCCGATGAACTCCTTGCCGATGATGAATGCCTCTGCCAAACCATTGGGTGAGGGTTGCTCGGCATATTCGAAACGAACCCCATAGTCGCTACCATCCCCCAAGAGTCGTTGGAACATAGGGAGGTCGGTTGGTGTGGAGATGATGAGTATCTCGCGGATACCCGCCAACATCAATACCGAGATGGGGTAATATATCATCGGCTTGTCGTAGACGGGCAACAGTTGCTTACTCACACCCTTTGTAATAGGATAGAGCCTCGTACCACTGCCACCTGCCAATACAATCCCTTTCATTTGGTTTTCAGTGTGTTATAGTTTTGGGTTTTTCTCAAAGATGAAACCCCATACGTTCTTTGCCAACTCCCAAACCACGCTCTTTTGGTAAATTTTGTGGTATTTCCACCCAGAAGAGAGTTTGTTCTTTACCTGCACAAAGCGCGATTTCCACGCTGAATAACCCTTATTGAAGAGTCCTTCGCTCTTGAAGAGAGTATCCTCCAAGATGCGCTTTGCATAAGGCGAGGAGGTCTGGATGGCGGGATTGGTTATTTGTAGCCCAAAATACTCAACCGATATAGCCGTCAGAGCATTGGCAAAACGTGTAATATGCATCTTATCGGCCCAATGGTAGAACTCTGTCCAGTTGATGTTGTTTTGCTCTGCTTTCAACAGTAGCGCCCAATCCAAAATGTGACGCAACTTTATACCCTCCGAGAGGAAGTGGTTGAGCCCGTGCATTGTGAGAAACAGAGCATTGAAATCGGGCGAGGGGACAATGAGTTTTGTGCCAGGCACCATAGAGGTCTTACCTCGTAGTGCAATCTCACGCAGGTGGCGTTCCAACTCTTTAACTCTACGACTTCCACGAATCGGCAAAAAGAAACAGTGGTTCTCAATCATCAAACCACGATATGAGATATGAGAATTTTTGTAATAATCGCGTTTGACTTTTGCTCCTATCTGCTCACAAATCTGATTGCCGGGTTCATAACCATCGCTTGTGGTGCTACCATCTTTTACCAAGAAACAGTCCAAGTCGCCACATTCGCGGTGGGCTGGATGTGGATAGCAGGTGCCAATGGCAAGCCCTTTCATTACAATGGTTTGGATGCCTTGCTCGGAGAACGCCTCTGCCAATATGGCAGAGTTTTTGCGCTGTAATTCGTGTCGGTTTTCTATTGCCTCGACGCTCAATGCCCACTGCAAACGGATATTACGAGGGGGCTGCGACTCCTGTGGCAGTTGCGACACTACATCGTAGACAATCGCTACAACGCCTTGCTGCGCCGCCACACGGAATAATTGTTGCCACTCCTTGGTCGTGAGATTCTGATACATTGCGGCATCAACCTCACGACCAAATAGTGCACTTCGTAATGCGGAAAATAGTATCTCGCAAATCTTATTCATTTATTATCTTACAATACAAGCCTTGATCTGTTCAACAATATAGCGGATGTCGTCGTCGGTCACGCAGGGACCACTAGGCAAACACAAACCAACTTTGAACAAAGCCTCGCTCACGCCATTAACATAGGCAGGTGCATCTTTATAGACTGGCTGTTTGTGCATAGGTTTCCACAATGGGCGCGACTCAATACCCGCAGCATCCAGAGCCATTCGCATAGCCTCGACATTGCGGTTAGGCTCACAATCGGTATGCAAAGATTTAGCCTCGTGAGTAACGCCTGCCGCACCTCCAACAGCACCACTCACTGCTATCTCATATGCCCTATCTTCGCCTTTTACCTTCAAATTTGGCGAAAGGGTGATGGTATTGAGCCAGAAGTTGCTGTCGTAGCGCTCCGAAGGGTTTCCGTGCAATGTGATTCCCTCAATATCGGCTAACAACTCTTTGTAGAGCTCGTAGGTGTGCTTGTGGTGAGCAATATGCTCCTCCAATACGGTCATCTGACCACGACCAATTCCAGCACAAATGTTAGACATACGGTAGTTATAACCGATCTTTTCGTGCTGATAGTATGGATAGTTTTCCCTTGCTTGTGTTGCGTAGAACATAATCTCCTTTTTGGCCTCGGCCTCGGCACAAATAAGTGCACCGCCACCGCTGGTGGTAATCATCTTGTTACCATTGAACGACAGCACGCCATACTTGCCAAAGGTGCCACACACCTGACCATCGAACCTCGAACCCAATCCCTCGGCTGCGTCCTCAATGACGGGGATGTCGTACTTGGTAGCAACGGCCATAATCTCGTCAATTTTAGCAGGCATACCATAGAGGTAAACCGGCACAATGGCTTTGGGCTTTTTGCCTGTTTTTGCAATACGATCCTTGATGGCCTCTTCAAGCAGTACGGGGTCCATATTCCAAGTCTCTTCCTCGGAATCCACAAAAACGGGCGTAGCACCCAGATATGTAATGGGGTGTGAAGAGGCACAAAAGGTGAAACTCTGCACCAACACTTCGTCGCCAGGACCTACACCACAAGCCAGCAAGGCCAAATGTACTGCCGCTGTGCCAGCCGATAGTGCCACAATTTCTTTGTTCTCGCCTGCAAACTCTTTGAGGTCCTGCTCGAACCCATTAACATTAGGACCAAGAGGCACCACCCAATTGGTATCGAAAGCCTCTTGTATGAATTTTTGTTCTTGACCGCTCATATGGGCCAAGCATAGGTAAATACGTTGCTTCATAAGAAAATATAGTTGGTCAATTACTTGTTTTTAATAAACTCCATTTTTCAGATACTTGAATACATCTTCTTTGTCGAATCCATTGAGGTTTCTGCCTCGCTGTCGAATGTCGTCGTTGTATAGCGCATTGTACATATCTATTGTCTTGGTAATGCAAGAACAATCAATGTCTAACATTTTAGCCAACGCCTCAATAGGAACAAGACCGGTAGGTATATCCTCTTCTATATATCGACGTTGAGGTACAGAATTGCTTTGGTATGTGGGGGTACGACCAATGGCAGAAGATAATGATTCGCCTTCCTCTCGAACTACACCATAGGTAATGTCAAGCCAATGTTGAGCAGAAAGTACAGAATTGTTTAGGTACTCAGTAAATTTCTTACGAATGGTACGCAGAATATCAATGTCATCCTCGTGCTCCGATTCTAACGCCCTCAAACCATTCGTCAATTTTCTCCATATATCCTCGCGTGGGTTGCTCTTTAAGCCGAATACGCTCATCCCTAATTTGTCGGCAATCTGTAATCTCACTTGGTCGATTTGCTCCAACACCTCACCGACCTCGGGCCTTTGAGCAATACCCTCCATATAGAATGAGAAAATACGATTTTCTTTCTCTGCTTTCTCTATTTCGGGAAGGTTCAGAAGGTACGTTGCGCAATGGAATACGGAACCAATGTTATTCAAAGATGTCAGTGCAGGAGTGTGGGTAACCGCAGCTTGTGGGAATAATGTTTTCACCAAGCGCACTTGCTCTTGTGTAAAGGTTCCCTCCAAAGAGATAACCCAAGTACGTTTACGACGCTTTATGATGGATGTATTCAGCGTGGGACGCTTGCAAGAGTATGGGCAGGTGGAAAAACATACTATTGGATAGTGTTCTCCAAGGTGTTGCCACAAATATGGAGATGCGATAGTTCGAGAGGGAGAAAGAACAATGGGAATTTGTTTGTCTTTCATCGTGGGTACCGAGACCATATCCAATACCGCACCTTCTTGATAGATGGAGGGTAGGGCAATGATTATAATGTCGGCCCCAACTACAAGTTCCGAAATGTCGTTGGTAACGATATTCTCTCCCAAAGGCACAAATTTTGATTCTTCGTGATTGGAGTTTTGAGGTCTTTCCAAATTGACACCACCAGCAGTTTGGATAGCATCCACAACTGCTTTGCCGTGCTCGGAACCTCGGGCGTATCCAATAACTTTATACCCTCTGTTCGCATAGTCCGCAAAGAATGCCATACCGCTCTGCGAACTCAATCCGTAAATACCAATAGTCATATTAATGCTTCTTATTTAGACCAAATTTCTCGCCTATTTTTGACGCTTTCTGACCGAATGTCATTGTATCGGTAAAAAGAAAGACACCAATAGGACGGATATACTTAAAAAATAGCCAGTATAATTTCCATACTTGATGTTTTGTAAATACAAGATTGAACAATTTAGATGCTTTACCTTTGCGATACTTTGAAAACGTGATGATACCATCTTTTAAAATATCCGTCTTATAGATATCAACAGAGATTTGGTTGTTGTTGATAGAGACAATAGGAATTAATGATTTGCACATCCAAAACATCTTTGCATCTTTGTTGGGTGTTTTGTATCCAATCCTTGAAAAACAAAAATTACCCAAACCGTAGAAGATGTATTTACCTTTATATATTTCGTAAGGTTGTATTGCGTGACTGTGTGTTCCTATTATGATATCTGCGCCATCATCAATTAGCCTATGCGCCAATGTTGGCTGATAAAAGTCAGGTAACTTTCCACCCTCTGTGCGTCCTCCCCAGTGCAATAGAACGATAATAGTCTTATGTGCCAACCTATAATGTTGAATCTCTTGTTTGACCTTTTGGTAGTCAAAAATATTTGCATAAACTCCTACATCTTCGGGAATGCCAGGATTAGTGTCTGGATGAACATAATTAAGTATACAAACAGAGGAATTGTTGTCTGTAATTATTAGAGGTTCTGATGCTTTGTCTGGATTTGTTGATGCTCCAATGTGTTTGATGTTGTTTTTATCGAGGAATGCAATGGTATTCTCGAATCCATCAAGCAGCGTATCGTATATATGATTGTGAGCTAACTCTACCACATTTACTCCTATGTGGTTTAAGTAATTAAGTGTTGTGGCCTTTGTTTTGACTCTTGTATATTTGTTGAAGTTTTCCCCATTCCCTTCACACATAGATTCCAAGTTACAAATGATATAATCATTGTTTTTAAGGAAACTTCCGATGTTGGCAAAAGGTCTAGCCCCAGAATCATATAATTGATTGTATATATCATTGAATGATACATCACCTAATATGTTGGAAATGTTTGCCGAATCCTTTGTTCTGATTCATAGATGAGATAAATGTCATTTGATCGTCTGTCAATGCAAAATCAAAAATATCCAAATTTTCTTTAATTCTACTGGGGTTACTTGACCTTGCAATGGTAACAATATCTTGTTGAACCAGCCAGCGCAGAACCACCTGCCCAACGCTTTTGTTGTGTTGTTGAGCAATCTCAATAAGTCGGGCATTGTTCATAATATCTGGGATGATAGCACCTCGACCAAATGGCGAGTATGCTTCAACTTGAATATTCCTATCTTTGCAATATCGGATAATATCCTCCATTGTGTTGTAAGGATGAATCTCAATTTGGTTTATCATAGGGAATATTCCTGTCTCTTTATATAGCGCATCCAGTTGTTTCGTGCCAAAGTTTGATACTCCTATGGCTTTGACTCGCCCAGTTTCATATAAAGATATGAGTTCTTTATATGCTTGTGAATATCTATTAAATGGTGAGTGAAGTAGGAAAATATCAAGGGAATCAACACCCAGTAGTTTGCAAGAGTGTTTATATGCTTTTGCTACTGATTGTTTGTCAAGATGTAAGTATCTTCTTCGCCCCAAGTATTGCGTGATACATATCTTGGACGTTATCAATGCTTTCTTTCGATCTAAACAACCGTTTCTAATGGCAACTCCAATATCCCCTTCATTATTATACACATGAGCAGTGTCGTACAACTCGTAGCCAGCATTATTCGCCAATTTTAGCACATCAACAAGTTGCTCACCCACTAGTGGAAATGTCTCCATTCCGATCATCGGAATCTTAACACCATTGGATAATGTTCTGTATTCCATTCCCGTACACTATTATAGATAAGATTTCAACATTTTGTATTTAGGAATACCGTCGCAGGTTTGAGTGCACTGACCAGGACAGAAGTTGCCCTCAATCAGCTCGAAACCATTAGGTGTAATAGCAACATCCCAACCCACATAGCGAGCCTCGGGCATAACCTTTACAACCTCTTTGATATAGGCCTCTAAATTCTCAATGGTAGGAACTTTATATCCAATAAATTTGATGCCCGTTTCGGGATGGTGACTCAACCAATAGCCTTTGGGGTTGTAACCATCCTTATCAACCATACCAGTATTCATATCAATGTGGCACATAACACCACCACTATGGCAGTTGCTCACAATCAATTTCTTTGTGCCAATCATCAGCAATACGTTGAGGAGATGGAATTCACCTTTGGAGTCAATGCAGGTTTCAACACGAAGAGTTTGGAGCGAAGAGGGGTTGAGTTTTGCAATCTCGGGATGATTCACAATCTTCTCCTCAATCATATAGTGGTTGCCTTTCTTGATGTTTTCCAAAATCTCTCCCATTTGGCTCTTGTCTATCACAGAAATACCAATACCCCAAGTCGAGTTGGTGGGTTTCACAACAACCTCATTGTGGGTTTCAATGAAATTTTGCACCTGTTCGATGGTCGCATCTTCTGAATAGATCCAATCTCGTGTGACAAATTGAGCGAATTTCTTGCTGAAAAGATTCTTGTTACCCAAAATCTCTCTTGCTTCCTCGGTGTAGAAGTTTTTGTAGAAAAGGCGTTTGTTGCCAGCAGTCACATATTCGGCCCTCTCTTTGGCACTTTTTTCGAAGAATTTTAACGATATGTAGTCATCTGCTAGCGCGCCATACTTGGCAACGCACCACCACATATCAAAATATCTTATAAGTTTTTTACGGTTGATAGGGGGGGGCAATAGTTGAAGAGCCTCGCAAATGGCCTTGTGTTCTTGTTTGATTCGACCTAAAACGTTCATGATTCTAAAATTATTTAAGGTTATACAATCTCTCTTTTTCCGAAACAATATTCTTTGAAATGTAGTCATCCACAAGATTTACCATACCATATTTGGTGGGAGATGTTATGTGGCTCCCTTTATATTTGGGATTGATAATACCAGGAGAGCTGATAATCTTACGCTCAATGGCAGTGGACAGAACGTTGGCATCGCCGAGATATTGAGCCATCTGTTCAATGGGTACCAATCCGGGGAATTTGGGATTCAACTTGGCAATCTCATTTAGCAGATATGAACACTCTTTGATGAGGTATTCTCTCCTCTCAACCACAATAGGATTGTTCATCTCCTTCATAATATCGTGCTGATGCTCCTTGAATATGCGAACTGCCCTGCGTACAAGTTTGGAGCTATCTATGATATCTTCGGGAGTGGCAGCGTGGTTCGCTTCGCAGTAACTAACAACGTGCAAAATGTTGGGATTCATCATCATCTGCAAAAGAGTTGAGCGTCCTAACTGCCATTTGGCTTTTTGCATATTGGGGCTCAAAGACTCAATGCCAGTACGGGCCTCTACAATGATATTTGCAGGATTACTCCTGCCCATAGAGATACGTTTTGCCATCTGCAAACCAGCGGACATCTTGGCCAAATCGGCATAATCTCCCGTCTCTTTGGGTTTGTTGAATTGCATCTGCAATACCATATTGTTGACACCACACATTGTCATTACGGCACTAATTAAGGAGTAACTCGTAACGATAAGTGTGTCGTGAGCCAAACGGGAACTCCACTGGTTGGGATCATTCATCTCAACGGGAATACCCAAAGAGGCGAGCTCTCGAACCGCGTCGAAGTGTTCATAGATGGACTCGCGTACCGTATGAGGACCTCGACCATCCAATTCGTTGAACCAGAACAATGGAATGGCTTGGTGAGCACCTTTGAGCATACCAACCTCCAAGCAGTCGTGAATAAATGGAACAATATCTACAACGTGGCAGTATGGTTTCATCGCAGGGAAATTGCCACACCTGGATGCTAAATAGAGTAGACGCAAATCCTCTTTGGTCTTGTAGGGAACACCACCATCATTCTTGCGTCCTTCAAATAACTCGGGGTGACCATAATATCTTTGCGACAAATCGGAGGAACCGAGCGAAATTTCATCGAGTACACGTGCCTCCGAAAGCATCCTAATACCATCAATGGTAGGCTCGATACTATTGGAGGGGATTCCAAAGTGGCTACGGAGCAGAGGAATGTCAGACTCTTTGATACGAGTTGTGAAATCTTGTAATGCTGTGACGGATGGCATTCGCAAGGGTTCCTCGTTTTGGTAGTCATCCAATCTAACAACTTCATCTGCCAATTGGTCGAGCAATTCTATACCTTTGGGTGCGATTTCGTCGCGAAGATTATCGATAATCTCATCAGCATTAGGTGCCTCGAAAAATTTAAGGGTTTCAACCAAGCGGTCCATAACCTCTGGATATGGCTCACATAGTTCAATTTTGAAGGGTAACGACGAGAGATTTTCCTTGACCATAGCGATAGTCTCGGGAAGACCTGCAAATGAAATCTTAACGTCGTCTTCGGGTTTTAATAACCCTGTTTCTACGAATCGCCCCAATATCTTTACGAGTTGTTCGTAACCGATTTTAGGAGTCAAACGATAGCTAATACCTATGTATTTAGGTTGATGCTCCTTTATCGCATCGAAGAAAGCGTCATAATTTTCTGATGGTTTCAGGACCACAGAGTCAATACCAGCCAGTTTAGCAACTTTGGCTGCATTATGCATACCTTCGGTGTGTGGGTCGTTGGCAAGCGATGATGCCACAAAAAAGTTATTGTTCATACATTGTTCGGTATAAAATGTCGTAGCCATTACTATCAAGAACCTTAATGGTGCTTATGGCAGTTTTGATTTTACTTGTCAATTCATCATACGATGATGCTTTAATCAGCACAGAGCCAATGCGGTTGCTACTGCCCTGTGGTGCCAACACTTTGCACCCACTCGAAACAGTTTGGGTATAACTCTCAATTATGCCACTCTCGATGAGCTCTTCTAGACCAGTGATTTTGTCAAAAATACCCCCTACGGTGTATAAATGACATCTTGACACAATGTTCTTACTTGGCTCAAATACTACCTCGGAAGTTTTGCCTACCATTGCATCAATGTTTGCATTGAGAATATCAAAACCTGTATATTCCTTAATGGTTTGGAATTTTGCACCGCCTCCAATGCGGGCAGAGAACTCTATCACAGAAACATCCTCGCCATTAATAATCATTTGTATGAGCAATGGCGAGAACGTGAGACTATACGCATTTGCAATTTTATTTGCGATGTCGTTGATTTTATCGTGCACAGTCTGGCTTAATTGTGCAGGAATAACGCTCTGGTAGATTACCATTGTGGCATCATTGACCTGGTGTTTATTCAACTGACTGGTCATCAACACAGAGGCTTTACCATTATTGACAAACGCGTCCACACTAACTTCAATACCCTCTTTAAACTCCTCTATAATAGCTGTCTTGCTACGACTGAATTCGATGGCTTGTTGGGTATATACTCGCAAATCTTCCAAATTAGTTACTTTGCGAACTCCTTTTGAACCATTGCAATCTGCTGGCTTAATAATAAGGGGAAATGATAGTGAAGAAACCAAACTTTCGTTTAGTTTGTGATTAACAACGAAATGCTTTGCAGTCGGGATATCATTGTTAATCATTATTTCCTTCATAAACTGCTTATTGGTAAGAGTCATTGCCTGTTCGTATGTCAAATAGCATGGTAGATTGAGCTGTTCTGCCACATATGCCATAATAGGTAGTGGTTGGTCACCACAAGTGATTATAATCATATCGGCATTTTCATCTTTTGTGGCACGCAATACTGCATCTTGATCCATTGTGCTAATTACCAAATGCTTATCTGCGAATGGTTTGGCAACAGGATTTTCTGCAAAATCAATCAAGACAATCTCTACACCATCATATCTCTTGCGCAATGCTTTGATCAAAGCAATTTGGTCATTGCCTCCTGCTAATACTACAATCTTTTTCATATTAATTTGTTCCGTCAAATCCAGTTGCACCAATCTTGTTATCTCCTGTATTTATATCCGCACGCTTAAATACTTTGTAAACAGTAAGAAAAAGAATTTTAATGTCAAACCATAATGAAATGTTGTTGACATAGTGAACATCAAGTTCGAATTTACGAGTCCAAGTAATATTGTTTCTGCCATTAACTTGGGCCCAACCAGTGATTCCAGGACGTACTTCGTGGCGACGAGCCTGTTCGGGGCTATATAGTTGCAAATATCTAATAGGAAGTGGACGCGGGCCAACAAGAGCCATATCGCCTTTGAGCACGTTGACTAATTGTGGCAATTCATCTATTGATGTCGACCTGATAATCTTGCCGACTTTTGTTATTCGTTGTTCGTTGGGTAATAATTTACCCTCTGCATCTCGCTCGTCAGTCATAGATTTGAACTTGATGACCTTGAAAATTCTTGCATCTCTACCAGGGCGCTCTTGTAAAAAGAATGCTCCTGCCCCCTTGTTGGCGATAAGAAGCCATATTGTAATAATTAACAAAATAGGGCTTAAAATAGTCAGCGCAATTAGGGCAATCCAAAAATCAAAAAAACGTTTAAAGAAGTGTTTGTACATATACAATTATTTTTTGAGATTAATCAATATGACTGATTATGGCATTATATGTATGCTCTGTGGTGTAGTTATTGAGGTAGAATTGATAGCCATTCTCACCCATCGTTTTTCTGTCTGAATTGAGCATCTTATCTACTATTTCCACAAATTTCTCCACAGAATTACTAGGACACCAGTATCCATAACCATTCTTTTCCGCAATAGTGCCAGTGTCACAATTGGGATCGGTAGCGACAATAATCGGCTTGTGCTCCATTATGTATGGTAATAGTCTGCTTGGGTAATTAGGAATTGTAAATCTATAATCCAAGAATATCATACCCACATCGCAAGAACTTGCAAGTTTATCGTAATCTTCTTTGGGTAGTGTCTTGAAAAGGGATACTGACGAGGGAGAACATCTCTTAATCCAACTCTCAATTTTGGGATACTCTGTGCCGTTACCCACTACTACAAAATGACAATCATTTCGATGTTTTACAGCATCAAGACACTCAATCAAGAAAGGAATGCCTTGTGGCTTACCCATATTACCACCATAGATGAAAATGGGTTTGTCAATGGGAAGACCATACTTATTCCTAATATCCGAAACATCATCCACCGATAATTTGAGTTTGTTTTTGGGAATATCGTATGAATTAGGAGCGAGTTCAACAATTTGGGGGTTAATTTCTGGGTTATGCTTGATTATATATTCCACATTTGCAGGGCTCATACAACCGATGAAATCCGATATTTTGTAGAGTTGTTTCTCTTTGTGTCGGAAAGAACGATACAGGAGTCCTTTGATGCCCGATGTTTTCAGCATTCCGATATCAACGGCATTTTGAGGAAAAATATCTTTCAACAATAGATATGACAGAACTTTAGGGTTGTTCCTTTTGGCATATCTAATGACTTTTGTAAAAGTAATAGGCGGAGTCGAGTAGAGTATAAGGTCGAAATTGACCCTTCCCCAATACTTCTTCAAAGCCATCTTGAATTGATGCTCCATCAACACTTGTCCAATACCTTTTTCTACAACATTTGTTTTTGTAAGGTTGAGTGTTCTAACGCCCAACAAGTGGACACCATTACTATGGGTGTATTCTGATTTATGCCCACTTCGTCTTTCATAAGGGAATATGATATACACATTATGACCCTCGCTACGGAACTTTCGCATTAAATCAGTGTAGATTCCACTCTTCTCAATATTCCTACATCCCGAGGACATTGTTAAAAAAAGGATATTCATCGTATTGTGATTTATTTTTTTATTTCCTCCAAACCATTTTGTTTACGACGCCGGTGTAGGACTGGATGAGTTTGACAACCTTGGTCGAGACGTTCTCATCCACATAGTTGGGTACGGGGATGCCGTTATCGCCCTCCTTAACCATATCAACTGCTGTATCCACAGCCTGCAAGAGCGATTTCTCGTCAATACCCGCCAATATAAAGCAACCCTTATCCAATGCCTCGGGACGCTCCGTAGAGGTGCGAATACATACAGCAGGGAATGAATGACCAACACTTGTAAAGAACGAACTCTCCTCGGGCAAAGTACCACTATCACTAACCACCGCAAAGGCATTCATCTGCAAGCAGTTGTAGTCGTGGAAGCCAAGTGGCTCGTGCTGAATCACGCGCGGGTCAAGTTGGAACCCACTTGTGGCCAACCTATTACGGCTCCTCGGGTGGCACGAGTAGAGAATAGGCATATCGTACTTCGCTGCCATTTTATTAATGGCGGTAAAGAGGCTCGTAAAGTTCTTCTCTGTATCAATATTCTCCTCCCTATGTGCCGAGAGCAGGATGTAGCGACCCTTCTCCAAGCCAAGCCTTTTATGGATGTCACTTGCTTCAATGTCGGGCAGGTTCTCGTGTAGCACCTCGGCCATAGGCGACCCTGTAACGTAGGTGCGCTCTTTGGCTACGCTAGATGCATTAAGGTAGCGACGTGCGTGCTCCGAGTAGCAGAGGTTTACGTCCGAAATGATGTCCACAATCCTACGGTTGGTCTCCTCGGGCAGGCACTCGTCGAAACAACGATTGCCAGCCTCCATATGGAAGATGGGGATATGCAACCTCTTTGCACCGATAACCGATAGGCACGAGTTGGTGTCGCCCAAAACCAATACAGCATCGGGTTTGGTCTGCACCATCAATTTATAGGAGGCGTTGAGGATGTTTCCCATCGTTGCGCCCAGATCATCGCCTACGGCATCCATATAAACCTCGGGATCTTTGAGTTTGAGGTCGCGGAAGAATACGCCATTGAGGTTGTAGTCGTAGTTTTGACCGGTGTGTGCCAAGATGCAGTCAAAATACTTGCGGCACTTGTTGATGACGGCTGCAAGGCGGATAATCTCCGGCCTTGTACCTACGATTATAAGAAGTTTGAGCTTGCCATTGTCGGCAAACTTAACATCCGAATAGTCGAGTCTAATTTCCATATTTTTTTATTTAACTACTGGTTCAAAAAAAGTGTCGGGGCGGTTGGGGTCGAAGCACTCGTTGCACCACATTACCGTAACCAAATCCTCTGTGTCCGAGAGGTTAATGATGTTGTGGGTATAGCCGGGTAGCATCTGCACAGCCTCAATCTTCTTGCCGCTCACACGCCACTCCAGCACCTCATCCGTCAGCACGTTGCGCTGCTGAATGAGGCCCTCACCTGCCACAACAATAAACTGCTCCCATTTGGTGTTGTGCCAATGTTGGCCTTTGGTGATACTAGGTTTACTGATGTTGATGCTCACTTGGCCAACGCCAACAGATTTGACCAATTCGGTGAAACTTCCTCTATCATCGACATTCATCTTCAAGGGAAAAGCAACTTTCTCTTTGGGGAGGTACGACAGGTAGGTCGAATAGAGTTTCTTGGCAAACGAACCTGCGGGAATCTCGGGCATAACGAGCGACTGCGGTTGACCCTTGAACTGTTCCAAAAGGTCTACAATCTCACCCAACGTAACTTTGTGTGTTACGGGGGCGGCGCAATACCTGCCATTTTCAGTCAGAACCGTATCTACTCCCTCGAACTCGCAGTGGTGTTCCTCCCCTTTGAGAGCGGCTACCATCTCGTCCACAAGGTCATCAATATAGAGCAATTCCAACTGTGTAGTGCGGTCATTGACCAGAATTGGGAGGTCATTCGCAATATTGTTGCAGAAGGTTGCAACTGCCGAATTGTAGTTGGGTCTGCACCATTTGCCAAATAGGTTGGGGAAGCGATACACGAGCACCTTTGCTCCGGTCTGTGCACCATACTCAAAGAAAAGTTCCTCGCCCGCAAGTTTGCTCTTCCCATAATCCGAGGTTCCATAGCGACCAATAAGTGTCGCCTGAATGGAACTCGACAGCATAACTGGGGCTCTATTATTGTGTTTTTTGAGTGTGTCTAGGAGAGTGGAGGCAAAGCCGAAGTTGCCATTCATAAACTCCTCATTATTCTGTGGGCGATTTACACCCGCGAGATTGAACACAAAGTCAGCCTCGCGACAATAGAGGTCGAGTTGTTCGGGAGTAGAGTCAATATCGTACTCGAAAACCTCCTCTACCATCACATCGCCGTAGAACTTGGCCTTGCCACTCTTGATGTTATTTAGTTGTGCAACAAGATTTTTTCCCACAAAACCCTTTGCACCTGTTACCAAAATTTTCATAGTTTTCCTATTTGTATTGTTTCCAATCGACCCACATATTCTTGTCGTAACGCCAACTATCCAGCAACGCTTCCTCCAAGACCTTACCGGAGAATACCAGCAACACAGAGTCCTTTTCGTGAGCCTTTATGCAGTTGGCATAGCCCTCGGGCACGCAAATAATCTTGCTATCTTGCTCCGAGAGATTGTAAATCTCTGCTTTCAGATCGGGCGAAGGGCATTCCCAATTGTCTATCTCCACAAGGGCTACCGTGAAGGAGCCCTTCACGCAGTAGAACCACTTTTTCTCGAATTGGTGTGCGTGCCAACCCCTCACCACCGATGTGTCTGTATGGTGAATGAAATAGAAACGCTCCACACCAGGGAAACGAAAGGCATTCAATGAAGAAATCTGTCCTCGTTCATCACGAAACACCTCGCCCTCAATGACAGTGACTTTCGACATACTCTATTCGCTACGAATCTCTTTGGCTTTGCTACGGGGTTGCAAACCGAGGTCCTCGCGGATGAAACGAAGTTTGAGCAAGAGCTCTTTCATTCCCTCTACGTCCAAACGACGGGTGTTGTGGGAGTGATAGTCTTCGATTTTTGAAACCTCCTCATTGCCATTGACGAAGAACTTGTCGTAGTTCAGATCGCGAGTATCGCAAGGAATACGATAGTAATCACCCATATCAATCGCTTTTGCCATCTCCTCGCGGGTTACAAGGGTCTCGTAGAGTTTCTCGCCGTGACGGGTGCCGATGACCTTAACTTCTGTTTTGCCGTATTCGGGATTGATTTTGGAGTAGGTCTGTTTGAGCGCCTCTGCCAATACATCCAGAGTAGCAGCGGGGGCTTTCTGAACGAAGAGATCACCATTCTCACCGTGAGTGAATGCGTAGATTACCAAATCCACAGCGTCGTCGAGGGTCATCATAAAGCGGGTCATATTGGGGTCGGTGATGGTGATAGGTTTACCCTGCTCTATTTGTTCAACCCACAAGGGAATAACCGAACCACGCGAAGCCATCACGTTACCGTAGCGTGTGCAGCAGATGGTTGTTTGGGCATTTTGTCCCAACTCACGACCTTTGGCGATGGCAACTTTCTCCATCAAGGCCTTCGAGATACCCATAGCGTTGATAGGGTAGGCTGCTTTGTCGGTGGAGAGTACAACGACGTTTTTCACTCCGTGCTCAATGGCCGAGAGGAGTACGTTGTTGGTGCCGATGACGTTGGTCATAGTTGCCTCCATAGGGAAGAACTCGCAGGAGGGAACTTGTTTGAGGGCTGCTGCCGCAAAAACATAGTCTACTCCACGCATAGCCACATCTACGGATGTTTTTTCACGCACATTACCGATGTAGAACTTCACCTTTGCAGCCACGTCGGGATACTGCGCCTGTAAATGATGACGCATATCGTCTTGTTTTTTCTCGTCGCGCGAGAAAATGCGAATTTCTTTGATGTCGCTAGTGAGGAAGCGACGAAGCACGGCGTTACCGAAACTGCCCGTACCGCCTGTAATCAACAGGACTTTGTCTTGGAAAACAGACATAGTGTTAGACTAATTATTTGTTGTTCAATATTTTATTATACAATTCTATATACTGTTGGAAACATTTATCTTTGTCGAAAAATTCCTCTGCGCGTTTACGACAAGCCTTTGCATAGTACTCCTTGCCATTGGCCAATATTGTCATAATTGCATTTTTAAGTTCTTCAATATTCCCTTGTTCAATAACTTGTCCAGTCTCGACAGTGACAGATTCGGGGCTTCCTCCAGTCTTATATGTTACCACTGGGGTCCCACACGCCATAGCCTCCAAGTTAACTGTTGGAAAAGTGTCTGCATAAGTTGTATTCACAAAGACATCGGCAGATGAATATAATGCAACTAATTCATCAACATTTTGGGTTCGTTTGATGCCTATTACACCCTGTGGTAAACATTTGATTTGTTCATCAGACAGTCCAACGAGTTTGATAATTATATCATCAGGAAGCATTCCTCTTAATGCCAAAAAATCTTGTAGTCCTTTCGTACGACTCCATACTGATGCAACTCCAATAATCGTCCTTGTTGATTTGATATTTTCTGGTAGTTTGAAAGTCTTAATGTCTACACCATTGTAAATGGTCTCAATATGGTGGGCTTGTAAGTAAGAAATATTTACATAATCTTTGAGCCAATTAGAAACGGGAACAACGGTCAGGTTTATTTTTTTGTCGGAGAATAAGTTTTTCTTCAACAAGAAGTTGCGTTTACTTTCACTAACTAAACTATATGGATAGTTGTGTCGATATTGACAATTTTCACAAACATTCATCCACTTCATACACCCATTACTCACGAAATGGGCACAATGTCCCGTGAAAGTCCAACAATCGTGAAGTGTCCACACTACAGGTATATCTTTTTTAGCCAAATACTCAAAAAGTATCTTGTAATTAAGATAGTACCCATGAATGTTGTGCAAATGAATAATATCGGGTTCGATTTTAGATATTGTTTTGACCAATCTACGAGTCGCCAATCGAGAACCCAAGCCATGTTTATCAAACAAGCGGGAGATGAGGACGTGGTATAGAATGTCTATTTTGTTACCAATCTTTATCAGATGGGATTTGCTATTTCTTGCTGAACGTCCGTAGGCAATATAACTTTCCCAACCGGCATTCATAGCCACAGAGCCTATTTGCTCCGCAATCCTACCGGTACTTCCTACGTTTGCGGTGACGTTGATTTGTAAGAGTTTTCTCATATATTGTTATGCTCAATTAATTTTACATAACTATTAACAAATCTGTCTGCGTCAAACAGTGCACAAGCACGCTCCCTGCTCTTCTTTCCCATATTGATTTTATCTTCATAATCTGTCCTTAAAAATTCTACAAATGCATCATACATGCTTTGTTCATCCAAAGGATTAAATAAGAAGCCATTTTCTTTATTTTTTACCATACGCCCATTGTCGCTGACATCGCTTACCAACATAGGTCTACCACAACAAATTCCCTCCGAAATGGTATTAGACCATCCTTCATGTAGTGATGGCACGCAAATAGCATCAAATAAGGGCATCATATCCTTAACATTTTTGATATGATCATTTAATTGTATCAAGTTTCCAATATTATATTGCTCAATCAAGGATTTGAATCGAATATAATCTTGATTGTATTGTCCAAGGCTATTTTGTATATTGCCGAACCACTGTATATGTATTTTGAGATTAGATTCATTTAGCATTTGTAAAACTTTGGCGAATCTTTCGTAATTTTTCTGTTTGTGATAACGACAAAATACTCCTACTTGAACAATTTTATTTTGACAAGGAGGATTACTATATGTATATTGATTTATATCCGTGAAATTTGTAATAGTAAATACTTTTTTGGATAAATTTGGCTGCATAGATTTGATATAATCCCCTTGCGAGTAACTATTAGGAACTATAAAATCAGCCCGCTTATATAAAAACTTAAATAATATTTTTTCAACTTTGCTTTGTGCTGCTACTGTGAAATTGCGCTCACCTGCAATAACCTTTACTTTGGGACGAAATAGTAGAGGAAATAATGCAAGCATGTTTTCTCTCTGTCCGAAACTTATTATGCAATCGGTAGAATGCACAATGAAAAAAATAAAAATAGCGAAAAACTTGAAGAGTCGATTTGAATTTCTAGCAATTTTTATTCGTTTTATTCTACTATCAATTGGATAATGATCTTCATATCCACCAAACGTCACCAATTCAATATCATAACCTTTTCGTAATAACATTGATGTTAATACAGATATTTGATGTTCGGCACCGCCACTCCCCATTGAGCATATAAAAAAAGTTATTTTTTTCATACTATTTATTATTTACACGGATAACTCATTGACTATTGGTTGTGTTTATCTCATCACATTAGTGGCGTATAATTAACGGATTTCTTTAAGTTATTGGCTCCCAGTACAAATCCGATAGCTAATGTTTGAGTGATTTCCATTGAATAATATGACATTGATATCAATGATTGTGATAACATAATGAATAGGGATACCGATAAGACATTAGCATATCTTTTATTTCTTTTTTGGCTTGTCTTATAATCTTTGAATAGCGATAAAAAGTAGTAAATATAAATACAAACACCTAAAAATCCTTGATTAATCATTAATTCTAACCAGTCATTATGAGCGTAGTTAGTACCTACTTTCAAAGTAGCATTGGCTCCTCTGCCAAATAATATTTTTAATGGGTTGGGCTCATCAATAAAAACGTTCCAGAAGTGCCCGTATAAATAATCGCGACCAGACGAATCTCCCGACACTGTTTGTTCTACGCGTTCTTTGAAATAATCACTTGTAGAAAACATTTCTTGAACCACAAAAATACCACTTACAATGACGACAAGAGATAGCAATACAATTGTGAATCTATATTTGGACTTTGTTGTCTTAAATGTTGCAAATATAAAATATACGAAACAAAGTACACCGATAGCAATAGCACCTCGTTTCATACACAGAAAAATACCAATAATAGTTAAGAGAAATAGTAAATATTGCAAGAGAGGCTTTTTGTAGCCTAAAAACAATAAAGGAATAAGTGATAAAAACGAATATCCAGTATTGTTAGTGAACTCTTCCCGAGAAGAACCACGTGCCATGGCTTGTAACGTAAGTTGTTCTTTGTTGTAAAAGTATCTCGCCCACGTTATTAAAACAAATAATAAAATCAATTGGCTTAATCGTTCTTCATCTAAATCACCTTTGTTAACATAGTAGTATACTGCATACAACGGTAGTAGGGAAGTATATATATCCCTGAGATAAGCATAATTGGGTATTTCTATAATTGTACTAGCTACAACAAGCAACTCTTGTCCACTCAATATCAAGATTATACCATATATTGTTGCGATGATCAAAAATACATTAACCGCTTTAAGGAACGCTGGTAATGGTTGTCGTTGTTTAAAATTAACTACATAACAAAGATATAACGACCAAATCAATATAACTAGAAGTAAGATCCGTGAGACCCCACCCCCAAATGAATATAAAACTCCTCTCAAATTATACAAACCCCACAACAAAACATATGTGACGCCCGTATTTAAAAAGTTTTTCATTTTGTTTTTAATGTTTCTTTGTGGGTAATTCTATCCAACTACCAAAAATATAATTCCATTTCTTGGGCTTAAATTCTGCAAAACCACTTGCATCAAAGAATGTGATCTCACCAAACTTCACGCATCCATTAACTTCGTAGAGGTCAATTCTAGCGTGGGGTAGTCCTTGTGAAAGTTTTTTCGCCACCACTTTCATTTCCTCAAACAGAGCAGGCTTGGGAATAGGTTTGTTGTAATTAGGCCCACCTTGCTCAAATGGAAGGTGGTTGAAATCCATGTCAAAATAGTCAAAACAAGTTTGAGGCTCAATATATCTACCACTGGCTACAAGCATAGCTTTCGGTTCTCCATTAAAGCAGAAAAACTTATAATCATTTATAAATGAGCCACCATTGGTTACATACTCTTCGGCAATTATTCGAGGTTTAATGTTTTTATAAGGCCATTCTCTAAATTTCGTATAAATATTATGTTTCATTGAACGTGCCATAACTTTTTCACACTCAATAAAGTCAAATTTTGACTTGTCTTTACATATGATAACGTCCTTACCTCCTCCTCCATGAGTTGTTTTAAGTACAAATTGGTTCGGTAATTTGTCGAAATCAATATCCTCAAACTTGTCCCAAACACCTAATGTTGGAATGATATACTCTTCTCCAATAAGGTTTGCGACATACTTCTTGGCCTCGTACTTATCTACCATCTGAGTATATTCTGGTTTGCGATTATACAACTTGAGCCATTGAAGTTTCTCGTTGAATGATTTAGGGTTATCCAAATTAAGTTTGTATCCCATTGTTAGATAGAATCTCCATTTAATGTATAATTTATCAGGGACAATCGGTGCAATGCGTACTAGGATAGCTAATAATAACTTATTTGGTGAGTGGAATAAATAATTGAAAAGTTGTTTCATATATGTTTTCTTACTTAAATGTGATTTCTATTTATGGATTGTGTGTGTATGCCATAACTCCACTTTGTTGGATTTAGCAGCCCACAAACTAGTAAAGCCTAATAATCCCCTTGAAATAGTAACTGTTAATGCGACACCAATATAAGTGTAATAGTACACTAATGGTATAGCAATGATAAAGCCTATAACAGAACAAATTAGAGTTAGTTGTCGTAGAATCTTGGCTCGATTATGTACGATTAGATAGCAGGTACCATATGCTGTCGAAAGGGTATCGAATATCAAGGATATTGCAAGTATTCGCAGAACAACCGCAGATGCAGAAAATTCGGGTGATAACATTACCCTTACCAGCCAGGGGGCTGTTATGAATAGTATCAAACTTAAGAGTATTGTCGCCGATAAAATGATAGCAACAAACACATTGTGTTTATGGGGTTTTCGGGATAAGAAGGGGTAGAATGATCGAGAAATTATTTTTGTTAAACTTGTTGCAAAAGTAGCAAATTTATTACCTCCATCATATATGCCATTAGCGCTTCCACCTCCAAAGAAACCAAGTAGAACAACGGATAAACTATTGTATAAATTAGGTGCCAAATTATTTATGAACACATCGGTACTATTCTTAATGGTCAAATATATGTTTTTGATATTTGGACGACAAATACGCACTCCCCATTTGCAGACTATTAGATATAAAGATACCCCTCCGCATACAATATATCCCAATGATGTGAATAGAGGTTGAAGAATGTAATCTTCTGGTTGTTTGATGAAAACAAAGACCAATATTGTGAATAGTAGTTTCATTACAACATTAAAAATAGTTGTAAATCTCATTTTCTCAATGGCTTGAAAGAACCAATCTGGAAACAAGATGTGGCCAGGGACCATTAAGAAAGTTATCAATATGATTGCTGTATTTGCTCTAAATTTGGGGATGGTAACTGTAAGAACTAGTAGGAACACAAAACCGACAAGCATTAATAATACTCGCGCCCATAGAACGTTAGAGAATGTCTCCGATACTTTTTGTGGATTATCTCTATTTTGAGCCACATCACGAGTAGCGGTCAGATTAAAACCCCAATCTACAATAGTTTGAATCCAAACCATAATAGCCGAAGCAAAGGCAATCTTTCCGAAACCCTCTACTCCAATCACGCGAGCAAGGTAGGGCATCGTTATGAGTGGGAATACATAGCCTGCAACTTGCAATGCCGATAACCACATAATGTTGCCAGCGACTGTCCTAGCATCCTTGTTTTTTGCGACTTGCGATATTTTTGCTTTGAGTTTATTCATCCGCTTTATATATAGATTATGTGTATTACAGCTATTTTACTTCCCAAACTTTTCGCAGGCCTCGTGGTAGGTGTCGAGGCTACCGATGTCGAAGCGGCCGGCAGTCATCTGCCAAGCGTGCATTGTGGTTTTTTCGACCATATAGTGCGCCAAGTTGCCGGGTGCATCCTTGCCACAGCCGCTCTCCACCGACCCGCGCACCAAATCGAGGTCTTTTTTCAAATAAATATAGAATGGAGGCACCGCCCAATGGCTCTTGGGTACTTCGGGTTTTTCCTCCATACCCAGCACCCTCCAATCGGCATCCACCTCAATCACACCTGTCCTCTGCAACTTCTCCACCGAGGGTTGGTGGTGGCACATAATGCAACTTGTTCCCTTCTCTTTTGCGAAATCGACAAACTCCTTGAAGCTGAAAAACAGCAGGTTATCTGCTGCCACAACTAACATATCGTCATCCACACCCAATTTCTCCATCGCGAACAGCAAGTCGCACACCGCACCCAAACGGGTGTCGTTGGTCTCGGTGCCATCGTCCACAATGGTCACGGGTTTGGTATAGTTCAAGCCCGCTGCCCACTCCTCAAAGATGGGTGCAAACTTGTGGTTGGTGATGATTATATGCTCGTCAATCTCGGGTATGGTGTCGATATCATCGAGCATACGCCCCAAAATCGTGCTTTCGCCTATTTTCAGCAGTGGCTTGGGAAAATTTTTGGTCAGTTCGCCCAATCGTGTCGCATATCCTGCGGCTATTACGATATTCTTCATTTACTTAAATTCTAATCACTTACACAAATCGTGCGCCGTCGTCGGTCTTGCAGAAGTGTACCTCGAAGGTGCCCTCGTACTCGGGGAAGCGACGGAGGTACTCGGCGGTCAGTTTCTCGCGGATGGACTCCTCCTTTGCGGGGTCCACGAGGGCAATGCAAGCACCCTTAAAACCAGCGCCAGAGAAGCGACCACCGTAGACACCGTCCAGGTCGCGCATAATCTCATAAATGGCTATAAGTTCGGGCGAACCGCACTCGTAGTTGTGAATCGAACTCTCGCAACTCTCGAATGAGAGTTTGCCAAAGAGTTCCAAGTTGCCTGCTTCCCAAGCAGTTACACCCTTGCGGACACGCTTGTACTCCGAGTAGAAGTGCTCGGCACGGCGTGCAAACCTTGCTGGCATCCTATCTTTTGTGGCCTCGTAGGTTTCGCGTGGCACATCACGCAGGAAGGTCTTATCGAGGGTTTTGAGTGGTTGGTCGGTATAGGCGAGCATATTCCAAGCCGCCGCCTTACACTCGCTTACGCGCAAGTTGTAGTCGCTCGACACAAGCGAGCGGGTCAGTCCCGAGAAGAAGATTCCGAGGTGGAAGTCGGGCATTTTAGGGTTCTTCGGAATTACGCGATATTCCTCCGTTGCGGTGTCGAGGAACAGGAGCGAATCCTTCTCGCTCAACACGATACACGATTGGTCCAAGATACCGTTGTTCAGACCGATATACTCCCTCTCCGCTTCGGAGGCGATGCGGATTACCTCCATCTTTGTGAGTTCGATATCGTTTGCCTTTGCCAGCGCCATCACATAAGCAGTAAGTACCGCAGCACTCGATGAGAGACCACCGATGGGGAGCGAGCCTTTGATTACTCCCTCCACACCACGACGCAACTTAAATCTCTTTGAGAGAGCATATTTAGCGCCGCGTGCATAGTCGCTCCAATGCCCCTGTTTTACCCTTACGAGGTCGTCGATGGGGAACTCTGCCTCACCGGGGAAGGTAAGGCTTTTGAGCCTTACGATGCCGTCGTCGGTGGGGTTGAACCAGAAATCCACACCTTTGTCGAAGGCGAAACCGCTCACCAAGCCGTGCTGGTGGTCAACGTGCGCACCCAGAGGGCACACGCGGTAGGGCGAAAAGATATGATATTGGTAATCTTTCATTTATCTTTTTGTTTATCCGTAAAACTCTTTGTACCACTCGGCAAATTTGCGCAGGCCTTCGCGCAGTGGGGTGTGGGGCTTAAAGCCGAAGTCGCGCTCCAATGCACTCGTGTCCGCAAACGTCACGGGCACATCACCGGGCTGCATTGCCACGAGTTCCTTGTGCGACTCGAAGTCGTAATCCTCGAGCAGTACGCCCGCTCTCACCAATTCCTGTTGCAATATGTCCACAAAATCCAATAGGTTTTCGGGGTTGCTGTTACCTATGTTATATACAGCATAGGGAGGCTCGGGCAGTCCATCCTCTCCAACTCTACGCTCGGGCGCTTTGTGCATCACACGCTGAACGCCCTCCACGATGTCATCCACATAGGTGAAGTCCCTCTTGCAGTTGCCGTAGTTGAAGATTTTGATGGTTTCGCCCTTGCGCAACATATTCGTGAAGCCGAAGTATGCCATATCGGGCCTACCTGCGGGACCATAGACCGTGAAGAACCTCAAACCTGTCGAGGGAATGTTGTAGAGTTTGCTGTACGAGTGGGCCAAAAGTTCATTGCTCTTCTTGGTTGCAGCGTAGAGACTTACGGGGTTATCTACCTTATCATCAGTGGAGTAGGGGACTTTCTTGTTGCTGCCATACACAGAACTCGACGAGGCATAAACGAGGTGCTGCACACCCCTCTTGCCTCCGTCATAACTATGGCGGCAAGCCTCCAAAATATTGTAGAAACCAATCAGATTGCTCTCAATGTAGGCATCGGGATTGGTAATGGAGTAGCGCACGCCCGCTTGGGCTGCGAGATTCACAACCACTTCAAAGTCGTTCTCCTCAAAGAGCCTATCAATGAGTGCTTTGTCGGCCAAATTGCCCTTCACAAACTCCCACCTACTCTCTGGATATTGCGCAGCGAGTGCCTCCAAATTGCGCAGACGATACTCCTTGATGCTCACATCGTAATAGTCGTTCACGCTGTCGAGGCCCACAATCTCAATGGGGCTTTCGGTGGTGAGTAATCTCTCTACCAGGTTGGAGCCTATGAAACCTGCGGCTCCCGTAACTAATACTTTCATATTGCACTAATCCCTCTTGAAAATATCGCGTGTGTACACCTTGTCAATCACATCGTCGAGCACGCTCTCGTAGCGGTTGGCTATGATGGCCTGTGAGCGAGCCTTGAACTCCGCCAGATCGCCCACTACCTCCGAGCCAAAGAAGGTAGAACCATTCTCCAATGTGGGCTCATAAATGATAACCTTTGCGCCCTTTGCCTTCACTCTTTTCATTACACCCTGAATGGCACTCTGACGGAAGTTGTCCGAGCCGGCCTTCATTGTGAGCCTATAAACGCCCACTACGACCTCTTGCTCTTTTGCAGCATTCCAAGCGCTCGATGCAGTGTAGTATCCCGCCTTTGCCAGCACCTGATCGGCGATGAAATCCTTGCGTGTGCGGTTGCTGTCCACAATTGCCGACATCATATTCTGTGGTACGGCATCGTAGTTTGCCAAGAGTTGTTTGGTATCTTTGGGCAGACAGTAGCCACCATAGCCAAACGAGGGATTATTGTAGTGCGAACCAATGCGTGGGTCAAGACAAACACCATTGATAATCTCCTGTGTATCAAGACCTTTCATCTCCGCGTAGGTGTCGAGTTCGTTGAAATAACTCACGCGGAGTGCCAAGTATGTATTGGCAAAAAGTTTCACAGCCTCTGCCTCCTTCATACCCATAAAGAGGGTAGGAATGTCGCTTTTTATGGCACCTTGTTGGAGCAACTCGGCAAATTTATGAGCGGCTTTTTCCAGCGCGGGAATGTCAGCGATGGTTTCGATGGCCTTATTTTCACCTGCAAACTGCTCGCGGTCAATAAGTTTGGGAATGCCCACAATTATACGCGAGGGGTAGAGGTTGTCGTAGAGAGCCTTGCTCTCGCGCAGAAACTCGGGTGAGAAAAGAAGGTTGAACTTCTTGCCACGCAGAGTCTCATCGGTGAGGAAACGGAATGCGTACTTTACATACAGCGAGCGACAATAGCCCACAGGGATTGTTGATTTGATAACCATCACTGCGTCGGGATTAACCTCCAAAACGAGGTCGATAACATCCTCAATGTGGTGAGTATCAAAGAAGTTTCGCTGTGAGTCGTAGTTGGTAGGTGCGGCGATGACCACTATTTCGGCATCGCGATATGCGCGTTTGCCATCGAGTGTTGCTTTCAGATTGAGAGGTTTGTTGGCGAGGTAATCCTCGATATAGTCGTCCTGAATAGGTGATTTTTTGTTGTTGATTAATTCCACCTTTTCTGGCACGACATCCACAGCCACAACCTCGTTGTGCTGTGCCAAAAGTGTGGCTATCGAAAGCCCCACATATCCCGTTCCTGCTACTGCAATTTTCATAGGTTTATGCGATTTTGTCTTGTTGCATTTGCGCCTCTTCGAGTTCTTTGTCCAATTCTTCGAATACCGAGTTGTTACTCTTGAACTCGGGAACAATCATCTTCATATGGCGAACAGCGTTCATTACGTTACCACCTTTCGCAATTTCGATAATATCGTCATATTGCTCCTCTACGGTATCGAAATCATACTCCCTAACCTTTGCGATTTTAATTTTCTTGTGCTCGGTGGGGATTGTGTTCTCCTCATTGGAGAGCACCTCTTCGTAGAGTTTCTCACCCGAACGCAGACCGGTGAATTTAATCTCAATGTCTTTATTGGGAATATATCCAGCGAGTTTAATCATCTTTTCTGCCAAGTCGACAATCATTACAGGCTCGCCCATTTCGAAGACGAAAATTTCATTGCCATTACTCATTGTTGCGGCTTCCATCACAAGCCTACACGCTTCGGGAATGGTCATAAAGAAACGATTTATCTTGGGGTGAGTAACAGTAACGGGACCTCCCTCTTCAATTTGTTTGCGGAAGTGGGGAATTACACTACCATTGCTACCGAGCACGTTGCCAAAACGAGTGGTAACAAATTTGGTTTTACCCACCCTTGTGCCATTCTCGATTGCCACGCCCAGACTTTGACAGTAGATTTCTGCCAGACGCTTCGAGCAACCCATTACATTAGTGGGGTTTACAGCCTTGTCTGTGGAAATCATAACCATTCTTTCGATACCGTTTCTCACACACAGGTCTGCGACGTTTTTCGAACCATATACGTTGCTCAAAATAGCCTCGCAAGGATTCTCCTCCATCAGTGGAACGTGTTTGTATGCTGCGGCGTGGAACACCACCTCTGGTTGATAGCGATCAAAGGCAACTTGCAGACGTTTTGCAGAGCGCACATCACCAATGAATGGGACAAGGTCGAGGTTGGGGTACTTACGCTCCAACTCCAAACGTATTTCGTGGAGAGGGGTTTCTGCCATATCAAAAACAATCAGACGAGCAACGCCGAGGTCTGCCATCTGTCGGCAAATCTCGCTACCGATACTGCCCGCGCCACCAGTAACCATCACCCTTTTACCGTGAAAATTGTTGTATATCTCTTCGCGGTTAATCGTAATTTCATCCCTGCCCAAGAGGTCCTCGATGCGGATGTTACGCATCTTCATCTTGTTGATGCTATCACCATATACCTCGCCCAACTGTGGAGCCACAAGAACTTTGATGGCATCCTCTTTGCGCTTTTCGCAGTACTTTATCAGGCGGTCTTTCTCGGTTTTCACATCCTCATCGGTGGCAAACAACAGCGCATCGGCCCTGCTTGTGCGCAAAACTTTTTCCAACTCTTCTTCGGTACGGAAGAAATATGTTTTGTGTTCCGACACTTTGTAGGCACTCATTCGGTTTCCGTAGGTTATGAAACCCACGATTCGGTAGTGGGAACTATTGAAAAGGCGGGTTGTGAGAGCCACGCTTTTGTCATTGATGCCGTAGACCAACACTCGACGACGCTTGTCGTGGGAGTGAACAACAACCCACTCATAAACCACAATCATCGCAACCCTGACCGCTACCAGACCCACAACCGAAAGCAATAGGTCGAATCCCACAACCAACAGAATCACCTTGTCGCTCATATTGATGGTGGGTACGATGTGTAGTAGAGTTATGAATAGGGCGGATTTCAACAACTGCGCCACACCCAACGAGAGTAGCCCTTTGAGGGTAGAGTGGCGTATGATGTGACGATATGTCCTGAAAATGAAGAAACATAACAGGTTTACACCGAGCGATACAGCAACCATCCATACGGCGTTCTCCTTTGTAATAACCACCCCTCCAATGAAGTATTTGGCAGTAAGAATGGCTACAATGGATGCGACAAGTGTTATGGCTGTGTCAATAAGTAACACAATCCAGTGGCTCAAATACCTATTTTTCAAAGACCTTTTCATCTCTTATTGTGGTTTAAAAGGTTTATAACTCAAACTTCTTTTGGAAGTTATATCGACAATTCTTACTTCTTTTCCTCCACCTTTTCCACCTCGGAGGCGAGGTAGGTGGCGGTGGCGATGGCGGCGACACCCTCAATTTGTACCACTACGCGCCTTTCGTGGCGGGCGGTTGTGCGGGTGTAGATGCCCTCCACCCCTTTGAGGGGCCCCACGAGAATCCTCACCTTGTCACCTACGCTGAATTTTACATCCGGCTCCAAATACCTTGCACCCTCACTACGGCTAATCTCCATAAAATTTGCCATCTGGTCGGCAGGTACATATTGGGGTGTGGGTCGCCCATCCTCCCCATTTGCCATCATAAAACGCAGGTACTGAATTTTCGTGGTTTTTATCTCCTGCAACTCTGCAATCGAGGTGCGCACAAAGATGTAGTTGTGGACCTTTGCCACCTCGCGCCAGAGATACCCTCCACCCGTTTTGCGCCTTTTGACCTTTTCGGTGGGCACGAAACACTCAATGCCCATATCCTCCAAAAGCCTGCGTGCTACCAATTCGCGCTGATAGGTCACCCTCATCACATACCACTCCACGTTGAATAGAGGGTTGGAATGTTGGGTTTGATGGTTAGGATTTTCCATATTTTTCTATCGGCTTTGCACTCGCGCGTGAGCAACAATTGTACACTTTTTTCTTGTGTGCGCGCCACCTACCCCATTGAAAGGTCACTTTTGGGGTGCGATTTTTGCACCTTCGGCATCCCTCTGTGAGTTCGCGTCAGGGTATAATCTGGGGACATTGGCAACCATATAATATAATGATTACCAATTAGTTGCGCCCGTTGTTGTGGGCAAAGCGTACGATTTTGTATTGCTCTACTTCGTGAAAAGTGTGGAAGTATGCGACTACAAATTTATGATTTTTTATTTACAATAACAAATATTTTTTTCAATTTCTTACCTTTGATTTTACCCCCCCCCTATGGAAAAATTGCACATCTTGTGGGGATTTTTGCGCATTTTGGGGGCTGTTTTTAGCGTTTAATGTTAAGGATTCCTTTCCTTATTCTCGGGTATTAAAAAAGACACCCGAGAACAAAGGGGTGGGACCTCTAATTTTGTAGGAAAAAACCCTCTCATAAGTTAGGAGAGGGTGCCGAAGGCGGGTGAGGTCTGTCAAGCCTCCCCTACGATAGGGGAGGTTTGGAGGGGTGGTCGTAATTGCGCTCGGTGTCCTCACCGAGCAGTGCCGAAGGCGGGTGAGGTCTGTTTTTTAGTCGCGGGTATTAAAAAAGATACCCGTAAATAATGGGAGTGAAAATTGGTGGTCGAAGAAAAAATTTTTACTCAAACGCTTGCACTTTTTGAAAAAAGTAGTACTTTTGCACTCGCTATTGGGCTGTGGTGTAATGGTAACACAACAGATTCTGGTCCTGTTATTCATGGTTCGAGTCCGTGCAGCCCAACTAAAAAGGAGGTCACAAGACCTCCTTTTTTATGGTTCTACCAAGTGTGTCATTATCACAACTCGCTGAACGCCATCACTCTACCCGTCGCACCACCACCAACAGTATCGTTATTCAGCACACTCGTATACTCTTTGGTACCCAGCAGTGGTTCGTCTTGATTCTCCCACCAACGCCAATAGAAAGCGTAGAGATTCACCCCCTGCAAGGCCTCCTCCATCTGCTCCACAATGCGGAAGGAGAACCATTGGAAGCGTGCCACAGCCCCCTCCTCATACATCTCCTCCTCATCATCGCCTACAAGTTGGAATACAGCCGTATCTGCGGTGGAGACCACAGTGTCGTAGTAGAGGTCCACATCGGGCACCTCCTCACTCTCGCTCTTGGTCGAGAGGTAGCAGACATTCACATTGATATATCCGCCCCCCACACTCGCCTCAAAGGGCATATAAGGAGCGTCGAGAATTGAGGTGAAGTTCTCATCCTCCAACCACGCGCCACCACTTGGTGTGGATGACCTTGTGGCCTTATCCTCGGGAGTAAAGACCTCCATATCCTTAACTACCAACGGATAGAATCGGTTGAGCCTCACGAAAAATCCGCCTGCGGGGTTATTGCCCAAAATCGTATAGTTGAACATCACACGCCCGCTTTTACTTTCCAACTCCTCAACAGAGGTTTGCTCTCCAATTTCGGCAATAAAGAGCACCACATTGGAGTCGGTTGTGATGGTCGAATAGGAGGAAGATAGCACACCGAAAGCGGTAATATATTCGCCATTAGCCTCTGGTGCGGCGTCCCCCATCGGCTCGTAATCCGCACTACACGCCCACGCCAGAGCACCGACCATCAGCACCACTGCAATCCGTATAAAATCACAAAATCTCTTCATAGTGCCCAATTAGTTAAAGGTGAAACGCAAACCCGCCCTGATGGAGAGGCTCAATGGGTGAATTGTGCGATAGTTTTCGGGGTAGTCGTCGGGGGCCATCCAATAGGAACAACCCACCTCACCAAAGAGTCCGAAACCTCCCCAGAGAGCATACCCTGCACCCACCGCTGCATCGAGCGAGAAGGTGAGAGGTGCAACATCGAGTTTGGTCTTTTTGGTCATTACGCCATCCATATACTCCTTATCTTTGGCGCTGATACACAACTCTGCCGTACCCCCCAGACGACCATAGAGCGAGAGGCGGTCAAAATCGGCAAAGTAGACCGACATTGCGAGCGGCACACCGAGGTAATCCAACGTGCGCCTTCTGCCGAAGTCACTTATTGTTCCCGAAGCATCGCTTGTGGAGTAGAGGTTGGTGTAGAGCAGACCGCTGTCGAGCGATATCCAGTCACCCAGCGCATAACTCACCGTCACACCCACCGTAACGGGCATAAAGTGTTCGAGATGTGACTTGGGTTTGGGCTGTACAAGAGTGGGTGCCAGATAGTTGCCACCCGAGGCGAGTTGATTGTTGTCGGTGAGCAGCATAGAACTATTCACCACCTCATTGGAGTTGATGTGTCCCTGGTCGAAGCCGAGGTTCGAGGCGTAGAGCCCCACCTGCGTAGGATGTGCAAGACTCCTCTTGCGAGGCTCCTCGGTGAAGATACTGCGCCAATACTCCTCCAACTCCGCATCGCTCCTACGCGCCGAAGAGCGCTGACGAGAGCGTGTGGTCTTGGTGTTTTTGTTCTTCTTGCTGATGGTTGTTGTTTGGTTTGGGTCGCCCTCGGGTGTTGTTTGTTTCTCGCTCTCAACCTGTTCTACGATGGGCATAGTCTCCATTGTAACCTTTGCCACCATCGGTTTTGCAACTCGGGGCGCAATGGTTGCCGCCAACATCTCCACCTCTTCGACCTCCACCGCCTCGGTGGCCTGGATTTCGGGTGTGGGGACCTCCATTGGAGGCATCTGCTGTGCAACCACCACCTCCTCGGGCATATTCTCTCTCAACCCAACCATCAGGGCCACTGCAAGCGAGGCTGCGGCCAGAGTTGCCGCCACACCCTTCACCCACAAACGGTTCCACAGGGGCACGACCTTCACGGGCTCACTCTGCACAGCGGGGGTTGTTGCGGGCTTCACAACGCCACTCGCCTGCAAGGTCTGCTCGATGCGCTCGAACATCCCTGCGGGTGGCTCTTCGCGGAAGCCTCTCAACTTATCGCCCACCTCTTGGGTTAATTTATCGTCCAAAATATCTTTCATACAAACTGTTTCTCTACGTTTTTTAAGTGTTTTAGTGACTCTTTTCTCTGTTTTCTCTGGCAATCATCTCCGAGAGCCTTGCCTTTGCCCTCAAAAACTGACTACGGCTTGTTGCCTCGCCAATGGAGAGCATTTGGGCAATTTCTGCGTGGCTGTAACCATCCACCGCGTGTAGCATCAGTACTGTTCGGAACCCTTCGGGTAGTCGTTCCACCATAGCGAGGAGTTCCTTGTCGCCCAACCTCTCCACCGCATCGGGAGGGGCACCCCCTATGGTGCCGGGCGGTAGTTCGCTCACATCCTCATCCACAGCCTCCACACCTCTCTCTCGTCGTAGGTGTGTGAGTGCCGTGTTGATGAATATTCTCCTCATCCACCCCTCGAAAGGTCCATCTCCGCGCCACTCACCAATCTTGGTGTAGAGCACAACGAAGCCATCGTGGAACACATCCTCGGCTGTCGCACGCACCTTTATGTAGCGCCTCACAAGCGAGAACATCGCTGTGGCGTACCTCTCATAAAGTTCCCTGCGAGCCTCCGCGTCGCCCTCACAGCAACCCCGTATGATGCTCTCGATGGTCATTTACCTTTCTCTCTATTTATTAAGATGCATAAAAGGGGCAAAACGTTGCACGCCCCCCTAATTTTTCTTTGATTTTTTTGTAAAAACTTCACATCTCTGTCGCTTTTTTGTAAAAAAGCGACGCAAAAAACTTTTAGTGTAGCCTTTGCTCTACCCCAATTAGGGAGGGTTAGGGAGGTTAGGGAGGTTAGGGCTCTCTTCTCTAAATTCACTAAATTCCCTATCTTCACTAATATTTCCTCGGGCGATTTGTCGCCCGCGACGTTAGATGTTAGACCTCCACTCCCCCACGAGATGTGCTCGCTAAATGATGAATTCCACCTCTTTGAAGAGATAAGGTACAACCATCCCTTCGCTCTCAACCAACAACTCTCCCGTAGACTTAACACCCTGAATGACACCCTGAAACTTTTTGCCCGAGGGCAAGCCGTATGTATGCAGTTCGCCCTTGCGGTAGAGTAGCGCGTCATACTCCCTCTCTATCTCCTCGGGGGCACTCTGCAACTGCTCATAGCGCGCCTCCAAAGCGTCATAGAGCCTCTGAAAGACCTGGTTCATATCGAACTCGTGGCCCGCAACCGTCGCCATAGAGGTGGGGTTGGGCACCCACTCCTCAAACTCGCGCTGATTGACATTGAGCCCAATGCCCACTATCGTGCGCGCAAGGTGCCCCTCGGTCCCGAGGGTGTGCTCAATGAGGATACCACAAATCTTCTTGTTACCCACATAAATATCGTTTGTCCACTTGATTTTGGAGCGGATATCGTATTGTTTGAGGGTGTCCACAAGTGCCAGAGCCACAGCCTCCGAGAGTAAAAACTGACGCTTCGCCTCCATAAAAGAGGGCTCCCACACAAGCGAGAAGGTGAGGTTTTCCCCCGCCTTGCTACTCCACTTATTACCTCTTTGGCCCCTGCCTGCGGTCTGCTCACGCGCAATGACTGCATCGCCGTGACGATAGCCGGGTTTTGCCACCTCCGAATTTGTCGAAGGCATAGACTTATAGATAAAAACTGCCATAGGTTCTCGATTGTTTGTTATACCGACACGCCAAATTCGCGCAATGCGTCATTCAGAGAGGTCTTTTTGTCGGTACTCTCCTTGCGCTTACCGATGATGAGGGCACACCCTACCGAATACTCCCCTGCGGGGTATTGGCGCTTGTAACTACCCGGAATAACCACCGAGCGAGGAGGTACATAACCTTTATACTCAATGGGTTCTGCGCCCGTCACGTCGATAATTTTGGTCGAGGAGGTGATGATGGTACCCGCACCCAACACCGACTCTTTGCCGATATGGGCACCCTCCACAACAATACACCTCGACCCGAGGAAGCAGTTGTCCTCCACGATTACGGGGGCGGCCTGTACGGGCTCCAAAACGCCACCGATGCCCACACCACCGCTCAAATGGACCCCTTTGCCAATCTGGGCACACGAGCCAACCGTCGCCCAAGTATCGACCATCGTGCCACTATCCACATAGGCTCCGATGTTCACATAGGAGGGCATCATAATAACCCCCTTTGCAAGGTAGGCACCACGACGCGCCACAGCGTGAGGTACGACCCTCACCCCCAACTCTTTGTAGCCTTTTTTGAGGGGTAATTTGTCGTAGAACTCCAAGTCACCTGCGTGGGAAGTTGTCATCTCGTGGGTGGGGAAATAGAGAATCACCGCCTTTTTCACCCACTCATTCACCTGCCACCTACCCTCTTCGATGGGCTCGGCAACCCTCACCTTACCCTCATCGAGAAGTGTGACGACTCTTTCGATAGCGTCGAGCACCTCGGGGTTGTTGAGCAACTCACGATTCTCCCACGCATCCTCAATATGTTTTTTCAGTTCGCTATACATAATCATCCATTATTTTTGCATTATACACTACAAATATGGCAAAAAAGTGGGAGAAATGGAACAACTCCACCCGCTTTTTTCTTTTTTGTACTATCTTTGTGGTTAATTGCCCATTGGGTTAGGGTTTTACTAAACAAATTTCTCTATGCAACCGAACACTGACAATACTAAAAAGACAAAAGAACTCGACGACTACACCCCGCTGGTGGAGGGTGCCAGAAGGCTCGATATGAGCGCCAAACCCAAGAGGGTTTCGTGGTGGCTACGTCCTGTAATGTGGATTGCCTCATTCCCCGTTACTTGGATTCACCGCACCCGCATACGCAAAGTGAATATGGAGGGCGTTAGGCGACCCTACCTGCTTCTCTGCAACCATAATGCCTTCTACGATTTTATGGTGGCCATCAAGGCAACCTTCCCCAATCAGGCATACTACATTGTGGCCATTGACGGCTTTGTGGGCATTGGTGGCATTCTCGCGTGGCTGATGGCGCGCGTGGGTTGTATTCCCAAGCGTAAGTTCACCAACGACACCCGCCTTGTGCGCCAATTGCGCGAGATAAAAGAGCGCCGTAAAGTAGTTGCCTTCTACCCCGAAGCCCGCTACTCGCTCTGTGGCACCAACGCCATCCTGCCACCCTCGCTCGGCAAACTCGTGAAACTCCTCAAACTGCCCGTCGTGACCCTCATCACACAGGGCAACCACATCAACTCCCCATTCTGGCATACGGGCGACAGGTTTATCAAGACCGAGGCTACGATGAAACAGATTCTCACGGTGGAGGAGATTGAGAAGATGGACTACAACCAAATTATGGAGGTCATCAACCGCGAGTTCTACTACGACGACTTTGCTTGGCAGCGCGACAACCAGATTCGTATGACCAAGCGCACCCGCGCCGAAGGCCTGCACAAAGTTCTCTACCAATGCCCCCATTGTGGCAAGGAGTTCCGTATGGCAAGCGAGGGTTCGCACCTCTGGTGTAAGGAGTGTGGCCACCGTTGGTGGATGAATGAGTATGGCCAATTGGAGGCCACCGAGGGCGAAACCCACTTTGCCCACATCCCCGATTGGTATGAGTGGGAGAGGATGAATGTCCGCAAAGAGGTCGAGGCCGGCACCTATGGGACGACGCTCAAATCGGATGTTCGCGCACTACCCCACCCACGCAGATTTGTGGAGTTGGGCGAGGGCGTGCTGACACACGATATGAATGGTTTTTCGCTTCGTGGCGAGTTCGACGGCATCGACTACTCGATGACCATCCCCGCCTCCCAACGCTACTCCATCCACATTGAGTATGACTACCGCCGTTGGAAGCGCGACTGCGTGGATTTGAGCACCCTGACGGATACGATGTTTGTCTACCCCCAGGGCGAGGATTTCTCGGTTACGAAAATATCCCTCGCAACGGAGGAGATATACAAACACCTCAACAAAGAGCGGAACGCTGCCAAATAGGGGCCAGAGAAGACTTTAAGGGTTAGACTTTCAAGGATTAGGTGGGTGAAGGGGCGCAGTTTGCCGGGGGCAAATGAGCAATCCGAGCCCGAGGGTAACGCAGAAAACGACCACAAAACAAGCCTTGCGAGTGTGAAAACACAATAATAACGCTACCCGTAGGGTTGCTTTTTGTGAGGTGGTTTCAAGGCTTGCGATGGGTGAGGATGCGCAGTTTGCTGGGGGCAAATGAGCAATCCGAACCCGAGCGTAACGCAGAAAACGCCCACAAAAACAAGCCTTGCGAGTGATAAGTTACAAGTGAAACAATAAACAATATGAAGGTATATAAATTCGGAGGAGCCTCGGTGAAGGAGGCGGCAGGTGTAAGGAACCTTGCGGAGATTGCCCGCCAAACGGAGGGGCGCTTGTTTATCGTTGTGTCGGCTATGGGCAAGACTACCAATGCTCTCGAAAGGGTAATGGAGAGTTTTTGGACAGGTCGCACAGGAGAGGCGGTGGTTGCAATGCAGGATATTGTAGACTACCACGCAGGGATTCTTGCCGACCTTTGGGGTGAACCCCATCTGCCCACGCTGGTCAGAGGCTTCTACGAGGAGTTGGAGGAGATTATCACCCTCTCGAACCCCAAAAGTCGCACCTATGAGGAGTGGTACGACAGGATTGTGAGTTTTGGCGAACTCATCTCCACAGCCATCGTGAGCGACTACCTCAACTTTGCAGGAGTGGATAGTAAGTGGCTCGACATAAGGCGCTTATTCCTCACCAATAGTCGTTTCCGCGATGCCAACATAGACATTGAGGCCTCCACCCCTCGCCTATTGCGTGCTGTGGAGACCACCGAGGAGAGGGTTATTGTCAGTCAGGGTTTCATTGGTGCCACCGAGCAGGGAGCCACCACCACCATCGGACGCGAGGGCTCCGACTACTCGGCAGCCGTTGCGGGCTACATACTCGGTGCGGAGAGTGTGTCGATTTGGAAGGATGTGGAGGGCATTCTCAATGGCGACCCCAAGCAGTTCGAGGGCGTGACCTACATCCCCGAACTCACCTACCTCGACGCAATAGAACTCGCATATAGTGGCGCGCAGATTATCCACCCAAAGACCATCAAACCACTCCAAAATAAGAACATACCCTTATATGTAAGGTGTTTTGTGAATCCTTCATTGCCGGGCAGTGTCATCAAGGCGGAGATTGCCAAGCCCATCGACACCCCCATTCTCATCTTGAAGAAGAACCAGATACTCCTCTCCATCAAGCCCGAGGACTACTCGTTCATTTTGGAGGAACGTATGGCGGAGATATTCCACATTTTGGAAGCCCATCGTGCGAAGGTACATTTGGTGCAGAATTCGGCCATCAGTATGGCCCTGTGTATTGACTCCACACGCTATTTGGAGGAGATTGTCGATGCATTCCATAAGGCGGGCTTCACGGTGAAGTACAACACCGATATGGAGTTGCTCACCATCAGGGGCTATAAGATGGAGCACCTTGCGGAGTTTGCCGAGCGAGAGGGGGTCTATATGACGCAACGCTCTCGTAAGGTTTTGCGCATTATTCGTAAAACAAAGGGTGATTCATAACGAATCACCCTTTGTTTTGTCGCGAGGGTTCTGCCACCCGAGGAATCCTACGCAAAGAATTTCATCAGTTCGGAGGCGATAGGATTCTTTGGGAACTTATGTGTGAGGGTTAGCGCCTTGCGGAACATAGTCTCGCGGAAGGTACGGTGTTCGTCACTTTCGGGATGGAGAGGGCGATGATTGCGGGCATCGGTGAGCCTCTCGAAGAGTTCTCCATCGCACAAGGCCTCCCTACCCAAGAACATCTCACAAAAACGCTCCCAGACATACTCCACTGCGCCCCTCGAAGGGTGCATCATATCGTCACCACAGTAGCGGTAGTCGCGCAAATCGTCAATCAGAATCTCAAACGAGGGGAAGTAGCACACCCTCTCATTTTGTGCTACCAACTGCTCGACGGCCAAGCGCAATGTGGCCTTCGAGAGCGAGTTGCCCTCCAAGCCGTCACCCAGATGGCGCACGGGGCTGATGGAGAGGATTACCCGCTTATTGGGGAGCATTGCGAGAGTCTTTTCGAGTGAGGCTACGACCTCCTCTACGGAGAGCCTACGACGCACAAACTCCCTGGCGGGCATCTTGTGGCAGTTGGCCACCACCTCGCCATTGTACTCAAACACCCACGAGGTGCCGAGGGTCAGAATCACCCAATCGGTAGTTGTGAGGGCTTGGTGTGCATTCTCTATGGAGCGATTGATAGTGCTCACCACCTCCTCGGGGTCTGGACTGTCGAAGGAGCCGTGACTATCGAGCGAAAACCATATATCGCCCCTACACTTCAAATCCTCACGCCGAATGTGCCTATTGTGGGTGATGCGCTCCACACAGGAGGCAATCGACAGAGGGTTGTAGAGGGTGCCCAGGGGGTTGCTCACCACCTCTACGCCCACCTTCGTAAGACACGCAGCGACCTCTTCGGCAAAGCACGAACCTATGGATAGGATTTTTTGTGATTGGTCTATCTTATTGACACTTGGTGTGATAGATATTTCGGTACGAAAGTTCATAGTAGAAAATTTGGTTACTCTTTGAGTACAAAGATAAAAATATTATCTTTGTTATCGTTAAATAATAGTGCTAAAATGATACTTACCGCCTACCCAAAAATCAACCTCGGGCTCGACATACTCTTCCGTCGCCCCGATGGTTACCACGAAATAGACACCCTTATGGTTCAGGTGCCCTGCGTATCGGACCGCATCGAACTCCTTCCTGCGGAGGGTGGAGGGTGCAACCTCCAAATCGAGGGACTCAATGTAGATTGTGCTGCCGATAGGAACTTGGTAGTCAAGGTGTGGATGCTTATGCGCGAGATGTATGGCATTGGGGGCGTGAACATCAGGCTCGAAAAGCACATTCCCTTTGGTGCGGGCCTGGGTGGAGGTAGCGCCGATGCCGCAGCCGCCATTAAGGGTTTCAATGAACTCTTCGATTTGCGCCTCACCACCGAACAGATGGTGGGCATTGCCGAGCGCTTGGGAAGCGACATACCATTCTTTATCCACTCCCAGCCGATGTTTTGTCGTGGCAGGGGAGAGGTTATGAGCCCCGCGAAGGTCGATTTATCGGGTGTGTGGTGTGTGATTTCGAAGCCCTCGTTTGGCATTTCCACTGCCGAGGCCTATGCAGGAGTTGCGCCTCACATTCCCGACCTCTCTCTCGAAGAGCGCCTACGCCTGCCCCGTGCCGAGTGGCAGAGTGCTATCCGTAACGATTTCGAGCCCTCTCTCTTCGACAAATACACCGCTCTGCCCAACATCAAGCGCGAAATGCAACGCTGCGGAGCCTTCTATGCGTCACTCTCGGGCTCGGGTTCGGCAATGTATGGACTCTTCGACAAGGAGCCCAACTACAAACCTATTTTTGCGGGCGAAGAGGTCTTTGTGTGTAGGCTTGCTTAACAGAGAAAAAATCTTTGACCAATCATACAAATACCCTTACTTGCAGGCGCGAGTAAGGGTATTTGCTAAAAACTCCGCAACGGCTTGTTGCATCTCCACGCCAAAGTAGTGAGGCGAGGGATAGAGATGGCAATGGATATTGGAGGTCACTCCCTGTGAGCGCCATACGCTCTCCATCTTCTCGAAGGCCTCCTCTACTCCCGTAGGGAAGAGTTTATCTTGGGCCCCGTTGATGAAGAGTGCCGCTCGGGGGCAGATGAGCGATGCCACATCGGGATTGTCGAGCCAGCGACTCAAAAAAGGAACCTGCATCGTAAAGGCCGAACCGCCTTTGAGTTCATTGTTACCCGTAGCCAAGAGCGCATCGGAGGTCGCCATCCAACAGATGGCTGCCACAGCCTTCACCCTCTCGGAGAGGGCACCCACCATCCACGCCCGATGGCCACCCATCGAGTGACCATAGACGGCCACACGCTCGGGGTCCACAAACTCCTGTGAGGAGAGAAACTCGACACTTCTAATATCGTCCCAAGTTATGATGCCCACCAGCGTGGTGCCCAATTTCAGACAGTTTGAGGCGAGAGCCTGCTGTGTGTCGTAGGAGGTTTGTCGTCCCTCTGCGCCCTCACCCCTATTGCCCCAAAGAAGCGCATCGGTGGCGAGCACAACATAGCCCTGCTGCGCAAACCAATCGCCCGTAAACACCCCATCGTAGCACTTGTGACTCCACTCCTCGGCCTCTCTCTCCACCTCGGGGCTCTCCCCAATGGGGCGCACCATCTTCTCCTTGCCTATGGAAAATTTCGCACCGTGATCGTGGAGTGCCAAGAGTGCGGGGAAAGGCCCCTCGCCCTCCGGAATGAGTAGATAGGCCACCACATTGTGATTTTTCGACACCTCGAAGAGGATTTTGTGAGCAGTGTAGCCCTCCCTCTTCTCGGAGGCGAGTGTGCGATAGGAGGTCGTGGTGGGGGCCTCGGGCGCTATGCCCATCAGTTCCACAATTTTGGTTCGCGCCTCCCTCTTCCACTCCTCGAAGTCGCCCTCACCGCTCCACGCCAAAGGATAGGAGGTCTGTGGTTGCCACCCTTGTGGTAACCTCCCCACTACCTCCTGTGCGGAGATATTAACTCCACACAACAAAAGCGCCAAAAGTATTGAAATCGTTCTTCTCACGTTACAAAGTTTTATTACATTAAAATCCTCAAAGGCTTCAAGGTAAATTTAATCCCTCTCGGGTATCTTTTTTTTAATACCCGCGAGGAAATAAGGAGCTAACTGCTGACTGCCATAATTTTGAATTTTGCATTTTGAATTTTGCATTCAGAACTCTCCTCTCGGGTATCTTTTTTAATACCCGTGACCGAATGGGGGCTGACTGCTCTTAATTCTCAATTAAAAAATATCCATCGATACTTTTGAGAAATTCGTCCCTTGTACGGTCACTTACGGGTGCTACCGTAGCCTCGGGTTGTCCATCCTCGTTGCGGGTCATACCGAAGAACAACTCGGCAATCTCCAAACTGCGGTCAAACTCATTTATCAACTCATAGCGCTGATGTGGCAGGAGCACCGAGTAGATGAGGTGTTCGAGGTATTGGAACTGCTCCACGAGGGTATCCTCTACGAAGGGTTGTTTTGCATCGGGGAAGGTGAAATAGTAGTACAACTTCTGGGTGATGTTGTGTGCAAAATCGCGCGCCAAAGCGTCACCCTTCTCCACAGCACCCGCCATATAGTAGGCATCAATGTAGGGGAACGATTGGTAGCCGTGAGGCAGTTGCGAGAAGGGCAACTCCTCCACGCCTCTGTCGAGCACCGCCACAGCATCCTCACTCCTTCCCTCCTTGACCAACTCCTCGGCAAGGCGAGCAAAGCCGCCACGAATCTGTGTGGAGGAGATGTTGTAGCGCGAGAAGTTGTCGATATAGACACTCTCATCCTTTACATTACCATAGCGGTATTTGTTCATAATATTGTCGTAGAGGTAGTCGGTGTCGATACGTCCGATATTTGCCACACTCTCCATAGGTGTGCGGATGGGCACAAGGCGGTAGGCGTAGCCATCATATTGGAGGTAGTCGGTGATTCCGAGGTGTTTCAGGAGGTTGGGCTGCACGAAGTATACGGGGCGGCTCCAATCCAACTCGGCCAACATATCAAGAATCATAACCTCGGGTTTTTCGAGGGTGTTTTTGGTGATGTTGAGTTCGATGCTATCGAGTATAAGGTGGGCATCTTCGGGCTTGACGATACCCGCCTTCAAGACATTCTCCTTATTGACGGGCAGGGAGAGTTTGTGTTGGGGTAGGAAGTCGAAGGTAAGGTCCTCGGAATAGGCGAGTTTGGTTGCGGGGCTCTCGCTCCTGACGACTGCCATCGCCTGCTTCAAATCCACACGATAATCCACCACATCCTCCACGAAGATGTACTCGTTGGCATACATATATTTCTCTTTGGGGAAGGAGAAGGGCACGGGGGCACTCTCGTTGTAGGTCTGCTTCATCTCATCGATATACCAACCGCCACCGAGGTAACTCTGGTTCATAATCCTAACATCGGGACGCACGCCCTCCACCTCCTGATTGTACCACATCGGGTAGGTGTCGTTGTCGCCAAAATTGACAATTATGGAATTTGGCAGGACGGAGGAGAGGTAGTTGTAGCCCATATCGCGCATCACATACCTACCGCTACGGTTGTGGTCGTCCCAATTTTCGGCAGCGAGGATGGTGGGAACCGAAAGGCACACCACCGTTGCCACCACAGCGGGTACAACCTTATCCTTTTTGAAGACTTTTTCGAGCCACTCCACCAGCGCCAACACACCAAAGCCTATCCACATACAGAAGGCATAGAAGGAGCCGGCATAGACATAATCCCTTTCGCGTGGCTCTCCGGGGGGCGAGTTGAAATAGACCACCAGAGCCACACCCATCATCACAAAGAGCCACATCACCACCGTAAAGTAGCGTGGATTCTTGCCCAACTGCCACAATAGTCCCACCAAGCCCAGGATGAAGGGTAGGAAGTAGTAGCGGTTGCGCCCCTTGTTATGTGCCATCTCGTCGGGGAGGTTATCTTGTGGTCCGAGCATCGCCTCATCGAGGGGTTTGATGCCCGAGAGCCAATTGCCATCGGTAATCTCACCCACCGTCTGATTGTCGCTCTGACGACCCACGAAGTTCCAGAGGAAGTAGCGCCAATACATAAAGTTGAGTTGGTAGTCGAAGAAGTAGCGCAGGTTCTCACCAAAGGTGGGTACCGTATAGGTTTCACCCTCATAGCGCACCTTACGCCCCTTTACACGACCCCACGAGGTGTAGCCCTCAATGTGCCTATCCTGACTCGACCACATACGGGGGAAGAGCATCTTGAACTCGTCGGGGTACTCATATCCGGCAACGGTCTTTTCGCCCACATATTTTCCCTCATCATTGACGTAGTATTTGGTGCGATACTTGACATCCGTAACGGGAGCCGCATAAGAGACACCCGAGAGGATGGGCTGCGACTCATACTGCTCACGGTTCAAGAGATAGAGGAGCGCGTAGGGGTTGTCGGGGTCGTTGGAGTTCATTGGCGGGTTGGCCACCGCGCGAATGATAACCGAGGCGTAGGAGGAGTAACCTATGAGGATTACTGTGAGGGCCGTAACCACAAGATTGGCAATTTTGAGCCCCCTCTTTTGGGTGTACCACACTCCCACTCCGAGTGCCACAAAGAGCAACAAGGCATAGATGGCAAAGCCTACATTCACAGGAACCCCCATCGAGTTCAATACTCTGTCAAACCACGCACCACATTGGGTGGTGTAGGGAATAACAATACTGTTTAGGAAGAGGATGAGCGCACCGCTAATGAGGGTCGAATAGACAATACCCTTCACCGTGACGCTCTCTGTTTTACGGAAGTAGTAGACAAAAACCAACGCGGGGATGGTCAGCAAGTTGAGGATATGGACACCGATGGAGAGGCCCATCATATAGGCAATGAAGATGAGCCAGCGCTCATTGCCCTTTTGGTCGGCGACATCCTCCCAGCGAAGTATCGCCCACACAACAACAGCCGTCATCAGCGACGAGAGTGCATAGACCTCCGCCTCCACTGCCGAGAACCAAAAGGTGTCGGTGAAGGTATAGGCGAGCGCGCCCACCAAACCTGCGCCCATAATAGCCACCATTTTGGCCTTCGAAGGAACCTCCTCCCTGCGCGTTGTCATACGTCGTGCAATGTGGGTGATGGTCCAGAAGAGGAACATAATGGTCGCAGCCGCAGCCACGCACGACATAACATTGACCCAAAATGCCACCCTCTCGACATTGCCAAAGGCAAATTGCGAGAAGAAGTTGGCAATCATCATAAAGAGCGGAGCACCCGGGGGATGCCCTACCTCCAACTTATACGATGTGGGGATGAACTCACCGCAATCCCAAAAACTTGCCGAGGGTTCGGTGGTGAGGATATAGACCACTGCCGAGATGAAAAAAGTCAGCCATCCGAGCAGATTGTTCACTCTATTGTAAGTTTTCATAGATAAATAACTCTCTATTACACCAAATATTTTGCAAAGTTACGAAAATAATGAGTATTTTTACAACCTCAATAAACGATAAAAGATAAGACTATGGCTACAAAGTTGATGCTATACAACACTCTTTCTCGCAGGAAAGAGGTATTTACCCCCCTCAACCCCGAGCACGTTGGTATGTATGTGTGCGGTCCCACCGTCTATGGCGACCCCCACTTGGGCCACACCCGCCCCGCCATCACCTTCGACCTTCTGTTCCGCTACTTGAAGGCTCTGGGCTACAAGGTGCGCTACGTCAGGAACATCACCGATGTTGGTCACCTCGAACACGATGCCGACGAGGGTGAGGACAAGATCACCAAAAAAGCAAGGCTCGAAAGGCTCGAACCTATGGAGGTGGCACAGTACTACACCAACCGCTACCACACCTTTATGGATAAGTTGGGCGTACTACCCCCCTCAATTGAGCCCCACGCCAGCGGACACATCATTGAGCAGATTGAACTCGTGCAACGTATCCTCAATGCGGGCTACGCCTACGAAAGCAACGGCTCCGTCTATTTCGATGTGACCAAATACAACGAAAAATTCCACTACGGCAAACTCTCGGGTCGCAACCTCGACGATGTGCTCGTAGGCACCCGCGAGATTGACGGTCAGAGCGACAAGCGCAACTCCTACGACTTTGCCCTCTGGAAAAAGGCGCAGCCCGAGCACATTATGCGCTGGTCTTCACCCTGGAGCGACGGCTTCCCCGGCTGGCACTTGGAGTGTACGGCTATGAGTACCAAGTACCTCGGTGAGCAGTTCGACATTCACGGTGGAGGTATGGACCTTATGTTCCCCCACCACGAGTGCGAGATTGCCCAATCGTGCGCCTCACTCGGTAACGACTCGGCACACTATTGGATTCACAACAATATGATTACCATTGGTGGTCAGAAGATGGGCAAATCGCTCGGTAACTTCATCACCCTCGAAGAACTCTTCAACGGCACCCACAACAAACTCGAACAGGCCTACTCGCCTATGACCGTGCGTTTCTTCATCTTGCAGGCACACTACCGCTCCACCCTCGACTTCTCGAATGAGGCCTTGAAAGCCGCCGAGAAGGGCTACGACAGGTTGATGAAGGCTGTGGATACCCTCGCCAAAATCAAACCCTCCGAGAGTTCGAGTGTCAATGTTGCCGACCTTGCAACTCGTTGTGAGGATGCAATGAACGACGACCTCTCGTCGCCTATGGTCATCTCGGCCCTCTTCGATTGGGTGCGTATCATCAACTCGCTTGCCGATGGCAAGGAGAGTATCTCCGAGGGCGACCTCGCGGAGTTGAGGAGGATTGTGAACCTCTACGTCTTTGACATTCTTGGTTTGAGAAACGAGAAGAGCGAGGAGAGTGCCGACCAGATAGCACCTCTGATGGATATGATTCTCGAAGTGCGTCGCACGGCCAAAGCCAACAAGGATTGGGCCACAAGCGACCTTATCCGTAACCGCCTCTCCGAGATAGGCATCCGCGTGAAGGACAACAAGGATGGCTCCGTTGAGTGGGAGCAGATTTAAGGTGAGTTTCGCGAAAATGGCGCAATAGTAAGCACGTTATTAACAGCAAGTTGGCGATGCGCCATTTTCGCAAAACTCACGTTAATTTAGAGGGGGAATAACCTTCCGTTCCTCGCGGGTATTAAAAAAGATACCTGTGAACAAAAAAGGGGAAAACCCTCTCATAAGTTAGGAGAGGGTCCGCGTAGCGGGGGTGAGGTCTGTAAAATCCGTCTTGCCACGACTCATTGCAAGTGAGGCGGTTGGCATCCACCACTCTTTGTTGCGGGCAACTTGGTTGCCCGCTTTTCTTTGCCACTTTTGGTGGCAAAAGTGGCGCAAAAGCCACGCACGACATCTCTGGCGGGAGTGCGGAGCGCAAAGCCTAAAACAAACGCTGTCGCGGGCAAAGCATTTGCCGTCTTTGTTTTTTAACGCTTTTGCCCTCCGCCCTCGCCACGACCTCACAAGGAGGTCGCTTCTCCGCCGACGATGTAAAGTGCGGGTCTATGGTGCGCCCCAATGGGCGCGGGTATTAAAAAAGATACCCGCGAAAAAAGGCTGACTGCTGACCGCTGACTGCTGACCGCCCACTCAACTTACAGTCTCTACGTTTTTTCCGGCCTTAATTTGCAATTTGTAAATTTCTTTATATATTTGTGGTGCGCAATTTAATTGTATGCAATCAAAAAGCGGGTAATTGTCAGTATATAACTGGTATATACCAGTGCATAATCAGTGCATAACCGGTATATATCAGTGCATAATCAGCGTATAATCAGCGTGTAACCGGTATATATCAGTGAATAATCAGCGTATAATCAGTGTGTAGCAAACAAACATATAATAGATAAGTGTATGGAGAAAGCGATGAGTATTTACGATTTCAAGGTTAAGGATGTCAAGGGCGAAGAGGTGTCGATGGCGGACTATAAGGGTAAGGTGGTGCTTGTGGTGAACACTGCCACCGAGTGTGGTTTTACGCCCCAATACAAGGCCCTGCAAGAGCTCTATGAGCGCTACAAGGAGCGCGGATTGGAGATTCTCGACTTCCCCTGCAACCAATTTGGTCATCAGGCACCTGGTAGTGAAGATGAGATTCAGAATTTCTGCACACTCAAATATAAGACCACATTTAGGCTCTTTGCGAAGGTCGATGTGAATGGCGACAAGGCGGAGCCGCTGTTCACATTCCTCAAAGAGCGGAAGAGTGGAGGACTATTGGGCTCGAAGATTAAGTGGAACTTTGAGAAGTTCCTCATCTCACGCGAGGGGGAGGTTGTGGCCCGTTATGGTTCTACCAAGCGCCCCGAGAAGATTGCTAACGATATTGAAAAACTACTATGAAGGAACAACTGAAACTCTCCAATCAACTCTGTTTTCCACTCTATGTGTGTGCCAAAGAGGTGGTTAGGAGTTATACTCCTTTCCTTGAACCTCTGGGATTGACATACACCCAATATGTGGCGATGATGGTACTCTGGGAACACCACTCCATAGGTGTCAAGGAGTTGGGTGATATGCTCTTCCTCGATTCGGGTACGCTGACCCCGATGCTCAAAAAGATGGAGCAGCGAGGTTGGCTCACAAGGGAGCGTAGTAGGAGCGATGAGCGCAGGGTTGTTGTTACCATCACTCCCGAGGGCGAAGAGTTGCAGGAGAGGGCACAAGATGTGCCTGGGCGTGTGGCGCAGTGCGTAAGCCTTGCGGGCGAGGATATGGTGCAACTCTACTCACTGCTCGGAAAACTACTTAACTCATTCAAAAGCAACAAATAACAATGGAGAAAACCCAAACTTACAAATGCTCCTCTTGCCCTCTGAGGGCAAAGTGGGAGCAGTCGCCACGCTCGCTAATGGGGCGTTTTTGGCGTTGGCACATTAACTTCTGTCCGGGCTGGAAAGCATATTTCACCTCGCTTACGACCGAGGAGCAAGAGGCCCTGAGGGAGAAGTATCGTTTTACCAAGTACGCCCCAAAGTGATGAAAGTGGGGCGTAGATGGCTGTTTGTGGTGGCAGCGATTATTTGGGGAGGCCCGGGTGTGGGAATTACGCTCAAAGGCATAAGGGCCTATGGGCTTGTATTCGAAGGTGCTCTGTGGTGGCATCTGCTCGTGACGGCTGTTGTGATGGCGGGATTTTTCTTTATGTTTCGTCGCGTAGTTGCACGCTATTCGGCGCACATTCAATCACTTCCACCTTGCGCCTCTGTTCTCGAAACCTTTACACCTCGTGGTTGGTTACTATTGGGGGTTATGATGTGTTTGGGAATGGCTGTACGTTTTGTGCCGAGTGTTCCTAACTCATTCATTGCATCCTTCTACTCGGCCCTCGGGCCTATGCTACTGCTCTCTTCGGCAAGGTTTGTGATAAGGGGACTAATGTCTAACGACTCCAATACCCTAAATATTTAAGGAAAATTTTTTTACGCTATAATGATATGAAAAAAATTTCGACAATTCTCTTGGTCCTTGTGGCCTTTGTGCAGTCCGTTGTGGCTGCGGGTGGGTCTGGTTCTAATCCTCTGGCCTACAAGGGTTTCTCGGGCGGTATGATGCTCCACGCAGGTTGGGTGCAGAGGGGCGATATGGTAGTTGGCCTTGCGCCCGCACAGAGACTTCGGGGAGTGCCTATGGGTATTGGTGGTGCGCTTAAAGTGCGCTTTGGCGACCATTTGAGGGTCGGCACCGAGGGCTACACCTCCTCGCTTGGCTATGGTGAATGGGGCTCGTCGCTCTCCATTGGTTGGGGTGGCTTGCTGGTGGACTACACCTTTAAGGTGGGTAAATTTCTGCCCTACATTGGCGCTACCATTGGTGGCGGTGTGGTGGAAAATCTCACCCTCTCCTCCGAACCTGCGATGGATATTCTGCCCGAGGCTAACATCTCCTATCGCAACTATGGCGTGGGTGTGCTTGTCCCCTTTGCCGGCGTTGAATATGGCCTCACCGAGCGTATGTCACTCACCTTCAAGGCGGACTATATGTTTTCGCTCTCTGCCACCGAGTTCGACTTTCCCTCCGGAATAAGGTGCTATATCGGCTTTATGTTTAATCACTAAAAGACGGCCCTATGGCCTATGAGTAGTCTAACGTCCAACGTCTAACGTCTAACGTCGCGGGCTCGCGGTGCGAGCCCGCGAACAAAAATAGGCCGATTGCTAACGGTTGACCGCTGAATACTTCTCGGGCTTGCCCAAGTGAGCCCGTCGTTGGGCGACAAAAAAAATAGCTAAAAATTGTTTTTTGGCTATTTTTTCTTATATTTGTGAAAACTATAACTCCTAAATACTTTAACGCCATGAAAAAATATCTATTCATTGCCATTGCTATGCTGTTGGCAGTAGCTTGTGCACCCACATCGTACATCACCTACGACTACAACGAATCCACCGCGCGCAACCTCGAACCCGAGCACGTTATGCTCACTTCACCCGTCATTGCCGACCTGGAAGTTTCGAGCACCCGCATAAAACACGTCGAAAGGGCTGCTTTCGTCGATATTGTAGTGGATGGTTTTGCCATCCAGAAGGAGAATATGGAGAGTTACAAGAAGATTGCTCTCTCGAAGGCTGCAAAGTCCTATGATGCCGATGTGTTGGTAGCCTCGATGATTGATGTGCAGACCCTCGATGGCAGGCTTGTTATCACCGTAACGGGCTTCCCCGCAAAGTATGTCAATTTCCGAAAGGCCACCCTCGAAGATGCCGAACTTGTACGTCGAGCAAGCCTTATGCGCAACAATAATGGCGATATGGTTATTCTCTCGCCCGAGGATGAAGAGCGCCTCCATCTCTACGAAAACAAATAGAAACTATTTCGAGGACTATGAAGCGATTTACACTGCTATTATTCGCTTTGGTGGGCGCTGTGGGCCTCGCTAATGCACAGATGATTCGCCCCTCGGGAGTGGTCAAACAAACCCGTGTGAAAATCGAGCGCGAAAAGACAACCATAGGCGTTTGGAGCGATGAGGTTGGGCGCATAACCCATTCGGTAGGTGCGCTTGCAAGTCTCGACTATGCAGGTTTGGACTACACGGCACAGTACCGCTTCTCTCCCCTGTTCTCGGTAGGCGCAGGCATCTGGGGAGGATATGGCGATTGGTATGACGACAAAATTGGCGTGGAACTGCGCGCCAATGTAAGAGTTCATCCCCTTGCTCTCTTTAAGTCCGAGAGCCAATTCCAGCCCTATGTGTCGGTTTGGGCAGGATATATCACGCCGAACCTTTGGGTTGTATATAATGGAGGCAATAAGCATGGTGGTCAGGAGTGGGGACATCTCCCATTTGCGCTCACCTTCGAGGCGGGTTGCGATGCCTACAAATGGGGGCGACCTTTATTCCTATCTTTCAACCTCAATATGAACACCTTTGATAACTACGACGAAGAGTATTGGCTCTTTGGCGTATACCTCAAAGGAGGCATTAAATTCTAATAAAATATGAAGAAACTAATTATCACACTTTTAGCATTGGTGGGTGCGGCGAGCCTCGCCAATGCACAGATGATTCGCCCCTCGGGTGTTGTGAAGCAGACACGAGTGAAAATCGAGCGCGAGAGGCCTACGGCTGGTGATTGGGGCGACGAGGTGGGTAGGTTCTCCCACTCGGTTGGTGCGCTTGTGGGCTACAATGATACCGGTGAGGTAAATGTGGGCGTGGACTACACTGCGCAATACCGCTTTGGCTCCTATGTTTCGGTTGTTGCAGGACTTTGGGCGGGCTATTGGTACTACTTTGACATCAATTTTGGTATTGAGTTGCGCGGTGGTGTCAAAATTCACCCTATTGCATCTACATTCCCAGAGAGCGAGTTCCAACCCTATATTGCAAGTTGGGTAGGAGTGCTTTTACCACCATATATATCTGATAGTGGCGAGTATGGACTTGGCTCTGCATTTATCCCCACACTCGAAATCGGTTGCGATGTGTATCGCTACTCGAAACCGCTATACATCTCCTTGAATATCAATCGAGTTGAAGAAGTTATAGATTATGAGGACTACACGATTCCAGGTGTGTATCTCAAAGCAGGCGTGAAGTTCTAAATAAATTCTCACAAAAAAGATGGTGTCCAATGACCTATTGGACACCATCTTAATTTTCAATTCTATTTAACGTGAGTTTTGCGAAAATGGCGCATCGCCAACTTGCTGTTAATAACGTGCTTACTATTGCACCATTTCCGCAAACCTCACGTTAGGGCCTGCTCCGCAAGCCCATTAGCCCACTGCGTGGGCTGATTAATGCTTATATTCCTCCCTAAATCCCTCCTTTGACAAAGGAGGGACTTGCTCAAAGAGCCTCAAAAAAGGCTCTTTGATAAAGCGGATGTTTCGGAATTTCAATAAGTTGAAATTCACGAAACTCACGTTATTTAAGTGCGTCTACCTCTTTGCAGAGCCTTTCGAAAATCTCCTCAATAGTACCGGTGCCATCGATGGCGATGTGCTTGCCCTGCTTGGCGTAGTAGTCGGCCACCACTGCTGTCTGCTCATTGTAGATGCGGATGCGGTTGCGGATAACCTCCTCGGAGGCATCGTCGGCCCTGCCACTCTCCTTGCCTCTCAACAGCAAACGTGCTACGAGTTCCTCTTCGGGGACTTCGAGCGAGAGCATAACATCCACCTTGCTATTCCACTCCTTCATCAGCAGGTCGAACTGCTCTGCCTGATAGGTATTGCGGGGGAAGCCGTCGAAGATGCTGCCTGCCACATCTTGGTGAGTGGCCATAAAGTGTTTCACAATCTCGATAACCAAGTCGTCGGGGGCAAATTCGCCTCGGGCGATGCACTCCTCCACCTGCTTACCTGCGGGGGTTTGAGCCTTGATTTCGTTCCTGATAACCTGACCCGTTGAGATGTGGTTGAAACCATATTTCTCAACCAATTTGACCGCTTGGGTACCCTTGCCGGCACCCGGCGCTCCGAATAGTACTATGTTTTTCATTTAGATGCTAAATAATATGCAAATTTTTTCACGGGTGCAAATATAGATATTAATCCTCAAATTGCATACCCAATTAGTAAAAATATTTATTATCTTTGCGCCAAATTGAAATTTTGGCAAATATGAACAAACGCACTGAAATTGCCGAGGTGGGACACTTCGGACTCATCGACAGATTGACACAGGGTTTTGAGGCAACAAATGGCACTACCGTAGTGGGAGTGGGGGACGATGCCGCAGTTATAGATGCGGGAGATAGATACCTCCTGCTCTCTACGGAACTGCTGCTCGAAGGAGTCCATTTCGACCTCACATACTTCCCCCTCAAATACCTCGGCTACAAGGTCGTGGTGGCGGGTATGAGCGATATTGTCGCAATGAACGGCACCCCTCGTCAGGTGACTATCTCGATTGGCGTGTCGGCACGATTTGCCGTTGAGGACCTCGAAGAGTTGTATGAGGGTGTGAGATTGGCGTGCAAGGAGTATAATATAGACCTTGTGGGTGGTGATACTACGGCTTCCGTTAATGGCCTGACTATCAGTGTGTCGGCGGTGGGCGATGTGGCAAAAGACCGCTTGGTGCGTCGCTCGGGCGCAAAGGAGAACGACCTGATTTGCATTACCAGCGATTTGGGCGCAGCGTATATGGGCCTGCACCTTTTGGAGAGGGAGCGCATCGCGTTGGATGGTCACCCCAATCCCGAGCCCGACTTCAAGGGGCACGAGTATATCCTGCGTCGCTGGCTCAAACCCGACTTGCGCCTCGATATTGTGAGGGCTCTCGAAACAGAGGGCATTGTTCCCACCGCAATGATTGATATTACCGATGGTTTGGCATCCGACACCCTGCAACTGTGCAAATCGTCGGCCTGTGGCGTAAGGCTCTACTTGGAGCGCATACCCATTGCTGCCGAGACGAGGGCTATGGCGGAGGAGTTGCACGCCGACCCGATTGTGGCGATGCTCAATGGCGGTGACGACTACGAATTGATGTTCACCGTTCCTTTGGAGATGAGAGATAAGGTGTTGCGCTTTGGCGGTGTGGATGTCATCGGTCACGTCACGACTCACGGTGCGGTGCTTGTCACCCCCGAGGGAGGCGAGTTGCCCTTGACGGCACCTGGTTTTGCGAGAAAATAGAGGGAAAAGATAAAATTTTCAATTTTCAATTTTCGATTTCCAAATTTCTTTGTATATTTGCGGGCTAATTTTAGGCACTTATGAGCGCACTGAAAGAATTTTGCATCCCGTTTAAGGGCTACAAGAGTGGCGAACACCACTTTGAGTTCACTATCGACAAGGCTCTCTTGGAAGAGTTGGGTGACGAGGAACTCCTTGATGCAGAGGTGGCTGTGGATGTTGTGATGACCAAGACGGCCCAGATGCTCACCTTCGAAGTGGCATTGGACGGTGTGGCACAAGTGGAGTGCGATAGGTGCTTGGATGAACTCGAATATCCCGTTGAGGCGGAGGATACACTCTATGTGAAGTTCAGCGACGAGGAGATTGAGTTCGATGGCGAGGTTATGTGGCTCAATCCTGCCGATGAAGAGATTGATTTGGCGCCTTATGTCTATGAGACCCTCCTGCTGTCGCTTCCTTACCAAAGGGTGCACGAGAGTATTGAGGAGTGCAACCAAGAGATGGTTGCCCGTTTCAGAATCGTGAGCGAGGAGGAGTTTGAGGAGATTGCCGAGCCCAAAGAAAATTCACTCTCCGGTGGTGAGAATGGCGACGCGCTTGCGGCCCTCAAACGCCAATTGGAGATGCAAGAGAAAGAGAACGAATAGATTAACTTATAAAAACAAAAGACAACTATGGCACATCCTAAACACAAGGTTTCGTCGACCAGAAGAGACAAACGTAGGACTCACTATGTAGCAGCTGTTCCTACCGTTGCAGTTTGCTCGAACTGCGGTTCGCCCGTTCAGTACCACCGCGTATGCCCCGAGTGTGGTTTCTATCGTGGCAAATTGGCAATCGAGAAAAAAGCCGAGTAGGTAACTGACTTTACCGAGCGATGCGCAGTCTGCGAATAGGAGTCGATGCGATGGGTGGCGATTACGCTCCCGAGGCGGTAGTCAAGGGAGTTGTAGAGTCGTTGTCGTTGCTCGACGTGACCTCGAAGGTGGTGCTCTTTGGCGACAAGGAGGCTATTGAGAGGTGCTTGGAGGCAGAGGGCTACAAGGGGGATAGGATAGAGATTGTGGCAACCACCGAGGTTATCACAATGAATGACCACCCTGCAAAGGCCTTCCAGTCGAAGCCCGATTCGAGTATCCGCAAGGGCTTTGAGTGGCTCAAAGCGGGTAAGATTGACGGCATTGCAAGCGCTGGTTCAACCGGTGCAATGATGGCAGGTGCGATGTTTACGGTGGGTGTCACCGAGGGTGTCATCCGTCCTGCAATTTCGGCTGCCATTGCAAACGTCAGGGGAGGATATACCCTCCTGCTGGATGTGGGGCTCAACGTAGATTGCAAACCCGAGGTACTACACCAGTATAGTATTATGGGTAGCATCTACGCCAAAGACCTCTGGGGGTTGGAGAATCCCCGCGTGGGACTCCTCAATATTGGCGAGGAGGAGAGTAAGGGTAACGCGGCGACAAAGGCTGCATACCAAATGTTGGCTTCGGAGAAGAGTATCAACTTCGTGGGCAACATCGAGGGTAAGGATTTCTACCTCGGCAAGGCAGATGTTGTTGTCTGTGATGGATTTATGGGCAACGTGTTGCTGAAACTCTCCGAGAGTCTTCGCTTCATTGCCAAAGCAAGGAAGATAGACGATGAGTTCCTCGACAACCTCAATTACGAGATTAAGGGTGGTACACCCGCGCTTGGTGTTGGTGAGGTTGTGATAGTGGGTCACGGTTCCTCCACAGTCTTGGCGCTCCGCAATATGGTACACCAGACCGAGTTGAGTATCAAGTCGGGTTATGCGGAGGATATTCGCAAGGCGTTTGCAGAGAGAAAAACTACTGCCGAGTAAGGGGGTGAGATAAGGGGGCTGGATGTTGGTTGTTTGGCTGATTGAAGGTTTCCGCAGCGCCTCTGGGCACGAGGTCTTGGAAGAGAAGACCAGCTTGGTTCCATAGTTCAACGGATAGAACGACAGTTTCCTAAACTGTAAATCTGGGTTCGATTCCCGGTGGGACTACAAAAAACGCATATAATCGGCGATTTAGTCGTTGCACTGCGATAAGCGGGCACCTCATTTACGTTTAGTAAACTGCGGAGCCCGCTTTCTTGTGCGCCTATAACTCGCTCGATTCTATGCGTTTTTTTTATTTCTTCCGAACTTTCGAGAGTACCCCCCTCACAGAAGTGCCGTTACGGCACCCTCTATAAAAAAGTTGACGGTACCCGTCAACCAAGAGGGGATGAGCGGCTAAAATGAGCGACTTATTCTAAACGATAGAGTGTTGTTGTAGTTATTGGAGAGCGAAAGGGCATACCACCACGCGCCCGACGAGTTGCGGCATCGCTGGCTCACACCCCAATCAATGGTGCCGTAGGGGATAGGCACGCCATTGAAGTCGAAACCGGCCTTCACGCCAAGATAGGGGGTGATGCGACTACCGCCCAATCGGTACCTGATGTCGGCATAGGCGGGGATGACGGGATAGTTGTAGGGCCCCTCGCCATTGAGGTCGTATTCGTAGCCCGCACCGATACCTATGAAGAGTCTGTGGTTGAAGTTGTAACCAATTGAACCTCCGATGTTTGGCGTGTTGGAAAATCCCCAACCAACATCCAATCTGCCGCCCCAACCGCGTTGTTTTTCTCCCATTTCGAGGCTTATTCCATCGGGGTTATTATTCAAATCCAAGCCCCACAGATAGAGGGGGACCGCTGCTGTAAGGCAAATGCCACCCATAAGGGTTTGCATCAAACCTACTGTGGATACAATACCATTTACCACGTCGGAATCTTTGAGTTGTTCGCGGATGGATAACTCGCCAAGATACCAGATGAGTGCGCCACTTGCCACAACCGCACCACTACTTATTGTTGCCCACTTTCCAATCTCGTAGATTCTCTCTGCGTAATCTTGTTCAAAGTCGGTGAGATAGGTGGGCTCTTCGGTGTATAATCTCTCTTGCGCCGAGGCCCCTTGCGGAATGGCGAGTATAAATAGTAGAATAAAAGGTAGAATTTTCTTCATTGTCGTATGGGCTATTGGGGATAGGGGGGGATTACTTACACAATCTCTGGTAGTTGCAGTGGAGTAGTTCGTGGTTGTCGTCGTAGAGGTGCATACCGTTGCCCTCGCAGAATTTCCACATCTTGCAATCTTTGCACACCCCTTTGTGTGCCCACGCGCGGTTGCGGAAGGGCTCGAAGCGGTTTTGCCACACATCCCAGATGTCATCGGTGTAGATGTTGCCCTGGTCGAATCCCGCGCGTATGCTCGTACAACCCGAAATCGCGCCATCAACCTTGATGCCTATAATGCCGATGCCCGCCTGACAACCGAAGAAGTTGTCCCTTACTTCGGCCTCGTACCCTCCGAGGAAACCCTCGCAGGCGTAGTTACACTGGATGCGTCCCTCCTTGCGGGTTGCTTCGATAAAATCCATCAGCCCGCGATACTCCTCGGGTGGGAGTTGGAGCGCATCATCCTCGGCAGCCCTCCCTACGGGGAAGATTGTGAAGAGCCTCCACGCCTTGCATCCGTGTGCAATGAGCAACTCTTTGAACTCGGTAAGATGGCGGTAATTATCTCTATTTACGCAGGTTACGACATCGTAGGCGATACCTTTGGTGGCTGTTATGACATCGAGTGCTCGGATGGCATTTTGCCAACTATTGGGGTTGCGACGTATGTAGTTATGTTGCTCCTCGAACCCGTCAATCGACACCGTAATGGAGCGCAGACCCGAGGCTACAAGTGAGCGCATACGCTCCTTTGTGAGGAGCATACCATTTGTGACTATTCCCCAGGGGTAGCCACGTTTGTAGAGTTCTCGCCCCACACTATCGAGGTCTTTGCGACAGAGGGCCTCACCACCGGTGATTACGACCATCACCTTGTGTGGATTGACGTGGGGTGTGATTTTGTCCACAGCCGCGAGAAAATCCTCGGCGGGCATATCGGGTGTTGCCGACGAGGAGCGACAATCGCTCCCGCAGTGGCGACAGTTGAGGTTGCAACGTAGGGTACACTCCCAGAATATTTCGCGCAACTCGTGTTTCTCGGCAAGTTCGCGCTTGATGCCTGCAAACAGATTGAGTGCCAACCTCTTGCGTAGTCCTATTTTGATGTTTGCCATAGCGCTATTTTCTACTCATTACGACACTTATGATTGCGTGGTTTTCCTCCGATACGGGCACATCCACAGTGCCGAATTCGCCACCGTTTGCCTCGCCATCCACATCGGTAGCGGTGAGGGTGGTGTAGCCCCAAAATTCGCCATCGAGGTGGAAACTGCCATTCTCATTGGTGCGACAAGTCTGTCCATCTACATAGACCTCAATATCTTTGATGGGGTTCAACTCCGTATCGACTACGAAGCCTTTTATGTCGTTGAACATCTCCGGCTCGTCGTAGTAGTTGTCGGGCATACCATAGCAGGCGGTGAGAATGGGGGCAGCCGAGAAACCTGCAAGGCTCAAAAGGATGTTTTTGATTCCGCGTTTCATAGTAGTTAGGGTGTTAAGTTTGTGCTCTATAACATATAGATGCAAAACAGGGGCATTTCGTTGCACGCCTACTAATTTTTATGCACAAAAATACAAAATAAATAGATATAAATCGCTATTTATACCTATATTTGCAGTGTTGAGAGGATTATATTTATCTTGACAAACATATTTTGTAGCGTTTGCTATTGTTCGAATTCAGAAAACTGGCACTTTTCTTATTACTACAAGAACAATGGGCACTTAACGCCTACGCCAAAGCGTGGGTGGTGCTTATGTTGTAGTATAGGTATGCCAGTACCTCTGAATTACATAAGTCCTCCTGCGCTTTTTTGTGTAGTTGGTTTCACAATAGCAGAAAGGCAGAATACTATTGTTTAACTAACACAAACAAAGCCATGAAAAAAGTACTACTAATTATTTTGGCAATAACGACCTTGTCAAGCTGTTACACAACCACCTATTTTATTGATGGCAAGTACAAACTCAAAGAAGCAAACGCTAATCATAATTCGCTTGGTGTGCATTCCAATAACACATATTCAGATGAATATGTCACACTCTGCCCATCCGCTTCAGTCTCGGGGAGCCAAATTGATTTGACAATAATAAATAATCACTCCTCTTCTATCCGTATCTTATGGGATGATGCAGCATTTATTGATAATGAAGGTTCTTCCCACCGAATAATCCATATGGGAATAAAACTAATAGACAAGGAAAAGGCACAAGTACCTTCCGTAATCCCAGCAGGTGCAAGATTAGAAGATACCATTGCACCTGTAGATGGTTTAACACTCATAGATGGTAATTGGTCTATCGCTTTACCTAATTACAACAAATTTGACAACATAAATGCAGCAGAAAACATCTTGCAGTTATACAAAACCAACCCGTATTACACAGAAACGAGACTCTTACTACCTATTGAAGTTGATGGTAAGAAGATAGAATACACTCTGACTTTTGTCGGAAGTGAGTTTAATATACAAAGTTTAGTCGAATATGATACAGAAAAAGCAACTATATATATTAGCACTGGTGTTGTGGTAGTTGTGTCAACATTGCTTCCTTTTATCGCAGTTGGCTTATAAATTGTAATAAATATGGCTCGGAAATTTATTCCGAGCCATATTTATATTACCAAAACAATTCTGTAAAAGTGTTCGTATTAATGAATTTCATTGGTGAGTTCGGGTTTGACAGATTCTTTCTAGATAAAATACTTCGCTTTACCTGATTGTTCTTTGAAAAAACAAAATAATAGTTTGGATGAATAATCACATCTCTTCCAAGTATTACGATAGAGTCTTTTATCTTTTTTTCACAATCTTTTATGTCAAATCCACTATTCCCCTTTACCCTATATTTAAAATCTACTAGACATATTTGAGGGCTTTTATGTGTAACCTCTTGTGATATTCCAAAGAATATATCCATTGTAGATATTTGGTTTCTATTCTGCCTTAAAGCATTATCCTTCTCCATAGCATCTAGGTCAACAACAATGCTATGGATACCAATAATTGGTCCACCCTCATCCTTTATAGCAACCGATAGAGGTTTGGCAAAAACATCCTTATATTTCGGATGTTTTTTAGTAGTTTTTTCACAGTATTTATAAGCCATACTCTATTCTTGTTCAATAGTTCCATATTGGTTAATACGGTCAAGTGCAATATTGAAAGACGCAAAAATTGGCTCAATATCGGATTCCAAGTATTTATAGTCGTAGGTATAGGAACCCTCATTTTTCTCTGCCAAATAGAAACTCACTTGATCAAGCATACCTTCTTTTTCAGAAATATATCTTATTGCGCTTACCATATCAGGATTGTGGCTTGCAATAAACACCTTAACCCCTAAAAGTTTATTAAGCAAAACTATTAATCGAGCATACTCAACAATCCATTGTGGATGAAGATGTGCTTCTGGTTCATCAATAATCAACAATGAATTCTTATTAAGATGACCATTTTCAAGCAACATTTGCAGAATACCGAATGACTTGATACCCGTTGCACACTCTTCTAAATCAAACACTTTGCCATCAATACGTTTGTACTTAAAAGATGAATTTATTTTATTATCATCAAAATATGTACTTCCCTTTAATACATCATTATTTAGCGTTTGATTGATTTGTGCTGTTACATCCCAAAGAGCATTATTCACATCTTTACTTTCCAATAAATCATTCAATTTAATCCAATATGGGTTATTGGTTTTATTTTTCCTACCAACAGCCATAGGGGTATCAATATAGACGCATTTACGCACCTCTATTGGTTGTTCCAATGTATTGTAATCCCAGTTGGTGATAGAGGTACTATATTCGCTAATATGCAAAAAAATATCTTCAATTCGCTGAGAAAACTTAGAAGATAGGTCATCTTTCAAGAAATTTATTGGTCTAAAATCAATTGCTCTAGCTGTTTGTCTTACTACACGTTCACATTCTTCTTTGAGCTCATTGAAAGCCGCAATGACATCATCTATTCTGTTCAAACATTCTACATCAATAGATACTCCCAATGTAGAACCAAGTCTAACTATTGTTTGTTGAATAATCGAGAGCGGATATATTCTCATATTTTCACTTTTTATTGACATCGCACCAATAAATGCTTTCTCGATTTTATCAATTGTGGCGATAATCCTTTCCAAGTAATCTTCTATTTCCTCATCCTCTTGTATGGAATAATACCTACGACCAGAATAGTGAATCCATTCGTTTTCCTCTTCCGAAAGCTGTCCATATCTTCCAAACGTCATATCTCTCATAATTGAGTTAATCAGACTATACAAATCAGCCAACTTGGAGTTTAGATTTGCTTTAATGAGTTTCTCATAGTTATTAGCAATGTCAAATGTGTTGTACAACAAGCGAGATATAGTACTCTTACCACAACCATTCTCGCCAGATACAACCGTAATACCTTTAATATCAATTTCGGCAGAGCCGATAGCTCTAAAATTATTTAACTTAAAATGTATCATACTGAATTGCTATAATTTCCACAAAATTAACATCTGTTGCTCAATAATCAAAATCACTTTCGTTTTTTACGATTGGCTCTCCTCGAAGAAACTCCACAGAGCGTCACCTACGGGTACGGGTGCGACAATTTTCAGGGGCTCCTTCCTTACGGGGTGGATAAACTCCACACTGCGCGAATGGAGCGAGATGCCACCGCCCTGATTGGAGCGTTTGGCTCCATATTTAAGGTCTCCCTTGATGGGGCAACCCACTTTGGCGAGTTGGCAACGAATCTGGTGGTGCCTACCCGTGATGAGTTCCACCTCCAAGAGTTTGTAGTTCTTGCTACCGCCGAGCATCTTATAGCGCAACTCGGCACGTTTGGCATCGCCTTTTTGGGAGTTGTAGGCCACCGCCTTATTGGTCTTGCCGTCGCGTGTGATGAAATGAACCAGCGTGCCTTCCAACTCTTCGGGGGCCTCTTCGGTCACTGCCCAATAGCGTTTGTCGATGTTGCGGTTGCGCACCATCTCGTTGAGCCTCACCAGAGCCTTGCTGGTCTTGGCAAAGAGCACCACGCCACTCACAGGGCGGTCTATGCGGTGGACAACACCGAGGAAAACCTCCCCCGGTTTATCGTCGCGACGTTTTATGAACTCCTTGATTTCGTCTTCCAATCCGAGCGTACCTTCGGCATCGGACTGCACCAAGTCGCCCGAGTGTTTATTGACAGCCAAGATGTGGTTATCTTCGTAGAGAATATCTTGTTTTTTGAACATAATCGTTTGGGTGTGTGTTAGAGGGTTAGAGGATGAATGTGAATGGCAATAGGTCGCTCGCCTTTTCGACCACCGTAGCCGAGCCCGCACCACTCATAATGACGCGGAAGTTGAGTCCCTGACGTTTCTCCACATCGTGCAACACCTGGCGGCACTGACCACAAGGGTAGCACTCTCGATGGCTGGGCGAGGAGGCTATGGCGAGTGCCACAATCCTATCCTCGGGGGTGGATGCTTGATGGTGATAGAGCAGGGTGCGCTCGGCACACAAGCCTGCGGGGTAGACCTCGCTCTCGATGTTGCTACCCGTCACAATGCGTCCGCTTTCGAGCCTTGCTGCTGCCCCAACGTGGAAGTTGGAGTAGTTGGCAATGGCCTTTTCGCACGCTCTCTGGGCTGCTTCCACAAGTTCCAAATCCTCGTGAGCCATCTCACCAATAGCGTCGTAGTGACGGTATTCCAATATCATTCTCTTCTCCATAGCGTTATAGTCTTTTAGATAAGAATCCTAAAACTGTGATGTAGGCAAAAACCTTGCCTACGATTTTTCGAGTTGGGCAAACGCCTCTCTCTATTCCCAGGGCCAGCACCAAGTGCGAGCCTTGACGGTGTAGGAGCCACCGTCGGAGAGTTGCACTTTGCATTTACCCCTCGTGGAGAACACGGGGTTGAGGTATTGGTAGAGGTGCTCGTAGTTTCCACTCTGTGCCACCTGACCATAGGAGGGGTTGTTTTTCAGGTAGTAGGCAACCACCCACACTCTCCATTTGCCCCCATCCAGAGGCTGTGCTGTGCCCACCTTGTCACCTTTGGCCACCTTGTCGCCCTCTTTGACAGTGACGCTACCCATTGCATCCAAAAGGGTGTAGAGCCCATCGGGGTGGAGAAGCAGGAGTGAGCCATCGGTCACCTTCTCAACCACACCCTCACGGGGTGCTACAATATCGGTGGCCTCTGTGGTGAGGAGTTCCCACGCGCAGAAGTCCAAGAGGTTCTGGTGCATAGCAATGCCGAGGTTACGAGGGGTGAGGGTGCGTGCTGTAATCTTCACTCCGCCCTCCATCGGCAGACGATAGAGAACGTCGGTTTGTGGTGATTCGACAACGGTGGTTTGTGCCACGAGCGAGAGTGCGCTCATAATGGTGGCGAGGGTTGTGATAATTCGTTTCATCGCTTTATAAGTTTTACTACATTTTCAACGTGGTGGGTGTGGGGGAACATATCTACGGGTTGTACGGCTACAATCTCGTAGTGGTCGTTCATCATTGCCAAGTCGCGTGCTTGTGTTGCGGGGTTGCAACTAACATAGACAATTCTGTCGGGTGCGGCACGAAGGATTGTGGCAATCACATCCTCGTGTACGCCCGCCCTCGGGGGGTCGAGTATCACTACATCGGGATGGCCGTTTTGCTCCACAAACTCATCATTGAGAACATCTTTCATATCGCCCGCATAGAAAGTGGTGTTGGTGATGCCATTGATTGCAGAATTGACCTTCGCATCCTCAATAGCCTCCTCGACGTACTCCACACCGACTACACTCTTGGCCTTCGATGCCACAAAGTTGGCAATCGTACCCGTACCCGTATAGAGGTCATAGACCACCTCGTCGCCCGTAAGGTCGGCAAACTCGCGTGCCACCTTGTAGAGTTCGTATGCCTGCTCGGAGTTGGTCTGGTAGAACGATTTGGGGCCAATCTTGAAGCGCAGGCCCTCCATCTCCTCGAAGATGTGGTCACGACCCGAGTAGAGGATGGGCTCCCTATCGCCGAGCGAATCGTTGAGTTTGTCGTTTATCATATAGACCAGCGAGGTAATCTCGGGGAAGGTTACTTTCAGGTGCTCCATAAACTCTTCGATGCGCTCCTTGTCCTCCACAGCAAAGACCACGATGACCATCACTTCGCCCGTCGAGGCAGTACGGATGACTATGTTACGCATAAGCCCCGAGTGCTGACGGATGTCATAGAAGGGGTAATTGTGCTCGATACAAAAGCGCCTTGCCTCATTGCGAATCTCGTTGGAGGGTGAGGGTTGCAGGTGACAATAGTCGATGTCGAGAATCTTGTCGAACATCGAGGGGATGTGGAAACCCAAAGCGGGTGTGTCGGCAATCTCCTCACCTCGTGCCACCTCCTCGTAGGTTTTCCAACGCTTGGGTGCGAAGGTGAATTCGAGTTTGTTGCGGTAGTGGTCGGTCTTGCGCGAACCGAGAATGGGCCTTATTTCGGGAATCGTAAGGTGTCCGATGCGGGTGAGTTGGTCGAAGACCTGTTGCTGCTTGAAGGCAATCTGCTCACCGTATGGGATGTTCTGCCATTTGCAACCTCCACACACGCCAAAGTGGGCGCAGAAAGGCTCCACGCGCAGGGGTGAGCGCTCGATGTACTCGGTGACGTAGCCCTCCATATAGCGACGACGTTTGGTGCGAATCTGCACATTCACAACGTCGCCCGGAACGGTCATCGGTACGAATACCACCACGTCGTTCCACTTGCCCATCGCGTTGCCTTCGGCGGCCAGTGAGGTTATTTTGAGTCCCTCCAATCGGGGGTGTCGATTTCTTGCCATAATTACTTTGAGTAGTTAATCAAACAAAGATACTAAATTTCTCAAAAAACTCACTATATTTGTAGGAAAATAATATTTTCGTGGGGAGTATGCTCCCCGCGTGTTGAATTTTTAGGGTTGAAATATGATACAATTAGCACGTTTTACCTTCAATCATTTCGGCACCAACTGCTATCTGCTCTGGGCAGAGAGTGGCGAGGCTCTTGTGGTGGATGCTTGTTGCACCACCGAGGCGGAGCGCCAGAGGCTCACCACTTTCGTGGCACAGAGGGGTATTAAGCCCGTAATGGCACTCCTCACCCACGCGCACCCCGACCACTTGGGAAGTGTCGCATTCGTAAAGGAACACTACAATATACCTTTGGCTCTCCACTCTGCCGATGCGCAACTGCTTGCTGTGGCACCCGCCTATGGCGCATCTATGGGCTTCAATATCAGTCCCGTTGAGGCGGAGATAGACCTGGCCGAAAGGCGCGAGATACTCTTGGGTGAGAGTAGGGTGGAGGTTATCCACACCCCAGGACACTCCAAAGGCGGTGTCTGTTTCTATGCCCCATCGGAGGGTATCCTGCTCTCGGGAGATACGCTCTTTGCGGGGAGCATTGGCCGCACGGATTTGCCGGGTGGTGACTACGACGAGTTGATGCGCAGCATTATGGAGCGTGTGCTGCCACTTGGTGGTGGAGTGAAGGTCTATCCGGGTCACGGTGGCGAAACAACTTTGGGACAAGAGATGGGAACCAACCCATTCATTGGTGAGGTTCTCGATGGAGGATTCAATAAAGATACAACACTATGAGAATTGACATACTTACAGTCGTGCCCGACTTGCTGACCTCACCACTCAATGAGTCCATTCTGCGTCGTGCGCAGGAGAAAGGGCTTGTGGAAATCGTTGTGCACAACATCCGCGACCATACACCCTATAAGCACGGACAGGTGGATGATTACCCCTTTGGTGGCGAGGCGGGTATGGTTATGATGGTGGAGCCCGTATACAGACTCATCGAAAAACTCAAAAGCGAGCGAGAGTACGACGAGATAATCTTCACCTCGCCCGACGGAGTGACCTACAACCAACAGGAGGCCAACCGCCTCTCGACGCTTGGAAATATAATCATCCTTTGTGGGCACTATAAGGGCATTGACCACCGCATCCGAGAACACCTCATCACGCGAGAAATCTCGGTTGGCGACTATGTGCTTACGGGAGGTGAGTTGGCTGCGGCAATCATTACGGATAGTGTTGTGAGGTTGCTGCCCGGGGCTATTGGCGACGAGGAGTCGGCACTCACCGACTCGTTCCAAGACAACCTCCTGGCACCACCCATCTACACTCGCCCTGCGGAGTTCAATGGTTGGAGGGTGCCCGAGGTGCTCACAAGTGGCAATTTTGCCAAAATTGAGGCGTGGAAGGAGGAACAAGCCTATGAACGTACCAAACGCCTGCGCCCCGACCTTTTGGAAATTCAAAATTCAAAATTCAAAATTCAAAATTAAGAGGTCGTTAGACAAGAATGAAGTACTATATCATTGCAGGTGAGGCGAGCGGTGATTTGCACGGCTCCAATCTTATGAGGGGCATCCTCAAAGCCGACCCCGAGGCGCAATTCCGCTTCTGGGGAGGTGATCGTATGGCGGATGTGGGTGGCAGGGAGAACCTCGCCAAGCACTACAACCAGACCTCCTTTTTCGGGGTGTCGGAGGTGCTGAAAAACCTGCGTACAATATTCTCGCAACTCTCCGAGTGTAAGCGCGATTTGTTGGCCTTTGCGCCCGATGTGCTCATCTCGATAGACTACCCCGGCTTCAACTTCAAGATGGCAAAGTTTGCCCACACGCAGGGTATTCGCACCTTCTACTACATCTCGCCCAAAGTGTGGGCGTGGAAGGAGCGCAGGGTGGAGATGATTCGTAAATATGTCGATAGGCTCTTCATCATTTTCCCCTTTGAGGTGGAGTATTTTCGCAAGCGTGGTATCGAGGCCACTTATGAGGGTAATCCTATTATGGACTCCATCTCCGAGAGGTTGGCGACGGTCCCCCCGAGGGAGGAGTTTGTGGCGAAAAACGGGCTCGATGAACGCCCCATTGTGGCGTTATTGGCGGGCTCTCGCAAGAGCGAGGTTAGGAGGAACCTCGACTTTATGGTCGCCCTCTCGAAAGCGCATCCCGAGTGGCAATTTGTGGTTGCGGGTGTGTCGTGGCTCTCGCAGGGTCTTTATGAATCGTTTGTTGGGAATAGTGGCATCAAGGTGCTGACAGACAAAACATATGAACTCCTCCGCTACTCATCGGCGGCGGTGGTGTGCTCGGGTACGGCAACCCTCGAAACGGCCCTCATCGGCACCCCCGAAGTGGTGTGCTACCGTATGGATGAGTTCTCCTATCGTGTGGCGCGTGCATTTGTGAAGATTGGTTTTATCTCGTTGGTGAATATTATTATGGAACGAGAGGTTGTAAGGGAACTCATCCAACACGATATGACCGTTGAGAAGGCCTCCGAGGAACTCTTGGCCATTATGCCCGGGGGAGTGAAAAATGACCGAATGAGGGCCGATTATGACGCACTACGCGCTATTGTCGGTGGTCAGGGAGCATCGGATAGGTTTGCGGCCCGAATGGTGGAACTGCTTAAAAAAGAGAACAAATGAAGATAATCTGCATAGGTCGCAACTATGCCGACCACATAAAGGAGTTTGACAATGGTGAGCCCAATGCGGAGCCCATCTACTTCATCAAACCCGACACCTCACTCTTGCGTAATAACGACCCATTTTTCATCCCCACCTTCTCCCAACAGGTCGATTACGAAACCGAATTGGTGGTGAAAATCAATAGGGTGGGTAAGTGCATAGAGGAACGATTTGCTCACCGCTACTACGATGAAGTGGGACTCGGTATAGACTTCACCGCTCGTGACCTCCAACGCGAGGCCATTGCAAAGGGACTACCCTGGGAGAGAGCGAAGGGTTTTGACCGCTCGGCGGCCATCTCCCCACGCTTCCTTTCGCTATCGGAGTTGGGTAAGAGGGTCGATGAGTTGAGGTTCGAGATGACTCTCAATGGTGAGGTGCGACAGGTGGGCGAGCCGAAGAATATGATTTTCTCGGTTGATAGGATAATATCCTATGTTTCGCGATATATGACCTTGCGTATGGGTGACTACATCTTCACGGGAACTCCCTCGGGTGTGGGCCCCGTTCACAAGGGCGACGTGTTGAGAGCCTCATTGGAGGGCGAGGAGTTGTTGAACTTTGATATTAAATAACTATGCTTCTGGTGGATAGGCTTAAAAATCATCGACTGCTCTTGGCGAGCAAATCGCCCCGAAGGAGAGAAATCTTGCAGGGTTGTGGATTGGAATTTGAGATTGCAGAAGGTAGAGAGGCAGAGGAGAATTTCCCTGCCGATATGCCACTCGGGGAGGTTGCCGAGTACCTTTCGAAGATTAAGAGCGACGCATATTGCGATACGCTCCGCGAGGGGGACATCCTCATCACTGCCGATACGGTGGTGATAGCCTCGGGCGAGATTCTCGGCAAGCCTTGCGATAGGGAGGATGCGGTGAGGATGCTCCGCCTGCTCTCGGGTGCCTCTCACGAGGTTGTAACGGGGGTGACACTGCGCACCACAGACCGAGAGAGGAGTTTTTCGTGCCATAGTGTGGTGCGATTCAGGGAGATGAGCGACGAGGAGATAGCATACTACATCGATACCTACCACCCTTACGACAAGGCGGGAGCCTATGGTATTCAGGAGTGGATAGGCTATGTTGCCATCAGTGGCATAGAGGGCTCTTTCTACAATGTTATGGGGCTCCCTGTGCAGATGCTGTGGGTAGAGTTGGAAAAATTTGTATAACCTAAACTATATTCAATTTCTATGAGGAGATTTTTTGCTGTGTTGTTGCTCTCGGTTGTGACACTTGCGGGTGTGAGAGCCGACGAGGGTATGTGGCTCCCATCACTCATTGGTGAGCGCATAAAGGATATGCAGGCAAAGGGCTTTGAACTCTCTGCCGAGGATATTTATAGTGTCAATCAGGCAGCACTCAAAGATGCCATTGTCCTTTTCGGCAGGGGCTGTACGGGCGAATTGGTATCGGGCGAGGGTCTGCTTCTCACCAACCACCACTGTGGCTACGGACAGATTCAGTACCATAGTAGCGTGGAGCACGACTACCTAACCAACGGTTTCTGGGCTATGAATCGCTCGGAGGAGTTGCCTAACCCTGGACTCACCGTTTCGTTCCTTGTACGAATGGAGGATGTGACCGCGAGGATTGAGGCCGGTGAGAGCGCACAGAGTATCATCGACGAGGCAGTAGAGGGGGGCAAGTACTCCGCGTCGGTGGAGAGCCTCTACTACAACAATACCTACTATCTGTTTGTCTATCAGGTGTATAGGGATGTGCGATTGGTGGGTGCACCCCCTTCGAGTATCGGTAAATTTGGTGGCGATACGGACAATTGGATGTGGCCCCGCCATACGGGTGACTTTTCCATCTTCCGCATCTATGCCAACAAGGACAATCAGCCTGCCGACTACTCGCCCGAGAATGTGCCCTACCGTCCAAAACGTCACTTTGCAATCTCTACCGAGGGGGCTGCCGAGGGTGATTTCACCTTTGTGTATGGTTTCCCGGGCAGCACAAGGGAGTATGTGACCAGCGACTTTGTGGACTACACGCTCAACTACTCCAATCCGGCGAAGATTCGCCTGCGCACAAAGAGGCTCGACATTATCTCCGAGGCGCAGAGTAAGGATGTGGCAACACGCATTATGTATGCCTCCAAGCACGCAGGCATTGCCAATGCTTGGAAAAAATGGCAGGGTGAGAGCCTCGGTCTTGCAAGGCGCAATACGGTGGCAAAGAAGGTGGCCTACGAGGAGCGCTTCGAGGAGTGGGCTGCGGGCACCGAGTACGAAGGTGTGCTCGATAGGCTCCACGCCAAGTATGCCGAATTGCTCCCCTTTGCCATCACGCGCGACTACTACAATGAGGCTATCTATGCCATCGAACTGATGGGCCTCGCCACTCCTCGCCGCCTCAATGCCGAGAGTGTGGAGCCCAACTATAAAGACTACCTACCCGCCATCGACCAACGTGTGGCAGTGGAGATGTTGCGCGATTTTGGCGAGAATGTGGGTGCGGAGTTTGTGCCCGAGTGGTACTCTGCGCGCCTTGCCGAGTGTGGTTCGGTGGAGGCCTTTGTAGAGTGGCTCTTCGGCTCTTCGCGCATCACCTCTGCCGAGGAACTCCAAAAGGCACGCAAAGAGGGCTACGACTTTGATTCGGACCCCGCAAGGGTTATGCGTAAGGCCTTCGATGAGGTCTATATGGAAAGACTCTCGCCCCAATATATGACTCTCAATAAGGAGATTACCGAACTCTATAAAACCTATATGCGTGGTCAGATGGCCTTCGAACCCACCCGCCCATTCTATCCCGATGCCAACCTCACACTTCGTGTGGCCTACGGCTCGGTGGCCGGCTATGAGGCAGCCGATGGTGTCTACCACCTGCCCTATACCACCCTCGATGGTATCATTGAGAAGGATAACCCCGAAATCTACGACTACGATATTCCACAGAGCCTGCGCGATTTGTACGCCTCGAAGGAGTATGGCAGGTGGGGTGTGGAGATGGATGGTCGCTATACCATTCCTGTGGCCTTCCTTGCCAAAAATCACACGACGGGTGGCAATAGTGGTAGCCCCATTCTCAATGGTCGTGGCGAACTTCTTGGTATCAACTTTGACCGTACTTGGTTGAGTACGATGAGTGACCTGGACTACGACCCCGATATTTGTCGCAACATTTCTGTGGATATTCGCTATGTGTTGTTTGTTATCGACAAGATTGGCGGGGCAGGGTATCTTCTCGACGAAATGACCATCAAGTAAAAACGCATATAGCGGGTGATTTCCGCGTTACGCTTGAAGGCGGTCTGCTCATTTACGATAGTAAACTGCGCGACCGCCTTCTTCGCAAGCCTTGAAATCCCCTCGCTATATGCGTTTTTGCGTTGGTGATTAAGTAAACTGCGGGCTCGCAGAAGCGAGCCCGAAGACCATATAAGTCCCATATGGTTCTATAAGCCGTATAGATCATATAATCCGATAGGGGTGGCTTCGAATAAATTCGGCCACCCCTATCAACAACAAAAGCCACTCTTTCGAGTGGCTTTCTCTTGTGGGAGTTGACGGATTCGAACCGCCGACCCTCTGCTTGTAAGGCAGATGCTCTAAACCAGCTGAGCTAAACTCCCGTTGCATTTCTGATTTGCGATGCAAAGGTAGCGCAAAAATTCGTTTCTGCAAATTTTCACAACAAAAAAATGTGCTTTTTTTGCAACTTTTTTTCGCTCCAACACCTAACTAATTGTTAAACATATTGATAGCATTCTCGAAAAAATCACTACCTTTGCATCGTGACACGCAAGAATATTTACACCAGAGCGCAAATCGTAGCAAGAGATATCTACGGCATCATCGAGGGAGATGCTGTGGCGGAGCGTTTGTGTGCCGACCTCTACGGTTTTGGGCGTTTCGACGTGGTGATGGATGGTGCTGCGGAGCCTTCGCGTTTCGATGCCGAGGAGTTTGAGGCTCTTTTAATGCGCATTGCCGAGGGTGAGCCCATACAATATATAATAGGGTGGACCGAGTTTTATGGTAGGCGTTTTGCGGTGCGCCCCGGGGTGCTCATTCCTCGCCCCGAGACGGAGGAGTTGGTGGCGCTCATTGTGCGTGAAAACGACCTCTCCAATCCCCACATCATAGACCTCGGAACGGGTAGTGGGGCCATTGCTGTATCTCTTGCGTGTGAGATTGAAGGCTCTCTGGTCGAGGCACTTGACCTTTCGCCCATAGCGGTGGCGGTGGCGAGCGAGAATGCACTCTCTCACAATGCCCCGATGAGGGTTTTGGAGGGTGATATTTTCCGTTGGGAGCCAGCGTCGGAGAGTTACGATATTGTAGTTTCCAATCCCCCCTACATCCCCACGAGTGAACGCCAACAGATGGAGCGCAATGTCACCGACTATGAGCCCTCCGAGGCTCTCTTTGTACCCGATAGCACCCCACTTGTTTACTACGAGCGCATTGCCGATTGTGCGATGGTGGGCTTGCGTCGAGGGGGGAAGTTGTACTTCGAGATTCACGAAAGGCTCGCCTCGGAAACAGCCTCAATGCTTCGCAGTAAGGGTTTCCAAGATGTTGAAATACACCAAGATATGAACTCCAAACCTCGTATGGTCGTATGCAGAAAGAGGTGAAATTATACGCTCCTCGCACCAAGACTCCCACCCAAGCGCTCTCCTCGCTGATGCGCCAATGTGCGCGTGCCGAGAAGTGCAGTAGTGATGCCTTGCGCTCGATGCGTCGTTGGGGGCTTTCGGATGAGGATGCGCGCGAGGTGTTGGAGCGACTCAAAAAGGAGCGATTCATTGACGACGGGCGCTATGCCGAGGCTTATGTGAGGGAGAAGATGCGCTTTTCGGGGTGGGGGGCGATGAAGATTCGCTCTGCCCTGCGTGCCAAGTCCATAGCCCCCGAGGTGATAGCCCGCGCTCTGATGCAGTTGGAACCCGAGGAGAACGTGGCGCGCCTGGAAGATATTTTGCGCAAAAAAATGGCCAAGACCACAGCGCGTGACCGTTACGACCTGAAAGCCAAATTGGTACGTTTTGGGATGAGTCGCGGTTTCGACCTCGACGATGTGTTGGAGATTAGCGAGCGAATCCTTCGCGAGTTAGAGCCATAAGGTGCTTTGAGAGTAGGGAGGCGTAGATGTTCCCAAGCCTTATATTACCCACCGAGTAGATACTTTGAATCCCCACAGGAGTGAAGACCAGGAGTTCTTCATAGTTCTCCACGTCCTCCACTCTCAACTCCTCCTCTACGACTTTCACGCCCGCCATTTCGGTAACTCTTCCCATCAGTTCTCTCTCCACCGAGGGGCGTGCACCTTTGTCGATGGGGGTTGTCAGGAGGGTGTTTCCACGCAGTGCATAGAGAGGGTTGTCGCCCGAGGAGTGGAGTGTGCCGTTACGGTCTGCGCGCAGTGCTACATTGTAGCCACGCGCGGAGGCGTAGCCATCGGCAAACCTTGCCGCTGTTAGGGAGACATTTGTGAGGTGCTTACCGAAGGGTATCTCATAGTTGGCAACGATGGCTCGGGGGCGCACCGTAAGGAGCCCATACCCCTCATAGGGGGTTGTGGCCTCGTGTAGCAGGAGCCTGCGGCAGTTGCCATCCCCCGAGGGTATGAGATAGAGATTTACCGTATTACCCCCCTCGGGATAGAGCCCAAAGTGGAGCAAATCGACTATCTCGCGCTCCAACTCTTTGGTGCCGATGGTTGGCTTTGTGCCATAGAGTGCATTGTAGGACTCCACTGCGTGGTGGAGTTTGGGGGTTAGGTGCAGGGGTTTGTGAGCGAAGGTGTTGATGGTGGTGTACACCCAATTGCACCCCAAGAGTTCTTTGGGTGTGAGGTTGGCTTCGTGCCACGAGGTGATTTTGCCATCGAGGGATATTTTTTCGCCCACCATTGTCGTTTAGAGCATCATTATTTTCATCAACAATTCGCGCAGGAGGTCGCCTTGTTCCACACCTCCCGAGTTGATACCCTTACCCTTCATATCGTACTCTCTGATGAGTCCGAGGATGAGAAAGATTTTTTTGTTTGGATAGAGTTTTGCTGCCTGTTTGTAACCGCCAAGCACAAAGGGACTTACCTTTATGAGTCCTGCAAGTTCGGCATCGCTTGCGGGGGGCATACCCTTAACCCTTGTTTGCCACTCTTTGTAGTTGATGGTGAAGAGTTTTTGGAAGTAGCCGAAGAGGGTAGTGGTAGTCACCACAAGGGGGTGGTTTTTGGGGTTGCGTGCGAAGTTGTCGGCAATCTGCATTGCGCGGGCAAACTGTCTATGAGCCACAGCCTCCACCAACTCGAAGTTGTTGAAATCCTTGCTGATACCGATGTTTTGCTCGATGTGATCGGCGGTGATAACCTTTGTGCCCTCGGGCAGTCGTGTGAAGAGTTTGTCGAACTCGCCCACGATTTTGGCTATATCCGTACCCATAAAGTCGAGCACCATTTTGAGCGCCTTCTCTTCAATGGCGCACCCCTTTGAGCCACGCAAATAGGTGGCAATCCAGGGGGCGAGTTCATTGTCGTAGGGGCGTGGTGACTCAAAGACCACACCTTTGGTACTCACCTGCTTGTAGAGGGCCGAGCGTTTATCGACACTCTTACCCTTGTGTGCTATGATAAGGATGGTCGATTCGGAGGGAGAGGCGGTGTAGAGCGAGAGTTTTTCGACCTTGCGGAGCGAGGCGGCATCCTTGACGATAATCACCATCTTGCCACCCATCATAGGCATCTGGCGCGCATAGTTCACAATCACCCCTTCATCCTCCACATCTTTGCCATAGATGACAAGTTGATTGAAAGCCTTTTGGCTTTCGTCGAGAATGGTGTCGGCAAGCATATCCGTCAGGCAGTCAATGAAATAACCCTCTTCACCCATCAGTAGATAGATGGGGGCAAACTTGCGGGCACGAATATCCTGCACGATTTTCTCGTACTGTGCCCAGGAGTCCCTAAAACGAATAGTCTTTGCCATATTTTATTTGTCTACCGTCAGCGGACTATCGTCAACCGACATATCATAATTCTCAACTCAAACACACTCTCCCCGTCACTTCGTGACACCCCCTCTAACATTAGAGGGTGAATCTTTCAACTTTCAACTTTCAACTTTCAACTTTCAACTCCCTCTCTCTACAAACTCTCCTTCGTGATGCGGAGAACATTTTCGGTCTTGGAGGTAATTTTGTGTCGGTTGTCTATCCTTTGCCCCACAAGCCACACAATCTCTTCGCCCGAGGTGAGCACAAATTGTCGCCCTTTTTCGGCCATCGACATCTTCACATCAATCAGGTAGTCGCTCACTTTCTTTTCGCCCATCATACCGAGGGGTACAAACCTATCCCCCTCCCTCCATTTGCGCAATGTGAGGGGTTCAGTGAGGGTGTCCAAATCGAGTAGTGCTATATGTTCGGGGGTGCGGAGGGTCTCAATGTTGTCGATATCCAACTTTTCGAGGTAGAGCATCGAACCTCCGCAATAGACTTTGGTCTTGGCCAAATTGACCTCCACCTCGCAAGCATCGCTGTCGTCTATGCGGGAGATTACAATGCACCCACGATTGACGTAGGCAACCCAATCTTTCGAGTAGAAACGTTTGCCCGTAGCACCCGCTTTGAGCGCCACGCAGAGCGAGTCCACCACGTCGCCACGAAAGCCGTAATTGTGACTCATCAGTTCGTAGATTACAAATCCGAGAGGAAAGCCACTGTCAATTTTGTCGGGATGGATAATATCCTCACCCCCAATATGTTCCACAGCGTCGCGGGCAATTTTCTCTATGGCGTGGTTGATGAATCGTTGCGTCTCCGTCAGGCGGTCAATGTTGCTACACATCGTTCCCGTAAATTGGGGTACAATCTCGCGCAGGCGGGGTACAATGCCAAGCCTTATTTTGTTGCGCAAATACTTTGTCGAGCGGTTCGAGGAGTCCTCCCTATAAGGGATGTTGTGGCTCTTGGCATACTCCTTAATCTCGTGGCGCGATGCGAACAGCAAAGGGCGGATGACCTTGCCGTTGATGACGCTGATGCCCGTCAGCCCTTTGAGTCCCGTACCTCGCAGGAGGTTGATGAAGAAGGTCTCGATGCTGTCGTCGGCGTGGTGGGCAACGGCTATGGTGTCGTAGCCCTCATCAAGGCACAACTCGTCGAACCACGCATAGCGCAACCTGCGGGCCGCCATCTGCACACTCTCACCCGTGAGTGCCATCTCACCTTTGGTGTCGAAACGGTGGTTGTAGTGGGGGATGCCGAGGCTCTCTGCTTGGCGTGCAACGGCCACCTCATCCTCCTCGCTCTCCTGTCCTCGCAGGCAAAAATTACAGTGGGCAACCCCCACCTTATAGCCTGCCTCCACGAAGAGGTGCATCATCACCATCGAATCGACACCACCGCTGACAGTCAGTAGAATACGATTGTCGGTGGTGGCGAGTTGGTGTTCCGTGATGTAGGCCTTGAACTTATGTAATAGATTCTCGTTTTTCAATCCAATTCCGATTTTTGAATTCTCAAAGTATGTTTACCTCGGGGGATATATCAACCCCGAATTTCTCATTAACCTCTTGGCAGATGCGCTCGGCAAGCGCCAAAACCTCCTTTCCTGTGGCTCCGCCCAGATTGACCAAGACCAATGCTTGATGGGTGTGAACACCCGCGTTGCCCAGACTCTTTCCCTTCCAACCAAGAGAGTCAATCATCCACCCCGTCGCGATTTTCAGACTCTCGGGAGCCCCTGCAACCTCATAGATGGGCATCGTGGGGTAGAGGGCTTTGAGCCTCTCGACCTGCTCGCGGGGTAGGATGGGGTTTTTGAAAAAACTGCCCGCATTGCCAATCTTTTTGGGGTCGGGAAGTTTGCTCTCTCGGATGGCTATCACAGCCCTGCGGATACCCTCGGGGGAGTAGTCGCCCGCCTTTTCCACCTCGGGACGGAGGGTTCCGTAGTCGAGACGTGGGGTGGCGCTCCGCTCCAAACGATAGACCACTGCGGTGATTATCACCCTACCTGCAAGGTCGCCTTTGAAGATGCTCTCTCGGTAGCCGAATCTGCACTCCGAGGCCGGAATACGGCACTCCGAGAGCGTTGTAAGGTCTACATACTCCACCCACTCGATGACATCCTTTGCTTCGGTGCCATAGGCTCCGATGTTCTGCACCGCGCTGGCACCTACACTGCTGGGAATTGACGAGAGGTTCTCCATTCCCCACAGACCACGTTGGGTGCTCCACGCCACCACATCGTCCCACACCTCACCTGCCATTGCGCGGATGATAAGGTGGCTCGCGCTCTCCTCCAAGACCTCAATGCCTTTGGCTGCGGAGCGGATTATGGTACCATCGAAATCCTCTGTGAAGAGTGTATTGCACCCCTCGCCGAGGATTGTCCAGCGCCCCGCAAGGTGCTCTTTGCCCTCCTCGGAATGGAGGTAGTGGAGCAGTTCCTCTACGGTGTGCCACTCCACCAATCGCTTTGCCCTGCCATCCGTACCGAAGGAGAGGTAGGGTGCGAGAAGTATATTTTCCTTTATTGTTGCCATTTCAAACCACAAAGTTAGTATTTTTCGCAAGATTTATCCCGTCGGGCGCAAATAAATATCTTCGGGCGAGAAATTTTACCAAAAAAGAGTGTGGTGTGCTTTGGTTTTCCGAAGAAAAGGCATAACTTTGTCGGATTAATTTTAATAAAATTAAACGACCTATGTTTACACCCGAAGACCTTAAACAAATTGAGCAACACGGACTCTCCCGTGAGGCTGTCGAGAAACAGTTGGAAAACTTCCGCAATGGTTTCCCCTATCTTAATATCATCCGCTCTGCAAGGGTTGGCGATGGCATTATCGCTGTGGATGAAAAATGTGCAGATGCGCTGCGTGCCGAGTATCGCGAGGCGCAGAAGGGTCTTCGAATAGAGAAGTTTGTCCCCGCAAGTGGCGCTGCTACACGAATGTTCAAAGACCTCTTCTCCTTTGTGGAAAGCGGCCAGATGAACGGCACGGTGGAGAAACTCTCGCAAAATATCGACAAATTCGCATTCGCCGAGGCACTCTCCGAGAAGGTGTCGTTGGATGCTCCCCTGAAAGATGTAGTGAAGACCATTGTTGGTGAAAGGCTCGAATATGGCTCCAAACCCAAAGGTCTTCTTCTTTTTCACCGCTATCCCACAGGTGCCCGTACCCCCTTTGAGGAGCACTTGGCAGAGGGTGCAATGTATGCTTCGAGCGATGGCCAGGTGAATATTCACTTCACCGTATCGCCCGAGCACGTTGAGGGTTTCTCGTCGCTCTTCGAGAGCGTTAGGGAGCGCTATGAGAGGCGCTATGAGGTCAAGTACAACATCTCTATGTCGGTGCAGAAGAGCAGCACCGATACAATCGCTGTGAATGAGGACTGCACCCCCTTCCGCGAGGCCGATGGCTCGTTGCTGTTCCGCCCCGCAGGTCACGGTGCGCTGATTGAGAATCTCAACGACATCGACGCAGACCTCATCTTCATCAAGACTATCGACAATGTGGCTCCCGACCACCTGAAAGCCGACACCATCAAGTACAAAGAGGTACTGGCGGGCTTGTTGGTGACTACCCAGAAGAGGGTATTTGACTATTTGACACAACTCGAAGCAGGTGAGGGCTCTCTTGCCGAGGTGGAGGAGTTTGTGGAGAGGGACCTTTGCGTGGTTTTGCCCGAGAGTGTGAAGGGCGCGAGTCAGGAGGTGCGTCGTGAGGCGCTATTGAGGATTCTTGACCGTCCTTTGAGGGTGTGCGGTATGGTCCGCAACGAGGGAGAGCCTGGTGGCGGTCCTTTCTGGGCACAGAGTACCAACGGGGAGGTGGCTTTGCAGATTGCCGAGTCGTCGCAGATTGCCCCCGAGCAGAAGTCGCTGATGGCCGATGCCACCCACTTCAACCCCGTAGATTTGGTCTGCGCAACCCGTAACCATAGGGGTGAGAAGTACGACTTCACACAATTTACCGACCCCGCAACGGGCTTTATTTCGAGCAAGTCGAAGAGTGGTCGTACCCTCTTGGCGCAGGAGTTGCCCGGATTGTGGAATGGCGCAATGTCCAATTGGAACACACTGTTTGTTGAGGTTCCCATCACGACCTTCTCACCTGTGAAGGTGGTGACCGACCTTTTGCGCCCCGAACACCAATAGAAATTCAAAATTTAGAATTCAAAATTCAAAATTATAATAATTGAACAATAAAAAATGGAAAACAAAAAATTGCAAGAATTGACCGCAAAACTCTATGATGAGGGTCTTTCGAAGGGTCGCGAGGAGGCTGCACAAATGGTAGCCGAGGCCGAGGCAAAGGCTGCTGCACTCGTTGCCGAGGCCGAGGCAAAAGCAGAGGCTATCGTGAAGGCTGCCGAGGTGAAAGCCGACGAGGTGAAGAAAAACAACGAAACCGAGATGAGGCTTTCGGTACGCCAGATGGTGGCATCGCTCCGCGAGAATATCGCAGGGCTGGTTGTTGCCAAAGTGAGTGAGCCCGCAGTGCACGCTGCATCGCTTGATGTTGAGTTCGTGAAGGAGATGTTGTTGGCTGTTGCTCGCGCGTGGAATGGTGAGAAGGTGACTTTGGAGGCTACCCTTCCTGTGGAGATGAGGGCCAAATTTGATGCCGATGCCGAGGGCGCAGTGAAGGCTCTCTTGTCGGCAGGCATCGAGGTGGGCTACTCCGAGAAGGTGAAGAGTGGTTTCAAGGTGGCACCCAAAGAGGGTGGCTACTACATCAGTTTCACCGAGGAGGATTTTTCGGCTCTTCTGGCCGAATATCTCAAAGAGAAAATCACGAAGATGCTCTTCTAAACAATAGGGTAGGATAAGTTATGGCTAAAAATTACTACTGCCTTGTTGCCGGATTGAGGGAGTATTCGCTCGATGGCGATGTCAAGGGGTTCGACGCGAGAGAGGTGATTGACGAGATTGCCGACGAACTCTCGAAGGAGGATGCCCGGGCATTGCGCGGTTGGATGCTCTTCCACGATGTGTGCAATATGGTGAATATCAAGAGTGGCAGGGAGGGATACTCCACGCTGGGTAACTTCTCGCGCGAGGAGATTGCCGAGCAGTTGGAGCGCCCGAGCGAACTTCCCCGTGAGTTGGCGGAGGTTGTGGAACTCTACACCGATATGGCTGGTGGCGAGGTGGATGCCGACGATGAGCGTTTGAGGAGGGTGGACCCCTCGCGTGCATTTGCAACGGAACTCTTTGCTGCCTACTACCGCTACTGCGCCACCAGCGGGTGTCGCTTTTTGAGGGAGTGGAGTGAGGCTGACCGCAACCTGCGCAACATCACCGCAGCGCTCGCAGCCCGCGCCAAAGGACTCACCATTGCCGAATGGATGGTGGGCGACGGTGAGGTCGTACAGCAACTATCGCGCTCGTCGGCTGCCGACTTCGGACTGAAAGGTGAGGTTGGCTATGTCGATACCCTCATTGGTGCACTTGCCGAGAATGAGAACCTTCTCGATAAGGAGCACCGCATAGATATGATTCGTTGGGGTATTTCGGAGGAACTTTCGACCTTCGATTACTTCAATATAGACTTCCTTTTGGGCTACATTGTACGCCTTTCGCTTGTCCACCGCTGGGCAAGGCTCGATGCCGAGAGAGGCAAAGAGATGTTCCGCAGGTTGGTATCCTCGCTCGGTGCTACGGAGCACATCCGTCAGGCCGAAAGAAGATATGCGGAGTAGAGGGGTGGCTGAAAAAGTGACGAAAATTCAAAAAAACAAAAAATAGAAATATTAAATGAAAACTACTGGTAAAGTACAAGGTATTATCTCCAATATCGTGATTGTACGCACCGAGGGCGCTGTGTCGCAGAACGAAATCTGCTACATCACCATTGGTGGCGTGAAGTTGATGGCGGAGGTGATTAAGGTGACGGGTAAGGATGCCTACGTTCAGGTCTTCGACTCGACACGCGGTTTGCGAATCGGTACCGAGGTGGAGTTTGAGGGCCATATGCTCGAAGCAACACTTGCTCCCGGTATCATCTCGCGCAACTACGACGGTCTGCAAAACGACCTCGAAAGGATGGAGAGCCTCTTCATCGAGAGGGGTACCAAAACCGACCCCATCGACTACGAGAAACTCTGGGACTATAAGCCCCTCGCAAAGGTGGGCGATAAGGTTACCGCAGGCGATTGGCTCGGTGAGGTTCAGGAGTTGTGGGTAGCCCACAAAATTATGGTTCCCTTTGTTATGGAGCAGACCTACACCATCAAGTCGCTCAAAGAGGAGGGACAGTACAATGTGAATACCGTTGTGGCTGTACTTACGGACGAGAAGGGTGAGGACCACGAGGTGACTATGGTACAGCGCTGGCCCGTTAAGAAGGCCATCAAGGCGTATAGCGCCAAACCCCGTCCCAGCCGTATTATGGAGACAGGTGTGAGGGCTATTGATACCTTCAACCCCATTGCCGATGGCGGTACGGGTTTCATTCCCGGTCCTTTCGGTGCAGGTAAGACTGTGTTGCAGCACGCCATTTCGAAACAGGCCGAGGCAGACCTTATTATTATGGTAGCCTGCGGTGAGCGTGCAAATGAGGTGGTGGAGATTTTCGCCGAGTTCCCCCACTTGGACGACCCCCGTACCGGTCACAAACTTATGGAGCGTACAACCATCATCTGTAATACCTCGAATATGCCCGTTGCGGCTCGTGAGGCTTCGGTTTACACGGGTATGACCATCGCGGAGTACTACCGTGCTATGGGTTTGAAGGTGCTTCTGTTGGCCGACTCTACTTCGCGTTGGGCACAGGCTCTTCGTGAGATGAGTAACCGTTTGGAGGAACTTCCCGGTCAGGACGCATTCCCTATGGACCTCTCGGCCATCATCTCGTCGTTCTACGCGAGGGCGGGCTTGGTACACTTGCGCAATGGTGTGACCGGTTCGGTAACTTTCCTCGGTACCGTATCGCCTGCGGGTGGTAACTTGAAGGAGCCCGTTACGGAGTCCACAAAGAAGGCTGCAAGGTGTTTCTATGCACTCTCGCAGCAGCGTGCCGACTCGAAACGCTATCCCGCTATCGACCCGCTGGATAGTTACTCCAAATATCTCGAATATCCCGAAATCGTGGAGTACCTCGATGACCACATCGAAGATGGTTGGGTTAAGAACGTAATGGAGGGTAAGACCCTCGTGCGTAGGGGTAAAGAGGCAGCCGAGCAAATCAACATTCTCGGTGACGACGGTGTGCCCGTAGAGTATCACGAGATGTTCTGGAAGAGCGAACTCGTGGACTTTGTTATCTTGCAACAGGATGCATTCGATGACATTGATGCCAACTGCCCCATTGACCGCCAAAAATATATGTTCGACTTTGTGATGGAGATGTGCCGCAAGGAGTACAACTTTGCCGACTTTGAGGAGTGCTCGGCATTCTTCAAGACCCTCATCAACCTCTTCAAACAACTCAACTACACCGAGTGGAAGAGCGAGGCGTTTGCAAAAGGTGAGGCTGAAATCAGGGCATTTGCTACCACTAAATAAACTTGGAGGAGAAGAGATATGACTACAAAAGCATTTCAGAAGATATACACCAAAATTGACAACATCACCAAAGCAACCGTGACACTTCACGCTACGGGTGTGGGTAACGACGAACTCGCAACCGTTGGTGGTCACCTTGCACAGGTGGTTAAGATTATGGGTGACGAGGTTACCTTGCAGGTGTTTGAGGGTACCGAGGGTATCTCTACCGATGCCGAGGTACTGTTTCACGGTGTGCCCCCCACGTTGAAGGTGGGCGATGGCCTGGCAGGTCGTTTCTTCAACGCCTATGGCGAGCCCCTCGAAGGAGGAGCCCCCGTTGAGGGCGAGGAGAGGGAGATTGGCGGTCCTACCGTAAATCCCTTCCGTCGTCGTCAGCCTTCGGAGTTGATTGCTACGGGTATTGCAGGTATCGACCTTAACAACACCATCGTGTCGGGTCAGAAGATTCCTTTCTTTGCCGACCCCGACCAGCCCTACAACCAGGTGATGGCCAATGTGGCTTTGAGGGCAAAGGCCGACAAGATTATCTTGGGCGGTATGGGTATGACCAACGACGACTTCCTCTATTTCAAGAACTTGTTTGAGAATGCGGGCGTGTTGGATAGGATTGTTTGCTTTGTGAACACAACGGAGAATCCTCCTGTGGAGCGTCTGTTGGTGCCCGATATGGCACTTACAGCAGCAGAGTATTTCGCTGCCGATAAGGGCGAGAAGGTTCTGGTGCTGCTCACCGATATGACCCTCTACGCCGATGCACTCGCTATCGTGTCGAACCGTATGGACCAGATTCCCTCGAAGGATTCGATGCCCGGTTCGCTCTACTCGGACTTGGCGAAGATTTACGAGAAAGCCGTACAGTTGCCTTCGGGTGGTTCGATTACCATTATTGCCGTTACGACCCTTTCGGGTGGCGATATTACCCACGCAATTCCCGATAATACGGGTTACATTACCGAGGGTCAGCTCTTCCTCCGTAACGACACCGATACGGGCAAGGTTATCGTAGATCCCTTCCGCTCGCTTTCGCGTCTGAAACAACTCGTGATTGGCAAGAAGACCCGCGAGGACCATCCCCAGGTTATGAATGCCGCTGTGCGTTTGTATTCGGATGCTGCGGGTGCCAAGACCAAGTTGGAGAATGGTTTTGACCTTTCGGACTACGATGAGCGCGCTCTGGCGTTTGCGAAGGAGTATTCGGATAAGTTGCTCTCCATTGACGTGAATATCGACATCACCGAGATGCTCGACACCGCTTGGACTCTGTTTGCCAAGTACTTCAAGAAGTCGGAGGTTACAATTAAGGCCGAATTGGTAGAGAAGTATTGGAAATAATTCATCCTCTTTTTGGCTCTTTTTCCCCTTTTGTGCGGTTGCATAGGCCCGCTATGCTCCCTTGCCAAAGGAAAAAAATAGTTCAAAAATTCAATGAATTAGACAAAGAAAGGATAACCATTCTAATTGAAGGATTTAGATGGCAATAAAGTTTCAATATAATAAGACTTCGCTCGGCGAACTCGGCAAACAACTCAAAATGCGCCAAAAAGCACTCCCCACCATCAAGAGTAAGGAGTCGGCTTTGAGGGTTGAGGTGTCGGCTGCCAAAGATAAGGCAGAGGGCTACCAGAGGCAGATGGATGAGTTGATGGCAAAGTACGACTATATGTCGGCACTTTGGGGTGAGTTCGAGAGTGACCTTCTTGTGGTGAAGGATGTCGTGCTGGGGGTCAATAAGATTGCCGGTGTGAAGATTCCTGCCCTTTCGGAGGTGGTCTTTGAGCAGCGTCCCTACGACCTCTTCTCCTCGCCCGCGTGGTATGCCGATGGGGTGGAGGTTTTGAAGGAGATTGCCCGCTTGGGGATTGAGTTTGCGGTATTTATGCGCCGCACCGAACTCCTCGACCACGCACGCAAAAAGACTACACAGAAGGTCAATCTGTACGAAAAAGTGCAGATTCCGGGCTATGAGGACGCAATAAGGAAGATTAAACGCTTCCTCGAAGATGAGGAGAACCTCTCGAAGAGCGCCCAGAAGATTGTTAAGACTAAACACGAACAACTAAAACCCGCCGAAGAGTTATGATAGTTAAGATGAACAAATATACTCTTGTGCTCTATCATAAGGCACAGGAGGAGTTCCTCGCAAAGTTGCAGGAACTCGGCGTTGTGGACATCACAACCAGCGGTTGGGAACCCAATGAGCGCGAAAGAGAGGTGCTGGGTGAGATTGAGGCTCACAAGGCGGCTTCCGAATCGTTCTCTACTCTGAAAAAACAGCCCCAATACGCCTCTGGTGAGCCTTTCGCCAGCGGTGAGGAGGCCTACGAAAACTACCGCAAAGCATCGGCGGCTATTGACTCCCTCAATGCGCAGATTGCCAAAGCAACAAAGGAGGCCGAGGAACTTGCAGTGTGGGGCAACTTTGCACCCGAGTCCATCGCGCGCCTCGAATCGGAGGGTATCTTGCTCCACTTCTACTCCTGCTACTCCAATGAGTACGCACAAGGGATAGCCACTTGGGGTGAGATGTATACCGTTGAGCCCATTGCCGAGAAGGCAGGTGTGACCTACTTTGTGGCAGTTACACGCAAGGGTGAACCCGCACCACAGATTGATGCGCAGGTGATTAAGACCCCCACGCTCAATGCCGAGGATAAAGGTCGAGAGATTGCCTCCTTACAGGCAGAACTCGCAGAGTGGCAGGGTGTTATGGCGCGCTGTGTGGCAAGCGAGGCACTGATTGTCGACCACGAGAACAGCCTCAAAGATGAGTTGCAGTTCAGTCAGGTGAGCCGCAGTGGTGACCAAGAGGCAGAGGGTAAACTTATCGTTCTGCAAGGTTGGGCTCCCGAGGAGAACGCCCCCGAGGTGGATGCGCTCCTCGAAGGCGAGGGCGATGTGCTCTATGTTAAGGAGAAACCCACAATGGAGGACGATACCCCTGTGAAACTCAAAAATGGTTGGTTTGCCAAACCCTTTGAGTTCATTGGCGACTTCTATGCTGTACCCAAGTATGGCACTATGGACCTCACGAGGTACTTTGCACCCTTCTATATGCTCTTCTTCGGCTTCTGTATTGGCGATGCGGGCTATGGTGCGACCTTCTTCCTTATAGGTCTGTTTATGTTCTTGAAGAAGATGAAGGGTATGGGCCTTATCTCCCAACTTGTTATGTGGTTGGGTGCGGCTTCGGTGCTCTTTGGTCTTTGTATTGGTAACGTCTTTGGCGTGTCGTTGCGCACATTGGGTGTTCCCGAGTGGTACAACAATGCGATGCAGACCATCAACGACCAACTCTTCTACATCGCACTCGGCTGCGGTATCGTTCAGATTATCTTTGCATTGGTACTCAACGTGATAAACACCACTATTGCCTACGGCTTCAAGTATTCGTTTGGCACTCTTGGGTGGCTTATCATCTTGGTTGATTGCTTGTTGGCATTCTTGCTGCCGATGGTGGGAGTTGCGGGCTTTGGCTTCTCGTCGCCCATCTTCCTCGGTGTGCTGATTGTCGGTGCAGTGCTGATGCTCCTTTTGAACAACCCCAACCGCAATCCTTTGGTCAATTTTGGCTCGGGCTTGTGGGATACCTATAACAACCTTACGGGTCTGCTGGGCGATGTGTTGAGTTACGTCCGCCTATTTGCCATCAGCCTTTCGGGTGGTGCTTTGGCGGTGGTGTTCAACGACTTGGCCGGAAGTCTTGCGCCCGACACCCCGGGTCTTCGCCAATTGGTGATGTTCCTGATTTTGGGCTTTGGTCACGGTATCAACATCTTTATGTCGGCCATTGGTGCCTTTGTACACCCAATGCGACTTACCTTTATCGAGTTCTACAAGAATGCGGGATTCGAGGCTTCAACAAGGATTTACACTCCTTTTGAGAGACGCAAAACAAACTAAAAAACAAATAATTAACAAACTAAAAACATTTTACAATTATGAACATTATTCTTGCTTACATCGGTGTTGTACTTATGGTTGCACTCTCGGGTATCGGTAGTGCTTATGGTACCTCTATTGCAGCAAACGCAACTGTTGGTTCGATGAAGAAACGTATGAACTCGTTTGGTCAGTCGATGATTCTTTCGGCACTGCCTGCAACCCAGGGTTTGTATGGTTTTGCAGCATTCTTCTTCGTGCAGAACTACCTCACCGCAGGTATCAGCCTTATGCAGGCTGCTGCCATCTTCGGTCTTGGTTTGACCGTAGGTCTTGTATGTTTGTTCTCGGCTATTCGTCAGGGCCAGATTTGTGCCAACGGTATTGCTGCCATTGGTAGTGGCTACGACGTGATGGGTAAGACCCTTCTTTTGGCCGTATTCCCCGAGTTGTATGCGATTATCACCGTTGCTGTTACCTTCCTTGTGACTGGCTTGATGGGTAACCCCATTATGTAAAAAACGCATATAAGCGGCGCCTTTGGCGTTGCACGGCGATAAATCCCCTCCTCATTTGCGAAGAGCAAACTGCGGAGGGGATTTTCTTGTGCGCCTAAAATCCGCTCGCTTATCTGCGTTTTTTGTCCAACGTCTAACGTCGCGGGCGCGATGCGCCCGAAAAGTTTCTGGGAGTTCTGGGAGTTCTGGGAGTTCTGGGAGTTCTGGGAGTTCTGGGAGTTCTGGGAGTTCCCATAAGTCCTAGTGCTCCTAGTGCTCCCTAACCTCCCTAATAAGTTTTCGGGGCGCACCAATTCGGTGCGCCCCGCGACGTTGGACGTTAGACCAACAAAAACGGGGACTTCAATCGAAGCCCCCGTTTTGTTTATTGCTGTGCCTTTTCGGCTCGTTTGCGGTCAATTTCGCTCAACAGAATCTTACGCATACGCATAAACTTGGGCGTAATCTCCACATACTCATCCTCGCGGATATACTCCAAAGCCTCCTCCAAAGAGAACTTTACAGCGGGTGCAAGAATAATCTTCTCATCCGAGCCACTCGCACGCATATTGGTGAGTTTCTTGCTCTTGGTGAGGTTCAGGCAGATGTCGTTGTCGCGGGTATTCTCGCCCACAACCTGTCCGCAGTAAATCTCATCACCTGGCTCCACAAAGAAGCGGCCCCTATCTTGCACCTTACCTAGTGCGTAGGCGTACGCTTGCCCCGTCTCCATAGCCACCAAAGAGCCCACCGAGCGCATCTCAATTTCACCCTTATAGGGCTCAAATCCTTTCAAGCGGTGTGCCATAATAGCCTCACCGGCGGTGGCGGTCAGCAGGTTGCTACGCAGACCGATGATGCCACGCGAGGGTATCTCAAATTCGAGTCTTGTGCGCTCGTTGCGCGATTCCATATTTTTGAGCGAACCTTTACGCTTGGTGGTCAGTTCTATTGCCTTACCTGCGTAGTCGTCGGGCACGTCGATGGTGAGTTCCTCCACAGGCTCACACCTTACCCCATCAATCTCCTTGAAGATTACTTTGGGCTGACCTACCTGCAACTCATAGCCCTCACGACGCATAGTCTCGATGAGTACCGAGAGGTGCAATACGCCACGACCATAGACGATGAATTTGTCGGCACTTTCGCCCTGCACCACGCGGAGAGCGAGGTTCTTCTCCAACTCTTTGTCGAGCCTCTCCTTGATGTGACGGCTGGTCACATACTTACCATCCTTGCCGAAGAAAGGCGAGTCGTTGATGGTGAAGAGCATACTCATCGTAGGCTCATCAATGGCGATGGGGGGCAGTGGCTCGGGGTTTTCGTAGTCGCAGATGGTGTCGCCAATCTCGAAACCGTCAATGCCTACAAGGGCGCAAATCTCGCCACACTCCACACTCTCAACCTTCGACTTGCCCAATCCCTCAAATACCATCAAATCCTTGATTTTGGTCTTTGTGAGCGAGCCATCTCTCTTGGCGAGGGTCACGTTCATACCCGAGCGAAGGGTGCCGCGTGTGAGTTTGCCCACAGCAATACGGCCCAAATAGGGGGAGTATTCGAGTGAGGTGATGAGCATCTGGGGCGTGCCCTCCACCTTCTCGGGCTCGGGAATATCGTCGATAATCGTATCCAAGAGGGGAGTGATGGAGTTGGTCTTCTCCTTGTAGGAGTGCGACATCCAACCCTGCTTGGCACTACCATAGATGGTGCGGAAGTCGAGTTGCTCCTCGTTGGCATCGAGGGTGAACATCAGGTCGAAAACCTGCTCGTGTACGAAATCGGGACGGCAGTTGGGCTTATCGACCTTATTGACTACAACGATGGGTTTCTTGCCCAAAGCGAGGGCTTTTTGGAGCACAAAGCGAGTTTGTGGCATCGTTCCCTCAAAGGCATCAACCAGAAGTATCACACCGTCTGCCATATTCAAAACCCTCTCAACCTCTCCACCGAAGTCGGAGTGACCGGGGGTATCTATGATGTTAATCTTGTAGCCGTTGTAGATTACCGACACGTTTTTGGAGAGAATCGTAATGCCTCTTTCACGTTCCAAGTCGTTGTTGTCCAACACGAGAGTTCCCTGCGCCTCCTGATTGCGTATGAGGTTGGCTTGGAGAATCATCTTGTCCACGAGTGTGGTTTTACCGTGATCGACGTGTGCGATAATCGCAATGTTGCGTAGTTTTTGCATCTTCTTTTCTTTTTATTTGGGCGCAAAGGTAGTAAAATCTCAAAGTTTTTGTACTACCTTTGTATAATAAATTTAGGTATTTTTTTATGCGACGCAGAGAGATTATTGACCATAGTGGTGAGAGTCGGTGTGAGATTCTCTTTGGAGGCTACGCCGAATTGCTCCATCTCGAAGAGCCCAACGTGCGCACCATAGCCGTCATTGACAGCAAACTTGCCCCCCTTATGGAGGACTTTGGGGGTACTGTGGAGGTGATTGAGGTGGAGGGTGGCGAGGAGCACAAAACCCTCGAAGGAGCGAGCCAACTGTGGCAGAGACTCATCGCTCTGGGTGCTGACCGCCACACAAGGATTGTGGGCATAGGCGGAGGAACGGTTACCGACCTTGTTGGCTTTGTTGCCTCCACCTATATGCGCGGTGTGGAGTTTTCGCTGGTGCCCACCACACTGCTCGGTATGGTGGATGCAGCCATTGGCGGTAAGTGTGGAATCAATATGGCGGGCTACAAAAATATGGTTGGCACGTTTGCTCTGCCACGAAGGGTTGTGTGCGATATTAGCCTGCTCGGAACCCTTCCCGAGAGGGAGTGGCGGTGCGGTATGGCAGAGGTCATTAAGACGGCTGTGATAGGCGATGGCGCTCTCTTCGAACTGCTCGAAAATCAGACTGTTGCAACGATTCGAAAGGATGCGAATCGCTGCTTGGAGGTGGTTGCACGAAGTGTGGCTGTCAAGTGCGATATTGTGCGTCGTGACTTGTGTGAGGCGGGCGAAAGACGACTGCTCAACCTCGGTCACACCCTCGGTCACGCCATCGAGAGCCTCTCTCGGGATTATAGTCACGGGGAGGCGGTGGCTGTGGGCATTGCCTACGCCACGAGAATGGCTGTGGCGAGGGGGCTGCTTGCAGAGAGTGATGGGGCGCGGATAGTGGCACTCTTGGAGCGCTACGGACTCCCCACCGAAGTGTCACTTTCGGAGGAGGATTTGATGAGTGCCACTGCCCACGACAAGAAACGTAAGGATGGTGCTGTACATTGGGTAATGCCCACATCTATCGGGCATTGCGTTGTGATTTGACGCTTAAATTTTTCGGGCTCGGCAGGCGTTTGCCGAGCCCGAAAAATTTTCAGGAGCCACAAAGGGTACGTTCTATAAGCCTTATGGGCCTTATATGCCTTATATGCCTTATATGCCCAATGTGTTTCACGGGTATCTTTTTTAATACCCGAGAGCGGGGCAGATCGCAGACTGCTGACCGCTGACTGCTGACCGCTGACCGCTCTCAATACATCGCATATATTGACCCCCAATAGGTGGTGGTGGGGTAGAAGGAGGAGGAAACGGAGAGTGTTGCTCCTCCCGTCTTGGAGTAGACCTCTATGGTCAGAGTGTAGTCGTTGGAGGAGTAGAGCCACGAGTCGAAAGAGATGGTCCAACCGTTGTCGGTCTGCACAGTAGTGAGTGAAGGAATGTTCACCGAGGTGTTGAACATCACAAGGCGGTAGGGTGGCGTGAATCCCTGATAGATAGGAAGATGCACATCGGCCCAATCGCCCATAATCGCCAACTCTACATTGGGATTGGTAATCAGGTGGCTGCTCCCTGCCGGCTCCACGTTGAACATCGTGGGCACGAAACGGTAGTGGTGGGAGAGGATGGTGGAGTCCACGAAGTGTTCGAAGGCGGCTTGGCGCGCACGCCTCTTGGCTATACGCTCGCGGTGTCGCTCTTCGAGGTCGCTTTCGCGCTGACGAATGGGCGCAAAGGCGGTGGAAGGCTCGCTCGTGGGGTTACTCGTCACCACCAAAGGTACGATGAGGATGGCGAGCGAAAAGAGAATGGCAACCAGAAGTAGAAGTTTTTTCATAAGCATTAAAAAAATTTAGATGTTTGCAACTGCCGCAGAGGGGTTGCAAATTTCTTGCCCGAGGTTTCGTCTCTCCCGAAAAAAATGTACCTTTGTGGCGCACATTGCCCAAAAATGTGGAACAAGAAATGAAAACAGTCTTTAAGTTCAGCAGTTCGAAACTCTCCCAGATACCCGAGCACGGTAAGCCCGAGTTTGCCTTCATAGGCCGCTCCAATGTGGGTAAGTCGTCGCTTATTAATATGCTCTCCGAGAGCAAGTTGGCAAAGGTGTCGGCAACCCCTGGCAAGACCAAACTCATCAACCATTTTCTGGTCGATGAGAAGTGGTGGTTGGTGGATTTGCCGGGCTATGGTTTTGCGCGTACCTCGCAGGCTGTGCGTCGCGAGTTTGCCACCATCATTACCGACTATGTGACCAAAGCCAAAGGGCTCCATTTCCTCTTTGTGCTGGTCGATAGCCGCCACGAACCCCTCAAAATAGACCTCGACTTCATCCAACTTCTGGGCCGAGAGGGTGTCCCTTTCGGTATTGTCTTCACCAAGACCGACAAACAGAGCCAAAGGGATACGAATCGCAATATCGCCACCTATCGCCAAACCCTCTCGGAGTGGTGGGAAGAACTCCCTCCGATGTTTGTCACCTCTTCCGAAAAGAGGCGTGGCAGGGAGGAAATACTCGCCTTCATCGACGAGTGTTTGGCAGCAATGGAGGCCCCAAAGTAGGAGTGTTGGGTGCTGAAAACTCTCCTTTGGAGAGCGCGAAAGGGTAAAATGTTTGGTAAATGTTGATAAATAGCGGGAGAAAAATTGCTAATTCCGCTTTTGGGCGCTATCTTTGCGTCACTATAAACCCAAAATCCAAAACAAAGAATGGCTGTTCATAAATTAAAAATCTTTGCGTGTCGTGGCTCGGAGGCTGTGGCAGAGAGGATTGCCAAGAGTTACGGAGTTGAACTCGGCAATTTGACCGTAAGTCAGTTTAGCGATGGCGAGTTCCAGCCCGCCTTCAATGAGAGTATTCGCGGATGCACCGTGTTTATCGTTCAATCGACCCCTCCCCCTGCCGAGAACCTTATGGAACTTTTGCTTACCATCGACGCTGCTCGCAGAGCATCGGCACATATGGTTGTGGCAGTTATTCCCTACTTTGGTTGGGCGCGTCAGGACCGCAAGGACCGTCCCCGTGTGCCCATTGGTGCCAAGTTGGTGGCAAACCTTCTCACCTCGGCTGGTTGCGATAGGGTGATTACCATTGACCTCCACGCAGACCAGATTCAGGGCTTCTTCGATATTCCCGTAGACCACGTCTACGCCTCGAAGGTGTTTGTTCCCTACATTAAAAACCTCAAACTCGAAAACCTCTCGGTTGCTACTCCCGATATTGGTGGCGCAAAACGTGCAAACTCCTACGCATCCTATCTCGAAGCACCCCTGGTTATCTGCCACAAACATCGTGAGAGGCCCAATGTTGTGGGCACGATGACCGCTATTGGCGAGGTTAAGGGACGCGACATTATCATCTTCGACGATATGGTCGATACCGCAGGTACCCTCACCAAAGCCGCAGGTATGTTTATGGATATGGGCGCTGCGAGTGTGCGTGCCGTCATCACTCACCCCGTGTTGAGTGGCCCTGCCTATGAGCGCATTGCCGAGAGCCAACTCGACGAGATTATCGTAACCGACACACTGCCTTTGCGTGCCGATAAGGATACTTCGAAATTCACCGTGTTGAGCGTTGCCGATATGTTGGCCGATGTGATTGAGCGCGTTCACAATTATCGTGAGATTTCGTCGCAGTTTATATTTGGTAAGAAATAATTTCACTTGCGAGCGAATCCCGAGCGCACCTTGCGGACGATTACTTCGTTACGCTTAAAAATTACCCCCTCATTTACGTTCAGTAAACTGCGGGGGTAATTTTTTTCGCAAGCCTTGTACTCGCCTCGCAATCTGCACTCGGAGAGGGCTTTGGAGAACCACCCTCACAAAAGTGCCGTTACGGCACCCACCAGCACAAAAGTGCCGTTACGGTACCCTCTCCTAACTTATGAGAGGTTTTTTCCCTTTTTTTTGTTAGAGGGTTTACCCCCCCCCTTTGTTCTCGGGTATCTTTTTTAATACCCAAGAGGTTGGGGGCTCCCGTTTTTTTGATGGTTCACCTCCTTGTTCGCGGGTATTTTTTTCAATACCCGCGTCCGAGTGAGGCTGACTGCTCTCAATTCTCAATTCTCAACTTTCAATTTCTTCTCGGGTATCTTTTTTGATACCCGCGCCCGCCAGGGCGCACCATAGACCCG